>JBBIJI010000034.1:0-39305 GCA_037446055.1 Nitrospiraceae bacterium
TCCCCCATAGTATGGGGGAGGGATGGGAGGGGGTGCGAGACGAACCGTCATGAATAATGCGCGCTAAGACAGCTCTATCAGCCCCCAATCATAATGGCGGGCGAGGTTATAAAAATCTCGATTCGAGTCCCTCACAGTGCAGGCCATTGAGGGCCTGTGTCAGAGTCGCGTCGAGCTTGTGTAGTCGACTAAGAGAGGGGAGGCGCGGGGAAGGCTGCCCGAGTCAGCTCGTAGTGCTGAGTGTCGGACCTTCCCTATTTGATTGCCTCGCTGCCCCCGCGTCGGAGAAGGTTTTACGGACCGGTTTTCACGCTACGAACGTGGTTCCTCGGCTGCCCGTAAGCTCCAACTTAGCAGGACGCGCTCCCCTCAAAATGGCTTTCAACATACGAACCTCCTTTTGAGGAGAGGCGAGAGCCTCCCCGTCGCTCAGTACCACACGCTAGTCCAGATTTCCAATCCTCCACAGACAGTCCCCGCCAGAGACGGAGTGTCAGGTCTTGCAATCACACATCCGAACCGAGTTAGCCGCACGCTTTCACGATCGTCGACGAGAACGTCCGGAAGTCTTCCAGTTGTTTGGTGATGATGGCGTGGACCACGTCCAGATTCAGACGGACGTATTCGTGCACGGCGATGTTGCGGAATCCGACCATGTGTTGCATCCGAGTGGCAAGATCAGCCGGGAGAATGCCCGCGGTCTCTAACAGCGTAAACGCATCCCGGCTATCCTGTGGCACGCCGAGCTTCCGCTGGCTTACGACATACATGGCCAGATCGATGGCAGCTTCGCAGGCGCGTTGCAGGTTCAAGATGATGGCATCTTGCCTGGTCTGATTGGCGACGAGGTTCTGCTTGTTGCCCGCATATTCTTCCTGAATGCGCTGAAGGCACCGCTCGATGGTGGCGGCTTTGTTCAAAATCACATCGTCAGCCATAGACCAGCCCGCTCTTGGTAATACCCTTTAGGATTTCACGCCGTTCCTCGTTGAGCCTGGCATAGTCTGAATACGCGTACATCTCGAATGCCCGCCGAGTCGACTCGTTCTGAGTATCCAGGCAAGTTCCGGTAGACAGAACTTGCATCCGCATGACCGTTGATGCAGTGCGTAGGTCCACAAGATCGACATCGCGATGGAGTTGGGTGGCTAGCTCCTGGGCGAGTTCAAATCGACGGATGTTGGGAATCGGGTCGCGCGCCAGCACAGCGAGATCAATGTCACTTTCAGGACGAGTGCTCCCCTTCGCCTGCGAGCCGAAGCGGTACAGCGCAATGAGGTTGGGTACGGATTTTCTGATATAAGTTATCAACGCCTGATCATCCATGTCGGATACCGTCCTTCGTGTTGGCTCAGGCTACTGGTTCACCCACTACCTGTCAATCTCCTTGCCTCGATCGGCACATGGGCTGCGCTCAGTAACCTGCCGTATCCGGCAACGAAGATTGGGAGTGGCAGTGCCACGCCGGTTGCGGTATTGTTACTGCCTAACGGCAGGCACGGGGCGAGAGGCAAGGGGCAATGGGTATGAATGAACCGAAGGCGTTCCTGCCTGTCCTTAGCCACGAACGACTCGCCTCCGCGGAGCGGACATGATCGCGATCATTGACTACGGGATGGGCAACCTCCGCAGTGTCCACAAGGCGTTCGAAGCCGTAGGGCATCAGGCGGTGGTGACGCGCGATGTTGCGACGATCAAGAATGCCAGCCATGTGGTGTTGCCGGGAGTGGGTGCCTTCGGCGATTGCATGGTGAATCTCGAGCGGTACGGGCTTACGGAAGTGATCCGCGCGTCCATTCAATCGGGCAAGCCGTTCCTCGGCATCTGTTTGGGGCTTCAAGTGCTGTTCACGGAGAGCGAGGAGTTCGGCCTGCACAAGGGCCTCGGGATAATCCCGGGCAAAGTGAAGCGCTTTCGAGTTGGTCCAACGTTGAAAGTGCCGCACATGGGCTGGAACCAAGTCGACTTCCAGCGGACCTGTCCGTTGTTCGATGGGATCGCGTACGGAGCCCACTGGTATTTTGTCCACTCCTACTACGTTGATCCAGAAGATCAACAGGTGGTCGCGACGACGACCACGTACGGAGCGTCCTTTGTGTCGAGCATCTGGCGCGACAATCTCATCGCTTGTCAATTCCATCCCGAGAAAAGTCAGACGGTCGGGTTGCGGCTGGTCAAGAATTTTGGAGCATGGAAGTGACCACCGCAGGTGTCCCACGATGGGCCAGTAGATGGAGGAGTTGGTCGAACGGCCTGCTCTGCGCCGCCGGGGTGCTCTCGGCGGGATGCAGTTTCGGGTCAAAGGTCACGACCAAATCATCCCAGGAACTCCTGCGCTATCAGGTGCAGACGATGGCCTTTGTGCCTCTGTCCACAATCGCAACGCCCCAGGTGACAGACCCGGTCGCGCAGGTCTCTCTCGCTCCCGAGGGAGCGCGGCGGTCGGATATCGCTGTGGCGATTCCTCCGGAGGTCGAAACTCCAAAACGTCCGACGACGGTGGTCCCGGCTTCGGCGGCCGAGCGCATTACGCAACTGCTCTGGAACCGCCTGCGAGCCAGAGAGGGTATCAGGGTGTTCTCTCCGAGCGACACGGCGAAGGCTGTGGCTACGCTATTGGCTCATAAACCTCAGCCCCATCCCCACGTCGTCGCCGCGGAAGCGGCCAAAAGTCTGAAGGCCGACGCCGCCCTGACAGGGCTGGTGCTTGTGTACCAGGAACGAGTCGGCAGCCGGCTTGGTGCGAACCCGCCGGCCGCTGTGGGATTTGAAGTGAAGCTGGTTGCGGCGGACGGGCAGGTCTTGTGGGAAGCGAACTACTACGAGAAGCAACGGCCGCTCACAGAAGACGCGCTCGGCTTCTTCGAACGGCGAGGGGCGTTTGTGACGGCGGACGAGCTGGCTCAATACGGGGTCGACGAAGTATTGAAGGAGTTCCCCTTCGGCCAACCGGCGAGGGTGTACCCTGAGAAGTGACGGGGCTTGCGAATTCGTAACAGGAGGCAGACTTCCTTGAAAAAGACCTCGAATTTGAAAATCACGCGTCACGATTTTCAGCCATGCTCGTAATCCCTGCGATCGATCTCAAAGATGGCCGCTGCGTCCGGCTGCGCCAAGGGGACATGGCCGCAGAGACCGTCTATTCCGACGACGCGTCGTCCATGGCCCGACGTTGGGAGCAAGAGGGGGCTGCTCTGATCCATGTGGTCGATCTGAATGGTGCGGTTGACGGGACGCCTCGCAACCTGCCGCAGGTCGAATCCATTATCAAGGCGGTGAGCGTGAAGGTGCAAGTCGGCGGTGGGATAAGAACGATGGATGTGGTGCGTCGGTTTCTCCACGCCGGTGTCGCGCGGGTGGTCTTAGGCACCGCGGCCCTGACCGACCGCTCGCTGCTGGAGCAGGCCTGCCGAGAGTTTCCTCGGCGGATCCTCTTAGGACTCGATGCTCGCCACGGGCGCGTGGCGGTGAATGGCTGGACCAACGTGTCGAGCACGTGGGCAGTCGACCTGCTCAAAGATCTGTCCGGTTATGAGCTCGGAGCTGTGATTTATACCGATATCGCACGGGACGGTATGTTGGAGGGGCCAAATCTGGCGGCATTGCGCGAGGTCGTCGATCTCTCCTCGGTCCCTGTGATTGCCTCGGGGGGCATTTCTCGAGTTGAGGACCTGCGGGCGATCAGGTCGCTTGGGCCTCGGGTCGAAGGGGCAATCGTCGGTAAGGCCCTGTATGATGGGAAGCTGGACCTGCGTGCGGCAATCGTCGCCGTTGCCGCAGAGGCTAGAGGTACGGGGTGAGAGGCATGAACATTCTCAAGCAAGGCCTCAATCCTTTCGCCACACGCCTCGTGGCTCATGACATGAGCGAGCAAGCATGCTGACGAAACGCATCATCCCCTGTTTGGACGTGAAAGATGGGCGTGTGGTGAAAGGCGTGAGCTTCGTGAATTTGCGCGACGCGGGCGACCCGGTGGAGGTGGCGCAGATCTACGATCGCGAAGGAGCGGACGAGCTTTGTTTTCTCGACATTACCGCCTCGCACGAGAACCGCAAGACGATCATCGACGTGGTCGAGCGAACGACGGCGAAGGTGTTCATGCCGGTCACGGTCGGAGGAGGCATCGCGACGCTGGAAGACATTCGAAACTTGTTGAATGCCGGGGCCGACAAGGTCAGCATCAATACCGCCGCAGTGCAGCGGCCTGAGTTCGTCAGGGAAGCGGCCGAGCGATTCGGGACCCAGTGCATCGTTGTGGCCATCGATGCAAAGCGGCGAGCGGTCTCAGCCGCGGGGTGGGAAGTGTTTACGCATGGCGGCCGCAAGCCGACCGGCCTTGACACCATCGAGTGGGCGAAGAAGATGGAGGGGTATGGGGCCGGCGAGATTCTGCTTACCAGCATGGATCGTGACGGTCGGCAAACCGGGTACGATTTAGAACTGACCGCGGCTGTGTCCGAGGCCATCTCGATTCCCGTCATTGCCTCAGGAGGCGTGGGTACGCTCGAACATCTTTATGACGGCTTTGTGAAGGGCAAAGCGGATGCGGTGTTGGCGGCCTCGATCTTTCACTATCGGACCCATACGATTCCGGAGGCAAAAGCATATCTGAGCCAAAGAGGAGTTGCGGTCAGAATAGCGGAGGGCTAGATTCGGGGGCGGCGTGATCTGCGGCTCCTTGCCTCTCATGTCACCCGCCGAGCGCGTCGATCGGACAGTATGGATTTCAGCCAACTGAAATTCGATTCTGAGGGGCTTATCCCGGCTATCGTCCAAGACTGGCGGGACGGGTCGGTGTTGATGTTTGCCTTGATGAACCGCGAGGCCTTGCAGAAGACGATCGAGACCAGATCCGTCCACTTTTGGAGTCGCTCACGCCGGCAGTTATGGGAGAAGGGTGAAACTTCGGGCCATCGGCTGATCCTCAAGGATCTTTTCATCGACTGCGACCGCGACGCCATTCTGGTCAAAGCCGAACCGGTCGGCCCGACCTGCCACACAGGCGAGAAGGCCTGCTTCTTCTCACGCCTTGGTGATGGGGATGGCAAGAAGACGACTGACGCCTGGGGCGGTATCCTGGAGCGGTTGTACCAGACGATTCAGGAGCGGAAGCAACAGCCCTCGAATGAGTCTTACACCTCCACCTTGCTCCAAGGCGGTCTCGACAAGGTGCTGAAGAAGGTCGTGGAGGAGGCCGGCGAGGTGGTGCTTGCCGCCAAAGGTGGGAAGAAGGAAGAGATCATCCACGAAACGGCCGATCTGTTGTTCCACACGCTCGTCGCGCTCGGCTTTTACGACATCAAGCCGGAAGAGATCTTCCAGGAATTGGCGAATCGGTACGGAACCTCAGGGCTCAGGAAGAAGGGGGCCAAGTCATGAGCGACTGCATCTTCTGTAAGATCGCGGAGAAGAAGATCGCCGCCAAACTCGTCCACGAAGACGACAAAGTCCTCGCCTTCGACGACATCAACCCTCAGGCGCCGACCCACACCCTTGTTATTCCCAAGCGGCACGTTGCCTCCCTTCAGGACCTAGGAGAACGGGACCAAGGGTTATTAGGACATCTCATGCTCACCTGTGCGAGGATTGCGAGTGAGAAAGGGATCGCAAAAGCCGGCTATCGGCTCGTGGTCAACACCGGTGCCGACGCAGGACAGTCCGTGTTCCACCTCCACTTCCACGTGCTCGGCGGCCGGCATATGAAGTGGCCTCCGGGTTGATCACGCTCGTGATTGACATCGCGTTCATGCATTTGGTAGCCTGATCGGTCACTTCCTCACAACAATTTCATCATTGTGATCCAGGGCCTCACGCGCCCGGGTTAGACGGACTGCCAGGAGCCATCGCTACTGTGGGGTACGGTCTGATTTCGGAAGAGATTATCAATCGCATCAAAGACCGTGTCGACATCGCAGAGGTCGTTGGCCAGCACGTCACCCTCGTACGGGCCGGGCAAAATCTGAAAGGCCTTTGCCCGTTTCACCAGGAAAAAACTCCTTCTTTCACGGTCAGCCCTTCGCGGCAGATCTTCCACTGTTTCGGCTGCGGTGCCGGCGGCAACGTGTTTACATTCCTCATGAGAATTACGGGGGCCTCCTTCCCTGAGGTCGTACGGGAGCTCGGGGCCAAGGTCGGCGTCGACGTCCCTGAGAGCGATGGCTCCGAGGGGCGCACGCGCGCAGCGTCCGGTCGACTCGAACAACTGAATCGCGAGGCGAATCTGTGGTTCCAGCGCCAGCTTGCCGATTCCGAAGTGGGGCGGGAAGCGAGGACTTATCTTGCGCAGCGAGGGATTGAGCCTGCCACCATTGAGCGATTCAGTTTGGGCTATGCCCGGTCAGAATGGGACTCCTTAGTGGCGGCGATGACCAAGGCGGGCTATACGCAGGATGAACTCATCCTCTCCGGGCTGGCCGTTCCGCGGGAAACGGGTGGAGGCGGCCGCAGGAACGGTACCGGGTGCTATGATCGATTCCGTGGGCGCGTCATGTTCCCGATCAGCGATGTCCGCCGGAGGGTCGTGGGGTTCGGTGGACGGGTTTTAGACGAGCAGGGCCCGAAATATTTGAACTCGCCAGAATCGCCGCTGTTCAAGAAGGGGACGACGCTCTACGGATTGGATCTGGCCAGGACCGCAGTCACCGCTGCGCAAACTCTGATCATTGTGGAGGGCTATTTCGACGTAGTCGCGCTCCATCAGGCTGCCATCACCCATGTGGTCGGGACGCTTGGGACGGCCTTGACCGTGGACCATGTCCAAACGATCAGACGATATGCCCGCAACGTCATCCTTCTGTTTGATCCGGACCCGGCCGGCGTCCGGGCAGCCTTGCGGACGTTGGACCTGTTCGTCAACTCCGGCTTGAGTGTCAAGGTTGTGTCTCTCCCTCCCGGTGACGACCCTGATACATTTGTGCGATGCCAAGGGGCGAACGCCTTTCTCGAGCTTCAGAGGAAGGCGCCAAGCTTGTTGGACTTTGCGTTGGAACGAAAACTGGACGGCGCCGACCGTGGAAGTATCGAGGAACGCATCAGGACGGTGGATGAGATTCTGCGCATTCTGCAGAAGAGTGAGCATCCCATCGAGCGGGACGAACGATTCCGGCTCGTGGCTGAACGGTTGGGGATCAATCACCAACGATTGATCGAACGGTATCCTGCCCTACGTCCGCAAAAACAGAGGCGGATCGTTCGGCCCGAGTCGTCCGTCACACCCGCTGGTCGTCTCAAGGTCCCGGCGGAGGAACGCGACCTCGTGCATTTATTGCTGCAGGGTCGATTGCAGGCGTCGGATATCTCGGGCCTGACCGGGGAGATGTTTGCCACTCCATCGCTGAGACGGCTGGTGGAGTCGGCCCTTCGACACGTCAGGGCGGACGGTCGGGTGGCTCTCCGGGACTTGTTGGACGAGGCAATGAACGACCCAGAATGCGCGGCGGTCGCGACGGAATTGTCGCTGCTCGACAAGCATTACGATGATGAACGGGCTTATGTCCGAGGCTGTCTGGACCGGTTGGCGCGCAAGAGGTCGGACGCGCGGCTGCGCGACCTGATCGAACGGCTGAAGGCGGCGGAGCGCGACGGTCGAGTAGACGACGCTCGGTCACTCAACGCGCAGGTGAATGAGCTACGATTGCTCAAGGCCGGTGCTGCGGCTGGTTCCGGTCCACGCGTGAGCGCGAAGGAGTAATTATGCCGAAACAGGAATTGCTCGGAGAAGTCAAGAAGCTGATCTCCATCGGGAAGGAGAAGGGTTTCCTGACCTACGATGAGCTGAACAATACCTTGCCTGCCGAAGTCGTGGCCTCCGAGCAGTTCGGCACCATTATGAGCATGTTCGGGGAGATGGATATCGAGATCGTGGATGCTCCGGATGGCGAACGGGCTCAGAAGCCCGCCGAAACCGAGGATGCAGGGGAGGATGGCGAAGAGGGCGAGGCGGTCGAGGAAGGTGAAAAAGAGATCGATCTCTCGCCGGGGGCCCTAAGCAGGACGGACGATCCCGTACGGCTCTACCTCAAGGAAATGGGCAGCGTTGCGCTGCTCAGCCGAGAAGGCGAAATCGAGATCGCCAAGCGTATCGAGGAGGGAAAGCGGGACATCGCGTCGGTCGTCTATGGCATGCCGATGACGATCGAATTCGTCCTGTCTTTGCGGGAGCAACTCAAGAGCGGCAAGATCGATGTGCGTGAAATCGTCCCGGTGGTGGAGACGGAGGAAGAGTTCGAAGAAGAACCGGTCGAACGGGACTACGAGGAACTCCGCCTCAAAACGTTGGAAGGGTTGAACGCGGTTCGCAAGGTCTCGTCAACGCTCAAAGCGCTCTACGAGGCGAGCCGTCATGCCCAAAACGATCCCGCAAAGCAGAAGAAGATCAAGAAGCAGATCGACGTGATTCGACAGCAGGTGGTCGAGAAGATGGAGACCGTCAACCTGCACGCGGTGCTGAAGGACCGCATGGTGCAACGGGTGCGCGACCTGGCGGTCCAGATCCGAACCGCCGAGCGAGAGATCGCCCACTGCCACCGCCGCCTGGGAGTAGGGGGAGAAGCCGGCGCGGAAGTGCTCCGACGATTGGGCCGCTCGCGCAAAGACTTGCTCGCGGTCAAGCGGAAGACCAGTCTTTCGGAGGACACGCTGCAGGACATCAAAAAGGTCTATCAGGCCGCCAAGGCGCGCATTCGTCAGTTGGAGACCGAGGAGGCATTGGTCTCGGCCGACGAGATCAAGGAGGCGGTGCGCCACCTGGATGTGGCTGAAGACAAGGTCAAGCGAGGCAAAGCGGAGCTGGTCGAGGCTAATCTCCGGCTGGTCGTCAGCATCGCCAAGAAATATACGAACCGCGGGCTCCAGTTCTTGGACTTGATTCAAGAAGGCAACATCGGGCTCATGAAGGCGGTGGACAAGTTCGAGTATAAGCGCGGCTACAAGTTCAGCACCTATGCGACCTGGTGGATTCGCCAGGCGATCACACGCGCGATCGCCGATCAGGCGAGGACGATCCGTATTCCGGTTCACATGATCGAGACGATCAATAAACTGATCCGGACTTCCCGGCATCTGGTGCAGAAACTGGGACGTGAACCAACCCCGGAAGAAATTGCCGAGCGCATGGATCTTCCGCTCGACAAGGTCCGAAAGATTTTGAAGATCGCGCGCGAGCCTATCTCGCTCGAAACCCCGATCGGAGAAGAAGAGGACAGCCATCTGGGCGATTTCATCGAAGACAAGAAGGCCGTTTCACCGCTGGAAGCGGCGATTCGGTACGATCTCCAACGTCAAATCAACAGCGCCCTGGAAACTCTGACGCCGAGAGAGGAGAAGGTGCTCCGGAAACGGTTCGGGATCGGCGAGGCCACGGATCACACGCTGGAGGAGGTTGGCCAGGACTTCGAAGTCACCCGCGAACGCATCAGGCAGATCGAGGCCAAGGCGCTGCGCAAGCTGCGCCACCCCAGCCGGAGCAAGAAGTTGCGCAGCTTCGTCGAAAGCTTGTAGGATCCCTCTGGGTGTATTTGACTCAGCTCGGGGAGGGGCCTAGAATCGGCCACCGGCTGGGCCCATAGCTCAGGTGGTCAGAGCGGCTGACTCATAATCAGCTGGTCCTAGGTTCGAGTCCTAGTGGGCCCACCGCTCGGCTTCCTTAATGCTCGCCGGGCGGGGTGCTGTGGCGAGGAGAGATGACAGCATGATGAGATCGTCCATCCGTTACCTTAGGGAGTCCGTTGAGCACGAACCTGTCCCCACTCATTGAACTCCAGCATCTCGACCTCCGCCTCGCGGAATTGCGGGAGCAGCGGAGAAAACTTCCCGAACGTCTTGCCGCCGCCGAAGCTCCCCTGAAAGAAGCCACTGAGTTCCTGCAGAAGGCCATGGCCACCATGGAAGGCTTGGTGAAGGGACGCCGTTCGTATGAAAAGGATCTGGAGCTGCACGAGGCCCAGATCGAGAAACTGAAGGCGCGTCTCTCCGAGATCAAAACGAACAAAGAGTACCAGGCCCATTTGTTCGAGATCGAAATGGCCAACAAGAAGCGGCGCGAGATTGAGGACAAGGTCCTCGACTTGATGGAACAGATCGAGGGGACTCAGGGCGTTGTCAAGGAGATGCAAGCGAAGGTAGGCGAGGCGGAAAGGGTTTTCTCAGCGGAGAAGCGATCCGTCGATGCGCTGGCTCTGCAGCTCGACCGAGAGATGAGCGAACTTGAGCAGAAGCAGTCAGAATGGGCCGCGAGGGTCGACAGAGCACTGCTCGATCGCTATACGAAACTCAAGGGCGCGAGGAAAGAACAAGCCTTGGCCGCGATCAAGGACGGGACCTGTTGCGGATGTCGCCTGCAGGTGCCTCCCCAATTGGTGGCCCAAGTCAAACGAGCAGACGATCTCTACACTTGCCCCTATTGTCAGCGTATCCTCTATTGGGAGGGTCCGGCAGCAGAAGCCACGCAGCCAGCGCCAACCCTTGAGGAGAACGCCTAACCTTCCATCACTTCCCTGGTGGTCTTGAAGTGCATCTTCGCCACCGTTCTCAACCGCTCTTGTCCGTGTTTCTTGACGACCATTCGCGCAGCGAGAGTCACGGCGGAGGAGGCTCCCTTGGGGAGCGTTGTTCCCACGTCATCGGACAATCGCTTCAGGCGGATTAGGAATTCGGCGCGCGCCAGGATCGATGCTGCCGCGACCGCCAGGTCTTCTTCAGCCCTGGGCCGCTGCTCCAGACGAATGAGCTTCCCTTTTTCTTGCAGGGCATTCAGGATTAGTCGTTCGTCCCCGAATTGGTCGGCAATCGCCAAGGAACAGTCGACTTGCTGGAGTAAGTTTTCCAATGTGCGAGCATGTCCCCACGCCAGCAAGCGATTCAAGTTCTTGATCTTGGCGTAAAGCTCGTTGTAACGCTGCGGGCCGATGGCGACGATGCTGTGCGGGCAGATCTGACGGATATCCGGCGCCAACTCCAGAATGCGTCCGTCAGAGATTTTTTTGCTATCCCTGACCTGCATGAGGTGCAGTTCACCTTGCGTGATGTCGTCGATATAAACGGCGGCAATGACCAACGGTCCGAAGTAATCTCCCTTACCTGATTCATCAATCCCAATGTGAGGAGTGAAACTTGCCGGAGGCGAGGCATTCAATGTCAGGGGCTCCTGTGGAAAATCGCGATGGCGGCGCGGTAATCTAACAGACCGGTGGAAGGTGGTCAAACGCAGATCGGATCTTCGATGTGAAGTGGCTATGAAGCCTCGCAGTTTATCGTGGGTTCTCGTCTTCGGCCTACTCGCCTTGTTCACCTCTGTAGTCGGCTGCGAAACGAATCCCTATACGGGACGATCACAGTTACTCATGACATCCGTTTCTCAAGAGATGCAATTGGGCGCGCAAGCCTATCAGCAAGTGACGAACGATCCCAAAGTGGTGAAGTCCCAAGATCCGAGGGAAGTGGAGCCGGTCCAACGCGTCGCTCGCCGCGTGATCGAGGCGGCCAAGAACTCCAAATACTCCGAAATGGCGAATCAGTTCCAATGGGAAGTGACCGTCATCAAGGATGATCGCACTGCGAACGCTTTTGCGCTCCCTGGAGGCAAGATTGCGGTCTACACAGGAATCTTCCCGGTCGCGAAAACGGAAGCCGGACTTGCTGCGGTCATGGGGCATGAAGTCGTCCATGCGCTGGCCCGCCATGGAGCTGAACGGATGAGTCAGAATCAGCTCACCCAGTCGACCCTTCAGGTAGTCGGGGCGGCGCTGGGTGTTAGTGGTACTGACCCCAGGCTGTCGCAAACTGCCATGGCTGCGCTCGGAATCGGAGCACAGGTTGGCGTGCTTCTCCCCTTCAGCCGGGCGCATGAGTCGGAAGCGGACTACATCGGACTCCTGCTCGCAGCGCAAGCCGGGTACGATCCTCGGGAAGCTGTCCATCTCTGGGAGCGGATGGAACAGCGAGGGGGTGGGAACTCCTCCGAATTCTTGTCAACTCACCCCAGCCACGGCACCAGGATCAAGCAGCTCCATACATGGATGCCAGAAGCCCTCGCCCTCTACAAACCGGAACCGGGATTCCAGCCAGGACCTCTTCCGGCACTTTCATCCAGGTAACTATCCACTGCTGCTTCGATGTGATTGGCTGGCTGCCTTGTCCTGAGTAACTCTTCCGCTAGATCTCATTCCCCTCGATAGTAGGGTTGCGGACGAACCCTCACCAGCTAGACTTTTGGTCATGGGAATCACCCAGGAGGTCACTATGGAAACCCGTTACTCTCCACGAATCCCGGTTGAATGCGCCGTCATCTTCGCGGGAGAAATGGTCGCCGGCGAGGGCCGCACGATCGATGTGACCCTGCCAGGCTGCATGTTGGAAACTTCGTCTCATCTGGATCTGGGGCAATACGTGCAACTTCGTGTGTTCCTCCCAGACCAGGAACGCCCCCTGGAGGTCGAACTGGCGGCTGTTCGCTGGGTCGAAGGGAGACGTGCCGGCCTCGAATTTATTCGAACCTCGGATGACGAGTACGTACGGTTAGTCCGGTTTATCAATGATCGGCTGCCTCAGGCTGACGACGCACATAGTATGCGGGGAGTTGCCGTTCCCGCTATGGCCGCGTAAAAATTCCTTGTGGGCTCCGGTTCTGGCTTGCAAAGCCCATCTATAGGTTCGTATACTAACCTCGCGCGCTAGAGCCGGGCAGATGGTCGCTTGCCTTAATGAGAGGCAAGAGGAAAGTCCGGACTCCAAGGGCAGGGCGCTGGGTAACACCCAGGCGGAGCAATCCGACACCAGCACCACAGAAAACAAACCGCCGATGGCCAAGGCGATGGGATCCTGTATTGGTCGCTTCGGCTCAGGCAAGGGTGAAACGGTGGAGTAAGAGCCCACCGCGTTGGTGGCGACATCAACGGCAGGGTAAGCGTCGCCCGGTGCAAGACCAAATAGGGGAACGACCGGATCGGCTCCTTAGCGAGACGAGCTGGAAAGGCTGGCCCGGCCGAGGTTCTCGGGTAGGTCGCTTGAGTCCCGAGGTAACTTGGGTCCCAGAGAAATGATCATCCCCGGCGGAGTCTCCGACTCAGCTGGGACAGAATCCGGCTTACAGGCTGGCTCCAGCGCGCTCTCTTAATTGCTCTCCGCAGTTCTCCCTCTGTCATTGGTCCGGAAAGAACTTCAACCTCGTCAATCAGCACGACGGGGATCTGTGATCCGTACCGGTCCAGGGCTCCGTCATCTTGTGAGACGTCGATGACAGACAGACGAAAGCACATTTCTTTCTGGAGACGCTGTGTGATCTTCTTGACGACTTCGCACAAGTGACAGCCAGCACGTGAAAGGATCTTGATTTCTGGGGGTCTCGTTGACAGCATCAGGACCTGACCATAACATGCAAGGCGGGTGGTTCCAAGTCGCTACGACGGGTGAATGTGTTTCGCCAGCTTGACGTTCCGTGATCGCGATGGTACCATCACCCATTCTTTCCCATTGATTTTACAAACAGATTTTCTATTCGGCGGGGTGACTCGTTACCCGACGTTGACGGGGACGTGTAAATTTGTTCCCTTCTCCCATGCGAAGGTGACGGGGAGCGGAGGGGAGGCAATATGAAAATGTCAGGGGCGGAGATCTTTGTTGAGTGTCTTCGGAAGGAAGGCGTGAAGACCATTTTTGCCCTGCCCGGGGGGGTAGTTCTGAAGATTTTTGATGTTCTGCACCAGCAAGACGACATCCAGGTCATTCTCACCCGCCATGAGCAGGGCGCAGGTCATATGGCCGAAGGCTATGCCAAGGCGACCGGAAAAGCCGGCGTCGCTTTGGTGACCTCAGGGCCCGGTATGACCAATGTCATTACGGCCTTGGCCGACGCCTATATGGATTCGGTGCCGGTGGTGTGCTTCAGCGGCCAGGTGTCGACGCATCTCATCGGAAACGATGCCTTCCAAGAAGCCGACAACATAGGGCTGAGTCGGCCTTGCACAAAATACAACTTTCTCGTCAAGGACGTCACCGACCTGGCGACCACGATCAAAGAAGCCTTTTATATCGCCACGACAGGTCGTCCGGGGCCTGTGCTCGTGGACATCCCAAAAGACGTGTCCCAGAATCAAGCGGATTTCAACTACCCGAAGTCCGTCTCCATCCGTGGCTATAACCCCACCTACGAAGGGAACAAATGGCAGATCAAGCAGGCAGCAGAAGCCATCATGAAAGCCAAGAAACCCATCCTCTATGTTGGAGGCGGGGTGGTGTTCTCCGGCGCATCACAAGAGCTGTTGGAGTTCGCCGAGATGACCCAAATCCCGGTGGATATGACTCTGATGGGATTGGGGGCTTTCCCCGGAGAGCATGCGCTCTCGATGGGGATGATGGGCATGCACGGGACCTATTGGGCCAATATGGCGGTGCACTATTCCGATCTCGTCATCGCAGTGGGAGCGCGCTTCGATGATCGGGTCACGGGAAAGGTATCGGAATTTTGTCCCTTCGCCAAGATCATTCATGTCGATATCGATCCGACGTCCATCCGAAAAAACATTCACGTCGACATTCCGATCGTCGGGGATTGCAAAACTGTTCTCCGCGAGTTGAATCAGATCCTGCGAGCAACGGTGAATGGCGACCAGAGGGAATTGCGAAAGCCCTGGTGGGACCAGATACATGAATGGCAGCGCGCTCATCCACTGACCTACCACCAAGACCCCGATGGCCCCATCAAGCCTCAGCATGTCATCAAACGGCTTTACGAACTGACCAAGGATCGTGACCCGATCGTCTCCACTGACGTCGGCCAGCATCAAATGTGGGCGGCCCAGTACTTCAAAATGGCCAAGCCGAACCGCTGGTTGACTTCGGGGGGGTTGGGGACAATGGGGTTCGGATTCCCGGCGGCCATGGGAGCGCAAGCGGCGTTCCCTGATCGACTCGTGCTCTGCATCGCGGGGGACGGCAGCGTGCAGATGAATATGCAAGAGATGGCTACGGCGGTGGTGAATAAGCTGCCGGTTAAGGTCATCGTGCTCAACAATGGTTTCCACGGTATGGTTCGACAATGGCAGGATTTGTTCTATCAGGGCCGCTATGCATCGAGTTACCTGGACACGACGCCGGATTTCGTGAAGTTGGCTGAAGCATTCGGGGCAGCGGGACTGCGCCCCTCCAAGGTAGCCGATATCGACGACGTGCTGAAGGAAGCCATCGCGATCGACAAGCCGGTCATCGTGGATGTCCCGACGTATCCTTACGAGAATTGCTATCCCATGATCCCCGCGGGCGGCTGCAACCACGAAATGATCCTCGATGATCCACCTGAGCTCAAGAAGAAGCAGTCGGTCGGCAAAGTGGCGCCTGAGGACAAGGACACGGTCTTAACGGCGTGAGCAGGTAGCGAATAGCGAACAGCGAGTAGCTCGGAGTTTCCGGCTGTTCGCTACCGGCTATTCGCTGTTGGCTGATTCTATGGAACACATCATTTCGGTCACGGTTGAGAATAAGTTCGGCGTGTTGTCTCGCGTCGCCGGACTGTTCAGTGGGCGCGGCTTTAACATCGAAAGTCTATCGGTGGCGCCGACGTTGGATCCGTCCATGTCACAAATGACGATCGTGACGACTGGAGATGATCGGATCATCGAGCAGATCGTCAAGCAGCTGAATAAACTCATCGATATCATCAAGGTGGTGGATCTGAACGAAAGCGAGTTTGTTTCAAGAGAGACCGCCTTGATCAAGGTTCACACGAAACCGGAAGATCGTGCCGAAGCACTCCGTATCGCCGACATCTTCCGCGCCAACGTCATTGACTCGACGCCCACAACCTATACGATTGAAGTCACGGGGGATCCGAAAAAGATCGAAGCGATCATTAACTTGCTTCAACCGCTCGGCATCAAAGAACTGGTGAGGACGGGCCGGGTCGCGGTGGCTAGGGAGCCGATCCGCCCTGCCGCCGTGCAGCCCAAACGCGCAGTCAGGGAATAAACAACACACAGAGTCGGTCAGGCCTTGCAGGAGGCCAACCACCTCATAGTACCTTCCAGGGAGTCCACGCATGAAGATGTATTACGACAAGGATGCGGATCTCCAGCAGATCCGAGGAAAGACAGTTGCAGTGATCGGTTATGGTAGCCAAGGCCACGCCCACTCGTTGAACCTTAAGGAAAGCGGGGTGGCGGTCCTTGTGGGCTTGCGCGAGGGTCCGTCCTGGCATAAGGCAGAGCAGAGCGGGCTCAAGGTGATGCCGGTGGCCGACGCGGTGAAAAGATCCGACGTGATCATGACCCTCGCACCCGATGAGGCTCAGCCGAGCATCTACCGCCAAGAGATCGCCCCGCATCTCAAAGCGGGAAGCTACCTGGCGTTTGGACATGGCTTCAATATTCATTTCGGTCAGATCGTGCCGCCGGCGAACGTGAATGTGTTCATGGTCGCCCCGAAAGGTCCGGGGCACCTGGTCCGTTCCGAGTACACCAAAGGCAGCGGTGTGCCGGCGCTCTTGGCGGTTCATCAGGACCCGACCGGCGACACGAAGCAGATCGGCTTGTCCTATGCCAGCGCGATCGGCGCCGGACGTGCTGGCGTGATCGAGACGACGTTTCGCGAAGAGACCGAGACCGATCTCTTCGGTGAGCAGGTGGTTCTGTGCGGGGGGCTCACGGCCCTGATTCAAGCCGGGTACGAGACCCTGGTGAATGCCGGCTATTCCCCGGAAATGGCGTACTTTGAGTGTCTCCACGAAGTGAAGTTGATCGTGGACCTCATCTACCAAGGTGGGATCGCGAACATGCGGTATTCGATCAGCACGACCGCCAAGTACGGTGACGTCACACGGGGGCCGCGGATCATCACGGATGAAACCAAGAAAGAAATGGGTCGGATCTTGGGAGAAATACAAAGCGGCCAGTTCGCGAAAGAATGGGTGCTCGAGAACCAGGCCAACCGTCCCGTCTACAACGCCTTACTTGCCAAGGGCGAGGCCCATCCGATCGAAGAAGTGGGGGCCCGGTTGCGTGCGATGATGCCGTGGCTGAAGAAAGATCAGTTAGTGGATAAGACCAAGAACTGAGACAGCCAAGACGAGCATCGGAGGAAGCAGGACTTAGAGCATGGCGGACCGTGCCGTCAGCATCCCGATCGTGAGAGAAGGGTTCCCGTTCGTCCTGAGCGCGGGTGCCTTCACGCTGCTGGCAGGGTCGGTGGGATGGGTCGTCGTTGCCGGACTCGGTGGCGCCCTCACGCTGTTCTGTGCATGGTTCTTCCGCAATCCCAGGCGGACTATTCCCGGAACACGCGGGGCGGTCGTTGCGCCTGCCGACGGGCGCGTGATCGCAATCGAAGAAGAATTCGAGCCTCGGTACTTAAAGGACAAGGCGATCCGCCTGAGCATTTTCCTGAACGTGTTCGATGTGCACGTCAACCGCATGCCCTGTGAAGGCACGGTCGAAGGGGTGTTGTATCAGCCCGGCTGTTTTTTGATCGCCGACAGGCCCGAGGCCACGTTGCGCAATGAGCAAAACGCGGTGATGCTGAAAACGCCGTCCGGAGCCAAGATCCTGTGCGTGCAAGTGGCCGGCTTGATCGCGCGACGGATTGTCTGCTGGGCTTCCGCCGGGGAAACCGTGCGACGGGGAGAGCGATTCGGCTTGATTCGGTTCGGTTCTCGCATAGACAGCTTCCTCCCTCTTGGAACGATGTTGCGGGTGGCGGTGGGAGATCGAGTGAAGGGCGGCGAAACCGTGGTGGGAGTGTTACCATGAAGGGACCTGCGTTCCGGAGGGCGTTCGCAAAAGAGGGCAGGAAACGGCGCGGAATATATCTGATCCCGAATCTCTTCACGACGGGCAATCTGTTCTGCGGCGTGTTTTCCATCCTTTCCGTCTTCAACGCCAATTATATGGCGGCGGCGATCGCCATTCTCGTCGCCATGGTGTTTGACGTGCTCGACGGCAAGTCCGCTCGCCTGACCAATAGCACAAGCCAGTTCGGTCTCGAGTATGACTCGCTGTCGGACGTCGTTTCATTCGGGGTCGCGCCGGGTCTGTTGATCTACTCCTGGGCGTTGAGCAGCCAGGGGATGTTCGGAGCGGCGGTGATGTTCGCCTATGTCGCGCTCGGCGCGGTCCGCCTCGCACGATTCAACGCGACGGTGGCCACCGCGGACGCGAAGTATTTCACGGGTCTGGCGATCCCGGCAGCCGCCGGAGTCGTGGCCTCGCTGGTCATTTTCGACCACTATATCATTCGCATGGGCCAGGAGATCAAACCGCTACTGACCCTGATCATTACCCTGTGCCTGTCCTTCCTGATGGTGAGTACGATCAAGTACCGCAGCTTCAAGGACATGAAGTTTCGGGGAGGACGGCATTTCAATTATCTGGTTTGGGGCATCTTGGGGCTGATGCTGGTGGCAGCGTGGCCGCAAGTTATGTTATTTATTATGTTTACGTGTTATGCGCTCTCCGGTCCGGTGGAACGCCTCGTTGTGTTGGGGGCGAAAATGGTCGGGAGGCGTCCGGTGCCCCGCCCAGACGCGGCTGTGCTGGAGAGGAAAGAGTAACGGCGACGACGAGGAGTAGTAGGCAAGGCAATCGGAATCGAGAGAGCTGGTGGATGGTGCAAACCAGCCCGGTGCCGCCGAACTCACCTCCGAGCCGAGCCCATGAAGGATTCCCTAGTGGGCTCCGACTCACCCCCGTCAGCGGGTGCAACGAAGGGCGATGAGCAGCTCGGGCGAGCTGTCATGGCCGAATCAGGGTGGTACCACGGAGCGCGGGTAGCCTTCGTCCCTGAAGCGGGATGGAGGCTTTTGTTTTTTCAGGCCGTTGGTTCGGTGTCCGAGCGGCATTCTCCGTCGTTCGGTCCCTTCAGTGTGGCAGATGCGACGTAAGGTGTCAGACTCTTGCGGCTCGGCCCGTAGGACCTTTTGAGCAGCTTGACGAGGAGAGGGGTGCCAACATGACACGTGTGATTCGGATTTTCGAAACGACGTTACGGGACGGGGAGCAGTCGCCAGGCGCAAGCATGAACGTGGAGGAAAAGGTCATGATCGCCAAGCAACTGGCGCGCCTCGGTGTCGACATTATCGAGGCCGGGTTTGCGTACAGTTCGCCAGGTGACTTCGAAGCCGTTCATCGGATCGCGCAAGAGGTCGAGGGACCGATCATTTGTAGCCTGGCCCGAGCGAAGCCGGAGGATGTCACGCGGGCCTGGGAAGCGTTGAAAGGGGCCCCGAAGGCCCGGATACACACATTCTTGTCGACATCGGACATTCATCTCAAATATCAGTTTCGTATGACGCGAGATGAGGCGAGGCAGCGCGCGGTCCAGATGGTGCAGCTCGCGAGGAGCTACACCGACGACGTGGAGTTTTCGCCGATGGATGCGAGCCGCTCGGATCCGTCCTACCTGTACGAAGTGATCGAGGCGGTCATCGAGGCCGGAGCGGGAACCGTGAATATCCCAGATACGGTCGGCTACGCGATTCCTCAGGAGTTTGGCCGACTCATCCGCGGGATCAAGGAACGGGTGCCCAATGCCGCCAAGGCCGTGATCTCAGTCCACTGCCATAACGACCTTGGGCTGGCCGTGGCCAACAGCCTGGCCGCCGTCTTGGAGGGGGCCGGCCAGGTGGAATGCACGATCAACGGCATCGGCGAACGTGCGGGTAATACGTCATTGGAAGAAATCGTGATGGGCTTGCGGACCCGGAAGGACTTCTACCAGGCCGATACAAAAATCCGTACGGAGGAACTCTCCAAAACAAGTCGCCTCGTCAGCAAGGTGACGGGTATGGTCGTCCAACCCAACAAAGCGATCGTGGGGGCCAATGCGTTCGCCCACACGTCCGGAATTCATCAAGACGGGCTGCTGAAGGAGAGACGACCTACGAGATCATGAAACCAGAGGCCATCGGGCTTACGCAGAGCAAGATGGTGATGGGAAAACTCTCGGGGCGTCACGCGTTCCGTCAGCGGTTGGAAGAGCTGGGCTATAAACTGAGCGACGAGGAAATCAATCATGCCTTTGAGCGCTTCAAGCGTCTCGCGGACCAGAAGAAAGAAATTTACGAAGAGGATTTGGAGGTGATCATCTCCGACGAAATCGGCAAGATGGCGGAATGGGTCGCGTTGAAATCGTTCCACGTCGAGAGCGGCACGGATGAAGTGCCCACGGCCACGGTGGAGCTGGTAATCGACGGGAAACTCGTCAAGCACACCGGGACCGGGGACGGCCCGGTCGATGCGGTCTTTCGGACCATCGCCTCGATGGTGCAGACCAAGAGCCGCTTGACGATGTATGCCGTCAACGCCATCACCGGAGGTACCGATGCGCAAGGCGAGGTGGCCGTCCGTCTCGAAGAGGACGGCCGCACGGTCTCCGGACACGGAGCCGACACCGATATTATTACGGCCTCCGCGCGTGCCTACCTGAATGCGCTGAACAAGCTGGCCTACTTCGCCCAGAAGCACGCGGAAGGACAACAGAAGGTCGGCTTGATTTAGCGTAATCCCGACGGTAGAGTGCCATTTTTTCCGCTGCGGTGCCGCGCGCATATGCTGAAGACCAGTTTGAACGAGCAGCAGGAGTTCTTGGCCGGAGACCGCACGGTGCTCAGGGAACTGCTTCATCCGGGCAAGGCCGATCTGCGACTGGGTTACAGCCTGGCCCATGGGCGGCTGGGGTCCGGCCGGCGGTCGAAGTGGCATCGTCTGAAGTCGTCGGAGGTCTATTATTTCCTATCAGGGGAGGGCGTGTTCTCCGTGGACGACAGGTCGGTACCGGTTGAGGCCGGCACGGTCATCTACGTGCCGCCTCAGAGCAAGCAGAGCCTGATGAACACCGGAGGAGTGGACCTCGAATTTCTCTGTCTCGTGGACCCGGCCTGGCGTCTCGAAGATGAAGAGGTGATCGAGTAGCCGCGGGCATTCTCTGGAAGGAGCGAAGGTTGAAAGCGAAGATTGCTGTTCTGAACGGTGACGGGGTCGGGCGCGAAGTCGTTCCAGAAGCCGTGAAAGTGCTGAAGGCGGTCGCCGAGCTGTACCACCATACCTTCGAGTTTGCAACGGGAGACGTGGGTGGCCAGGCGATCGACAAGGTCGGCGTACCGTTGCCGCAAGAAACGCTGGCCCTCGCCAGGCAAAGTGATGCGGTATTGCTAGGGGCGGTGGGCGGACCAAAGTGGGAGGGGCTGGAGTACAGCTTGCGTCCTGAGCGGGCCCTCCTGGGTTTGCGGGAACACCTCGGATTGTACGCGAACCTTCGGCCGGCCAAGCTCTATTCGGTATTGGCGGATGCATCGACCCTCAAGAGAGAGGTCATCGAGGGGATTGACCTGCTCGTCGTGCGGGAATTGACCGGAGGGATTTACTTCGGCAAGCCGAAAGGCATCGAGATGCTTGCGAACGGAATCGAGCGGGGGATCAACACGGAGGTCTACACAACCGATGAAATTCGCCGGATCGCCAAGGTGGCCTTCGAAGCCGCACGGAAACGCCGACGGAAGGTGACCTCGGTGGACAAAGCCAACGTGCTGGAATCCTCTGAGCTCTGGCGCCGTGTGGTGACCGATGTGCATAAAGAGTACGCGGACGTTGAGTTAAGCCATATCTACGTGGACAACTGCGCGATGCAACTCGTCCGCAACCCTCGTCAGTTCGACGTGCTGTTATGCAACAACATGTTCGGGGACATCCTCAGCGACGAAGCGGCCATGCTGACCGGCTCGATCGGCATGCTGCCTTCCGCCAGCATCGGGGCGCAGGTGGGTTTGTTCGAGCCGATTCACGGAAGTGCGCCGGATATCGCCGGCAGAAACATCGCGAACCCCATCGCGACGATCGCATCGGCCGGCATGCTGCTGTCATACGCTCTTGGCATGGAAAAGGAAACGGAGGCGGTGGAGCGGGCCATCCTGAAAACGCTCGATCTGGGCTATCGGACCAAGGACATCCATAGTGAAGGCAAGCGCCTGGTAGGGACGGTCGAGATGGGTGATGCCATCGTGCGGAATCTCACGTGACGAGGTCAACGGGCCGATGACGATGTCCGTTCACACAATGACCATTTCGACAGTCGCCGGATCGGGAGAACCGGCCCATGCCGGTGACGGCGGTCCGGCGACGTCCGCCTCCTTGAACGAACCTAAGTGGGTTGCCGTCGATCATCGGGGGAATCTGTTCATCGCGGACTCGGAGAATCATGTGATACGAAAGGTCGATCGGGTGACCGGCGTCATCTCTACCGTGGCCGGGAGAATCGCTGCGCGCGATACCGATCAAGCTCCTGCTCCCTCCATGTGCATAGGGGGAACGCTGGAATACGACCCGCTGGCGGATCAGACACCAATGAGGGATCACCCCTACACGCCAGCTGCGGATATCAGCGGGACGGTTCGCTATGTGATCAAGGGATCGCCGCGGGCCTCGCGTTTCGCGGGAGACGGAGGACCGGCAACGAGCGCGCTGCTCAATTTCCCGAGCGCCGTGGTCGTCGACAGGCACGGTCATCTGTATATCGCCGATACGATGAATCATCGTGTCCGCCGCGTGGATGCGAACACCGGCGTGATCACGACCGTCGCGGGGACGGGGCAACCTCTTTTCTCAGGAGATGGCGGGCCGGCGGTCGCCGCGGCGCTCTACGAACCGGTCGCGCTCGCGTTGGATGGAACGGATGCGGTTCTCTACATCGCTGATCAACGGAATAATCGGATCCGCAGGGTGGACCTGCAGTGCGGACTGATTGCCACGGTGGGGGGAACCGGCGAGTCGGGATATACGGGTGACGGCGTACCGGCGACGGAAGCTGGGCTTTCCGGCCCCAGCGGCCTGGCGCTCGATTCGGACGGGCTCTATGTGGCGGATACCTTCAGCGACCGAATCCGCAGGATCGACATGGCCAGTGGCCTGATCAGCACGGTCGCCGGGGACGGCGGCAAGTATCGGTACCAGGGTGTCGCTGATGAGGGTTCAACCAGCCTGTCGCGTCCCTACGGGATTGCGCTCGATCGGACGGGGTGTCTGTTGATCACTGATTCGGACAATCATCTCATTCGGCTCTGGGATAGAAGCAAGGCATTGATTGCGCGTCTCGCAGGGAACGGTCGGGCGCAGTTTGCCGGGGACGGCGACGATCCTCTTGCAAGCAGCCTCAATTATCCGTTCGGCGTGACGGTGGACGACGCCGGGACGATTTTCGTGGCGGATACGTTCAACCATCGCATCCGCAAGATCGCGGTGACGGCGTAGGGGCGGCAGATGCTCAAGAGCAAGTCCGCATACACGGTGGCCGTGATCGGAGCCACAGGGGCGGTGGGCAAGGAAAGCCTGGAGATCCTCGAGGAGCGAAAGTTTCCGCTCGCGTCGCTTCGCCTCTTCGCGTCGAGCCGGTCGGCGGGAGAAGTGCTCTCCTGCCAGGGCAAGGAGTGGAAGGTCGAGGAGCTCGTGCCATCCTCGTCTTTCACCGGGGTGGATATCGCGTTTATTTCTGCGACGGATGCCGTCAGCCGGGAATACGGTGCGCGGCTGGGTGCCGAAGGGGTCCTCGTCATCGATGACAGCGCGGTATTCCGGATGGACCCTGACGTGCCGCTGGTCGTTCCCGAGGTCAACGGACATGCGCTCCACTCGATACCCCGCGGCATCGTGGCGATTCCGAACTGCACCACGACGCCGTTGGTCATGGCGTTGAAACCGCTTCACGACGCGGCCACGGTAAAACGGGTCGTGGTGACGACATTCCAGTCCGTGTCGGGGACCGGCGCAGCCGCAATGGACGAGTTGATCGAGCAGACAAAGGCCCTGATGTCGTTCAAAGAGGTCAAGGCCGAGGTCTATCCCTATCAGATCGCCTTCAACCTCTTGCCCCATATCGGGTCCTTCAGCGAGGCCGGGGATTGCTCGGAAGAGGTCAAGATCGTCCGCGAAACGAGAAAAATCCTTGAAGCGCCGGCCATGAGCGTCACGGCGACGACCGTGCGGGTACCGGTCCTGCGTTGCCACTCTGAAGCGATCAACGTCGAATTGGAACGTCCGCTGACGCCGAACGACGCGCGCGCGGCGTTGGCGGCCCTGCCGGGCGTGATCGTCTACGATGATCCGGGCAAGAAGCTGTACCCGATGCCGTTGGATGTCGCGGGCACGGATGAGGTGTACGTGGGACGTATACGGGAGGATCAGTCGGTCACGAACGGGTTGAACCTGTGGGCGGTGTCCGACAATCTTCGAAAAGGCGCTGCGTTGAATGCGGTACAGATCGCGGAGTATCTTTTGCGATAAACGATGACGGAATGGGCTGGACTTGGTAAAGTCTTTCTCGTGCTCGGGCTCGGCCTCGCGCTCGTGGGGGCCCTTCTCATAGCTGCGGACAAGCTCCCAGGAGTCGGAAACCTTTTCGGATGGTTCGGGAAACTTCCGGGCGACATCACGATTCGCCGAGAGAACTTCAGTTTCTATTTCCCGATCGCCACGAGTGTGGTCATCAGCATCGTCCTGACGCTGCTGCTGTTCGTCTTCGGATGGGTGTTTCGCCGCTGAAGCCGATCCGTCTCTCCCTGCTCTTATATTTAATCCTCAGCACGTTCACCACCGCCGGCACCGGGTCCGCACAGGTCCCGCTCATACGGGTGCTCCTCGCACAGGATCAGCAGCGTGTCGATGTGGCGTCGAAGACGGACAGTCTTCTCGTCAACGTCAACGGACGAGAGCAGATGGTCCGTTCTCCGTTGGCGATTGCCGTGGCGCCTGGCGGGTTTCTGCTCAACGGGATCAAGTTGTCAGGGGAGCAAGCGCTTATTCGCGCGCCCGAGGCTAGCCTGTCGGTCACGACGGAGACCAAAGGCGCAAATGGATTGTCTCGTAGCAATGGGAATGGAGGCGCGCATTCCGGGGGATCGAGAGCCACTCTAGAAGTCAGCGGGCTCGTCCAGCTGGTCAGACGCGGGACCGGCGTATCCGTCTTGAACCACGTGGACCTCGAAGAATATGTGAAAGGCGTCGTGCCGCAGGAGATCAACGCGGCCTGGCATCCCGAGGTACTCAAAGCCCAGGCCGTTGCCGCGCGAACCTATGCGCTCTACCACAAGCAGCTCAGTGCCAGCCGGGACTACGATGTGGTTGCGACGGTGCAGGACCAAGTCTACCGGGGCCGGCAGGGTATTGATCACGCGGTCGAGGAGGCGGTGGAAGCGACGCGAGGGCTGGTCGTAACCTACAAGGAGGCCCCCATCTACGCGGCGTTCTCCTCGACCGCGGCAGGGCCGACCGAGGATGCCGTCACCGTCTGGGCCAAGGACCTGCCGTATTTGAAGGGAGTCGAATGCCCCTTTGATCTCGACTCGCCCTTTTATCAGTGGAAGGCTTCCTTCAAGCTCGACGTGCTCGAGCGGACGCTGCGCCAGCAAGGGCATGATCTCGGGACGATCATCACCATGTCCCCTGTTGCGCTGAGCCGCGCGGGCCGGGTCGCGAAACTACGGGTGTTGCATTCGAAAGGGGAACTCTTTCTGCGTGGAGAGGACCTGCGCAAGGCGGTGGGCTATTCGGTCATACCCAGCACGCAGTTTACGATTGAATCCATCGGTGCCGACGTGGTGCTTAGCGGCTACGGAGCGGGCCACGCGGTGGGGCTCTGCCAGTGGGGGGCCAAAGAACTTGCCGAACTGGGCTATTCCTTTGCGACGATCCTCCAGTACTATTATCCGGGCACTGACCTAACCAATGCGTCATTGACCAAAACCCCCTCGTTCCCGTCCCCCGTGTCCTGATGGAGCTATCGGAGTTCGACTTCCCGTTCGACGCCTCGCTCGTCGCCGCTCAACCGGTCATCCCGCGTGATCAAGCCAGACTCCTGGTACTCGGTCGAGCCGACGGGGGCATGCGGCATCTGCGAGTGGCGGATCTGCCCACCGTGCTTCGCCGAGGAGATCTCCTGGTGGTCAACGACACCAAGGTCATCCCTGCCCGAGTCATCGGCCGGAAGCAGCCGGGCGGAGGCAAGGCGGAGCTGGTCTTCGTGAGAGAAGCTGAGATGGATGTATGGGATGTCCTCATCAAAGGCTCCTGTCGGGTGGGGCAGGTGATCAAACTCGACCAGCATGCGCATGTCGAGGTCATCGAGCGCGGATCGCCGTGCAAGGTTCGCGTCCATAGCAGGGTCTCGGTTCGTGATCTCCTCCACGACATCGGCACAATGCCCTTGCCGCCCTATATACGACGCGAACCGGTGGTCGCGGATCAGGAGTGGTATCAGACCATGTTCGCGAGCGAGGAGGGGGCTGTGGCAGCTCCAACGGCAAGTCTTCACTTTACCCCCGGTTTGGTGGAGCGTCTCACCGCGCAGGGGATCGGGCTGGCGCGCATCACCCTTCATGTCGGGCTGGCGACATTCCGCCCGGTTACCGTCCAGCGGATCGAGGACCATGAGATGGGAGCAGAAGTCTGCATCGTGCCTGACGAGACCGTCGCTCGTGTCCAGGCAACCCAACGGGGCGGAGGACGGGTGGTGGCGGTCGGCACTACGACGGTGCGAGCGCTGGAATCAGCAGCGAAGGAGGGAGCGATTCGGTCGTTTCAAGGGGCGACCGATCTCTTCATTACGCCCGGGTACCGCTTCAGGGTTGTCGACGCGCTCATGACGAACTTTCACGTTCCGCGGACCACCCTGCTCATGTTGGTCGCGGCGCTGGCCGGCCTGGAACGACTCAAGGCGGCCTATCAGGCGGCCATCAAGGAGCGCTACCGGTTCTACAGCTACGGCGATGCGATGTTGATTCTTTAAAGTGATACCGAGCAGCGAATGGCTCATAACGAGCAGCTCAAACCCTTAGCTGGTCGTGCCTCCTGCAACCCGCTATTTGTTACCCGTTGTTCGCTTTATTTCAGAGTAGTTCTCGATGAATCTTGATAGGAATTCTGGTCTTCAAGGCCTCGGTATAGGCAGCGAGGGCGCGCTGTTGCTTCTGAAACAGAACGTCCTGGTAGATTCGTTCCTGAGCCTGAGAAGACGAGGGTTGCGCGAGCGTGGCCTGGCGGGCGACAAGCGCCTGCGCTTCGGCGACCTCGGTGGGAGTCAGCGCCACGGAATCTCGGATGATCATGCGCGCTTTGTTGGTAAGGAGATCCTGCGTTTCCACCGCTTCGAACGCGGCAGGAGTCAATCGGTTCGCCGCGAGCAGGCGTCGGTAGAGGTCCGGATCGAATTGGCCGTTGCGCTGGAACTCAGGCCGCCGGATGATGTCGGCCCGGAGGTCTTCCGCTGAGATGCTGAGCCCCAAGTCTTTCGCGACCAGAAGCCATAAGCGGTTTTCAATAAGCTGCTCCAGGACGAACTGCTTGATCATTTCGTCTTTGATCTCACCTTGCAGACGATCTTTGTACAGTCGGTAGGTGTTCTCATAA
The DNA here is from genome assembly GCA_037446055.1 of Nitrospiraceae bacterium. Taxonomy (GTDB): domain Bacteria; phylum Nitrospirota; class Nitrospiria; order Nitrospirales; family Nitrospiraceae; genus JBBIJI01. The sequence goes on from JBBIJI010000034.1 coordinate 27,372, forward strand.
GCCAGGCGGAATTCATCCCGCGACACCTTTAGGTCGCCGACAGAGGCGACGGTGGTGCCCGATGTTTCGCCAAAACCCCACCAGCCCATCCCAACGATGAAGGTAATAGCGACGAACCCCATGACTCCTGCGAGAAGCCAGGGGTACTTTTCGTTCGCGTACCGGACGATTTTGATCATAGCGACATCCCCGGGATACCGGTCGAATTTTACGTGCTACGTCGGGCAAAGGCAAGCACGCGACCGCGCTCGATACGGCACGGGTTCCATCGAGGGATACGTCCGAGGTTGGAACGTCTGACAATGAAGATTCGTCTCTATTTGTGCTCTCGGTCCCCTTTTGTTATACTGCAACTCTGACTATAAGGAGCTTCGTTGGTCGAGGAAGCAGGGTGGGGCGGTGCAATCAGTGCAGGTGTCTACCCCAAAGCACATGTCCTTAACCGCTTCGTGGCAAGGCTGATTGACCTGCTCATTGTCGCCGTCGCCGACCGAGTTGCGTCCCCCGTGGGTTTTCTTGCCGGCCTCTCCTATATTCTTCTTGCCGATGGATTTGCCGGTGGACGGAGTGTGGGAAAACGGTTGATCGGTCTGCAAACGGTCGCCCCGCGGACGCGGGAAGTGGCAGGGTTCAAAGAGTCCATCATACGCAACTTGCCCTTTGCGGTCGCCTTCGTGGCGTTTGGAATTCCGTACGTCGGCTGGCTTGTCTCGCTCGCTATCGTCGCTTGTGAGGGACTGTTGATCATCGGGAACGTGCGCGGCTGCCGCCTGGGTGACGAAATGGCCCACACACAAGTGCTCGATGAAGGACAGCTCGATGTCGCCAGTTAGTCACATCCGAGCAACGGACGGAAGGGGTCAGCGGAGAAAGGAACACGACTGTGGCGTTTCCTGGTGATTTATTCGGCTGGTTCTCGAACGACTTGGCGATCGATTTAGGGACTGCGACCACGTTGGTCTACGTGCACGGGAAAGGGATCGTCTTAAACGAGCCCTCCGTCGTCGCCGTCGAGAAAAAAACCGAGAAGGTGTTGGCGGTCGGGGCGGATGCCAAGAAGATGCTCGGCCGGACTCCCGGCAACATCGTGGCCGTGCGCCCGATGAAGGAAGGGGTGATCGCCGACTTCGAGATGGCCGAGCAGATGCTCAAGCATTTCATCCGCAAGGCTCATAATCGGAGCGCGTTTGTGCGGCCCCGGATCATCATCGGCGTCCCCTCCCGGATTACTCAGGTCGAGCAACGCGCGGTGCGAGACTCGGCGGAATTGGCCGGGGCTCGCGAGGTCTACCTCATCGAAGAGCCGGTCGCCGCGGCCATCGGGGCCGGGCTCCCGATCACCGAGCCCTCGGGCAACATGGTCGTCGATGTCGGAGGAGGCACGACCGACATCGCGGTCATTTCGTTGGGAGGCATCGTCTACAGCGAATCGGTCAAGGTGGCCGGCGATCGGATGGACGAAGCGATCATGAATTACATCAAGAAAAAATATAACCTCCTGATCGGAGAGCATATGGCAGAGCGGATCAAGTTCGAAATCGGATCCGCTTACCCGTTCGAGGAGCGCAAGACGATGATGATCAAGGGGCGCGATCTCATCTCGGGGATTCCGCGTACGCTCGTCGTCGACGATGCCGAAGTTCGGGAAGCGCTGCAAGAACCGATCGGGACGATCGTCAATGCGATCAAGGTAGCCTTGGAAAATACTCCGCCTGAGCTTGCCGGAGACATCATCGACCGCGGGATCGTGTTGACCGGTGGTGGCTCATTGTTGAAGGGGATGGATACTCGGTTCCGCGAGGAGACCAATTTGCCGATCATCACGGTCGACGATCCGTTGACGTCGGTGGTGCTCGGCGTGGGGAAGATCCTCGATGAACTTGATTTGCTCCGGAAGGTGTCTGTGATGTCTCAGTGCAGCACCTTGCGGTAAGGCCCCATCCCAGTAGTGGATGGCCATAATTCGTCTAACATACGGGGCCAGGCGCCTGGCCCTTGTACTCGTCGTCCTGCTACTCGCCGCCGTCTTTCTACTTCCCAACCCGAGCGCGATCCTCTTGCAGAAGGTCGGTGATCCTCTCAGCCTTGTTTTGGAACTTCCGATCACCGCGGCGTCCGCCATCGGCGACAGTCTGTCGGAGCTGTGGAATGGCTATTTGGCTCTGCAAGGGGTGCATACCGAGAATCTACAGCTCCGGAAGGAAATCGACTATCTAAAGAATCAGAACAGTCAGTTGCGCGAGCAGGCGGCTTCGATAGAGCGTCTTTCCACCCTCTTGGAGTTCAAGGTGCGGCAAGCTCCTCGGACGGTGGGAGCCCAGGTGGTCGGCCGCGACGCGACGAACTGGTATCAGTCGTTGATCCTGAATAAAGGCACCTCGGACGGGGTACAGGTGGAGATGGGGGTGATCACGCCGGCCGGCGTGGTCGGTCGTGTCGTCAAGACATCCAGTGCGTTGTCGGTCGTCCTCCTCATTTCCGATCCGAATAATGCCGTGGCCGGTTTGATTCAGCGCACGCGGGATGAAGGCATCGTGCAGGGAATGCCCGATGGATCCGTGAAACTTAAGTACATTCCGCTCCTCTCGGGAGTCCAGGAAGGCGACCGGGTGGTCACCTCCGGCCTGGTCGGAGGATTTCCCCGCGGACTGCCGATCGGCACCATCTCTCGTATCGTCAAGGAAGAAGGAGATCTCTTCCAATCAGCCGACATCGTCCCGGACGTGGAGTTCGAGAAGGTCGAGGAGGTCCTGGTGATCACGGACCCGCTTGGCATCACCCCTTCTCCGGACCCACTCAAACCTGAGTCATCCAAGGCCCCATGAAATACGTGATCTATGTCGGGCTCGCGCTTTGCTTGATGCCGGTGCAGTCCGTGTTTCTCCCATCGCTGAATGTGGGGGGGGTCCGTCCGGATCTGGGACTGATCGCAGTCTGTTGGGTCGGCTTCTGGTTTGGTGCATACAAGGGAGCGGTTTTGGGACTCTTCTTAGGCTTTGCGCAGGACCTGCTTTCGGCGGGGCCCTTCTGGGTCAACCTCGCCACCAAAGCCGGGGCGGGACTGGCTGCGGGGTTTCTGGGACGTCAGGTGACACATGCGACGCCAGTGATGATGGCCGTGGGGATGTTGCTGATCTCGCTCGCATCCGGAGCGGCGTTTCTTATGAGTATGGGGTTGCAGAATCTATCGGAGCTCTGGCAAGTGAGCCGATTTGTCATGATTCCCGAGGCGGTCTTCAACGCGCTGCTGAGCACCGGACTCTATTGGCTCACCGTCGAGTATCTGCCCGGTGGACGCTCACTGGCGGAACGGCGCATCTCATTTCAGTGACAGGGACACGAGCGCACTCGGTCATGCGTAGGAGATCGATCTGATGGCGACGGCCGGATACGCAGATTCAGAGTTCGGCGAATTGCAACGTCGCCTGGCGGTGCTTCGTATCGGGCTGTTGCTCGTCGTCGCCCTGTTGGCGGTGCGGCTCTGGCATCTCCAGATCAAGGAGGGACCCTACTATCGGGACCTCTCCGAGAACAACCGGACGAGGTCGGTGATCCTTGAGCCGGTCCGCGGCTTGATTTACGACCGCAACGGTGTCCTGCTGGCGAATAATGTGCCGAGCTTCACTCTCTACGTGAGTCTCGAGGACGTCAAGGATCGAGAAGCGCTCATCGAGCGCCTCACCTCGCTGGTGGGACTGGATGAGGAGCTCGTGCGGAAAAAACTGTCGGCCAAAGGGAACAAACTTCTGCCCAGGAAAATCAAAGATCGCTTGAGCCTCCGTGAAGCCACCATCGTGGAGTCGCATCGATTCGAGCTCCCGGGCGTCATGATCCAGGTGGAGTCGCAGCGCAACTATCCCCCGGGCGTGACCGCCGCGCATCTGTTAGGCTATGTAGGAGAAATTTCGGCGGATCAACTCGACCGGACCGAATCGGACGACCTCCACCAGGGCAGCATCGTCGGTCAATACGGGGTCGAGAAATCGTTCGACCGCTATCTGCGCGGACGGGCCGGTGAGAAAAGCGTGGAGGTGGACGCGCTGGGACACGAAAAGCGCGCGGCGGTGGTGGAAAAACCTCGAGCGGGCGACGACCTCTATCTCACGATCGATTTGCGCCTGCAACAGGTGGCCGAGAGCCTGCTCGGACCGGAGTCCGGCGCCATCGTCGCCCTGGATCCGAGGAACGGCGATGTGTTGGCCATGGCCAGCCGCCCGGGCTTTGATCCCAACGTGCTTTCGCGCGAACTCACGGCGAAGCAGTGGGCGGACATCGTCCAGGACGAAGGCCGTCCGCTGAACAATCGTGCTACGCAGGGGCAATATCCGCCCGGATCCACTTTCAAGATCGTGATGGCGGCGGCGGCCTTAGAGACGAACACGGTGTCGCCCTCGTCCACCGTTCGGTGCACGGGCGGCTATCAGTTCGGGAACCGACTCTACCACGACTGGAAAGCCGGCGGGCATGGGATCATCGAACTCCATCGAGCCTTGGTTCACTCCTGTGACGTGTATTTCTACACGGTGGGGCAACGGATGGGCATCGACACGATTGCGGCCTATGCCAGCCAGTTCGGGCTCGGCAAGGAGACCGGAGTGGAATTGCCGTCGGAACGAGTAGGGATTGTGCCGTCGACCGCTTGGAAACAGAAGGCCAAGGGACAAGTCTGGTTACCGGGAGAGACGATCTCGGCGTCTATCGGGCAGGGGTACGTCACGGTAACCCCCCTCCAGATGGCCAGTCTGGTGGGCACCGTCGCCAACAAGGGAGTGCTGTTCCGTCCGCGCTTGGTTCGGGCGGTGATGGACCGGACGACCGGCCAGTTACAGGAGCTTCCTGCCATCCCCAGGGGCAAGGTCGACATCAAGCCTGATACCTTGGCACTGATTCGGGATGCTCTGGCTGGGGTCGTGACGGAAGGGACCGCCACACGCGCGAAGTCCGCTCTTGTTTCCATAGCCGGGAAAACGGGCACGGCTCAAACGGCGGCGCTTCGCACGGGCCCTGAAAAAGACGTTCCCAAGAAGTTGCGTGATCACGCCTGGTTCGTGGCCTTCGCCCCGGTGGAGTCTCCCACGATTGCGGTGGCGGTGCTCGCGGAACACATGGGGCATGGAGGATCGGCGGCCGCGCCCTTGGCGAAGGAACTCATTGAGGCCTATGTCAAAGTTGCGGGGGCGACCGCGACGACGGCACAGGCCGCGCAGTCTCCGTCCCAGCAAGCGCATGTCGTACCGGAGGGATCTCCGTTGTGATCGATAGTCGGGGGTTCGACAACTTCGATTGGCGGTATATCGGCCTCATCGTCGGGATCCTCTGCCTCGGGCTGCTGTCGATTTACAGCGTCACGCATACCCAGCCCGGCGGTGTGCCCTTCTATGCCAAACAGATGATGTGGATCGGTCTCGGATCCGTGGCATTTATCCTTATGCTGGTCCCCGACTATCACAAGGTCGCCAGGCTGGCGTATCCACTGTATGGGGTGGTTCTCGTGCTGCTGGTCGTGGTCTTGATGATGGGTAAGACGAGTCGCGGGGCACAACGGTGGATCCCGATCGGTCCCTTCGCATTTCAGCCTTCAGAATTCGCCAAATTGGTCTTGGTCCTCGTGCTGGCGAACTACTATGCGAAGGCGCCGCGCATCGGTTGGTTGCAGCGTGTCGTCGTGCCCGGGTTGATCATGCTGCCGGGACTCTTGTTGATTTTGAAGCAGCCGGACTTGGGGAGCGGGTTGAGCTTTCTCGCCATCTATGCGGCGATGCTCCTGATGGTCGGGGTGCGCTCGCAAGCGGTCGGCATCATCTTCCTGTTTTCTTTGATGCTCTTCCCCTTCGCGTGGGAAGCCATGTGGGGCTCCCTGCACGATTATCAGCGTCATCGGATCATGGCCTTCGTCGATCCCGCCTATGACCCCGGAGGCAAGGGATACCATGCCCTGCAGTCCAAGATCGCGATCGGGTCCGGCGAGTTGTTCGGGAAAGGGCTGTACGGCGGAACCCAGAGCCAATTGAAGTTTCTCCCCGAGGGCCATACCGATTTCGTCTTCGCGGTATTTGCGGAGGAATGGGGGTTCTTGGGAGTGCTTGTGCTGCTGGCGCTGTTTGTGGCGCTCATCTGGCTCTCGTTGGAGATCGCCACGAAAGCCAAGGATACGCTGGGTTCGTTGCTGGCCGCCGGCATCATCGCCATGCTGTGTTTCTGCGTCGTCGTCAACGTCGGGATGACGGCGGGCATGTTTCCCATCGTTGGGATACCCCTGCCGTTGATGAGTTACGGCGGGAGTGCCACGATCATGACGATGGCGGCGCTCGGCCTGTTGCTGAACATCAAGCGACGTCGCCTGTCGTTATTCTATTGAAGATGCCGTCGGCTTTCGGTTCTCAGCTGGGGCGCTGACCGCCGAACGCCGGACGCGTTGGAAGAGGGTGTTATGGGACAAGAAATTGCGATCAGCGTCGCGCGCGAGGAGACGCGCGTGGCCGTGCTCGACAACGGGGTCGTGACCGATCTGTACAGCGACCGGATCAAACACAAGGACTTTGTCGGCAACATCTATAAGGGGCGCGTGGCGAAGGTGTTACCGGGGATGCAGGCGGCCTTCATCGACATCGGCATGGAGAAGGCCGCCTTCATGCACGTCTCCGACCTGTCCAGCGAGGCGGACTTCGGGGAAACTTTGCTTGACACCGTGGAGGACGAGGATAAGGGGGCGGAATTGCCGCGGCCTCGGCGCCAGTCCTCCAAGCCCATTGAACAGTTATTGACCCCGGGCCAGGAAGTTATGGTTCAGATTTCGAAGGGGCCCATCGGCACAAAGGGTCCTCGAGTGACTACGTATGTGTCCCTGCCTGGACGTTATCTCGTCTTTATGCCGAACGTCGAGCATATCGGGGTCTCGCGACGAATACCGCGTGACGATGAGCGAGCGAGGTTGAAGGACATGATGCGGCGGATTCGTCGCCCCGGCTTCGGCTACATCGTCAGGACCGTGAGCGAGGGCGTCAAGGAGGAGGAGCTCCGCTCCGACGTCGAATTTCTCCATGTGCTGTGGCAAGACATTCTCGCGAAACGGGAAAAGCCCGCGCCGGCCCTGCTCCATACGGATTTGAGCCTGAGCTTCCGGGTCGTCCGAGATTTGTTCGGCAAGCGAGTGGACCGCTTGTGGATCGATTCCAAAGCGGAATACCAAGCCATCCGGGATTTCGTGGAGCGGTTCTCGCCGGAACAGACGTCCAAGGTCCACTATTATGAGAAGTCGGAGCCCCTGTTTGATGCGCTGGGGATCGAGCAGGAGATCACTCGCGCGTTAAGCCGCAAGGTCTGGCTGAAGTCGGGCGGGTACATCGTGATCGATCACACGGAAGCCATGACGGTGATCGACGTGAATACGGGCCGGTTCGTCGGGAAACGCGACCAAGAGGAAACTATCTTGCGTAACAACCTGGAGGCGGCTAAGGAGATCGCCTATCAGATCAAACTGCGGGGCATCGGCGGGATCATCATCATCGATTTCATCGACATGGAAAGGGAAAAGAATCGAGAACGCGTCTACCAGGCGTTCGTGGATGCGATGTCGACGGACAAGGCGCGATCCCGCATTTCCCGAATTTCCGACCTGGGGCTCATCGAGCTGTCTCGCGAACGTGTGCGAGAAGACCTGCTACGCGCCATGTCGGAGCCCTGCCGGTATTGTGAGGGGAGAGGGTATACCAAATCTCCGACTACCGTGGCGTACGAGCTGTTTCGAGAGCTGCGTCGCGTGGGCGACAGCGCGGACAACGGGAAGATCGTCGTCGGGACGCACCCGGCGGTCGCCGACCTCTTGCAAGAGGAAGAGCGCCAAGGCCTTGATGAGATCGAACAGCAGTTTCACGTCAAGGTGATCGTGATGCCGGATGAGAAGCTGCATCTGGAGCAGTTCGACATCGTCGTGTTGTAGAGTGGAGACCGCGGTCGATTCCCGGCGACACCGGGAGGACTTGGCCTGAAGCATCAGAATCGTGTATGGTGACGCCTTTCGATTTTCGTGCATGGCTCGCCTTATGTGCGATCAAGGGAGTGGGGGAGTCCACGCTGTTTCGTCTCGTTCAAGCGCTCGGGTCGCCGCAGCGGGTGATGGAGGCCCCGTCCGATGAGCTGATGCGCCTCGGCTGTTCGGCCGGCGCGGCCAAGGCTCTTACGGTGGGCGCCGATCAAGCGACGCGCCACTGGATCGAACAGGGGCTCAGGCAGGTTGATCGGCTGAAAGGAACGGTCGTCACCTGTTTAGACAGGCGGTATCCTGAACGTCTGAAAGCGATTCCTGACCCGCCCCTGCTGTTGTATCTCACGGGGAATCTCGATCCCAAGGACGACCTGGCGATTGCGGTGGTGGGGGCGCGACGGGCTACGGCCGGCGGACGGGTGGCGACGGAGACACTGTGTCGCGATCTGGCGACGGCCGGGTTTACGATCGTGAGCGGCTTAGCCAGGGGGATCGACGCGGCCGCGCATCGTGGCGCCTTGGATGCAAACGGACGGACGATCGCCGTGATGGGGTGCGGGATCGAGAAAACGTATCCGCCGGAGCACGAAAAGTTGAGGCTTGAGATCGAAGCTCAGGGTGCCGTGATCTCCGAATTGCCGATCGGCGCGGCTCCGCACAGCTACCATTTCCCCAGGCGAAATCGCATCATCAGTGGACTTTGCTTGGGAGTGGTGGTAACAGAAGCCACGATGCAGAGCGGGTCGCTCATCACTGCGCGGCTTGCGCTCGATCAAGGTCGGGAGGTATTCGCAGTGCCGGGATCAATTCATGCTGAGAACAGTCGGGGTCCGCACAGCTTGATCAAGCAAGGCGCGAAACTGGTGGAAAGCGCAGAGGACGTCCTCGAGGAACTGCTCCCTCAACTCGACCACCGGGTCCGAGCGGAACTGCCGGTTCAGGTCCGTCAGCGAGCGGAGACCGGTGCTTCTCTTGACGCCCTCGAAGCTCGGGTGTACGAGTTGCTCTCGCACGAACCCGTGCACATCGACGAGCTCATCGAGCGTTCCGGGATGACCGCGGGAGAGGTGAGCGCCGTGTTGCTGGGGTTGGAGTTGAAACGGCACGCGCGCCAGTTGCCGGGACCGTCGTATCTCCGAGTCGTCCCCCGTGGACTCGCGTGAGCGACGAATTCGCGCAGCGGATCGAGCGAAAGCACCGACATGTCGTGAAGGGGATTAAGATACATATCGTGGAGTAGGCATGACGAAAGCACTCGTTATCGTTGAGTCTCCAGCAAAAGCCAGGACGATTACTAAGTACCTTGGGCGAGGGTACACCGTCATGGCTTCGGTCGGTCACGTGAAAGACCTGCCGACGAGCAAGCTGGGGGTCGATCTTGAGCATGATTTCGAGCCGCAATACGTGACGATCAAAGGGAAGGCCAAGGTCCTGTCGGAGATCAAGAAGAAGGCTCAGGAATCGGAGAAAGTGTTCTTGGCGCCGGACCCCGATCGAGAGGGCGAGGCGATCGCCTGGCACATCGCACAGGAGATCGGCGGCAAGAACAAGAAGAAAAATGCCGTGTATCGTGTCCTGTTCAACGAGATCACCGAGTCGGCCGTCAAGCGGGCTCTGCAGAACCCCGGTCAAATCGACATGAAGCTCGTGCATGCGCAGCAAGCCCGGCGCGTGTTGGATCGGATCGTCGGCTATCAGGGGAGTCAGCTCCTGTGGAAGAAAGTCCGGCGTGGACTGAGCATGGGCCGGGTTCAGTCCGTCGCTGTCAGGTTGATCTGCGAACGGGAACAGGAGCGCGAAGCGTTTAGGCCGAAAGAATATTGGTCGGTCACTGCGCTGCTCGCTGGCGAACAGCCCCCTCCGTTCGAAGCCAAATTACACAGCATCGAGGGTCAGGAGGCCGACATTCCCTCAGCCGACTCCGCCCAGAGGATCGTGGATGACGTGCACGGCAAACCGTTCGTCGTGCAAACCATTGAGCGGAAGGAAAAACGGCGCAATCCCGTGGCGCCGTTCATTACGAGCCGTTTACAGCAGGAAGCAGCGCGGAAGCTCCGTTTTACCCCCAAGAAGACGATGACCTTGGCCCAACAGCTCTATGAAGGGGTGGACATCGGAGCTGAAGGACCCACCGGCCTCATCACGTACATGCGGACCGATTCGACGAGGATCTCGGCTGAAGCGACGGAAGAGGCTCGGCAAGTGATTCGGGCCAGGTACGGCGATGAGTATCTTCCGGCCACCCCCAACGTGTACAAGACCCAAAAAGCCGCCCAGGAGGCCCATGAGGCCATTCGTCCGACCTCCGCCGCCAGGGACCCGGAGGCGATTCGTCCCTATGTCGAGACGGACTTGTATCAACTCTACAAATTGATCTGGAATCGTTTCATCGCGTCGCAAATGGTTCCTGCCGTCCTCGATGTGACCCGAGTCGATTGCGCCCCTGTCGGGACTCAGCGGAGCTATCTGTTCAGGGCCACGGGGACCGTCGTGAAATTCCCGGGCCATACGGCTGTCTATATGGAAGGAACCGACAATGGGATGGGCCAGGGCAGCAAGGTGGAGGTCGAAGAGGAGGCGGAAGGGCAGTTACCGGCGCTGAGGGAACGTGAACAGTTGCGGCTGATGGCTCAGGAGGGACAGCGCGAGGTCGGCCTGACGGCGAAGCAACACTTTACGCAGCCACCGCCCAGATATAATGAGGCGCTGCTGATTCGAGAATTGGAGGAGAAGGGCATCGGCCGTCCGTCGACGTACGCCTCCATCATTTCCACGATTCAGGATCGGAAGTACGTCGAGAAGATCGACGGGCGGTTTGCCCCGACCGAGACGGGCAAGATCGTCAACGAGTACTTGCTGAAGGGGTTCCCCGACTTGATTAACGTCGACTTTACCTCTCAGATGGAGGAGCAACTCGACGAGGTTGAGGAGGGTAATCAACAATGGGTGACGGCCGTCCGGGCGTTCTATCATCCTTTCGTTCGAGACATGGAACGGGCCGAGTCCATCCCCGGCCCCAAAGATGTGGTCGAGCCTCCGACGGGCATTGCGTGCGACAAGTGCGGCCGGATGATGGAAATCAAATGGGGGCGAAATGGAAAGTTTCTCGCCTGCCCCGGGTTCAAGGAAGATCCCCCTTGCAAGAACACCCAAAACTTCGAGAAGCTGCCGGACGGCACGATCAAGGTGGTGCCGAAGCAGGACCTCACCACCGACGAGAAATGCGAGAAGTGCGGCAGTCCCATGGTGGTGAAGTCGGGACGGTTCGGGAAGTTCCTGGCCTGCTCCGCCTATCCGACATGCAAGACGACGAAGCCGATCGCGCTGGGGGTGAAATGTCCGTCACCCGGCTGCGGGGGAGATTTGGTCCAGAAGCGGACGCGCAAGGGGCGATCCTTTTATGCCTGTAGCCGATACCCGCAGTGTGAATTCGCCTTGTGGGATCGGCCGGTCAATAGGGTCTGCCCGACCTGTCACGCGCCGTTCCTCGTCGAGAAAGTCAGCAAGCAGGTGGGCCGCTCAGTGGAATGTCGAAATCAGGAGTGCGGATATCGGGAAGCGGGTTGATACCCGCTCAAGGAAGGAGGGCTTCTCCTAAAACGTTCAACCTTTCTAACTCTTCTCTTCTACCACACCGGTAATACCCCCCAGTTTTCGTTTTCAGCTTTACCTGACCTGTGATCACGCCTGATCAGCCCAACGCGCGAGGAGCCGTGTGCTTCATGAGTCTCGCGCCATGCAGCCCAACGAGGCAACGGACGAAATTGAGAATAGTAATCACCACTTAGGAACATAATGCTTGACACCCGATATGTTCGGGAAAAATAATTTCGGTGTCGTGTCAGCGGCTGACAGCTCTCTCGTGTCAGTGAGCGCCCCCGAGCGCCCCGCCTCGCTCAACACTTCTCAAAGGAGGGACTCGCCATGAAAGCCAAAGAGGGCGTCATCGA
>JBBIJI010000035.1:0-39223 GCA_037446055.1 Nitrospiraceae bacterium
CCCCAAGAAACACGAGGGTCCCTGGGCTTAACCCCGGCTAATTTGGACAGCAGTGGATGGGGTTACAAAAGGCGCAAGCAAATCTCACGAATCAAGCCCGATTGGATCGAACCGGGCTAAGGGGGGAATCAGCCGCTGCCTGATCGACCGCGCCGGAAGCTGAAAACAGGGCTATTGTTCGACCAACACCCAGCCTTTCTTTTGCACACAGCGTTCGGTTGCTTCTAATGTCATATACCGGAGCCCTTGTTGCAGTTTCGGGTCCAACGCTATGTCTTGTTGGCACTTGTTCCAATCCTGAGCAAACATATCTTTCGGTTTGGTCGGATGCATCCATTCGGCTCCCCCACACCCCGCCACCAGAACCAGCAGCATCACACCAATTCCTGGAATCAGCCAGCGCATAGCTTACCTCTTCGAGGAAAAATGCAGAATCAGCCGGGAGAAGATAGCCCGCTGCCGCGGGTGTCGTCAAGCCGCTGTACCGGAGCAAGAGCTGTTTCACGGCAAACCTCGAAGCCCATGACGGTTCGCCCGTAGCCCTCGAGGCCGAGTAAAGACTACCGGGCCAGTTTCTTGTTCGGTACATTTTCTTGTTCAGTGGGGGCACCCGTTGCTCTTCTAATACATTGGGTCTTACGCTTGGCGACTGCCGGGTTCCGTTGCTCTGTTACTGCAACGGATGCGCGGCGAACCGTCATGAATTATTTGCGTAAAGGGGCATTCCGGTTTTCGAGGCGGGAGATTGCGCGGTCACTCGCCGAAATTCCGAATGTTCCCATAATTCGGAACCGTAACCACCTGATGATCGTCTATTTCCTTGGCCAATCGACGGTCGATACATTCATCAGGAAGGATTCTCACGAAGCGACGGCCAGGATTCGAGCCCTCGCCTCTTCGAGGAAGGCAATGACTTGCTCACGAGTAACGGTTGGAAATCCGTCGAGGAAATCGTCGATAGTCTGTCCCCCTTCAAGATACTCGATCAGTGTTTGCACGGGGACCCGTGTCCCGCGAAAGACCGGTGTCCCGCCCAGGATGTCAGGACTGGAAATGATGAGGGATTGCTTAGCAGCAGTCATAACCTATCCTGGCGATGGCTGGGATTCTAAGCCCAAGAACGCGAGAAGGCAACGGACACGGCCAGGCGCGGACAGGACGAAACGGTTTCTGACACCGTTATCTTTCCCCGCAGGGGTTGTTCAGGAAAACCAGCCTGTCCCTAAACTACGGTCGAGATCCTTGTAGAACGCCATGCGGCCGTGCGTCATGGCCGAATTCGAACCTTCCTTGGAGCGGTCTAGCGCCTTCAACTCAACGGCGATGCGGAACTTGGGGTCCGTCCAGAAGACGATGTCCGTGAAGATCACGCCGCGCGGCTTCGGTGCTGTCGTACGGACATCGAACCTGACTTGGAGGTTCGACTCGAAGCCGAACAGCCGTGCGACCTCCCAGGCAAGGTGGAACTGGAGCGTGTGTTCGTGGGGAAAATTTTAGTTGCGTCGAATCTCCACCCGATCATGTACAGCGCGCCACGCCTCCGAGATCGTCTTCTCCCAAGTGGCAGACGTCAGTTCCACCCGCTGCACCTCCGCATATCGGTATAACGGCCCCGCGGATCAGCGGCGGCCGCGGAACAAACGCAGTTTGTGCAGTGGGTGTCCGCTGCAGCCGCTGGTTGGGCCGCGCTTCGCGGGCCAGCCAGCGGAGGACCATCCGCGGGGCCGTTGAGTCGACGCGAAGCGTCGGCTCAACTACTAAGTGAACCGCTCAGCCTCTGGGATGACCGCGCGGTGTATCTCGCTCCAGTTCGTATCGGTTCCTACCGCAAACGTCGCGAATGTCAACCCAGCCCCCTCAACTTTTCCACGATGCCTGCGATGCGTGAACGCATAACCGGAGGCGGCACATTCTCAGCCGATTCGCCGACTCCGTCAAGTAGCCCTTAGTGTTGTGTCCCAGAGGTTCGTTGAATAAGTGGGGAGAAGGTAGTGAAGGAATTCAGCGCTAGATGATCGGCCTGAGAAATACTCCTATTTCGCAAGTGCTTACAGGACAAAGGTTCTGGCGCATAGTCCCATCAAGCTTGCCCGATTCTTTCCCTCCCTCCGAATGGGAGAGCCACCATGTTGGTCCCATCGCGGCCGTCGAGCGAGCGCCACCCTTAATTGAGAAGTCCAAATTGATTTGAGGCGCGGGCTCCGGGAGCGCAGGACCAACATGATGGCTGTCCCATCGTCCTCATCTTGTTTGACTTCCCCTCCCTCCCCTCCTACAATCCGACTCACTTCTCCACCATGCCGTCTCAATTCGTCCACCTCCACCTCCATACGCAATTCAGTCTCCTCGACGGTGCGAATCAGATCCACCCGCTTGTGCAGCAAATCAAATCGTTCGGCCAGCCCGCCGTGGCCATGACCGACCACGGCAACATGTTCGGGGCGATTGAGTTCTATCGGAAGGCGAAGGAGGCAGGAGTCAAACCCATAATCGGCTGCGAGGCCTACATGGCACCCGGCAGCCGTTTCGCCAAGGATAGCGCCCTCGCCCACAACGACTACTACCACCTGATCCTGTTGGCCTCGAACCTCAAGGGTTACCAGAATTTGATCAAGTTGGTCAGTAAAGCCTACCTTGAAGGCTTCTACTATAAGCCTCGGATAGATAAGGAACTCTTAAAAGAGTATCACGAGGGGCTCATCGCCCTCTCCGGCTGCCTGAGCGGTGAGATTCCCTATCTGATCGGGCAGGGCAATTTCGCTGGAGCGATGCGAGTCGCCGGGGAATTCCGGGAGATTTTCGGCAAGGATCAGTTCTACCTCGAGGTCCAGGCTAACGGATTGGAGCATCAGCTCGTGGCCAACAGAGGGCTTGTGGACATTCATAAGAGGCTCGGCATTCCCCTGGCCGGCACCAACGACTGCCACTATTTGAAGAAGGAAGACGCCCGGCCTCACGATCTGATGCTCTGCCTGCAAACAGGCAAGACGGTCAACGAGCCGAATCGCCTGAAGTTCGACACCGATCAACTGTACGTGAAGTCAACCGAGGAAATGACCGCCGCATTCCACGAACTGCCGCAGGCCGTCTCGAACACCTGCCGCATCGCCGAGCAATGCGCACTCGAATTGGCTCTGAACAAGACCTACCTTCCGCAGTATCAGGTGCCGGAAGGCTATACACGCGAAACCTATCTGGACCACTTGGCGACGGAAGGCCTGGCCGCGCGCTTACGGGAACGGCCCAGCAAGATTCCAACGGCCACTTACCAGCAGCGGCTTCGGGAAGAGCTCTTCGTCATCTGCACAATGGGATTTGCCGGCTACTTCCTGATCGTGTGGGATATCATTCGCTTCGCCCGCTCGCGCGGCATTCCGGTCGGACCCGGTCGCGGGTCGGCGGCCGGAAGTCTCGTGGCGTACGCATTGCGCATCACGGATCTCGATCCGCTCGTGTACACGCTGCTGTTCGAGCGCTTCCTGAACCCCGAGCGCGTGTCGCTCCCGGACATTGACATGGACTTTTGCATGGATCGCCGGGGCGAGGTGATCAACTACGTGGTCGAGAAGTACGGCAACGACCACGTCGCCCAAATCATCACGTTCGGCACGTTGGGGGCGAAGGCGGCGATCCGCGACGTCGGTCGGGTCCTTGAAATTCCCTACGCCGAAGTGGACAAAGTCGCTAAGCTCGTGCCCAATCAACTGAACATCACGCTTCAGCAGGCGTTGGACCAAGAGCCGCAGCTTCGAGATCTGGTTGAGACCGATCCCAAAGTCAAAGAGCTGATGGGCATCGCGCAGTCGCTGGAAGGGCTCGCCCGCCACGCCTCCACCCATGCGGCCGGCATCGTCATCTCCGACGAGCCGTTAACCAACCACGTGCCGCTGTACAAGGGCGCCAATGATGAAATCGTCACTCAGTATTCGATGGGAGACGTCGAGAAGATCGGCCTCGTGAAGTTCGATTTTCTCGGGCTGAAAACGTTGACGATGATCCAGCGCGCCGTCTCGCTCATCAACGAGGGACGGCCTGACGCACCGCCCTTCGCGATCGAGTCGATCCCTTTCGATGATCCCAAGACCTTTGCGCTGCTCTCCTCGGGCAAGACCACCGGGTTGTTCCAACTCGAAAGCTCCGGCATGCGTGACCTGCTGACCGGACTCAAACCCGATCGGTTCGAGGACATCATCGCCATCATCGCGCTGTACCGGCCCGGGCCGATGGACCTGATCCCCGACTTCATCAAGCGCAAGCAGGGGAAGATTCCCATCACCTACGAAGTGCCGGAGCTGGAGCCGATCCTCAAGGATACCTACGGCGTGATCGTGTACCAAGAGCAGGTGATGGCGATCGCCAACAAAGTGGCCGGTTTCTCCCTCGGCCAAGCGGACATCCTTCGGCGCGCGATGGGCAAAAAGAAACCGGAGGAGATGGCGAAGTTGCGGGCTCAGTTCCTGGAGGGGGCCGCGAAAAAGAAGATCGCCGAGAAGAAAGCGGAGAAGCTCTACGAGCTCATCCAGAAGTTCGCCGGCTATGGGTTCAATAAATCCCACGCGGCGGCGTATGCGGTGCTCTGTTATCAGACCGGCTATCTCAAGGCCCACTACCCCACTCAATTCATGGCTGCTCTGATGACCAGCGACATGGGAAACGCCGACAAGATCGTGGGTTACTTCACCGAGTGCCGCGATCTGGGCATCAAAGTCCTGCCGCCGGACGTGAACGAGAGTCAGAAGAACTTTGCGGTGGTCCAGGAAGGCATTCGCTTCGGTCTCGCGGCGATCAAGAACGTCGGCGAAGGCGCGGTGGAATCGATCATTGCGATACGCAACGAGACGGGTCCCTTCCGGTCGTTCTTCGACTTTTGTCGCCGGGTGGATCTCCATAAGGTCAACAAACGGATGCTGGAAGGGCTGATCAAAGCCGGGGCTTTTGATTCGACCGCCACAAAACGGTCGCAGTTGATGGCGGTCCTGGACAAGGCGGTGGAAGACGGTGCTGCGGCCCAGCGCGAGCGAGCGCTCGGACAAACAAATATTTTCGGTGAGGAAATCCATGGCAACGGCAACGCCGGCACGTTAGCGGACCCGCCGCTTCCCGACGTGCCCGAATGGGACCAGGGACAGCGCCTGAAATACGAGCGGGAGCTCACCGGGTTTTACATCAGCGCGCACCCACTGGCTCGGTATGAGACGGCGATCCGCACCTTGGCCAACGCCACGACGACGGGATTGGCCGAGGTCCCGGACGGGCGAGAGGTGAAAATGGCCGGCATCATCACCACCGTGAAGCCCCTGTTGACCAAGAAAGGCGACCGGATGGCCTACCTAACACTCGAGGACCTCCAGGGCATGGTGGAAGTGATCGTCTTCCCCGACCTCTATAAGCAAGCGGGGGAACTGCTGGCCCCTGAACGCGTCGTCCGCCTCACCGGGACGGTCGATCGCGGCGAGAAGGGCGTGAAAATCCGCGGGAGCAAGATCGAACCACTGGCGGAGGTGCAGAACCAGGCGATCAAACGGGTCAACATTCGTTTGGGAGAGAGGCCCGACATGACGAGCCGGTTGCCCAGGCTCCAGGAGGTCTTTCAGCGTCATCCCGGAACAACGACCGTGTTCCTGACCTTCCAGGTGGACGCTCAACTGGAAGCCGATACGGCCCCATTGCCCAATGTGAAAATTTTGCCCAGCGAGCACTTTGTCGCGGATGTTGAGGAACTGCTAGGCAAGGGGACGGTGTTTTTGCTATCCTAGGCCACCAGAACTACCTACCCCGAAGACCTTCCGTAGGACGATGCGAGACTACCTGGAGTTTGAAAAGCCGATCCGCGAGTTGGAAGAGAAGCTCGAGAAGCTGGTCGCCACCCATGCAGGTAAATCGGCCCCGCAAGATGAGTTGCGCAAGCTGCGGGCGAAGCTGGCCCAAGTCGAGCACGAACTCTACAGCAACCTGACTCCCTGGCAACGGACCCAACTGGCTCGCCATCCTCAGCGCCCCAGTACCTTGGACTATATCAACGAGCTTTGCCGGGAGTTCCTGGAGCTTCACGGAGACCGTGCGTTCGCCGACGACCGAGCCATCGTGGGCGGGTTTGCGCGGTTCAACGGCCGGTCCGTCATGGTCATCGGCCACCAAAAGGGCAAGACGCTCAAGGAACGCATGCAGCGTAATTTCGGCATGCCCAACCCGGAGGGTTATCGGAAGGCCCTGCGGTTGATGAAGCTGGCGGAAAAGTTCAGCCGACCGATCATCACCTTTATCGATACCCCCGGCGCTTACCCGGGGATCGGTGCCGAAGAGCGGGGACAAGCAGAGGCCATCGCTCGCAACCTGCTCGTCATGTCGCGGCTCCGGGTGCCCATTGTCTCGGTCATCATCGGCGAGGGCGGCAGCGGAGGCGCTCTAGCTCTCGGTGTCTCCGACCGGGTGCTCATGCTCGAACATTCGATCTACTCCGTGATCTCACCGGAAGGCTGCGCGGCGATCTTGTGGGACGACCCTGCCAAGGTTCCCGACGCCGCCACCGCGCTGAAGATGACGGCGCAAGACCTTCTCAACCTCGGCGTGATCGACGAGGTGATCCCGGAACCCCTCGGCGGCGCCCACCGCAATCCCAAGGCCGTGACCGAACGCGTTGCGAAGGCCTTAACGACTCATCTCACCCAACTCGACGAAATTCACCCCGATCAACTCCTAGCCCAGCGCGAACATAAGTATAGAAATATGGGCGCTGTGGCAGGGCACGACGCGACTTTGAGCTGACCTCGTTTTCACCCACGATTGTCGTCTCCCTCGCCGTGAGGCTCGTTCTCACCGACTGCTTGAGCTGCTCAAATTGAACAAGTTGAAGGGGAATTCCTTCATAGCCGATGGCGTGGTTTTCCCACCCCGCTGGAAAGACAACCGCAGTACATTGCATGTGATGGCAACGACTTAGCCTTGCTTCCGAGGCTGGGCACCATCCTTGCGCTTATCACCAGCACCGGCAGGGAATCCCGGAAATCATGGCTAGACACTCACTTACGGTGACAGCCATGTTATCCGACGGGTTAGACGAAACAACCTTCAGAGGCACTGCTATGAAGACCATCACACACGTTCATCCAATAACCGTAAGCTTCGCGATAGAGCGGGTATGGGTGTGGATGTCAGTACTCTTGGTCCTATTCGCAGCCACCAACATCATCCCGGTGGATGAAGCTTTGGCGCAGCAGGTCAGCCCGTCCTCCCTTTCCTTTTCGGCGACGCAGGGAGGAGCCAATCCTACAAATCAATCAATCTCTCTTTCCAGTCACAAGAAGCGCGGCGTGACCAAGAATTGGACCATGACGGATAGCGCCTCTTGGCTCACGATTTCCCCAGCCTCAGGCACGATCTCGACGGAAACCGACCAAGTCATCGTCAGCGCCAACGTCTCCGGGTTGGCTGCAGGAACATACCAGGCGTCGATCCTCGTCACACTGGCCGGGGACAAGGGTGGCACATCACAAATCTCCGTACCCGTCACCTTGACCGTCAATCCGCCATCGATAAGTTCACCACCCTCGATCACGTTGCAGTGGACCCCCAACAGCGAATCGGATTTGGCGGGCTACAAGGTCTACATAGGGACCGCATCAGGCACGTACGGCGCTCCACTGGTGCTTGGAAAGGTCTCAAGCTACACCATCAGCGGGCTTCCGACGGGGAACACCTATTTCATGGCGATCACGGCAGTCGACACATCAGGGAATGAAAGCGGGTATTCGAACGAGGTATCGACGAGTGTTTACTGAGCGACGATTCGAGACAATCAAGGCCAAGCGGGAGCAATTCATGGATTTCGCGATCATGGCTTCCGGAACACGTGCGATGGGTCAAGCACTTCTTCCTCTTGCATTGCGCGCATGGCTTTACATTCGACCGCTGGAGCATTACCCTAGGGGCTAACTGATCGTGTCGCGTTTCACTGAGCCGGACACACTCGCACAGGAGGCTCTCATGGAACTCCGTGACAACGAGCGTATCCCAGTGGACTTTCCGGTCTTGTTCGCCGACGCTGAGTCGGGGATCAAGAACGGCACGGTTTACAACCTCTCCCTCGGCGGCTGTGCCGTCTCTACCATGGCTATGGTCGAACCCGGAACCAATCTCACCCTTTCGATCCGCACCTCGAATCAAAGCCTACCGATTACCGTCGAGCGCGCCGCCGTTCGCTGGACCGCGCTCGGCGAATTCGGGCTCGAATTCATTCATCTGGGAATCGACGGGAAGGAACGGATCCGCCGCATCCTTGAATCCACACCGAGAGTGGGGAATTAGTGGGTACGGGAGGGGAGTTGGTTCGGGCCCCCTCCCGTGTCGAGCGCAGCTCGACGGACTGTTAGGATAGCAGGCCGAGAGCACGGAACCGGCTTTCGATCGCACCAAGGATGACACGGCGGAGATCTTGTCGATAGGATTCTAGCGCGTCATCGCCCAGGTATCGATCCACCGTACGCGGCAGGTTCCGCCACCAAGCGGTAGCGCTGACGCGGGCTCCGGCCGCAGCCACTCCACCCGCTTCTAGAATCTTCTTAAGTTCCTGCTCATAAAACCGCACATGCCGTTCTTCGTGCGATGCAATCTCCCACAAATCCGGACGAAGGTGGACCAGCAGTTTCGCAAATTCCAGCCCCAGTGCCTCATAGCCATACAGATGCACAGCCACCGCCCACCACTGACCCGGCATTTTAGGCAGCTTGGCTCTCTCCCACGAGGTCGTGCCCAAGATCGTCTCAAACGAGCGCAGATGCTGGTGCTCGTCCTGTTCGTGCCTTCTCAAGAATGTCCGGACATGCGGCGGCAGATCCTGAGTCTGTGTCGCCCGCACGGATCGAAGGGCCATCGCCTCGGCCTTCAGAAACCGTTCCAGCAGTGCTCGTTCACAGGACTGAGGGAGGGTCGGAATCACAGACGGAAGTCTACCCGACCTGCTCAGGGAAACCAACCTCACGAGATGAGTAAAGGACGATCATAATCGATGGGGCTGCAACATCGCACAATATCGCCCGTCACCTGTTCAAGTTTCGCATGTAAGAGGAGACGCCATCATGTCGTTATCTTCGAACACTATTCCCATCGGGCGGAGGGAGATCACAACCACTGAACAAACCGGCTTCTTTTTCTCTGCCGCTTCCTTTCAACCTGCCGACTATCCGCGATCGCGGCGGCCCTCTTATTGCTTCAGCTTCTAAGTGATGCTTAAGCAGCTCTTGCAGAGGACGCATTCACACGAGCCGGAGGCCGTTATCGGACCGACGGATCGTAAGTGGACGCTCGTTGTAGCCTTGGGCGTGGTACTGACCGCCATCGGTAGCCCCATCCTGGCGGGAACCGAGCAGACAGCGACCGGGGCACGGTTCCAGATTCTCAGCGAACTCTCCGAGGAGGCGGTGTTGGACAGAGAAACCCACCTCATCTGGGAACGATTTCCAAGCACGGAACCGGTTTCCTGGAGTAACGCCGCAAGAAGCTGCGCCCTGAAAGGGATCGGGGGATACCACGGGTGGCGCTTGCCCACCTTCTTCGAACTGATGAGCCTGGTGGATCCGTCGGTCCGTGGCACTGCGACCAAGCCCGCCCTGCCGACCGGTCATCCTTTCTCCAGCGCCAGAGCAACGAGTTACTGGTCCAAGACGGCGGTGTCGGACGATCCCTCAAAGGCTTACCTCGTGGACTTTCTCCGCGGAGATGTTCTGGGCGGGAGTAAGCGCGAGGTACGCCAGCACTGGTGTGTACGAATGAAATCCTCGGAGCTGACTCCCGAGCGGCCTGCCACCGGCCCACAGGTCACCTACTCCGGTTCTTCAACGCCGGCGTCGCCCCCCTCTTGAGGAACAAGAGGACTGCAGCTCCCTTTGCTCCATCGCCGAGCGGCCTTCGATCCCTCTGAGAAACCTTCCCTTGACAAGCCACTCTTAAGAGAGTAGCTCAAGAGCCTGGCCTGAGGCCCGTCTCGAATCTCACCCTTCACCCAGGAGGCTGCCATGCGACGTAACCTGCTGACACGATCGGGTCTGACAGTAGGACTCATAGCCTTGGCGTTACCTATTGTTGTGATGGCTGCTGAGATGTCGCAAGAGTTAACGGCAAAATATATTCTCACGACGGCGAAAGCCTTTCGCACCGTGTATGCCAAGAGCATCGTGGAGCAAGCGAAGAAAGCAGGCGTAAAACCGGCGGAGAACTGGACAAAGGATGATCATGCCATCATGCTTCCCGCGCAGTTTCTGAAGGCCGCCGGCGCTGAACTAAAAGACTTCGAGCTCGGCCTCGTCGGGCTGACCCCGATTTACAGAGCAAACTTGCCCAAGACCCCGGCTGAGACGGAAGCTCTCAAGAAGTTGGCGGCCAACCCCAGCCAGGGAATCATCACCTTTGTGGACGGCAATCAGTTCAAAGGGCTGGCAGCCGACGTGGCTATCGCCAAGTCCTGCGTTGAATGCCACAACGCGCACCCGGACAGTCCGAAGAAGGATTTCAAAGAAGGCGATCTTATGGGTGCGATCGTCGTCCGGTTCGCCAAATAAGGTAATCTGCCTGTTGCTGGGCAAGGCAGTTGGTGCAGAACGTCGAGGCCGCGCACGCGTGCATGCGGGTTCCCGCGTGCACGGCTTCGTTCTCCGCGAGCAACACAGACCGGGGGTCCCTTCGCTTATCCGGTACACACACAGCCAGCTTGCCTCCTTGCATAACCTTCCTGAAAAGAGCAACACTATCACCCTAGTGATTCGCGTCGCTGCGTCGAATCGCATGGACTTGTCACCCTAAACAAGGAAGGCCGCCATGAAACACATCAATTGGAATCGACTCCTTCTCGGAGGCATCGTCGCGGGATTCATCATTGACGTGGTTCAGTGGCTTCTCAACGGGGTCATCCTGGGCTCGGATTGGCGTCAGGCCATGCAGGCACTGGGTAAGCCTCTCGAAGAGACGCCGGCCAGAAGCTTGTTCTACGTGCTGCTGGGCTTCCTGTACGGAGTCGTGGCCGTCTGGACCTATGTCTCGATCCGCCCACGGTATGGAGCGGGCCCGACGACCGCGTTCTACGCAGGGCTCGGCGTGTGGCTGCTCGGGTATTGCTTACCGAGCCTCACCTGGATGCCGATGGGCTTGTTCCCCGGACGCCTGATGGCTATTGCGATGGTAGTCGGATTGGTGGAGATTCTGGTTGCAACTGAGGCGGGTGCCTGGCTGTATCAAGAACCTGGGCCGGGTACCGCCGCGGCAGCCCGGCAGGCCGCATAACAAGACTGAAATGGCGCTCGCGCCGACTCGTCTGACTCTCTGTTATTGGCAAGACGCAAGGGATGCCGCAAGGCCGCTTCGTGCACCGTGAGATTCGGCCGTAGCCGCCTACGGTCGCCAGTAATTGAATTTATTGGTGTCCCAAGCGGGCTCTTGTGCTCAGGAACCCCCGCTACAGCCGAGCAGCGGTCTGCCCAGACACCTGCTGGTCTTTGCTCACCTCCCCTTCAGCTTGGGCAGAATGACCTCCAGAAACAGCAGGGCGATCTCGCGATGGCCCTCGTTGTTCGGGTGAAATCCGTCCAGGTCACTGACTAATTTGTCGGCGAGCGGCTGTTCGAACAGATCGACGACCGGAACATTGACCGCCGCCGCCTCTTGGGCGATAGCCTTGTTGAAAGCTCGCACTCGGTCGATGGTCACGACGGCACTCGGCTGATCGCGGAACCGAGGCAATTTTGTCAGATCGGGCAGGTTCGCGATCACGATCAGGCCGGGAGTGCTCTTGCGGAGATTCTGCAAGATAAACCGTAAGTCCGCTTGAAACTTTTGCGGGTCGTCTCCGGCGATGAGATCATTCGCCCCCGTCCATAGAGTGACCAGATTGGGCTTCAACCCGACCTGGAGCACCGCGACACGCACGGTTTCTTTAATGGGACCGATCCGCTCACCGGGCACGCCGAGATTGAGGAGACTGAGTTTCGGCTCGAACTTCTCGATCGAATTCCGGATCAGATAGACATATCCCCTTGTCAGAGGAAACGCGCCTACACCGGTCGCATCACTCGCCCCGAGCGCCACGTACAAGAACTTGGCTTCTGTCGGAGGCGGTCCTGATGCACAACTGCTCAAACCGAAGGACAGAGATAGCAACAGGATTGCGGTAAAAACGCGGCGTTGTGTCATGATCATCCCTCGCAAAAACCACAATAGGGATATAAACGCCACATCCCATCTTCCGGCGCGGCGCAGAATCTGGTCATTTCCGTAGCACTCGCTCGAGGGGAAGCGCGGCTGTGCCCGAGCAACTCACCCGATGCCGAAGACTTTCGCAGCCTTTTTCACATCCCGCGGCTTCACCCACAGAATGGCGCCGAAACGGCCCTGACCCGCGGTCCGACCACTGACCGCAGTCCCATTGATCTTGGCAGAGCCCAGTTGAGCCGTCAGCTCCGCCAGCGCGCCAGGGCGATCATCGCCCTCCACGAGAAAGCACACCTTGGGCCCTTGCACTTTCAACTTGGCCTGCTTCGCAGCGTTCTTACACGCGCTGGGGTCCTCCGGGACCAGATCGACCTGGGTCCGTCGATTCCGGGGAAACGCATGGACCGCCATGAGATTCACTCCGGCGTCGCGCAGCGGAGCGAGCACGCGAGCCAACTCCCCAGGCTTGTCCGCGACTTGCACCTTAAAATATTGGGCGGTTCGAATCAGATCAGCCATTGTACCCTCCTCTACCTGCTCAGGCGGCAGGTGCCATCCAGTAGGAAGCGTTTCGCGACCGAGGATCGTTTATGTTGGATTGTCGTCACGGGGAGTTCCCCCGCAGCAGTGGGTCGCAGCGATGGGACCGATTCCGCTCCCTATAGACTAGGTCCCTCGACCTGATGATTGCAACTGTCCGGGTTGTAAGACTGGACTTAAGGCTGAGGAAAGAGTTGGGGGCCGGGGATTGGTTCAACGAGCCAGCCGTAAACCGACTTCATCGAGGTGACGCAGGAGGTCGGCCGGGTCCTGGTAGACGCGGTAGGCCCCGGCACGCTCAAGCTCTTCCCGCCCGTAGCCTCCGGAAAGGAGGCCCACCCCCAGGGCCCAGGCCCGACGGGCGGCCAGCATATCCCAGACACTGTCACCCACCACAACACATTGATTGATCGGAACCTTGAGCTGCTCCGCGGCGGCGATAAAGAGATCCGGGTCGGGCTTGGCGTGGCGGACCTTGTCCCGCGTGATGACCGGGACCCTGTTATCGAGGTTCAAGAGCTTGAGGGTATTGCTTGCGCTGACCATCCGCCCGCTGGTGGCGATCGCAACCGGCACCTGGTGTCGCGACAGGGTATCCAATAGGTCTTGCGCACCGGGCAGCGGTCGAATCGAGCCGACCTGCCTGGCATAGGCATCGGTGTGGACACGCTGGATTCGCTCGAATTCGTCCTGAGTTACCGAACGTCCGAGTTCTCTGAGCAGCGCGTTCAGCAGGAGCCCGCCGCTCATGCCGATCTGTCGATGAATGCGCCACACGGCCAGCTCGATCCCGACGGCCTGAAAGGCTTCCCGCCAGGCCAGGACATGGTGATAAACGCTGTCTACGAGCGTTCCGTCCAAATCGAACAGGAAGGCGAGGCGGCTCTCGCGCGCCTCATTTAACTCCATGGATATCCCGAGTTCATCCTCGCAATACGAGGAGCAATCGATCCGGATAACATGGCTGGAGCAGACGACTGTGTTGAACAATACCTGCCGGAGTCGAAGTTACTTCAGCGTGCGCGGGACGGAGGTCTTTTTCGTCCACAAGGTATTGAGGGGCTTTTGCGCGGCGGCTCGCTGTTTCTTGGGAGGCAGCTTGACGTGTAGTTGTTTACTTGAACGCCTCGGCATGGGGCTAGTCTAACAGACCGCGTCGCGATTACGAAAGAGGAAGACTCGTCGAAGCTGACCCGGTCCCCGGTTAACCCTATTGCCGTCCCGCATCTTGCCCGGCGCCGTGCCCGGGAGGAAAATAACAAAATCGGTGTGCCGGGAATCGAACACCATGGAAGGGCGGGCCATGAGCATGACCGGAACTGCCAAGCGAGTAGCGACTAAGGCAGCCGCGGTGTTCTATGCCCTGATCATGCTGGAAGTCATCATCATGATCAGCCCGTTCGCGTTGTACTGGTACAGCTTCTATAGCCCTGCAAGCCTTACACCGATGGCCCGGCACCGCATGGCTGGGTTGCTTCGTGCTGCCCCATTCTGTCATCACCACAAGCGTGGTGCTGGAGGGGTTCAGATGGGTGGTCGGCCCCTATCTCTTCAGCCTCGGACTCCTGGGCTTTTTCATTACAGCCATCCAGGTCTATAGCGCCAAGCTTCGGCGAAAAGGGGTGGTGACAACCGGGGCCTACCGCTACATCCGGCATCCACAATATGTGAGCCTGAGCATCGCTGGTTTGGGCTTACTGACCTACTGGCCTCGAATGATCATCGTCGTCTTCTATCTCGTGATGCTGATCGCATACGATGCGCTCGCCCGTTCGGAGGAACAGCGGCTCCTGAAGCAGGATCCCACGTATGCGGCCTACATGGCGCGGACAGCCATGTTCGTTCCGGGCAATCCCGGTGGTCGGTTGTTTCGCTTCCTCTTGGGATGGATGGACAATCAGACCCTGGCGCGAGGACTCGCAGTCGTTGGACTCTTCGGGATCGGCATCGCGGTGAGCTTCGCGCTCCGCACCTATGCCATGGCCAGCTCAGAAACGATTATGATCCAAGAGACGAACCTGTTGGCCATCGCAGGCTGGCCTCAGGGGAAAGACAAGCTGGAACGGCTGACCAGACTGGCGCTGGATCAGCCTTTGCTCCGCGCGCGCTTAGCCGCCGAAGGAGCTGAAAGTTTCACGGCACATCTTTTGCCGGCCGATTATGGGATGCTGAGCATGTTCAGCGATCTTGAAGGCAAGCGGCCGGCATTGAGCGCACGGGGACTGATCAGGTTTGGAAAGATCTTGCTGGAGTTCCTCTTCCCGTTCACCGCTCCCCATTTGAAGACTGAGCTCATGGGGAGTCAGCTCGACCGGTATCGACTGGTCTTGTCGCGCGTGGATGGGCCGGGGAGGACTCAGCTGCTACCATCACAGATTGTGCAGGCGGATGCGAAAATGACCGCCGTCGCAGTGGCGGATCTCGACGCCGGCAACAATCGAATCACAACCCTCGTCCTGGATCCACCGCAACGAAGTCGCTGGGGCGACATCACGATGCCGATGTTCTGACCAGCCGACTTGGTTTTCTGAGCCTCGGTCCATTCCCTCTCTTTTTGAACTTTTCTCTTTCAATGTTTACGGGAAATCAGTATTCTCCGGGTGAACGAGCTTTCATCGAAGGCCTGCTATAGAGGGCGGCAGGAGGACGCCTTCGTGGGGCTGAGTCATCATCAGCCTATCCTACTCGAACACACAGACCTTCTACCTATCCGTGCCGCTGCCCATCCCCCCACCGAGCAACGCCAATGGCTCCTGACTCGTGACTTTAGTTTCGTCTGGTGGAGCCAGGTTTTCTCGCAGGTGGCCGAGGCGTCAGCAAGCTGGCCCTGCTCTGGTTCGTGTATTCCATCACCGGCTCCCCCATGAAAATGACGGTGATCGGCTTGCTCCAGACGCTCCCGCCCATTTTCCTGGGACCGCTCATCGGCGGCACGGTGGATCGTGTTTCCAAGCGTGCGATCCTGATCGGTAGCAATGTGGCGGGGGCTCTCTTGATCGGCGTGATCCCCTGCTCGGTTTCGGCGCAAACGTTCACGGTTGAATCCCTGTACCTGCTCGTATTCTTGAGCAGTGTTGCAACGGCCATGTTTGAGCCTACGTTGTCCGCCTCCGTGCCGTTTCTGGTCAATCGACCTCAGTTCACGGCGGCCAACGCGCTCCTCCAGAGCACCACCAGCATCGGAATCATCATAGGGCCGGCCCTCAGCGGGCTGGGCATCGCGCTTGCCGGCTCGAAGGAGGTCCTGTGCGTGAACGCACTCACCTACTGGGCGTCGGCAGCCTGTCTGCTGCCGATTCATCTTCCTCGCCGCATGATCACTAAACCTGGGAACAACCCGCTCGCCATAGCAGTCCGCGACTTGATAGAGGGGATGCGGTATGCATTGATCTCTCACCGGACCATCCTGATCCTGATTCTATTGGCCTCCATGTATACGTTCGGGGCCGGTGCGTTCACGACACTGTTCCCGGTCTTCGGGAAAAAGCTGTTAACGTTGGGACCGGTCCAGGTCGGGTATCTCTGATCGTGGCTCGGCATAGGCTTGTTTCTGGTCTCGCTGGTCCTTGTGTGGCTGACGGAATGGGATCTGCGCAAGCGCGTGCAACTCATCTCTGTCTCCAGTGTGATCGGGATTGGATTCGGTATGTTCATCTTGGCTGCGGCCGCCGCCGGCTTTAGTCGCTGGGTCAGGAGGCTGGGGACTCATCAAGGCAACGGGCTACACATCCGATTGGGGCCTCAGCACTGACGCGCCGAGCCAGCCGCATAGGTGGGGAAGAATTCAGGTCCCATTATAAATTTCCTGCTGCGCGAAGCGAATCACCGACCCAGACCTGACTGACGGCGTCGAAAATGGCCGCTGTCGCAGTAGCTGATCTCGACGCAAGCAGCAATCACATCAACTCCGCACCTCGGATCAAAGAACCGCTTGGTGGACCTGTCTTCTCTTTCTTGAGTGATCAGTTGGAGGATTTGAGTTGTTTGGACCAGTATTGCAGGCTCGCCTCATCTAAAAGTTTTTCCAATTTGGTCGCATCGGCGAACGCCTCGCGATCTCCATCAGAGACGAACTGAGACGTGGATTTGCTATCCTTGGCGGTTGAGGTCGGTGAGTCTGATAAATGTTTGGCAGCCTTCTGGATAGGTCTAGTGGTGACCGGTTCAAGACCTTTGCTGAGCGAGCCTTCTTTGCCGGAGCCCTCCGCGGCAAGCGACGACACCGCCAACCCGAGCACAGCGAAAATCGTCATAAGGATGCTGCAACGCCTGGGGTGACTATATCGACATTCAGCCACGGGCAACCCTCCTCATTGTCCTAACGCCTTTCATCTGTGCCGCAGATTCCTCATGGCACTGGCTTGCTCGTTCACCGGGCTATTCTATGCATGGGTCGTTCGAATGCGACTCTGACTTACAACCAAACAGGCACGCGTGCCGAGCGCAGTATCTTTCTTGGTATCGAGAAGCAAGGGATCCGCTCGGACCCTGCCGGGAAGTCGACATGCTGGAGTGCGGATGGATAAACCTCCCGCCTTTATGTTCTCCCGAAAAGGACACGTAAGCAAGACCTAAACCAGAATAATGTTCCATTGCAACGCCGCAACGAATCATGGGTTCTCGTCGAACGTGAGGCTCTAAATTCGGAAAGACACAGCGGGCTGTGGAATGGTGCTACAGGAGCGGCATGAATGCTGTCCAATTCATTGGACACGAGGAATCTCTTGATCTTATGGGTCTACTTTGGTCCTTTTCTTTCATCTTCATGAAGACGTCCCGACCAGCCTGGGAATTTCGCCTCAGCGAACACAACGAACATGTCCACCCCCCCGGGAATTCGACCGCACACTTATCCGGTTCCAGCGCGTCAAACTGCTTGTGATCTACGAGCCTGTCCGACATTGCCGTTAGTGACGAGGCGAAGGTTTCACCCTTTGCATGAAGTCGGGCAATGGGGACCCGGCCGTGTGCGAGGCCGCCTGTCTGCCGGAGCACAGGCAGGCAGGTCCGAAAAAACCGGAGGCGTATTCGCTGGAATCGGAACCCATTGCAATCCCGAAGCAATGGGTGCCCCGGATTTTTCGGGGCCGAGAACGACGCAGATGGCCGCAGATCGTTCGCCGCAGTAGAAAGGTCAATATCGGACAGGCTCCTAGATCCCTCCGAGCAGCGCGACGAAAGCCATTATGGCGAACATAATTTTCAACCATGTTGGCTGAGTGTCCGGCCTGCGGCGTGTAAGGAGAAGCAGGAACACCAAGAGCGCGAAGCCGGCCAGGCCCAAAGGATGAGTGACACTCTTGATCCATTCACTCGTGGGACGCCTCTGGGGACAATGATGGACAAGCTGATACGTGTAAGGCCTCGCAAGGGTACTCCCTTGAGTGCTTACGGTTAAATCATCACCCGGCCCGAAACGCAGACCGTTCTGAATGTTTGCACCCAGATTATCGAAGCAGAAGTCTCTCCGGCTCCCGATCCCATTCCGGCCTGCCTCCCATCCAAATTGTTGGCAGTTCTCCATTGAAGGCTCTGCATTTCCGGACCAAGGTGGGGTAGAATTTTGCCACATCGGAGTCACGCCATGGGGACCAAGCCCCGCTGGATCATGGTGGCCTTGTACGCCACCGGCATGGCCTGGGTTGAGGCGGCGGCGGTGTTTTACTTGCGGACGCTGGTCGATCGCGTCGATCCGTACCAGCCGCATCCCGTGTTCGTGCGTGAGGATTTGATCTCGATCGAACTGGTCCGCGAGGCCGCGACCTTGCTCATGCTCTTCGCGGTCGCGTGGCTGGCCGGCCGATCGAAGCAGAGCCGATTCGGCTTCTTCCTCATTGCCTTCGGCATCTGGGACATCCTGTACTACGCCTTCATGGCCGTGATGAGCGGCTGGCCTCGGTCTCTCTTCGATTGGGATATCTTGTTCCTGCTACCGTTGCCCTGGTGGGGACCGGTACTGGCGCCGGTCACAGTCGCGACCTTGATGGTTCTGGCTGGAATATTGCTATGCGAAGCCGAAGAAGCCGAGCCGAATTTATGGCCGCGGCGATGGACATGGAGGATGAACCTTGTTGGCGTGATATTCCTGCTTTACGTCTTCATGGCCGATGCGATCGGCGTCCTACCTGATGGGATCGAAGCAATCCGCACCGTGCGACCGGTGTGGTTCAACTGGCCGCTCTTCCTCCTGGCATTGCTGGCTGCTGCGGCTCCGTTCATCGATCTGGCCAGCCAACTCTGGAGCTACCACATCCGGGAAACTCGAGTGCAGGAGCAAGAATAGGAGCCACGAACAACTTCACGGCCAAGGCTGCTTTAACCCTCACCCTTGCCCTCTCCCTCCCCGAGAGGGAGAGGGACTAGGCCACAAGCAGTGAGAGTGTGGCTCAGAAGGGAGAACATATTTGGATCAAGGCTACTATTGTCGAAAAGAGCGGGCCTTACTGCTTGGGCACTGGCGCATAGGGCCAAGGGTAGGTCGGTCGCCAATAGTACCCGTATGGACTCCAGATGTCACGGATTGCTACCCACGGCCACACTTTGAGATGCCTGATCTTCAGCACGGGATAGACATAGTCGATCTCGCCGAGCGGCAACGTGCTTGCCCCCGTCACCTCACCCACGAGCGTGATTCTCGTGCCGGGAGGAAAGGTCGCAGGATCCAAGAATTCATCCTGATACGCCAGGAACCGCCCCTGCGACATCATTCGATCTGCCACCGGGTCCAGCCACGTGTCGAGAGGTAGTTGAAGGATTTGGAGTTGGGTGTGGTCATTCGTCCGCTTCGCAGTGAGCACCTCTCCTCCCACGAGAATCAGCTTTCCTTGGTAGGAAGAAATATCTTGCTTCACGCTCGCGAAGTTGATGGTGCGATCCACTTGGCCGGCAAGGGTGGGTGGAATAACATCTGAACTCGCGGCCCTGCCGCATGCGGCGCACAGCAAGAACAACGCTGCAGAGGCAGCGAGTTCCGATCTCGACTTCCTGCGACTATTCATATTTCACCTTGCTCAG
The DNA here is from genome assembly GCA_037446055.1 of Nitrospiraceae bacterium. GTDB lineage: Bacteria > Nitrospirota > Nitrospiria > Nitrospirales > Nitrospiraceae > JBBIJI01. Next base: position 19,750 of record JBBIJI010000035.1, read on the forward strand.
TATAACTCCCCGTACGCTGTAGTAGACAGCGCCGGATCATAACGACGCCGGGGCCCTATTCTGAGCACCTTCCGGTTGCATGATCGGATGCGTAGGATTTGGAGGATGACCCAGGCCACCCTCCCCGCTCGCGCAGTTGATGGATTACAATCGGGGCCGATGCCGGAACTTCCTGACCTGACGATCTATTGCGAGGCACTCCAACGCATGGCCGTGGGGCACCGGCTCGAACGCTTCCGGCTCGCCGATCCTTTCGTCTTGCGGACGGCCGAGCCGCCGATCACTGAGGTCCAGGGAAAGATCCTCACTGAGCTGCGTCGCCTCGGCAAGCGGCTGGCTCTTCGGTTCGAAGATGAGCTCTACCTCCTGATCCACCTCATGATCGCCGGTCGCCTGCGCTGGCGAGGGGCCGGTGCACCGGTTCCCCGGAAAGTCGGACTCGCTGCGTTCGACTTCGCCAGCGGAACGCTTCTCCTCACCGAAGCCGGCTCCAAGCGGCGCGCGGCGCTCCACGTGGTGCAGGGCGAGGAGAACCTTGAGGCCTTTCACGCCGGAGGCATCGAGCCCTTGGAAGTCGACCTACCCACCTACCGTGAGGCGTTGACCCGTGGAAAGCATACGCTCAAGCGCGCCCTCACCGATCCGCGTCTGTTCAGCGGCATCGGCAACGCCTACTCGGATGAGATTCTTCATCGCGCCCGCCTCTCTCCGGTCATGATAACGGACCAACTCACACCGCAGGAGGTCGCCATCCTCTACGAGGCTACACGAACGGTACTCGGAGAATGGATTGAACGGCTCCGCCGTGAAACCGGCGACGGGTTTCCGGAGATCGTGACCGCCTTTCGGGAGAGCATGGCCGTCCACGGACGCTATCGGCAGCCTTGTCCGGTATGCGGCTCGCCTGTGCAGCGGATCGTCCATGCCGAGAACGAGACCAACTATTGCGCAACCTGCCAAACCGGCGGCAAGCTGCTCGCCGATCGCGCGCTTTCGCGCTTGTTGCGTTCCGATTGGCCGAAGACGCTCGAGGAGCTGGAGCGACGGCGCCACGGAATGCCTCGCAACCGGAGCACCTAAGCGAGAGGGAGATGGGCCGACTTTTTGGTCCTTGACGACTGAAGGAGTGAAGACGAATGACACATCGCCGACTGCAGCTCCTGCCGCCTGGTACTTTATGGCCCACGGTCCTTGAGCGGACAGACCATGCCCTCAGGTGTGGAGCGATTCAGTCTATTCCGACGACCTCTGAGACCATCGAACACAATGGCGTGAGGTTTCAAGTCCGCATCATCACGGCGCTGGCGCGGAAAGGCGAAGCCAAGGGGGCGAGACCCGGCGCCAACCCCTTCCTGCCCTATGATCCCGATCTGTTCGTAGCCGACATTTCATCGACTCATCTCGCGCTGTTGAACAAGTTCAATGTCGTCGAGCACCACCTGCTGATCGTCACACGGACCTTTGAAGAGCAGGAAGCGCTGCTGGCGGTTGAGGATTTCGAGGCGCTGCTGGCTTGTCTGGCGGAGATTGACGGGCTGGGGTTCTATAACGCCGGGACGATCGCGGGAGCGAGCCAGCCACATAAGCACCTGCAACTCGTGCCGCTGCCGCCAGCCTCAACGGAGCCAAGAATTCCCGTCGAACCGTTGCTGTGCTCTGCCCGCGTCACCGGCTTCACCGGCACCGTGCCGGGGTTGCCCTTCCTGCACGCCTATGCTCCCATGGAGCCCTGCTGGGTCGAGCATCCTGCCGAGGGTGCTGCTCCGCTACTCGAACGGTATCTCATCATGCTGGAAACCGTAGGCTTGCTCCCGCGCAGGACCGTGGACCACCCACAGCGGCCCGCTCCTTACAACCTCCTGGTTACGCGGGAGTGGATGTTGCTCGTGCCGCGATCGGTCGAATGCTTCGAGGGGATCTCGATCAATGCCCTGGGTTTTGCCGGAGCTTTGCTCGTGAAAGGTGCGGAGGAGTTGCAAGTGCTGAAGACGCACGGCCCGATGACCGCGCTGAAGACGGTGACGTTCGCCCGCCCCGACTAGTGTCGTCCCAACTATTCACGACAAAGAACTCACCCCCTCACCTGAGTGCTCTGCCAGGGGTGTATAGACCGGGGGCAAGGGTGACAGGTGTTCGGAGACATGGGCAACACATGAATGGCTACTCTTTGGGATGCCTCCGGTCGACGGCGTGCCGAGGGTTCAAGCGCGCCACGAAGGTATCGTCGTGCTTGACCGGCAGGGCCGCGCGAAAGTCCGCCGCGGTGGGCTCGAACTCAGCCAGCAGGGAGATCGCTTCGACGATGGTATGCCAATGAATCGTCGCCTCGCCGCCGACCCAGTTCACCTTGTGGCACCCTTCACTCCCCAACAGCCTGGCCATGGTGGCCAACGTGCGGGCGGAGACAACCATGCCTTGATCCTTGTCCGTGCTGATGTCGCCGTTCTGGCAGAACGCGCAGCGCATATTGCACGACGAGAAGAAGATGGTGCCCGACCCTTTGTGCCCTCGGGAGATCAGCCCTTCTCCGTGATGATGAAAGTAGCTCGACACCCGTGTTTCGTCGGCCAGCTTGCAGGTGCCGACTTACGTACCTTTCGCGCGATCGACTTGGCAGTCCCATCGGCAGAAGTTGCAATGGCGCAGCATCCGTCGGGCGAGCTCGCTACAGAGGTCGAGCAGACTGGGTCGAGTGGGAGAACCCTGTGACGCGGAGGGCAAGAACCCTGCGCCTGATTGAATGTCACTCCAGAGGGCGAAAAAAGTGGATGTCACGCGATAGAAAGCTTCCCACAAGATCTCTTCTGACGCATCGGCCAATGCCGGCTCCACCGGAATAGACCGGGCGATGCGAAACTTGGCCGGCATCCGGTTCGCGGCGACCTGTCGGTACCACCCGAGCCGGTCGCGGAAATCTGGTTCTCGCCAGACTGGGAGACCGGCAAGCGATCGACCGTCTCTTTCCTGAGACTTTCAAGGATCATAGGGACTACCCCATCGAATCACTCGAGACACGACGACCGGTAAATCCTGCGGCGAGGGCAAATCCCAGCCGATCCGCCAAGCTCGTCTCTGCGGGGACGGCCTAGCATCTTCAGATAGTCGACCAGATCGTCCAAGTCTCTTGCCGTGAGCCCGATCCATCGCGGCATTTCCGGATTGAGTTGGTTGCCCCCGGCATCAATTCCAGCGATGATCGCCGCCTTCACCGATTCTTCGTTGTACGCCGGGCGCCTGCGCCCATACGGATCCACGTATCCGCTCGGGTTCGCCAAACAGGAAACCGTGATGTCGGGGGCTAACATGCCGTGCATCGCGCCACCACGCCCATCCTCGCCATGACACATCGCGCAGCCCACGCCTTCCATGCCGTGACTGTTCTGGACTACACGGCTCTGCGCCGTGACGCCAGAATGAAAAATGCGCGCTCAGTTCTGTTGGGATGAAGCGGGCCAAAGCTCGATCGTTCCCCCCTTTCACCCTGCCATCGCCGCGCTTCCCAGCCCAGCCAGGCAGACGATCCCGATTCCCACTGAACGCAGGAAGGAGGCCTGTCTTAGCGGTGATCCTCGGAATTCCATACCCACCTCCGTTCCTCTTCACGCCTCCGCAATTGTACTCCAGCACCCTGCTTGACTGCAGAACCCACACAACTCCCTGGCATGCCGCGCGGCCCGGTACGAATCGCCGGGTCAATAACCTGTGTCTCCTTGCGCCGTCTCAGCGGAAGCCTGGTTGAGCTCCTGAAAATGCAACAGGGCGCTCTCCGCCGACTTTGTGGCCGGCTCTCCTTGCCCCTGCCTGCCATGGTCGATCGCCTCTTTCAAGAAGCGCATCCCCTCTTCCAGATGTGGACTCTTGATCTGCTTCTTCGCCAACTCGGCATGCTTGAGCGCCTCTTGCGCCTGCGTGACTAACGCGTCCGGGTACCCCTGCTTCCCCTGCGCCACTGCCGCTTGTGCATGGGTGATCGCTTCCGAGACGTGCCGGCTTTGGGCTATGGTCAGCGACACCAGCACGATCAACAACCCAAGTGCCCCGGTAGGAATTGTGGCGTATTTCATGATCTCCTGCTTGGATATGGGCTACGGCCCCTCGCTTCCCGATCCTCGACCCTGTTCTCTTGAAACCCCCATTCTAAGTCCCTTCAAGTTCGAGGACCCGCCTTTTGCCTTTCTCGTCCGTTTGAACGGTGAAGCGGAGAACGGTCCCGGGAGTCAGATGTCGGAAGTAGTCCATCATGCCTGGTTCACGCGGATACACAATGAGCCGCATTTCAAACGGAACTAGCATCCACCGATCGCCGGAGAAGACTTCGGTCCATTCGATCCAAATGGCATCGTCATAGGTGTCGAACGCCAGCAGACGGCCCGTGATTCGGGTCGGCGTGGTGAACTCCATGAGCTGACTGATCGCAGTCAGCTCATCTGGAACTTCCGCCGACGGAGGCTCCTGCGCATGTGCCGGACAGAGCCAGAGCAACATGTACCCGAACAGCGGCGGAAGAAAAGCGATCATGCTCATCGAGAATATGGTACTCAAGTCGAATGGCTTAGGCGAGTCTCGTTGACCGACGACGTGTCAGGCCTGCGCAGCGGTCACCGCATGATAACGAAGGGATGCCACGCGGGAGGGACTGAGTGAAACGCGGTGGCATAGGGCCCCGGAATGGCCAACGGTCATGAGCTGATATATCGCTCAAGATGCTCGATCAGCTCCTCCTTTTCCTCGATCATGAGGGCGACCATGTCGCGCAGGGAGACGATTCCGACAAATTCTACGCCGTCGAAGACCAGGAGATGGCGGCAGCGATGGTCCTTCATGAGGTTGAGGCAATAGCTCGCGCTGTCCTTCGGGCTTACCTGAAGGATGTCTTTCGTCATCACATCCTTGATCTTGACCTTTTCAGGGTCCTTCCTCAGCCCCACGACCCTCATCATAAGGTCGCGCTCCGTGAAGATTCCGGTCACCTTCGACGCGCTGGTCACGACCGCCGAACCGACGAATTCCTGCGCCATGAGAACCGCGGCCTCCAGACAGGACCTGTTCTCATCGATCGTGGTGACTTTGCGCACAATTTTCGATGAGATGTCTCTTGACATGGTTTCCTCCTTTCTCCAAGGAGAACAGCAGCCGGCTCGCCGCTCGGCAACTACCGTTTATTTGACCACCCACATCTTGATTCAGGCAAGCTCGTTATCCGACCGCCGGGTAGCAGCCCGGCAGGCAAAGAACGGCCCTGCCCAGCGAGTTCTGCTGGACCATTGTTGAAGCCGCGGAGGCAATCGGTACCTAAGCCTGAGTGGGTATACAGGATTGACATTCCTGAACCCGGGGATTTAAGGTACAGGCACATCTCGCCTTCATACCTGGAGCCCCATGGTCTTTCCAACCAAGGAGGGGTCGGTATGGAAGACCTCGGTCCACCAGTTCACTCCGGCCCGCCGGTTCGACCGCGGGCTTCTGTTCGGTCACGCTCCGCAAGATTCTTCGTGGCGCCGCCGCCAAACTTATACGGCAGGGACGAATGCCACATAAGAGTCAGATCGAGAGAAAGCTGATAACGCGTTTCCAACGAACTGAAGTTACGCAGTCTTCTCACCAGCGGTCTAACCAAGTACTCGACGAATCGGGGCTTGTTAAGCGGCGCACACGGTCTATCTGTTGGCAGAGAAACGGAGTCTGCGTCTTGCGGCCGCGCCGGTGTATGCGGAGATCAGATGGAGAGGAGGTAGCGTTTCTTCATGGCGGAGATGTTTCGATGATGCGGGAGCCGGTGTCAGGACTGGTCCCGCGAAGCGTTGGGGAGTTCCTGATGAAAGAGTCGAACAAACCAGTGTCATCCCAAGACATGTCCAGCGAGACGACGCGCATTCTTCTGGCGGTAGACGACTCTCCAGACTGCGAGCGGGCTGTCAGATATGTCGGGGCCTTGCTCCGCGAGACCCATCATGTCGACATCACGCTGTTTCATGTGCTCAAGCCGATGCCCCGCGAGTTGCTGGAGCACGGTGGATCCGAGAATCCGCTTGTCGAGACGGATTTGGGTAAGCAGTTGCGGACGGAGCAAGAGGATTGGGTCCGGACCGAAGGGACGCTGGAATATCCTATCTTGGTGAAGGCCCTCGATACCCTTGCGCGAACCGGCTTTCCCATCGACCGCGTCACGCTCAAATTCGGCCACGAGGATAACATCGTCAAGACCATTCTGGACGAAGCGCGAACCGGAGGTTACAGCACGATCGTAGTCAGTCGTCATCGGGATTCAACCGTGAAGCGTTTTTGGGGAGGGGGAGTAAGCGATCACTTATTGAAGGAAGCGAACGGCTTCGCGGTGTGGGTCGTGGAATAAGCGAGCGGGTGCCTGTCAACCGCCGTATGCCCCGGGGGGGATTGCCATGAACTGTATGTCCTGTAGCGAACCGCTTCCGCTCAAGGCTCGATTCTGCCCCTCGTGCGGGTCACGGGTCGAATGGATGTTGGAAATGTCTTCGACAAGCTCTCCGAGCGTCGAGGAGCGCCATTCGACACCAGATCCTCTCACGAGTAGGGAGCTCCGAGACAAGCTTATCGATGCCTATACGCAATTTTCGATTTCCAAGGAACTCTCCGAATGGCTCCAGGATCTCGGCCAAGCCCCGACGGGGACGGTGGAGCAGAAGCTGGCGCGCATCCATCAACTTGCCCCGTCCTTGACGCTCGCAGCCGAGAGCTTTTCCCGTCAAACGATCTTTTACCTCAGCCAGTATGAGCCTGCCATCCTCGCGGAAATCTGTCAGGAATTGGGGCTCGAGTGCGAGGGATCACCGGAGACTCTGTTCAAGCGAATCTATCGAGAGGTCGGATGGAGAGAAGGCTGGCTCCAATCGATGCCTGAGGATGCGCCGCTCATCATCAAAGAAACCTTTCTCCCGATCCTCAAGAGTTTCGAGTTCGACAAGGATTACTACGTGAATTTCAGCACCGAGCTCTCGAACATCCTGGGGGAAGAGAACGTTCACGTTCACTGGGAACCCGCTTATGGTCGAGCCCTCATCGTTGTGTCGATACCGGAATTCCTCCAAGGAGCCCACGCGGCCTTGTTGCAAGCGGAGCTCAAACGGAAGGGACTGGACGTGGTCTAAGCGCGACGTTTCTTACGTCGCGAATTCCGCGAGCGGCGGGACCGCGCGAAGCGGGGTGACGATCTCACGCGTGATTCCGACCCTGTTCAAGGCAGCGGGGGCAGCCGCCGGAAGGCCTCCGCAAACACACCGACCGGCGCGGCGGCGGCGGGATGGGCGAACGCAGCCCGCCAACGATTCAATCCCAAGACGCCTTCCCCGTAGGGAATGGTAGCCACTTGACTTCGATGCTCGGCGATGGCGAGCATCTTCTTCGCCGCATACGCGTCGATGTACTCCAGACGATCCCATGTCGCGAAGAGACCCCAGACTTCGTAAGCCCAGAGGCCTCCGGTCGGCGTGACCCTCGCTTCGAGGAGGCATTCCCGCACCAACCTACCCGCCAAGCGGTGGGCCGGATGTCGGTCGAGCTCTTCATGGAGCGTGTAGATCTCACTCGGCCCTAAGCGCACCATGATCTCCGTGATGGTCCGCTTGACCGCCTTCGTATTCACTTCTTCCGCCGCGTCGGGCTGATCGCAGAAAATGACGTCCGTCACTCCGAGCACGCTCGCCGCGCGAAGGGCCTCTTCCCTCCTGACTTCAGCCATACGTTGCTCAGTCCAGGCGAATGGGTTTGATGCTCGTCCGCCGTTCGTCATGACGAGGGAGGTAATCTCAGCCTGTGCGTCCGCCAGTTTGGCCACAGTGCCGCCCATGCCGATCTCCATATCATCGGGGTGCGCACTGACGATAAGAACATGTCGGCTCACGGTATTCCCGTTTCCTCGTCGGGTTCCTTCTCACACGACCTGTCGGTCTCTGTTCGGCCGGCCCGGCGTTTTGAGACATTCGATCAGATCGTCCGAGTCTCTTGCTACCCATGGGTCCGGACCACTCCATAGTACAGAGCCCGGACGCAAAGATGAAAGACCGGATCCCGCCCCGAGTGGAACAGGTCGGAAATCCGGGAGTAGAATTTTTGTGCAAGCCGGTCTCTCATCAACGGCTCCGGGCAAGGTCGAGATGACGATCCCGATCCGCATAGGGCATGCGAACGCCAGCGGGGAGTGCCTACGACGCCTTCATCATCGGGGCAGGTCATAACGGGCTGGGCGCCGCCTGTTACTTTGCGCGAGCAGGCCTGCGGGTGCTCGTCCTGGAGCGGCGCCATCTCGTCGGTGGAGCCTGCGTCACTGAAGAAGTGTTTCCCGGCTTCAAGGTCTCGACCGCCGCTTATGTCATCAGCCTGTTCCGTCCGGAGATCATTCGTGAGCTTCACCTTCATCGCTATGGCCTCAGAATTCTGGAGCGCGACCCGCCCTCCTTTACTCCGTTTCCTGACGGACGATACCTGCTGCTGGGATCGAGCCCGGAGTTCAACTACCGCCACATCTCCAAGTTCAGCGTGCGCGACGCAAGCCGCTACGAGCAGTACCAGCACGCGCTGGAGCGGATCGTGAAGGTCCTGGAACCGATGCTGGCGATAACGCCGGCGAACGTCGTCCGTCACGGCATCAGAGACCTGTGGAAACTCTTCAAACTGGGTCGCGCGGTCACGCGTCTTGGTTCGCACATGGGTGAGGCGATCGAGCTCCTCACGGGGGCGGCGAGGCCGATCCTCGACCGCTGGTTTGAGTCTGAGCAGCTCAAAGCCACACTGGCCACCGACTCGATCATCGGTACCATGGCCTCTCCCTCCATGCCCGGGACGGCCTATGTGCTGCTCCATCATGTCACGAGAGAAACCAATGGAAAGCGCGGCATCTGAGGTTATGTCCGAGGCGGCATGAGATCGCTGACTCAGGCGCTGGCACGGGCGGAGCGCGAGATCCCCTCAGGCGCTTGAATGCTCATCGCTCCAGGCTTCAGGAGATTTCTCCAGTGCGGTCAGGGGCCCAGAGGTCAGCTCTGCAGATTCCCGAATGGCCTGAAGAGAAAGCGGGAAAAGGCTGCTGAGAGATGATCCGCGAGCCACGCTCGCGATCTTGCGCTGAATAGCCGTGCAGATTGAGAGCATTCCGATACGGACGATATTGAACCCGACCGGAGGATTCCTGGGCGACGGGTTTACCCATACCGTGAATCTGTATCGCGGCTGTGCGCTGGGCAACTCCCTTTGCGGGCTCTATTGCTATGCGCAACGGAATCCCCACCATGTCCAGGGACGCCCATGGGGCAGTTTCTTGGATATCAAGACCGATGTTGAGGTGGTGTACCGTACCCAGTATGACCGCCTCAAGCATCCTGCGCGTGGGGAGCCGAAGCCGCTTCGCCTTTTTTGCTCCAGCGTCACCGAACCCTACCCGCCGCAGGAACGGACGGCTCGACGGATGCGTCGCTTGTTGGAAGAGATGCGGACACGGCCGCCGGATCTGCTCGTGATTCAATCCCATACACCGCTTGTCGTCGACGACCTGGCTCTGCTCCAAGAATTGAGCAAGCTCTGCGGTTTGCGGGTGAACATCACCGTCGAGACCGACAAAGACAGCATGCCCCCGCCGTTCCCCCGCCATGCTTATTCGCCGGCATCGAGAATCGAGGCCCTCCGAACGTTGCGTGATGCGGGTCTCTGCACCGTCGCGACCGTGAGCCCATTGATGCCCCTCGATGACCCCCGCCGATTCGCCCGGCAGTTGGAGGCCGCATGCGACCGGGTCATCCTGGACCATTATCTTCTGGGTGACGGTAGTCCTAACGGTCAGAGGACCCGCCAGACCCAACTTCCAGTGTTGCTGGAAAGAAACGGCTACGCCGACTGGACGAGGCTGGAGACTTTTCAGGACGTCGTCGGCATCTTTCGCGAGGCTTTCGGCGGGAACGATCGCGTCGGGATCAGCAAGGCAGGATTCAACGATGTCAATACCCAAGAGGTTGGCTCATCGCTCAAACCGATACTCCTTCCAGCACAACGCATCTCCCACGAGGAAGGCGAAGAAGGACCGAGTTCGTAGAACGACTTCAACATGATGTCCGCCTCCGGAAGGGTCGCCCTACCCCTCGGGCTCGGAATTCTCGGGCAGATCGATCGGGCCGGCCCACTCGCCGTGAGCTAATGAAACTTCCTGGAAGCCACCGTCCGGCCACTGGAACTGGCCGGCTTCATCGATCTGGACGATGAAGGGGTCGGCTTCGTGAGCCAGCCCCCGGTACCAATACCAGCCAGCCGTTACTGGTTTGTCCTTCGTCCACTTAACGCGCAGTATTCATGACGGTTCGTGACGAAATCGCGCAGTCGCGTTGCGAGACGGGCGCGCGGAGCCGCGAGGGAGGGAGGCATACTTGAAAAAGTATGTCGACCGACCGAGCGGCGAGCCCGCCCGCTGGCATGCTGCGAAGCCCGCATGCGAGCTTGTCGCAGCAGCGAATGAGCGATTGCAGTAGAAGCGTTCATGAATAATGCGCGTTAAGTGTACTCATGGGGAAGTTGGGGTTTGTGGATTGTGCCAAGCGCGCCTCGGCTAATAAACCGGGGCGCGGGAATGCTTTCGCCCGCGCCGATCGCGTCTCATCTCGGAGCACCGTGCAGTGCGGCCGTCGCAGAGCCTTCCGGCACGGCGATTCGCGGGATTACGGAAGAAGCACGACCCCGGCGTCAGTCTAACGGAACGGCTGCACAAAGCCAAGCGACCGCTTGCTTGATTTCTGACGATGCACCGGGATTTGAAGTCTCATCGGAATACTCCCTTCCTTATTCCCATGAGTGTTTGCACCAGGTCACCACGCTGAAAAATGCTTATGCCAAGCTTGAAAACCAGGCACGGCTTCGGACCGCGACCTCTCTGCAGGCGATCGACGGAAGCATCTCCACCCTTTCGTAGGGTAGCCACGGGAGCGCCACAGAGGCTATTGTGGCGCCTATGCCTCGCATGCTCTCCGTTCTCATTGTCGGCTTCCTCCATGTGCTCCCATCCCACTGCGGGATCAGTCCTTCTGTGACCGCCGACGGCATGCACGCGACCGCTCCCGCCGATCCTCATCCCGTCGACGCCCTTGCGGCCGAGGTTGAACAGCAGGCACTACACTTCCTTAACTTTCTGAAGAAGCACTGGGAGATGAACCAGGAAACGATCCGTGCCGCAGCCCCTGGGACCCTCAGGCGGGATAACGTGGACAAGCTGGTCTACTCGAAAGAACTCGGAGGACACGCGATTCTGGAGGGATATCAGTTTCAGGGCAGCAAGTTGGTTCGAGGGCAGTGCGCCTTCTTGCAAAGGCCTGTCCACTCGACCAACGAATTCATCGACTATTATGGGCGCATCAAGATTGCCATTACCGCCATCTACGGGACGCCTCAAGTGGATAAGACGGTTTGGGTCGACGACCTCTACCGACCCCTACCCGAGTATTGGGGTGTTGCCGTGATGATCGGCCATTTGGAATACAACGCCACGTGGACGACTGCAGAAGGAACGATTTCCATCGAGCTGACCGGCGATCGTCACAGCCGCCTGACGATCGATTATCGGAGTCAGAACTTCATGGAGCAGGAGGAAGCTCATCGAGACGAGCGTCCGCTCATTTCTCCAACCTCGACCGCAAGTTCTTCGTCCTGAACGATCCGCGGGCTCGTAGATCCGCTGCGTCTACGGATTCTGCCAGCGGGCGCCCTCGTAGACCGGATTTGACTGGTGTGCAAGCTTGAGCGTGTCTCCGTCCTTGACGACGGACTCCAGCGTGCCAACCTTCTTATTCACGGTCACCAAAATCTCGCCTCTCTTCATGAAGGGGACCAACCCAGCCAACCGTTCTTGATTCGATTCGATGAGCTGCTTGACCGTGGTCGGCTGTGGCGCATCGCACTCCAGCTCCGACTCGCCGACGCTGTCCCGCAAGGTCAATCCGAGGATACAAACCGTAACCATGAGCTTCTTCACCCCTCACATTGCTTTAGTGACTTGATGGCAGCGAAAACAGTCCTGTCGCTTCGGATGTCTGGCCGACAAGGGACGTGGGCCTTCCGTCACATGGCATCGAAGGCACTCTCTCTCGACGGCTAACCCACGATGCTCCGACGTCCCCGGCACCTTGGGATTGCGATCCTTGGGAGAGGGGAGCATTGAAACGCCGACTATGACCAGCAGCGCAAACCCCACGAAGAGCAGATCGACTTTGCGGAACTTCACTGCCGGCCGGCTCCCTTCATGGTTGGCCGTTACTCAGCCGCCTCATAATACTCCTGAAGGATCTGCGCCACATGCTTGACCTGTACCTTCTCTCGCAGGCCGTTTCTGAGCTGGATCATGCAAGCCGGACAGCTCGTTGCGACTACTTCGGCGCCGCTCTGTTCAATGGCGCGTCGTTTGCGCGCGAAGATTTGTTGAGACGTCTCATAGTCCTTGACGAGATACGTCCCCGCGCCGCCGGCACAGCGGTCTGCATCCAGCATCTCGACGAACTCGATTCCAGGCAGCGAAGCCAGAAGCTTTCGCGGCTCCTTGGTGACTCCAGCCGCGCGGAGGTGGCAAGAGGAATGATACGTCACCTTGCGAGCCGCACCCCTCGACTCCGATCTGTCCGGAAACACTCCTGAGGCCACGACGACCTCGGAAATGTGCCGGACTTTGCAGGCCAGCTTCTGCGCCGCCGCCTCCTCCGGCTCACCGGCAAACAGGGCGGGGTAATCCTTCAACATGAGCGTACAGGAAGCGCAGCCGGTCACGACCGTCTCATACGGAGCGAGCGAGGCCAGGTTGTCCCGCGCGCCCTCTCTGGCAAGCTCACGATGGCCGTAGGTGTCGATAGGAGTGCCGGAACATCGTTGTTCGGGGAGATCCGGTTCCATGCCCAGCCGTCGGAGCACGGCGATCACGGCGTCTCCCACTCCGTCCGCGAAGTAGTTGGCCGCGCAGCCATGAAAGTAGGCCGTGGGGCGCAACGACAGGCCTTCCGGCGGAATCAGGTCCGCATGGCGCTCACGCAGCCGGCGCGTCGCGAGTCGGGGCAGCACCATGTCCCGCGGGATCCGCGCGGTTTCTGCAAGCCGCCGCAGCCAGGGCCGCGTCACCGTCTCAATCAGGGCGCGGATCGATGGCCTGTCCCAGAGTGGCTGGGTCTTGGCCAAGAGCTTGAGTAGCGGCTCGAACACCCAGGGTCGAGCCTGCAGTTTGAAAATCAACCCGGCCAGGCGGTTCGGGTGCTCCGCGCGCCGTTGCAGGATCAGCTCCGCCACGTCCACGCCCGCCGGGCAGATCGTTCGACAAGATTTGCAGTTCAAGCAGGCTTCGACGACCCGCTTGGAATTCAAGTAGCTGTAGTCCTTGGCGGTCACGATCTCGTACCAACCCCGCGAGCTCATATCCTCGGACTGAAATACGTCGTACACCGGACAGACTGAGTTGCACTTGGCGCAGGTCGCGCAGGATTTCGAGAGTCTCGTATAGTCGATGTGCTCGGTGAACGGCCGGTCGCTGATCTTTACGCCGGGATTCAGCACGCCCGTCGGATCGAACGCTTGTTTCACCTGAATGAACAGCCGATAGAGCTCCTCGCCGAACATCTTCCGCACATACTCGGCACGGACCCGTCCGTCGCCGTGTTCACCACAGATCGATCCCTCGAACCGATCGAGCACCGTCTGATGGATCTCGCGGTAGCCCTCCACCATCTTGGCGAAATCTCCCGGGTCATGTACGTCGAGCAAGGGGACGATGTGGGCGTTACCGTTGCCGATGTGGCCGAAAATGGCGACCGGCACCTGCTGGCCTGAAAAAAAGTCCTCGAGGTAGCGGATCAATTCGCTGATACGGTCGGCCCGCACCACGACGTCATCCACGAAATTGATCGGCTTTTTCTTCTGATCGAACCGGTAGAGGGTGGGATAAAGCGCCTTCCTTGCTTTCCAGAGTTGCTCGCGCTGGTCACGGTCAAAGCCGATGATGAGGTCGCCCGCCAGTTTGTATCGCCGACAGAGCGCGGCCATGCGGTCGGCGACGCCCCGCAGATCGGTCTCGGCCTGATCCGCATCCAGCTCCACCAACAGCGTGGCCGCAGCCTCGGCGGGAATGTCGTGCGCCATCCGACCGATGAGGTTGAGCGTGTTTGCGTCCATGACCTCTAAGGCACTCGGTGACAGGCCCAGCAGGTGCGGCACCGCCGCTCCCACGTCTTCCAGGTGACGGAAATGGACCAGGGCCGTCAGACTAGCCTTGGGCTTGTGCGCGAGGCGCAGGGTGGCCTCACTGATCACCCCCAACGTCCCCTCGCTGCCGACGAACAGTTTCGGCAGATCGCACGTTCCCTGCTCGAGTCCTTCCGCCAGATCGAACAGATTGTAGCCACAACTATTCTTGCTGACCCGAGGACGCTTCTCAGCGATAAGCGCGGCGTTCTTCCGTATGAGGTCGACCACGTCGCGGAGAGACCTGAGGCTCGTCAGCAGCCCGGCAAAGGCCGGATCGCTTGTGCGCTTGACCTGCGCGTCCAGCCACTCTCCTGACGCCAAACACAGGCGAATCATGTGGACGTTGTCCTTGACCGAGCCGTAGCGGAGCGTGTGGGGTCCGGCGGAATTGTTGGCCAGCATGCCTCCGAGTTTGCACATCTCGCCGCTCGAGGGGTCCGGACCGAACAGCAGGTCTTGAAGGCCGAGTTGCTGGTTCAGTTCCGCCAACACGACGCCGGGCTGCACCCGAGCCCATCGCTCTTCTCGATTGGTCTCCAGGATACGATTCATGCGGGACACGTCTAAAATAATGCCGGACCCGATTGCGGAGCCGGTGAGATTAGTCCCTGCCGCGCGGGGCGTGAGCGGGATCCCCCTCGCCGCCGCATAGCGGACCACGGTGTGAATGTCTTCCTCGGATTCAACCAACACGACGACCTTGGGCGTCACGCGGTAGATGCTGGCATCGACGGCATACGCCGTGAGGGTCGGGGCATCATCACGGACCTTTCCGGGCTCCAGGAGCGCGCGAAGGTCCGCAGTGATGGCGGTCGACTTGTCGGGGAGGATCAGGGTCATGTTCGCGGCAGCTCCATTCTAGTCATCGGCGTCGGATCAGCACAAGGGGAAGGTTGTCGCCCGACGAGACACCGGCTAAGATAGAGCGCTTCTCAGTCGGATTGTTATGTCACGAGCGCGCCTGTACGTCTCACGTCTGTTGCCCGATCCGGTGATGGCTGCGATCCGCGAGCGTTTTGAATTGCTGAGCACGCCCGGCGAGCACGTTCCGCCGAAGGAGCGGATTCGCGAAGGCTTCCGCTCCGCAGAGGCCGCGCTCGTCACGCTCACCGAGCACATCGACGAGGAGCTGCTGTCGACCGCCGCCTCATTAAAAGTGATCGCGAATTGTGCCGTCGGCTACGACAACATCGATGTACAGGCAGCGCGCCGGCGCGGGATCGTGGTCACGAACACGCCCGAGGTGCTGACGGACGCGACGGCCGATCTGACCTGGGCGCTCATCCTAGGGGTGGCCCGACGCCTGGTCGAGGGTGATGCCTTGGCGCGTTCAGGGTCTTGGCCCGGGTGGGCGCCCACGCAACTGCTGGGCGCCGACGTCAGCGGCCGCGTGCTCGGTATCGTCGGCATGGGACGGATCGGGCAAGCCGTGGCGCGACGGGCGAGTGGGTTCGCCATGCGTGTCCTGTACTGTACCCGTCGCTCGCTCATGGATCCGCACCCCGGCTGGATCCATCTCAGCCTGCCCGAGTTGCTCGGCGAGTCAGATTTCGTCTCGCTCCACATCCCATTGACGCCGGAGACCCATCATCTCATCGGACCGGAACAACTCCGTCTCATGAAACCGTCCGCTTTCCTGATCAACACGGCGCGAGGCCCCATCGTCGACGAGGATGCGCTTCTCGACGCGCTTCAAGAGCGGCGCATCGCCGGCGCCGGCCTGGATGTCTATGAACGGGAACCCGCGGTGCCGGAGGTCTTGCGGAAACTCCCCACCGTCGTGCTGTTGCCACACCTCGGATCCGCCACGCTGGCGACCAGGGTGCGAATGGGCGTGATGTGCCTGCAGAATATCCAGGCCGTCATCGACGGTCAACGTCCCCCGAACCAAGTCAACTAACGAACGCCCACAGAGCCGGCGGCCGACGGGCCGGCTTAGCGCGCATTATTCATGAACGCTTCTGCTGCAATCGCGGATTCGCCGCTGGGCACCCATTGCTCCGGGACTGCAATGGGTCCCGGCCTGCGTGCGGAGTCAGTGGCAAGATACTCATCCCCGCACACATTTGAGGTGCGGGGTCGCACGAAGTGCGGTTTGGCGGGCGGGGTCGCCCCTCAGACTTTCGACGTACCGCTCAAGTACGCCTCAGGTCTTCGGGGCTCCGCGCGCCCGTCCTTCGACTTCGCTCAGGATGGTGAGCCTGTCGAACCATCTCGCGTGGCGACTCCCGGGTACCCGTTGCTCTTTCAATGCAACGGGTGCAACGCGACGAACCGTCACGAATTATGCGCGTTACTCGTCTACTATGACGGCTCGTCGGCGGGAGAGAAGGGAACGCAAGTAAGGGTCGAGCGTCGGTGACAGTCGGCGCGAGCTTGCCTGGGCGGATGCGATTCCTTGAGCGGCGTCAAGAAGATCGGGCTAAGCGGCTTGCGCCCTGGCACGAAGCGATTCAAGTCGGTAGCGCACGTCATGGAAGGTGGGGATGGGCTCAAACACATGGAGGGCTCGCTCGACTTCACCGGCCGCTTCGTACAAGAGGCCGAGCTCGTAGCGGATCGTCGACGTTTTTTGACCGTTGCTATGCGGACTGGCGAGAACTTGTTCCAGATAAGCGATGGCCTTTTTCGGTTGCGCTTGCTCTTTCAAACACAAGGCCAGCATCAGCGAGGCGTCCACAAAGAACCGGCTGCTTTGCAAGGCGATCTCGAATTCCTCTACCGCTTCCGGGAACAGACCCATGTTTTTGTAGGCGACGCCGAGCGCGTAATGCGTGTCGCAGTCTCCCGGCGGTTCCGTCACCGGTTCCATCGGAGACGGGGGAACTTCACTGCTAAAGCTTGCCGGGCTTGTGACCGACGCCGCAGGGTTGCTGGGGGGTTCAACGGTCGTGGCCAACTTAGCCAGGATCGGACTGGCCGGAGCCAGATCTTTTATTTTGCGATAGAGTTCAGTCGCCAACGCTTGATCCGCGGTAGTCGCGACGGCGGACTCGAGGACCTTTGAGTAGTGCAAGGCTGCAGAAGCCGTGTCTCCTTTGGCTTCATAGAGTTGTGCGAGGAGACGTCTTCCATCGAGATCGTCAGGATGGTCTTGAAGATAGGCGACTAACGGCTGCTCGACCGCACCGGCCCGACCTTCCGCCATCACGAGGCGAACGTCATCAAGGAGCGAGCGGGAGGGCGCCGGTGGCGATGATTGGGCCTCCACCACACGAAACTCCGCCGGTTCCGACGTGGCCGACACCGGCGCTGTCGGTACTTCCGTCGCCGGAGAGAAGTGCCGGTCCTGTTTTCTATTGAGCTTGGCGGTCATTTCCCATTGGTCGTCAGGAGCCGCTCCTTCGATGGTGAACGCGGCTGGAGCATTCCGTGCCGAGTCGGAAAGCGGAGCGGTGACCTTCTCAGCCTCGCTGGGGACTTCGCTCACCGTGGCGCTGAGGCGGGCCGTCAAGCTGGCGACGACGGGACTCGTCGGGGCGATCGCCTTGATTTTGTCGAAGATATCGAGATGGAGCGTCGGCATCCCAGGCTCAGGATTCTCGACGAGGACCTCGACGGCCCGTCCCAGATGCACAGCCGCAGTGGCGGGGTCTCCCTTCTCCTCATACAGCTCGCCCAGTAGTTCCAACATAGGTACACAGTTCGGCTCCACCTTGAGATACTCCGCAATCAACGACTCCGCCAGCCCATGATCCTGCGCCCGCAACGCCGCCCCGGCCAGAAACCGGTATTCTCCCAGCGCCACCTGAAGTTCTCCACGATGGAGATGGACGCGGGCCAAGAGTTGGCACACGACCGGATTTCCCGGCTCCCGTGACAAGACCTGATGGAGGATGGCCTCTGCCCCTTCATACTGTCCCAATTCCATCCGTCTGGTCGCCTCAGCAAGAAGATCGGATGGCTCTGCGCTGCGTGTCAGCTTCGACACGACGGGAGCCTGAGCGCCTTCCGGCACCCCCTTGTCAACCATTTCGACGAACTGTCTCGCCTCGCTGTTATTCGGATCGACTCGCAAGACCGCCAGGTAGGCATCGCGTGCTTCCTGATAGCGCTGGTTGGCGGATCGCTCACGGCCGAGCTGAAGATAGACTTTTGCAGCTTCGTCCTGCAGGTTCTCCTGCAGACAAAGCTCCGCCATGCGTTGCTGGGCATCCAGATTACCGGGGTCCTGGTTGACGATCTT
Organism: Nitrospiraceae bacterium; assembly: GCA_037446055.1. Lineage (GTDB taxonomy): Bacteria > Nitrospirota > Nitrospiria > Nitrospirales > Nitrospiraceae > JBBIJI01. The sequence goes on from JBBIJI010000035.1 coordinate 38,162, forward strand.
CCGGTAGACTTCCAACGCTTCCTTTGTTTTGCGTTCTTTGAGGTAGTACTTGCCCAGCGTCAAGTAATCCTGCACCGCGCTGCTGAGCAATCCACGTTCTGCGTTGAGGTCGCCGAGGTGCCGATACACCTCATAGCGAGACGGATCGACCTTGAGGATCTTTTTGTAGGTGGCGATGGCCTTGAGCGTCGCTCCCTCGGCACGAAAAGCGGCGGCGGCCTGCAGATAAGCCGTGATCGCTTCGCCGGGCGAATTCCGCTTCAGGTGGAGGTCGCCAATGGAATTGTACAGGCCGCCGTCCGTCGGGGAGTCGGACGTCAGTTTTTTCCATTCGGCAATGGCGGCGTCGAACTGACCTCTGGCGGCAAACAGTTGGGCGTTGTGCAGAACGGTATTGCGGTCGACGGCCACGAAGACCTCCGTGACAGGTCCACGCTATCGCTCACAGGATGTTTTGTCAAGAAAAGCGCGGGATTAGAAAGACGATGAGCACGAAAAAAACCAGGGGCTGCCAGGGACAGCCCCCGGAAAAATGACGACTCACTTCCCGATATCCTTAGGCCTGCGGAGCCGCCGCTTTCATCACATTGGCCGCCTGCGGTCCTTTCGCCCCTTGAACGATCTCAAATTCGACGTTTTCACCTTCTTTCAGGGTCTTAAACCCGTCGCCTAGCAGCGCGGAGTAGTGAACGAAGACATCCTCCCCGCTATCGAGCCTGATAAACCCGAAACCTTTCCGATCATTGAACCATTTCACTGTCCCTTTCGTCTTCACAAAACCCCTCCTTTGCTAAACAGCAGCTCGTGGACGAGCTACTGGCCCGTTGATGCCACATACTACGTTAGGCAGAGTTGCCACACATCCAAGTTCCGTGAAGGAAGCGCGGGAGCAGAAAAGACCGGTCCCCCCGGCACGGTAAGGCAGGTAAACCCATAGCATAGTAACAAAGAAAAAGTGGGCAGGCATGTAACATAGGGGGAAAGGGAAGTCAAGCGCTTGTCGAGCCTGTGTCAACCCAATATAGAAATGTCCTCTTTCTCCCAAAGTAGAAATGTCCGGGT
>JBBIJI010000036.1:0-37422 GCA_037446055.1 Nitrospiraceae bacterium
TCACGTCAGATGCCGGGAGAAGCCAATTTCCACGGAAATCGGGACACAACCGCTCCAGGCTGAGAAGCAATGATATTCCCTGGTGTTCGATCGGAGTGGGTGACCTCTCAAGGATTTCGGACGGCCTGGAAGCTGGCATGCGAGGCGGCGGATCCAGGGCATGCTCCCCTACGACTTTAGACGCACCGCCGTCCTCAACATCGAGCGCGCCGGCGTGTTGCGCTTAGCAGCGATGAAATTGACCGGCCACAAGACCGAGAGTGTCTATCGCCGCTATGCATATGCAATCGTGTCGGAGTCTGATTTTGCGGAAGGAGTTAGAAGCATAGCAATACCGATGCCCAAAGCGCGGAAACAGGCCAACAAGACCGGGACGGAACAGGTAAGTGGCTGAATTGACAGTCATCATCAGTAGTACTAGAATACTGTTGTAGTACCACAAGCCATGAGGTAAGACATGCTCGAGTCTACGATTACACGGAAAGGTCAGGTAACCATCCCCAAAGAAATTCGTGATCAATTGGGGATGAGAGAAGGCGAGAAGGTTGTCTTCGTGATGCGCGGAGAAGAAGTGCTCCTGAAGACACTGAAGGGAAGCATCCTCGACCTGAAAGGATCTGTTCGTCCCTCCACTCGCCCGGAAGATTTCAACCGGGTTCGTGAAACAGTGAAGAAAGCCGTGGCCAAGAGAGTGGCCCAGCATGGCTAGCCTGTTTGTTGACACAAATGTCTTCCTTCGATTTCTGACAAACGATGACCCGGCAAAGGCGAAGCGTGCAGAAGGACTCTTTCGCAAGGCGGTAGAGGGAAAGGTCAAGCTGGTGACCAGTCTCCTGGTGGTCGCCGAGATTGTGTGGACCTTGGAATCCTTTTACAAACTGCAGAAATCGGACATTGCGTCAAAGGTCGAAAAGATTCTCAACACCCCGAATCTTGAATGTGAGGAGTCCTCGCTGATTCTCATGGCTCTGGATCTGTATGTTCAGCAGAACATTGATTTCGTGGACGCGTTTCACGCCTTCTACCTGAGGGAGCGCGGGTTAGACAGAATCATCACCTACGATCGAAAACATTTCGGGCGGGTACCCTGGCTGGAGGTTGCGGAAGCCTGAGTTACACGCCCGGAGGAGAACAGGCAAAGCACGGGTAGAGGCGAAAAATGGAGATAAGAGGAAGACCTGCCAGCTCTTGATTGTTGGTGCCGGAGGCCGGGCTCGAACCGGCACGGGCCTTGTGAGCCCAAGGGATTTTAAGTCCCTGGCGTCTGCCAATTCCGCCACTCCGGCATTACAATCTTGTGAAAAGGCTCTCTTCTCACCCGCCCAGCCCCGGCGCGCCAAGACGCGCCTTTCTCCGGCTTCGTTCTCGCATCGCGTCCATGCTGCGACGTACCTATCACCCGTTGCATACGAAAGAGCAACGGGTCCCCGGTACGCCTCGCATGTCAGCTCACTGCGGTCTTGTTGGGATCCTTTTTGACCAACCTGCTGTGCTAGGCAAGAAGCAGCGGGACTCTAGCAGGCGGTTGGAAGGTGGTCAAGGCGGGCTCGGAGTAGGCCGGGCAAAGAGCCTGTGCCGTGGAAGATGGCGACAGGCTCTTTGCGGGATCGGTGGAAGGTGAGCGATACGCGATTTACTAAGCGACCTCGACTGCCACGGGCTTCTCGTTCTTGTGGACGAGCATCTTGCCCCGCTCGAACACCTCGGTGGCACCGTCCTTAATGGCGCGAGTGACGCGGGCAGCCCGGATCTGCGCGCGCTTTGCGTATCGTGCGATATCCCGCCTGGTCTCTGCTCCAGACTGCGGAGCGAACAACAACCCCAGCCCGGCTCCCACGACCGCTCCTCCTGCAATCATCGCGGCAATTTTGACTGCTTGACGGCTCTCGTTGGACATCGTTCCCCCTCCTTGTGAAGACTACGGTTCACGTCCACGCCAAGTGAACGCCTAGATTGTGTACAGCAGCAATCGTGCCAACGGCGGCTCAGCCAATTCCTAGCCAATACAGGCTGTCATGCCCGTGAGGATTAGTCTGTCCTAAGAAACGGTATCGTTTTCTCTACAACAGGAAGAGGCAACCGTGTTGGAAACTCAACAGTTGTCTTGGGAAGGTAGTGGCTAAACGGCTTCCATAGCCACTTCCCAAGGAGGAACCACAAGACCTTGCAAAGGGAGTAGCTGTTCCGTATGATCCCGCGCCGAATGCTGATGCTACTTTCATGAGCCCCGCTGCCATCCCCTACCCCAATATCGACCCGGTCTTTCTTCATCTCGGGCCTCTGCAATTCCGCTGGTACGGGTTGATGTATTTGCTGGGGCTGGCCGCCGCCTACTTTCTGATTTCCTCGCGGGTACGGGCGCAGCAGTTGCCGCTGTCGAAGGACCAGATCTATGACATGATCGTCAATGCGGCGGTGGGAGTGTTCGTCGGCGGGCGACTCGGCTACACGCTCTTCTACAATCTCCCTTACTATCTCAGCAACCCTGCAAAGATCGTCGCTGTATGGGAAGGAGGCATGTCCTTCCACGGCGGTCTGTTAGGGACGGTTCTGGCGCTCGTCTGGTTCAGCAGGAAGAAAGGGTTGCCCACGTTGACGGTCGCCGACCTCGCCGCCGGCGCCGTGCCGGTCGGGCTCGGGCTTGGCCGCATCGGCAACTTCATCAATGGGGAGCTCTACGGCCGAGCCACGGACGTGCCCTGGTGCATGGTGTTTCCGGGAGGCGGAGCGGCCTGCCGCCATCCGTCGCAGCTCTATGAGGCGGGACTCGAAGGCGTCTTTCTCTTTACCCTGCTCTGGTTCATCGGTAGAACGCCGAAGCCCCCGGGAACTATCTTTTGGTCATTCATCACCGGGTATGGATGCTGCCGCATGGCGGTGGAATTCTTTCGTGAACCGGATACGCACTTGGGGTTTGTGTTCGGCCCTTTTTCGATGGGGCAGGTGCTCTCTCTGCCGATGATCCTCCTCGGCATCGTCATGCTGGTCTGGGGCTACCGTCCCTCAAGCTCCTCGACTCCTCTTGAACGTCCCTGACTGTCGGCTACCGCGGATTTGGATCCAGGAACGATGTGCCCTTCGTGGCGTCGCTGTTATACCGACGGAACGGAGGCGCATCCCAAATGACTTTATTCCCCGGAGCCAGATTGGCCGCCTCCATATAGTGCTGTCGCGCACCATTCCCGTCTCCCAGTCGGTCCAACGCGAGGGCCAAATTGTAATGCGCTTCTGCCAGTGAAGGTTGAGAGCTGATGATGGAAGCATACACGGCCTTGGCCTCCGGCCAGTTGCCCGATTGATACAGCCGATTGCCTTCCTGCAGTTTCGTGACGATCTCCTTAGAAGTGCCGGGTGGTGCGGATAGAGGTTGGGAGGGGATTGAAGCTTGTGTAGTGCAGCTCCCCAGGAGAATCCCAAGGACGACAATCAGAACAGCCTGCCTCATCGGATCATCCCTTTCTTTTCTGGTTCTTTCGGGTCTTGTGTGGGTGCATAGTCGTTGTCAGGACCTGCTCACGTTCAATGTCCTCCAGTGGGGGATGGCTCAGCCTGCCCTGCTCAGACGCTCCGGCTCGACCGCACTAAGCTCGCATCTGCTGGCCTGCGGAACTTGCTGGCTTCTCCGTTGCGCGCGAACCCAGCTTCGAACAGTCCTCGGCCTGTGCTGCGCACACCGCATCTGCTCGCTAAGTCGCGGGGCCCTCGCCTCCGCGATTCGCGAGGCAGACCGACCCATCCCCCCTGCCAGCCCGGCGGGGCAAGGGGAGGCCGCGACATTGCGGGCGAGGCCCGCTGCTGTGTGCCGCGGCGGCCCGTGCGTGACACCCGTTGCAGCACCAGAGCAACGGGTACCCGGCCGCCCAGGGCTGCATCCATCCAGGCCTGGGCGGACCGGAGACCCGGGGTGCCCATTGCTCTTCCGGATGCAATGGGCCATGGGAATGGGGGCGCCACAGCCGGGCAGCCGCCAGCTAGAGCAGCCTAGGCGAGCCTGCACGGAGTAGAAGCCGTTGCCCGGACGGGACCACATCGGACCAACAACTTCCCGAGGGACCCTATAATTCAACGGCCGCGCCGAGGCGGAGGAAAATCACCTGAAAACCTGCCACCGGCTCGCCGAGTGCCTGAGTTACCGCCGTGGTATAGACCGTTGCTTGGGGACGATAGTGCGCGGCCCGTGTTTCAAGCTCTCCTCCCGCGATCCGGTCGGTCTTATAGTCGGCGATCCAAATCCTCTCGTCAAGCCGGTAGATGACGTCAATGACCCCTTCCATGATCTGCCCGTCCCCCCAGGGCATGACGAACGGGACCTCGCGCCCCAGAATCGTTGCTCGCTGGAGGGTCCTGTATGGTTCGGAGACGATGAAGGAAGCGAACATGGCTGCGAGCTCATCCGCGACCGTTTCGCGCAAGTTCGTTTGCTCGGGTGAGGCGTATTGACGGCACACCCGGTCGATGAGCAGGCTGAGATCTTGTCCGTTCCCGGCGAAATCCCAGCGTTCGAGCAGGGCATGCGCGCAGGTTCCAACGAGCCGTGCGATGGTCGCGACCTGCCCGATGATAGCTCCTCTCTCCCCCTCATAGTTCTGGTCCTCGGCCAGCTTCGACGGAGTGAGCTGCCGAGGCGTAGCACGGAGCTGCGACCAGCGATCCTGCCTCGCTTCTCTTCTGGAGAGGATGGGAGTCAAGACCGGAATTGGTACCGCCTTAGTTTGCTTCATGACACGGGAACGTCGAGACGCAACCGAGGTCGTAATGATGACGCGCGTCATGCGGCCTGTCCCGATCTCGATCGTGGATGAGCTCTGCGAGGCCGATTCCTCCCCGATCGTGTCCTGAAGCAGCGAGAGCACCGAGTCCCTTGCCGGTTTCGCCGTCAACCCGCCTGAGAAGACGAGCAGATCCCGGGCGCGCGTCATGCCGACATACAAGAGACGGCGCTGTTCGGCCTCCTCGCGCGCGGCCATCTTGGCCTCGACCGGCAGGGCGCCGAAGTTCATCCGCCGCCCCAGGGTAAGGCCGTAACAACGGCTCGACCAGTCATGGTGAACGACGGGGCTTTGGGCGGGATTTCTCGATCCTTGGTGGAGACCAGGCAGGATGACGACAGGGAACTCCAAGCCCTTGGCCTTGTGGATGGTCAAGATCCGCACGGCGTCGAGTGTCTCCTCGCTCAACGCGCTTTCCGCCTCTTCCGGTTGCTCCTCCAAGCGCTGGATCATGAGATCGACGAACCCGCTCAAGGTGAGATGAGGCCGATCGGCGACCGCCTCGGCCATGTCCCGCGCCTTGAGGAGATTGGCCACAGCCTGCTCGCCGTGCAAGGAGGCCGCCGCGAAGTCCAGAATAGGAAGCCGCTCGTAGATGAGATCGATCGCGTCCGGGACAGGAAGCAGTGGAGCGAGCCGCCGCAGCTCGGCCAACGCGTCGTACAATTGCCGAAGGGAGGCCGCCAGGGGATTCTTCCACTCGGTGAGCCGTTCCCGCCGCTCGTAGTCCATGCAGTCGAGCCTCCGCAGCGTGACCAGATCCCCATCCGGGATGCCGCCGAGAGGAGAGCGTAACAGGCCGACGAGGGCGATCGTATCCTGGGGGTTGTCGATGACCCGCAACAGATTCACGAGGTCGATGATTTCCTGGCGACGATAGAAGTGCTTTTCGCCGTCCGTGACGTAGGCGATCTCGTGTCGTCGCAGCGCATCGAGATATTCCTGGGCTTGTGTCAGCTTCCGAAAGATCAAGGCGATGTGGCCCGGTTGGAGGGGGCCCGATCGACCGCGATCGACGACCGTTGTGCCGGTCAGCAGGTCTTCCTTAAGCCAACGGGCGAGCGCTTCGGCCTCCGCGCGCGTCGCGGCCGCGGCGTCAAACTCCTCCTCGTCCTCCTCAGGTGTAACCAAACGGAGCTGCACGCCGGCGGTCGAGACCTCCGGTTTGCGATTCGGCCGGACGGTCAGTGGCTCATTGGCCGGTTGAATGTGAGGCTCCGGCTCGAACAATCGATCGAAGAGACTGTTGACCATGTCCAGAACCGCCGCGTCGCTCCGAAAATTGGTCACCAGCGAATAGACCGCGCCGCCTCCGTCCCTGATTTTTTCCACGACCCGTTCGAACGCTTCGATGTCGGCCCGGCGGAAGGCATAGATCGATTGTTTGGGATCGCCCACGATAAAGAGCTTGCCCGGCTCGAGGTCCAAGTCCTGCCAATTGGTTCGGCAGCTTCCCGTCCGTTCCGCCAGATAGAGGATGATCTCGTACTGGACCGGGTCCGTATCTTGAAATTCGTCGACGAGGATGGCGCGATAACTGTTCTTGATCCTGGCTCTGACCGAGGGATGGTCTCGTAGGAGCGCTTTTGCCTTCGCGAGTAACCCATCGAAGGAAATCCAGCCGGAGGCGTGAAAAGCCCGACGTACCTCGTCCAGGAACGGCCGAAGGAGCCTGACCGCGCCAAGCATGTACGCCTGGTCGACCGCCGACAGTTTCTGCGCCAACGACACGAGCCGCTTGACCTCGGAGAAGTCGTCGTCCTCCCACCCCGCCGGGGCCTTGCCGATGTCCTTCTCCAAGACCGATCGTTCATCGGGAGTCAGGTGCGCCACTCCCTTGAAGCCCTCCGTGACGACGAGTGAGAGACAGCGCGCGGCGGCGGCGAGCATCTCTTCAGCCTTGCGCCGCTTGGGACGATCATGCTCGGCCAGGAGATGAGCGGCCTTGGTAGAAACGGCGCTCAGCCAGTCGCGAGGGGGGCCTGCGGGAGCGTCGCCACGGCATTGGCCCTCGAGCTCATCCAGATCGACGAGTTCTCCGGCCAGCATGGCGGCAAAATCCCGCAGCTCATCGAGACTCGTGCCGGCAAGGACTGCTCGCCACTGATCGTGGTGTAGGCCACCGGCGGCGAGCTCGTCGTCGAGCCATCGGTCCCAGCGAGATGTAAACAATTCCCTGAATCTTGCCCCGTCATCTTCCTGAAAGGACGGATCGACGCCCGACTCCAAGGGATGGAGTCGGAGGATGTGCGCGGCGAAACTATGTAGGGTGCCGATCTGGGCCTTCTCCAGTTGTTCGAGCGCGGCCCGCGCCCTCTCCTGCACTTGATCCGTAGAAAGGTGATAACGTGCGCGGAAGATCGAGGTCTTCTCGTTATCCGACTGTTCGACCACCTTTCCCAGCTTGCGGCGCAGCCGCTGCTTCATTTCGGTCGCAGCCTTATTGGTAAACGTCAGCGCGACGATCTCCGTCATCGTCAGCGGATCCGGCTCCCGCATCAGGAGATTGAGGATGCGATTCACGAGGATGGTGGTCTTCCCCGTCCCGGCTCCCGCGATCACCACGACGTTGCGGTCCCAGGTCGTCTCCGCTAGAGCGCGATCCTGAGCGTCGGAGAGCAGCACTCCCTCACTCATCGGCCACCTTCTGCTTTCGAAGTCGGCGCAGCACACGCGCTTGCGGCGACCGGTACGAGCGCCACCAGGTCATCGCTTCGTTCCGGCGGCAGGCGGCACGAAACTCACATTGGTCGCAATAGCCGTCCGGCAGGATGAAGAACTCTCCTCGCTCGATCCCTTCCAGCAGCGTGCGGATCGTGTGCCTGATGGATGCTCCCGCACCACCGAGGAGCACGGAGGTCTCGAAGATCGAGCGGGCGATCGGCTGCTCCCACCGGGGCGCGAGAAACAGGAATTGCACCTCCGACGGCGCCGGCAACGAGGGTAATGTCATCGAGGCATAGAACGGGGGTTGCAGACGAAATCCACGGACCGAAGCCAGCACGAGGTTGCGATCCGGCTGCTGCCGCTCGCTGCCGAGTTTGAACTTGTAGTCCACGATGCGGAGCGCGGGTGGATCGGGCCGGATATCCACACGATCCAATTGCCCCCGGACCTTGAGCTGAATCGGCGCAGCGTCTGACCCGAGCGAGAGGATCCCCTCCGCCACCTGCTCGAACGCATGGGGACGGAAACCGCTGCCCAGATACTCCTCCTGATCCGCAAAAGCCACGGCCGTGACCAACTCGATGACCTGCTCCATCGCGAGCGTCCACAGCAAGGCATGGCCGGTCCCTCGAGTCGTGGCGTGGGCGGCAAAAGCTTCGGCGACGGCCGTGCTTACCGTCGAACGGACGGTCCCCTCTTTGACATTTGGATCGGGCCATTCCAGGGCGACCAATCGGGCATAGCTCAAGCGGAGCGATTCGTGGATGAGCGTGCCCAAGGTCAAGGCCGGGAGATGCTCCTCTTGAATCTGCCGCACCGGTTCGAGTCGGAGGACCTTCTCGGCGAAATATTGAAAGGGGCAGGTGGCGTACCGCTCCAACGATGTGGGGGATACCGCTTGCCTGTCGAGCTTCGGCAGGTCAGAGGAACGGGGACCGATCATCCCATCGAATGAATCCAACTCCGGCGATTCACGCTCAATGGTTCTGAGCGTCACCAACCCCCGTTCGAACAGGCGACGATCTTTCCCAATACCGTCGATGAGCGGCCGCGCATCATGCCCTTGGAGGAGAAAGCCCAGCGCCAGATCGTGGGCCGGCAGGACGTCCTGAATCGAGGGCTTGGCGCTGATCCGGGCTGTCATACGGCGGGGGATGGTCTCTTCCGGTTTCGGGATGAACCGAGGATCGTGCAAGGCGGTCTCGATGAAGGCCGAGGGAGCCAGGGCCTGTCCTGTCTCGTCCGCCCGTTGATAGGAGAGGTAGAGCCGATGCGTGGCGGCCTGACTCAGGAGCTCGAACAAGAGTCGCTCCTCCTCGTGGCCGGCCAGCTTCTCATCGATCTTGTAGCCCAGCGTCGATTCGAGCACGACGCGGTGGCGGTCGCGGAGAAACGGATCTTCGCGCACGTAGCGGGGAAAGATTTTTTCGTTCAGTCCGATGATGAACAGCGCCCGAAACGCCAGACCACGGGCGGTCATGGCGTCCAAGACCTGGACCCCGCGGTGGTCGTCCTCTTCGAAGGGGATGGTGGTATCCTCCAGTGCCAGGCGGAACAACTCCGTCCATTCCTCCCATGTCAATTCCAGACCAAAAAGATCGAGCTGAGCCAGCCGATCGAGCGCAGCCAGGACCGTCCTTCCCACCACGGAAGCTCGGGGCGGCCCGGCTTGATCGGCAATCTCACACTCTGGCCAACCAGGGACGAGAAAATGACGCACCACCAGCGCCTGGAAGGCCTCGGTCAAGCGACCGACAGATCCACGTGGTGGCAGTGCCCGGCAATCACGAATCAACCGGGACACGAGTGTCCAGAAGAGAGCCAACTGAGCCGGCTCGACGGTTCCGCTGCTGACTCGGTCTTCCTCATCGATGGTCACGCCCATCTCATCAAGCACGGTCGAAGTGCTTGGCGCCGACAGACGCTCCCACTCGGATTCTCCTTTTGTGATGCCCAGAATCGCGCAGGCCATTCGCCAGACGTCGGGACGCGGCTTGACCGCGGAACGGTCCGATTCCTGAAATCGGTAGAACGGCGCCGCGAGCACATCCAACACCGCCGACCGGTCAAAGTCGTTTGATGAGAGCGAAGCAAGTCGCAACAGGGCCTTGACGAGCGGTTCGCGCGCGAGAGGCCGACCGGCTCTCGCGGCAAACGGCACCAGGTGTCGATCGAATACCGGCTGGAGCCTGGCCTGGTAGGGTTCGAGCGACCGAGCCACGACGCCGATCTCGTCGAAGCGATAGCCGTTCACTTCCACAAGGGTGAGAATCTCACGACATACGGTCGCCAGCTCTTCCTCCGCGCCGATGACGTTGAAGACCGTGAGCTCGATCGGTACTCGGCGTGAGGCGACCCTCCCCGCTCGATCTTCGTGGGTTTCAGCCAGGGGCAAGAGATGTCGCTCGAAGAAGCGTCGGGCGAATTCATACGGGGCCGAGGGCTCCAAAGGAAAATACAGCGTGGCCGGGACCGTTCGGACGACCGATTCGAAGAAAGACAATTGGACTTGTGACAGATCGTAGAAGCCGCAGTAGAACACCCGTTGTAGGCGGCTCAGAAAGGGTGAGCGGGAGAGGTCTTGGCCGAGCGATGACGCGAGATCATCCGGGGAGCCGACGCCGAGTGAGCGGCTCGCCTTCAATATGGCAGCGTCTAAGGTGAACAATGCCTCGAGCCAGGGGCGGTCTTCTTCTTCGAAGAGCCCTTCGGCCAGGGCGTTCAGCGCGACCGCTGGATCGATCGCGCCATCTTTGAGGTCACGCACCGTCGCCCAGAGGCTTTTCCACACTCCCGGCGACGGAGGCAACCGTGTCACGGCCTCCAATCCAGGCAGCTTGCGCCGGACCACCTGACGAACGAGCTGTTCAAAATAGAAATCATCGACGAGCTTGAGCCGGCTCATCGACTCTGTGTCGGCTGCCGGCGCCAGGTCGTCGCGAAGCCGGAGGGCCAACTGATGGAATGTCAGAACGTGAACGTTGAGGAGCGAACAGCGCACTTCAGTGGCGAAGAGCTTCTTGAGTCGTTCGGTCAGTGCTGCGGAGGGGACGATGACGGCGAGTGAAGCAAAGGGATCGGCGGACTTGCAAGACTGCACGTCCTCGAGGAGAGCTTGATCGAGTACCGGATGAAAAGGTCCGGAGACGATGCGAAGCATTTAATGCCGGATGGTGAATGGTACATGGTGAATGGTCGGAAGCCCGAAATTCAACATTGAACATTCCTTATTCGACATTTAGGCAGCCTACCCCGTCTCCGGGCCCAGCAACTCGCCGTTGCAATCCACGCAGGCCCAGTCGCCGTCGATGAAGGACATGGGATCACCGCAGATCGGACAGTCCGGCGGCGGGCCAGACGGCATGAGCGGGAACGGCGGCAGCTCGATATCAAGTTCGTCATCAGGGGGCATGGGGTCGCCTACGGTGAACTACTCCTTTTACGTCTCGCGCGGGCGCATCTTCAATTGCAGCGCCTTTTCCGCGCTCTGACGACTCGGCACTCCGACGAACGTCAAACGACCGTCGATGATCGTCGCCGGCACGGCGCGAACCGCATGGCGATCGGCCAGCTCCTGGCCGTCTGGGGTGGTGATGTCCACTTCGCGATAGGAGAAACTGTACTTGACGCGCAATTCCTTCCACAGACTCTTTGCGGACGGGCAGGCTCCGCATGTCGGCGAGTACAGCAAGGTGATGTTCGGCATGACGGTGTTCCTCCGACTCCGCGCGAATCTTATCACCCCCCAAAAAAGAGGCGCAAGCGACGGATGCTCGTCTCCACTCACCCACCCTTCCTCCGCGACGATGCGGTGGATCTGTTTCGGTAGCTCCAACCAGCCGGTGGAGATGTTCGCCACCCCACGAACGAGCTTAGTCAGCGGCAGCTCGTCCGCCGCCACGGATTGTCCGTTGTATGGCCCTACCCCCGCGGCGATGATGAGGAGACGAAACCACATTCTTGGTCTGACCTCAGAGAGAGGATGAATCATGTGGACTGGCTCGCACCATACAAAGTCCCCCCTTTCGATTGCAACCTGATTTTCGTTCCTATAAGTTAGCGACGATGACCCTGTCGCGCATTCGTCCGATTGCGTTGAGCTGCCTAAGCGGTGTCCTCTACCCCCTGGCATTTCCGGATTTCGATTTGGGGTTCCTGGCCTGGGTTGTCCTCGTTCCCCTTCATCTTACCTGGAGCGCCGCCACCTATCGCCAGGCCTTCTGGCTCGGGTGGTTGAGCGGCACGATCGCCTTCACGGGCATCATGGCTTGGGTGGTCACCGCGATGACCCTCTACGGCAAGGTGCCGACGGCAATCAGCTATGCCGTGATGCTGTTGCTCACGAGTTACCTGGGTTTATACGTCGCGTTGTACGGGCTGGGCGTGGCGTGGCTCCGGAAGGCGCTGCCGTCGTTCGGCCTGTTCTGCGCACCGTTCCTATGGGTGACGCTTGAGCTGATCCGAACCTACTTCCTGACAGGCCTGCCCTGGATGCTGTTAGGGTACTCGCAATACCGAGCGCTTCCGCTGATTCAAATCGCGGACCACACGGGCGTGTACGGGGTCTCGTTCTTGGTGATTCTCGTCAACGTCGCCGTGACAGCTCTCGTGCAGTGGGTCATTTCCTATGAGCCCGGCCTGCGGCGCCCAAGGTTTCCATGGCGCGAGATCGCGGCGGCTCTGGCTTGTGTGGGCGCGAGCTTGCTCTACGACGCGAAACAAGCCGCGGACCTCCCGGTCCCAAACGTGCCCCGCCACTTTCACCTCGGCGTCGTTCAACCCAACGTCGACCAAGCCCATAAATGGGACATTGCGTTCCGTCGCGAGACACTCGATCGTTTTGCCAAGCTCACCCTGCAAGTCGCCGGGGAAGGGACCGATCTGGTCGTCTGGCCCGAGGCGGCGACGCCGTTTATCTTCGAGCGCGAGTTGGAATACCGTGCGGAGCTGACGGCGTTGGCCCGCGCCGTCAACGCCCCGATTCTCTTCGGCAGCCCCGCGCTCCGCTACCATGAGGATCGTCGGCCCTACCTGCTGAACAGCGCCTATCTCCTCTCCCCGGACGGACAAGTGCTCGGTCGCTATGACAAGCAACACCTCGTTCCGTTCGGGGAGTATATCCCGCTCAAGTCGTCGCTTCTGTTCTTTTTAGACAAGCTGGTCGAGGGCATCGGCGACTTCGAGGCGGGGCCGGGCCCGATGGTGTTGTCGTTCACGCCGAAGGGCGCTGAACCGACTGCGGCCATCGGCGGCGATCCTGGCTTGCGACGCTCCGCGAGATTCGGCCTCGTAATTTGCTATGAGATCATCTTCCCTGATTTGGTGCGACGCTTCGCCGCCGAGGGAGTAGATTTCATGGCGACGATCACCAACGACGCCTGGTTCGGACGCTCCTCTGCGCCGCTGCAACATTTCAGCATGGTGGTCTTTCGCGCCGTGGAAAATCGAGTGGCCTTCGCCCGGTCGGCGAACACCGGTATCTCGGGGTTCGTCGATCCGAGCGGGCGGATTCTGAGCGCGTCGCCCATCTTCACCGAGCAGGTGCTCTCAGGGACGATTCCAGCCCGGCGGCAGTTGACTTTTTATAGTCGATACGGGGATGTCTTCAGCTACGCCTGTGCTATAATCACAGCGCTTCTGTGCCTGGCAGGCTATGTGACTCAAACGACGGGACCCACCCGAGGCACACCAGCTTCACTTCCAACCTGACCGGGAAAGGACGAGACGATGCTTGAAGATCTCCGTGGGCGAATTCGAACGGTAAGCGAGCAGACTGCGGAACTGCGGAGGCATCTTTGACCTGGCTCGTCTGGCCACCGAACTCAAACAGATCGAAGAACAGACCGCGCAGCCGGATTTTTGGGCGAACGCTCAGATGGCGGCAAAGGTGAGCCGACGAAAGGCGGCCTTGGAGCGAGAGATCGATCGGTGGAGCCGCATCGAGCGACGCCAGAACGACCTCATCGCCATGGCCGAGCTGGCCGAAGAATCGGGCGATGCCGAGTTGGAGAGAGAGCTCTCCGAGGAGCTCGGGCAGTTCGAGGTGCTCGTGAATCAACTGCGCCTCGAACTCCTGCTGTCGGGAGAACGGGACGCCAGCAACGCCATCCTCGCCATCCACCCCGGAGCCGGCGGCACGGAATCCCAGGACTGGGCCCAGATGCTCTTGCGGATGTACGTGCGGTGGGCGGAGAGCAAAGGCTTTAAAGTCGAGACGCTCGACTTGTTGCCTGGAGATGAAGCCGGCATCAAGAGCGCGACGCTCTCCGTGACCGGTCCGTATGCCTACGGGTACCTGAAGGCCGAGGCGGGCGTGCACCGGCTCGTGCGAATCTCCCCCTTCGACGCGAATAAACGCCGCCATACCTCCTTCGCCTCCGTGTTCGTCTATCCGGAGTTAGAAGAGGATGTGGACGTCGTGGTCGATGAAAAGGACCTGAAGATCGACACATTCCGATCCGGGGGCGCCGGCGGCCAGAACGTGAACAAAGTCGAAACGGCCATCCGGATCACGCACATCCCGACCGGCATCGTGGTCCAATGCCAAAACGAGCGGTCTCAGTTGCAAAATCGCAACGGGGCCATGAAGATTCTGAAAGCCCGCCTCTACGAACTGGAGCAGCAGAAGAAGGAGGCTGAATTTCAGGCCATCGTGGGGGAAAAGAAAGATATCGCCTGGGGCAGCCAGATCCGATCGTATGTCTTCCAGCCCTACCAGATGGTGAAGGACCATCGAACCAACCATGAAGTCGGCAACGTGTCCGCCGTCATGGACGGCGATCTCGATGGGTTCATCGAGGCGTATCTCAAACAGCAGCTAACAGCGAATAGCAAGTAGCAAACAGCCATGACTCTGATTTTATCACTGCTCGCTTTAGGCTATTAGCTATTCGCTGTTGGCTTCTCGCTAAGCTATGGAAGACAACGAACAACGCCAGCAGCGCCTGAAGAAGCTGGAATCGCTCAAGCAGTTGGGCGTGGCCCCCTACGGGACCCGCTTCGAATGGAAAGATCGGGCGGGCCAGCTCATCAGTCTTCATGGAGAGAAGTCGAAAGAAGTGCTCGAACAGGAACGCATCTCGTGCACGTTGGCGGGCCGGATCGTGGGGCTGCGTCGTTTCGGCAAGGCCGCTTTTGCGGTATTGCAGGACGGGTCGGATCGCCTTCAGGTCTACCTCAAGAAGGACCTGCTGGGTGATCACACGTTCCGCGTATGCGAGGAGTTCGATCTCGGTGATTGGATCGGCGTGAGCGGCGTTTTGTTCAGGACCAAGACGAATGAGTTTACGGTCGAGGTGCACCGATTGACCTTCCTGAGCAAGGCGCTGCGCCCCCTACCGGAGAAATGGCACGGCCTCACCGATGTGGAGACGCGCTATCGGCAGCGGTACGTGGACCTCATCGCGAACCCCTCCGTGCATGACATCTTCGCGATGCGCAGTCGCATCATCTCCGAGATTCGCTCGTTTCTGATCGCACGAGGCTTCCTGGAAGTGGAAACGCCGATGATGCAACCGATTCCCGGAGGTGCGACCGCCAAGCCGTTCGTGACCCACCACAATGCATTGGGAATCGACCTGTATCTGCGCATCGCCCCTGAACTGTACCTCAAGCGGCTGATCGTGGGCGGCTTTCCACGGGTCTTCGAGGTCAATCGCAATTTCCGGAACGAAGGGATCTCGACCATCCACAACCCCGAGTTCACGATGCTGGAATTCTACGTGGCCTACGCGGATTATCACGACCTCATCGTCTTGACCGAAGAGCTGTTCGTCCATCTCGCCAAAACGATCGCCGGAGGAACGGCGCTGGAGTATCAAGGGCGGCAGATCGACATGACGCCGCCATGGCGTCGCTGGTCGTATCATCAAGCGGTTCTCGAAGTGAACCGCCTCGACCGGGATGCGATCGCCAAGAAAGACTCCGCGCTGGCGGTCGCCAAACGGCTCGGGGTCGAGGTCGATCCCGCCTCCTCGCTCACGGCCATCGTCAACGAGATCTTCGAAGAGACCGTCGAGCCCAACTTGGTGCAGCCGACCTTCATCACGGATTACCCGATCGAGCTGTCGCCGCTCGCCCGAAAAAAAGACACGGATCCTACGTTGACCGATCGATTCGAGCTCTACATCGCGGGGCGCGAGATTGCGAACGCCTTCTCCGAGCTGAACGATCCCCTCGAACAGCGGGAGCGGTTCGACGCCCAAGCCGCGCAACGGGCGGCGGGCGACGAGGAGGCCCATATGGTCGATGAGGACTTTCTTCGGGCCTTGGAATACGGCATGCCGCCGACGGCCGGAGAAGGAATCGGAATCGATCGGCTGGTAATGCTGTTTACGAACCAGGCGTCCATCCGCGATGTGGTTCTGTTCCCGCAACTGCGGCCGGAAAAATGACAGGATGCTGACAATGGCCACGTTCTCACCCGCCCAACCCCGGCGCGCCATGACGCGCCTCACATCGGCCTGCGTTCTCAACACCCATTGTATGAAGCCCGGCAATGGGTACCCGTCAGAGCCTGCGACGTACGGTTCACCCGTTGCATTCACAAGAGCAACGGGTCCCCGGTACGACTCGGCTCTGCGCTTCACCGGGTACCCGGCTTTGCGGGTGCTGCTGAGCGTCCATTTTGAGCATCCTGCAGGAGATTCTTGATGGTTCCCTACGAGATCATGGTCGGCCTCCGGTATCTGCGCGCCAAACGTCGGAATCGGACTATTTCCCTGAATACGTTCGTATCGATCGCCGGCATCACGCTCGGGGTCGCCGCCCTGATCGGGACCGTCGGGATCATGACCGGGTTCAAGGAAGACGTGCAGGCGAAGATCCTGGGCACGACGGCTCACATCATCGTGAGCGACCGCACGAAAGATGGCGTCTCGGATTACGACGCTCTCGTCAACCGGCTCGAGGAGGTCCCGGACGTCGTAGCCGCCACTCCCTTTGTCCTGCGGCAGGTGCTGCTGACCACCCAAGTTGGAGTGCAGGGTATCGTGTTGCGGGGGATCGACCCGTCCCGCGAAGCCAAGGTTACCGAGTTGGCCAATAACCTCACCGCCGGCTCCCTGGAGGACCTTCGGAAGCCGGTGCGGGTGCTGGTCCCCCCTATGGAAGGCGCTTCGTCCGATCAGCCTCAGGTCGCCGACCGTCCTGGAATCATCCTGGGAAAGGAGCTCGCCTTTCGGCTCGGCGCGTTCGTCGGCGACACGGTCAACGTCGTGTCGCCGGTCGGGCCGGTCAGTGCGATGGGCATGATCCCCAAGATCAGGACCTTCGCGGTGGTCGGCATTTTTCGCTCCGGCATGTACGAATACGATTCCTCACTGGCCTATATCGAGTTGGGGGAATCGCAAAAGTTCTTCAACATGGGGCCGACTGCAACCGGCGTCGAAGTGAAGGTGGGGGACGTATTCAGAGCCGGTGAAATCGCCCAGTCGATCGAGCGGAGCCTGGGGTTCAGCTTCGTCGCGAGAGATTGGATGCAAATGAACCGGAACCTCTTCTCGGCGCTCAAGCTGGAGAAAACCATGATGTTCCTCCTGCTCGTGTTGATCACAATCGTGGCCTCGTTCAACATCGTCAGCACCCTGACGATGATCGTGACCGAGAAGCAGCGGGAGATCGCCATCTTGAAGGCCATGGGCGCCACGCGGCGGAGCATCATGCATATCTTCATGCTGAACGGGTTGGTCATCGGCGTCGCAGGAACGGCGATCGGAATCCCATTGGGCTATGCGTTTCTCTGGCTCATTGAGACGTTCTGGACCTTCGATCCCACCGTCTATTACATCTCAAAAATTCCCGTCCACGTCCAGGCGCTCGATGTCATGCTGGTTGCCGGTTCGGCGATTCTCATCAGTTTCGCGGCAACGGTTTTTCCCTCGCTCCAAGCGGCCAGGCTTGACCCGGCCTCCGCGCTCCGATACGAATAGAGGACATTGGAGCATTGATCCATTGCACCATTTCACGAATGCTTGCATTCAATGATTCAATGACTCACCCGTTCAATCTGCAATTGCTTTCATGATCAAAGTCATCAATCTTGTAAAAGCCTTTCCGATGGCGGGGCGCGAGCTGATCGTGCTCAAGGGGATCTCTCTCGAGATCAAGAAGGGCGAATTCGTCGCGGTCGTCGGAGCCTCCGGAGCCGGCAAAAGCACGCTGCTGCACATCGTGGGGACGTTGGATCGTCCGACCTCCGGAACGGTGCTGTTCGACGGACGCGACCTGTTCCAAATGTCGGAACGGGAGCAGGCGGAGTTTCGCAACAATCGGATCGGCTTTGTGTTTCAGTTCCATCATCTCCTGCCGGAGTTCACGGCTCTGGAGAATGCCTGCCTCCCCGCCCTGATCCAACAACGGTCGAAGCTGGAAGTCGAGCAAGAAGCGACCAAGCTGCTGGGAGAAGTCGGACTCGGCGATCGCCTGCACCATAAGCCGGGCGAATTATCCGGCGGCGAGCAACAGCGCGTGGCGGTAGCCCGGGCGCTGATGCAGAAACCGGACGTCGTGTTGGCGGACGAACCGACCGGCAATCTCGATACCCACACGGGCGAAGCCCTCTTCGCCCTCTTGCGCGAACTCAACAAGACGCATGGGACGACCTTCGTGATCGTCACTCACAACGACAAACTTTCCGCCCAGGCGGACCGCATCATCCACATGGAGGATGGACAGATCACGTAACGACGCGCAGCCAGTATGCTATCTTTATCTCATTCAGGGCTGAGCCATTGACTTGCAGGCGGGGCCCCTTATCCGGACGAGAACCATTCTTACTAGGAGGAATGGGTCGCTCGAATCGCGATGGCGAACTTGTGTAAGGCCTTGCCTGTCCTCGCTCCGTGCCAGATGTGCATTGACATCGCTTGTGCGGTTCCCGTAACCTTGCGCCGCCGCGGCGGCGCTGCGAAAGCACCCGGAGGTATTCATGTGGGCTTGCCGGTCTTTAAAGGTTCCTGCGCTTAGCATCCTTTGGTTCGCTTCCATCTTCTCTACGCTTCCACCTGAGTCCTACGCCGTCGAGTTCGCCTTCGTCGGGGCGCGGGCGGTCGGTATGGGCGGGGCCGGCGTGGCCGTGACGACCGACGCGTTCGCCACGTACTGGAACCCGGCAGGGCTTGCCATGAGCAAAACCATCGACATCCGTGCGCAGGTGAGCGGACAGGCGATCGACCGGATGGGGCTCTTGGACACGATCAAGGATGTGAACGACCTCAACGCATCCAGTAGTCCGGCGCAGGCGCAAGCGCTCGCGAACCGACTCAATCAGCCGGGAACAAACGTCTCGGGAATCGGAACGGCAGGGTTGTACCTGAAAGGCTATTTCGGCGACCATGCCTTCGGGTTCAATGTCTCCGATGTGGCGACCGGCGGCGCCTTTGTGGCCTCGCCCGTAACGGCTGTCGGCAATACGGTCAACGGGCAGCTCGGCGTGCGAGCCCTAGAAGCCAGACAGGCGGCCTTCTCGTATGCCTACGCCTTTGCAGAACGCACCTTCGCTATCGGCGTGACAGGGAAAATCATTCAGGGTGCTGCGTACTCCAGCCTGATCAACGTCAACAGTGCCGGAGACAGTGCAACGGATCTCGCCAAGGACATCGGTAAAGCCAAGCTCTCAACCGCATTTGGCATCGATGTCGGCGCGTTGTACCGGCCGTCGTCCTGGTTGCGGCTCGGCATCGTCGCGAAGGACATCAACCAGCCGACGTTCGACGCACCGGGCGGCGGCGAATTCAAATTGACGCCGCAAGTCCGCAGCGGGATCGCCGTGAATCCATGGGAAACCATGACCATCACCTTCGATGCCGATCTCAACTCCAACCATACGCTCACGCCCGGCATCAAGAGCCAAGTCCTGAGCCTCGGCGCCGAGCAGACGATCTTGAGCGAGTTTCTCTCGTTCCGTATCGGCGCCTTCAAGAACATGCAAGACGCGAATTCCGTCATCACGCCCACGGCCGGCATCGGTCTTCGGATCTTCGCGCTCCGGGTCGATGTGGGCGGAGGATATGATTTCCGCGAGCGTGGAGCACTGGCTTCCGGGACCGCGGCGTTCACCTTTTGAGAATCTCTCCATCTCTCGCTTAAGCACAACATGAAAACATTACGGCCCAGGGATCCCTGCCTGTCGTTCCTGGTTATGGTGATGCTGACCCTCGCCGGATGCGGCGGCTTGCAAGACATGTGGGAAGGACCGGCCGCTCAAAGCTTCAAGCCGAGGTCGATCGCGATCTTGCCCCCCGATGTCGGTATCTATGACGGCGCGAGGGAGGAGATCCAGGAAATACTTGTGGCGGTCTTATCGAAAGACGGCCGTTATGACAAAGTGCTCCCGCATGAACAGGTCATCGATACCTTCCAGACGAACAGGGAGGCGTTCGATGCGCTGGTTGCCTTGAACGCAAAGCTTCAGACGACCGGTCAGCCGGACAAGGAGGCGGCGCAGAAACTCGGTAAGACGCTCGGCGCCGAGGCGCTCCTCGTCGTGAAGGTCAATGCCTGGGAATACGTCCGAAAGGAGGGCGACAACTTGGCGAAGATCGGGCTGGGATTGCGCCTGATCGATACGACCAACGGCGGTCTCGTCTGGCGCGCCCGCCATGAACGCGCCAGCAGCTACATGTTCTTTAAGCCGCCGCTCAAGGATGTCGCGCGAGAGCTGGCCGATGAGATGGCGAAATATTTGCCCAAAGAAAAGAGATAATCGCCGAGCGAGATTTCTGCGTGAGTCAGTTCCGAATCACGCAGGGGGTGCCGCCTGACGAGTGGCCATCTTGAGGGATCGCACAAACTGGCCGATGTCGGCGGCGAGCCGGGGGTCTTGTTGCCGCTCCCCGATACGACGGACGATGGCGCTGCCGACAATTACTCCATCGGCCATTAAAGCCACGCGCCGCGCGTCATCCGGAGTCGCCACGCCGAATCCCACCGCAACCGGCACGGGCGAGACTCGACGGATCTTGGCCACGTTGGTCTCGACGTCGGTCATGTTCTGTAATTTGGTTCCCGTGATGCCGGTCAACGAGACGTAGTAGACGAACCCGTGCGAATGCCGGGCGACTGCGGCACGCCGATCCGGAGTGCTGGTCGGAGCCGCCAAGAAGATCAGGTCCAAGCCGGCCTCCGCCGCCGGTTTCTCCAGCGGGCCTGCCTCCTCTACCGGCATGTCGGGGATGATGAGGCCATCCACCCCCGCAGCGACTGCCTGCCTACAGAACGCCTCTTCTCCTAAGGCGCGGATCGTATTGTAGTAAGCCATCAGCACGATGGGGATTTGCGTCTTCGACCGCAGGGAGCGGACGCAATCGAGAATCTTGCGCAGCGAGGTTCCGCTCCGCAATGCGCGTTCCGCCGCCTGTTGGATCACCGGCCCGTCGGCGATCGGATCCGAAAACGGGACGCCGAGCTCGACGATGTCGGCCCCCGCCTGTTCAAGGGCAAGGACCAGGGCCTCCGTATCCTGGAGGGAAGGATCTCCGGCCATGATGTACGTGATGAGGGCTTTCTCTTCTCTGGCCTTCAGCCGCTGGAACGTTGATTCAAGACGGTTCATGGTTCGCAAGTGTGCAGTGAGGAGTTCTGAGTTCTGAGACTGACAACTGCACACTGACAACTGTCTGCTAAAGAGTGACGCCGCGGATCCTTGCCACCTGCTGCACATCCTTGTCGCCGCGGCCCGACAAGTTCACGACCACGATCTGGCTCTTGCGGAGCTTCGGCGCCAACTTGACCACCTCCGCAACGGCATGGGCGCTCTCGAGCGCGGGCACGATGCCTTCTTCACGCGACAAGAGATCGAAGGCGGCCAGCGCTTCATCGTCGGTCGCGTAGCGATAGTCGATGCGCCCGAGCTCTTTGTAATACGCATGCTCAGGTCCGACCGCAGCATAGTCCAATCCGGCGGAAACCGAATGGGTGAGGTTGATCTGTCCGTCCTCGTCTTGAAGGAGATAAGTCATCGTGCCATGGAGAACACCGGGACTTCCGCCGGAGAAGCGGGCCGCATGCTTGCCGCTGGTGATGCCTAGCCCTCCCGCTTCGACGCCCACCATCTTGACCCTGCGGTCTCCGAGAAAAGCGTGAAACAAGCCGATGGAGTTGCTTCCTCCGCCGACGCAGGCGACGAGGTAGTCGGGCAGGCGACCTTCGAGCGCGAAGATCTGTTTCCGCGTTTCGCGCCCGATCACCGACTGAAAATCTCGGATCATCATGGGATAGGGATGCGCTCCCAAAACCGACCCCAGGATATAGTGGGTGGTCCGCACGTTCGTCGTCCAATCGCGCATGGCTTCGCTGATGGCGTCTTTGAGCGTTCGGCTGCCTGCGTCCACGGCGGTGACCGTGGAGCCCAGCAATCGCATGCGAAACACGTTCAACGCCTGCCGCTGCATATCCTCCGTCCCCATGTAGATTTCGCAGTCAAGGCCGAACATGGCCGCCACGGTTGCGCAAGCCACTCCGTGCTGTCCCGCGCCGGTTTCCGCGATGACGCGAGGTTTCTTCATCCGCTTCGCCAGCAGCGCCTGTCCCAACGAATTGTTGATCTTGTGCGCGCCGGTGTGGCAGAGGTCTTCTCGCTTGAGATAGATCTTCGCCCCGCCGAGTTTCTTGGTCAGTCGTTCGGCAAGGTAGAGCGGGGTCGGCCGGCCGACATATTCTTTCAGGTAATAGGTCAGCTCTCGCTGGAATCTGGGGTCCCGTCGGGACGCCAGATAGGCTCGTTCCAGCTCGAGGAGAGCCGGCATCAAGGTCTCCGGGACGTATCGACCGCCATAGCGGCCGAATCGACCGCGCTTGTCGGGAAAGGAAGTCATATAGAAGTTCTCAGTGGTCAGTTCGCAGTCCTCAGTTCAAAAACTGAAAACTGTTTACCGATGACTGATACCTGCTTTCACGCAGTATAGACGGGGATGCTAAGAGGAGACAAGCCTAGCCGCGCGGATGAAGGAGCGGATCTTTTCGTGATCTTTCTGCCCGGGGCTACGTTCGACCCCGCTGCTCACGTCGACTCCGTAAGGCCGGACGGTCCTTACCGCGTCTCCCACATTTTCCGGTGTCAGCCCACCGGCGAGCAAAAGGCAGCAAGCTTGCGCCGCTTCCTTCGCAAGCGACCAATCGACCGTTTGGCCTGTGCCGCCATAAGCACGATCTGAAAAGGCATCGACCACGAACCCGCGCACGTTGGCGCGACCGCGATACTCCGCCAGAGCCAGAAGCGATCCTCTGTCACGCAGGCGGATCGCTTTCAAAACAGGACGTCCTAGCGTCTCGCAGTAGGATGCGGATTCCTCGCCGTGCAGTTGAGAGAGGTCGAGACCGCAGACATCCATGACGTCACGGACGACCTTCGCCTCCTCGTTCACGAACACGCCGACCGAGACGATGAAGGGAGGGAGGCCGGCGACGATGGCCTTGACCACTTGGGGTTCGACATACCGGGGACTGGCGCGATGAAACACGAAACCCAACGCGTCGCAGCCGGCCTCAACGGCGGCCTTGGCATCGGAGTCGTTGGTGATGCCGCAAATCTTGACCTTCATGAATTGCTCACGCGGGAGGCAGCAGTTGACGGCTGGGTGCCTGAGGCCCGAACGAGGAACCGTCATGAATAATGTGGGTTAAGAACACACGGATGAGCTCCTGCGTTCCCCGTAGAATCCTCTGTACACCCACTGACACATGATGCCTTTGGCATCGAATAACAGCGAAACGTTCTCTTCCATCTCGACCTCGCCTTTCCACTGCATCGACCACTCGCAGATCTCTCCCCCGCTCTTGAAGGTATGGCACCGGGCGGGTATGCCCAGATCCCTCACGCGATCGTCTTTCGAAGAGCCGACCCAACTGTCCCATTTGAGGCTGGCGTTATCCAGCATGTGACTTGCGCAGCCAGACAGGGCCAGAAGCATGACGACACAGATCGTTAACCTCATTGTGACGTTCTCCTCCAGGAAGATGAGCACATGCTCACGCGTGCTCTGTTGCCGTCGTGTTCCCGAGCAGCTCGCCGATCTTCGCGCCGATGTCGTCGGCCTTGATCAGCGACTCTCCGACAAGCATAGCATGGACCCCCGCTTCCAAAAGGCGTAACACGTCATCCCGCTTGTGAATGCCGCTTTCACTCACGATCAGCTTGTCCGGCGGAATCCGTTTGGCCAGCCTCAACGTCACCCCTAAATCGGTGGAAAAAGTCTTGAGATCGCGATTGTTGATCCCGATGAGTCGTGCGTCGGGAGTCCATTCGAGCACTGTATCCAGTTCCCGCTCGTGATGGATCTCCACGAGCACATCCAACGTGAGCTCTTTTGCCAAAAGCGTGAAATCGATATATTGCCGTCGCTCCAAGGCGGCCATGATCAGCAAGACAGCATCCGCGCCGTGTGCTCGGGCCTCATAGAACTGGATGTCGCCAACCATGAATTCTTTATTCAGCACCGGGATCCCGACCGCCTGTCTGATGTCGGAGAGATAGTCGAGGCTGCCGCGGAAGAAGTCCTTGTCCGTCAGCACAGACAAGGCCGAGGCGCCGTGGTCTCGGTACTCGCGCGCGATGCCGACGTGGTCGAATCGTTCTTCAAACTCCGGCCTGAGCCATCCCAGACTCGGCGAGGCTCTCTTCACTTCGGCTATCAGGGCGGGCGCGTCCGGCGTCCTTGTCGCCTCGAGGGTCACCGCAAACCCCATGGGACCGGTCCTATCGCGAATCCGAGCCCTGAGCTCCGACAGGTAGCCTCGGCTTTGCTTGTGCCGCAGCTCGGCTCGCTTATGTTCAAGGATGCGATCGAGAATCATGTTCACGACCGTGACGCGTGACAGGATGGAAGCCGGAATCCGAAACAAACCGGGCCGGGCCCCCTTCCTTCCCATCTTCACTATGTTATGTTTCCCACATCGTCACGCGTCACCCGTCACCTTTCACGCCTATTGGTGAATTCGATCAGCCGCTCCAACTTTTCCGCCGCCGCTCCGCTATCGAGCACCTTTCCGGCCAACTGACAGCCTTCTTGGATCGTCTTGGCCTTACGCCCGGCCACCAACGCCGGCGCGGCATTGAGGCGAACGATGTCGCGCTTGGCCCCTTTGGCTCCGTTCACAATCTCTTTCGTGATGCGGGCGTTCTCTTCCGCCGTTCCTCCGGCCAGCTCCTTGAGCGGCACCCGGCGCAGGCCGAACTCCTCCGGCGTGATGAAGAAGCTCGATACCACGCCCGACTTGCCTTCCGATACCTTCGTGCGATCGGTCAGCGTGATTTCATCAAGGCCGTCCATACCATGGACGACGAAACAATGCTGCGAGCCGAGACGAACAAGGACCTTGGCCATCAGTTCGGTCAACTCTGCGTCGAACACGCCGATCACTTGAACCGAGGCATTGGCCGGATTCGTCAAAGGCCCGAGGATATTGAGCATCGTGCGGATGCCCATATCTTGGCGAGGGGCGGCACAGTGTTTCATGGCTCCGTGAAACAAGGGAGCAAAGAGAAATCCGATTCCGACTTCCTCGATGCACTCCCCTACTTTCTCCGGCGGAAGATCGATGTTGACGCCGAGAGCCGCCAGGACGTCGGCACTTCCGCACTTGGAAGAGACGGAACGATTGCCGTGCTTGGCCACGGTCAAGCCTGCGCCTGCCACGACGAATGCGGCGGTCGTGGAGATGTTGAAGGTGTGCGATCGGTCGCCGCCGGTGCCGCAGGTATCCACCACCAAGGAGTCTCCGACGTGGAGTTTCACCGCCTTGGCGCGCATCGCCTGGACGGAGCCGGAAATCTCCTCGACCGTCTCGCCTTTCATGCGGAGCCCCATGAGATAGGCCGCAATCTGCGCCGGTGTCGCCGCTCCCTCCATGATCTCGGTCATGACGGCTTCGGCTTCTTTGTCCGAAAGATTGATCCGATCGGCCAGCTTGGCGATGGCGTCTTTGATCATGGCAATCAGCTAGCAGCGAACAGTAAGTAGCGCATAGCCGGTTACTCCCCGCATAGCTCTATTTCCCCCGCTGCTTGCTATTAGCTGTTCGCTATTCGCTAGAGTTTCAGGAAATTCCTCAGCAGATCCTTCCCCGCTGCGGTGAGAATGGACTCCGGATGAAACTGCACTCCTTCGACCGGCAGGGTCTTGTGACGCAGGCCCATAATCTCTCCCTGCTCGGTCTCGGCGGAGATTTCAAGACATTGAGGCAGGGTGGATCGCTTCACGATCAAGGAATGATAGCGGGTGGCCTCGAATGGGTTCGGCAGATCGCGAAAAATCGTTTTGCCGTCATGGCGGATCATCGAGGTCTTCCCGTGCATCAGACGGTCGGCCCGCACCACCTCGCCTCCGTAGGCGACAGCCAGCGACTGGTGCCCCAGGCACACACCCAAAATCGGGAACCGTCCGCCGACGCGCTGGATCGTTTCGACGGAAATCCCGGCTTCCTTGGGCGTGCAGGGGCCCGGTGATATCACGATCCGGCTCGGTTTAAGCTGTTCGATCTCATCGACCGTGATCTTGTCGTTTCGATACACCCGCACATCTTCGCCCAACTCACCCAGGTACTGGACGAGGTTGTAGGTGAACGAATCGTAGTTGTCGATCATCAGAAGCATGACAAAATGCGATGGCTAATGGTTGATGGTTAATGGTCCATGAAATCTGACCCAGCCTTCACTTCATTCACCATTGACCATGAACCATAACCCATTGCTATTCCAATCCCCGCTCAGCCAGCTCGATCGCCGTCATCATGGCGCGAGCCTTGTTAGAGGTCTCCTCGTATTCCCGCTCGGGATCGCTGTCGGCCACGATGCCGGCGCCCGCCTGGATGTACGCCTGGTGTCCCGAGATGACGATGGTCCTGATATTGATGCACATGTCCATGTTTCCGGAGAAACTCAAGTAGCCCACCGCTCCGGCGTACGGCCCTCGCCGAGTCGGCTCCAACTCTTCGATGATTTCCATCGCCCGAATCTTAGGAGCTCCTGATACCGTGCCAGCCGGAAAGCACGCCGCCAAGACGTCGTAGATCGTTTTGTCCTTGTCGAGTCGTCCCGTCACGTTGGAGACCATGTGCATCACGTGTGAATACCGCTCGACTTGCATCAAGCCGTCGACCCGAACCGTTCCCTTCTGCGCGACCCGTCCGACATCGTTGCGGCCGAGATCGACCAGCATGATATGCTCCGCCCGTTCCTTGCCGTCCGCGAGGAGATCGGCTTCCATCCGACGATCTTCGACTTCAGTGCGGCCCCGTCGGCGGGTTCCCGCGATGGGGCGCACGATGATCTGGCCGTCTTCGCACCGAACGAGGATCTCGGGCGAGGACCCCACCAACTCGACTCCGCCGATGCGGAGGTAATACATGTATGGGGAGGGGTTGATCACCCGCAGGGCGCGGTAGAGCTCGAAGGGCTTGGTTCGGATCTGTGTTTCCCATCGCTGCGAGAGCACGCACTGAAAGATATCGCCCGCGCCGATGTACTCCTTGGTGCGGACAACCATCTTTTCAAAGTCCGCTTTGCTCATGTTGGACGTAAACACGAGGGGTTTGTGCCGACGACGCGGTCTTCGGTGGCGGAGCGGCCGTTTGAGCCTGGCGATCATGCGCTCGATCCGTGCCGTCGCTTCCGCGTATGTGCTTCGCAAGTCCCGGTCTCGGCGGGAGCGCAGGTGCGCGTTGGCGACGACTTTGATCTTCTGCGACACGTTGTCGAAGATCAGCACCGTGTCGGTGATCAGAAACGAAAAATCGGGTAAGCCGAGGCCGTCCTTTCGTCTGAGCGGAAGATCCTCGAAGGTTCTGACCACGTCGTAGCCCAAATATCCGACTGCGCCGCCCACAAACCTGGGCAGCCCGGGAACGGCGACCGGACGATACTCCTCCATCAACTCGCGTAGCCGGGCCAGGGGGTCGCCCTTGCTCGGAACACGTTTGGTGCGCCCCCTGTGTGTTACGAGCAGGTCACCGCCCTCCTCGCAGATCACAGCGGGTGCCCCGCTGCCCAGGAACGAATAGCGGGCCCAGTTTTCTCCCCCCTCGACGCTCTCCAGCAGATAGGCGGCCGGGCCGTGATCGATCTTGGCGAACGCCGATACGGGCGTATCGTAATCCGCCAGGATCTCCCGATAGAGCGGGATTACATTGCCCTGCGTCGCCAGGGCGGCGAATTCCTCAAAAGTCAGCGAATAGTGCCGCTTCTCCATTCCGGTCCCGCTTGAGTTACTCTTGTCCGACGATGAGCTTCTGTCCGACTTCGATGATATCGTCCGGAAGCTTGTTCCATTTCTTGAGCTTGTCTATGTCCACGCCGTATTTCTTGCTGATGCGAAACAGCGTTTCCCCGGGCTTGACCACATGATAGGTGCCGACGGTTTTCTCCGGAGCCGCCGTTCCCGCCGGAGCCTGGGGCGCAGGTTCGACTAGGTCGGTCGGACTTTCAACTTTTGGTGTCTTCGAAGCGACCGCGCTCCGCTTCATGTCCTCTCGCGCCTTTTTTTCCATGAGCGCAGCTTGTTTCAGGGCCTCTGCTTCTTCTTGGAGACGGCCCATCTGTTCTCGCATCGCCTGCACCTGCGCGGCCAGCTCGCGATTCTTAGCGTCCACATCGGCAAATTCTCGTTTTGTCCGTTTGACCTCGCTGTCCAGTTCCGCAGAGCGTTTCTCTTCCTGCGCCAGAAGACGCTGAAAGTTGAGACTTCTGGCCTTTTCCGCCTCGTACTTTTCAGCCAACACCACACAGCCGCCGAGCAGAAGGCCGACTGCCCAGAGCAGTACGAGTTGAGCCAGAGCCTTCCACGTGCCTAAGGCGCGCATGTTCATCACGCTCATCCTCCTTATGAACGGCAAAGGGAAGATAGGGGTACTTGTCGTCGGTTGAGACTGGGCGCCCTATCCTACCAAATGCGCCGGGAGCCTGCTAAGAATAGAGGCCAAGGCAGCGAAAGTCAAAGCGATTTGACCCGAGGTAGGTTTGACCGGCAAATTAGAGCTATGGTACCGTCCGAGACAACGAGCTGCAAAATCATGTCGAATAAGCCCGCATGACTGAACGAAATCGAACAGGTTCCTCCGCCGCACCCCACGGGCGCACCGTGACGGTCGATGGCATTCCGCTTCACTTAGCCCAGCCGATCCAGTCCCGGCAGGATTGGGTCGGGAACCGCGAAATCCTCAAGCAATTACTGGCCTGCTGGCTCGTGATTGACGAGCGCGACCTTCCTCTGTCGCCCAGAATTACCGGTCCCCCCGGCATCGGTAAAACGACCTTGGCCATGTCGGCGGCCCGTGAGAGGAGACAAGAAGTGTACGTCTACCAGTGCACGGCCGACACGCGACCGGAAGACCTGCTCGTGACGCCGGTTCTGGCCGAGTCCGGCACGATCAAGTATCACGCCTCGCCGCTCATCACCGCCGCCTTGACGGGCGGAATCTGCATCCTTGACGAAGGGAATCGGATGAACGAAAAGAGCTGGGCGTCTCTCGCCTCCCTGCTCGATCACCGCCGCTCGGCGGAATCCATCGTCGCCGGTATCCAAGTGACTGCCCATGGAGAGTTTCGTTGTTGTGTCACCATGAACGACGATGCCTCTACCTACGAGGTTCCGGACTATATCCTCTCTCGCCTGCAACCGACCCTCAGCGTCGGCTTTCCCAGCCGAGACGATGAACTGGCGATTCTTCGCTATCATCTCCCGTTCGCCCCGTCCGAGCTCTTGACCCTGACCGTGGACTTCCTCCAGGAAGCTCACCAGCTTAACCTCGACTACTCGATCCGGGACGGTATCCACATCTTGCAATATGCGCTCAAACGAGCGGCGCAGGACGACGACCATCCGCTGGCCAAGGACGAAGTCTGGCGGGAAGCCCTCGTCAAGGTCCTTTCCGAGGAAGCGCTCGACCTGCAAGCCTTGTCGCGTCGAAGAAAACGCGCGATCGGCGAGCAGCCGCTTCCCCGTGGGATAGGTGATTTCTTTTTCGAAAGCGATGATCCTCTCCATCCGGGTCGGTAGATGGCTTCCCTCCCCTCGTCGACGGAAACGGTCTTCCGCTTGTCCCCACGGATCCGCGTGCTGCCGATTCTCCACGCCAGCGGAGACATGGCGCAGGAGGTCCGGGAGGCGCTGATCAGTCAGCGCGTCGATTGCTTGGCCGTTCCCCTGCCTCCGTCGGTTGAGGCTCCGGTCGAGCGAGCCGTCGAAGCGCTGCCGAAAATCCATCTCGTCACGATCCCTGAACTCAATGAGCACGGCACACCCACCGCCAGCTTCATTCCCGTCGATCCATGCCAGGCGGTGATTATGGGCATCCGTGTCGCGATGGGCGAAGACATTCCGCGCGCCTACATCGACCTCGAGATGGCGCGCTTCGAACCCACCCTGGTGACGCCCCCGGACCCTTTCGCTCTCAAGGGGCTTTCCCTGGCCGCCTTTTCCGCCGCGGTGGTGTCGGCGCTGCGGCCCCCCGCAAAGGATTCGCAGCAATGGCGGCGCATCTGTTGGATGGCATTCCGCCTGCACGAGCTGGAACTCGACCATGAAGCGATCCTGTGCCTCTGCGCGCTGGCCGATTGGCCCTGGCTGCGGATGGCTTACCAGGAGCGACTCCCCTTTACCGAACCGGAAACGGTGCTCGGAAGTCCCGAACAACTGGCCGTCACTCCTGCTTCCCTTTATTTTGTTCTTGGTGAACTCCCCTTTCTCACGGAACTCTACGAACGACGTCGGGCCGAAGTCAGGTCAGACCGCACGCTCTCCATCGACGGTGTGAAAGAGCTGCTGATCGAAGCGCGC
This sequence comes from Nitrospiraceae bacterium, assembly GCA_037446055.1. Classification (GTDB taxonomy): domain Bacteria; phylum Nitrospirota; class Nitrospiria; order Nitrospirales; family Nitrospiraceae; genus JBBIJI01. Next base: position 30,206 of record JBBIJI010000036.1, read on the forward strand.
ACCCGCTGGAAGATCGAGCAAGAATCCACCGGAGGGGCGGTGCCCAATTGGGTGACGCCCCAACTGCTCCAAAGCCTCCTTCAATATGTGCGCAACCTGACGCTCTTCGATCGCCGACTGACGCCCGACCTCTACACGCTCGTGCTGGCGGCGAAGCAAACGGCCGGCGATTCCTTCGCGGTCACGCTGCTTGAAACCGCCAAGTCCTACTCCTATCAGACCGGAGTCGAGGACGGATATCTTCCTGCAGTCTCGGCCGGCATCGGGAAGCTCGAGTTACCGGATGGTCGAGTGGTGTCCGCAAAGAATCGGCTCCAAGGGCCTCCGCTGGTCTGGCGATCGATCGACTTGCGGCCGAAACCGGCCAGCCGAACGAGTCGTCGCTGGTCGCTGCTTTGGAACCCGTTCCGACAGTGTTCGTGGCCGCCAGAGGATCAGAAGATCGAGAGCTTTCATACTCATGTGCGCCAGCAGGCACGGGCGATCATCGGCGCGGACCTTGCCAAGGTCGAAAAGTTCTCCACTTCACTCAAGGACGGCATCGACCTGCGGGAAACCCTCCGCCACCGGTTCGCCGGCCGTTCGCCACGGCCGAGCAAACACATGGAGATTTACGTCAAGGAATTCCCCCCGACGAGGGGAAACGTGGATGCCGTCGTGTTCCTGTTCGACACCCCGGCCGATCCGGACCACTATAGCTGGAAAGCGACGTGGTACGCGGAGCACGCCCAGGAGTCCACTCTCTGCTTCTATGCGACACCGTTCTTGGACAACATGGTCGGCCCTGGAATCGGGCAGTCGTCATATGGAGGCGCGCTCTTTCTCTATCCGCCACGTCCTATCCCCGACATTTGGACGGATGCTTCTTTGGAATTCGCACAGACGCTCGAAGAACGGCTGATCGCCGGGGCCGCGCTGCATTCGTCGTATCCCCATGTGGCGCTGGTGACCCCGGTGCCTCCGCGGGCCCGCTGGCGGCACATCGCCCGCCAGTTGCAGCGGCGCCTGGTCCCCATACCTTTGGGCCGATTTTCCGGGCAGACGATCGACCGGCTGCGTCGGTTTCACGTCCTCAACGGGCATGAGATTCGGAGCTATGCGGCGAGATTCATAAGGGAATAAGAGAAGAAGGCGATGGGCTGGAGATTGAGCACCGGCATCTCTCCCACCGGAACCGACCATGAGTAAGGTCTCACCTGCAGAAGCCCAGCGACGCATCGAACGCCTGAGACACGAGATCCGGCGCCACGACTACCTCTACTACGTCAAAGACCGGCCGGAGATCTCCGATGCGGAGTACGATCGGCTCTTTCGTGAATTGGTCCAGCTCGAAGAAGCCCACCCGGAACTGGTCACGCCCGATTCCCCGACTCAGCGTGTCGGCGCCCCGCCGTTAGATGAGCTCCGTAAGGTACCGCATGACAAACCGATGTTGAGCTTGGATTCGATCGTGGACGAGGAGGATTTACGGGCGTTCGACGCGCGGATGAAGCGAGAGCTCGATCAAAGCTCGGTCGCCTATACGGCGGAGCCGAAGTTCGATGGACTGTCCGTCGAGCTGGTTTACGAGGATGGCACGTTTACGCGCGGCGCCACCAGAGGCGACGGGCTTACGGGCGAGGATGTGACCGTCAACTTGAGGACGCTGCGGTCCTTGCCTCTGAGGCTCCTGAGCGACCACCGCATGCCGGGTCGCCTCGTCGTCCGCGGCGAGGTGTACATGCGCCTGGATGATTTTCAGGCCCTGAATCGACGCATCACCGAACGGGGGGAGGAGGGATTCGCCAACCCACGGAACGCCGCTTCCGGGTCTCTCCGTCAGTTGGATTCGAGGATCACGGCGGAGCGCCCGCTGGTCGTAACCTGCTACGAGATCATCGCGTCGACCGGTGAGAGCCCCCGCACCCACTGGGAGGAGTTCGAGATGCTCGCGGCCTGGGGTCTGCCGATCCCGCAGCAGCGACGGCTGTGTCCCTCCATGGACGACGTCGTTCGTTTCCATCACGAGATGGAAACCAGCAGGGACTCCCTGCCGTTTGAGATCGACGGCGTGGTGGTCAAAGTGAACCGGCGGGATTGGCAGGACCGCGTGGGCAGCAAGTCGCGGAGCCCGCGCTGGGCCGTCGCATACAAGTTCACCCCGCGGAAAGAGATTACGATCGTGCAGGATATCGTGGTCTCGGTGGGACGCACCGGCACGTTGACGCCGTTGGCGCTTCTCAAACCGGTCGAAGTCGGGGGGGTCACGATCAGCCGGGCCACGCTCCACAATGCCGACGAGGTGGCCCGGAAGGACATTCGCGTCGGCGACAGCGTGAAAGTCGAACGAGCGGGAGACGTCATTCCTGCCATCGCGGAACGCATCCACATCCCCGGAGCACCCAGGGCCGAGCCCTTTCGCATGCCGTCCCGTTGTCCTGTCTGCAGGTCTGCGGTCGCTCGCGAAGGCGCCTACTATTACTGCGTCGGGCAAACCACCTGCGCGGCGCAGTTGAAGGGGGCCGTCGAGCATTTTGCATCGAAGAATGCGCTCAACATCGAAGGACTTGGAAAGAAGACGATCGCTCAATTAGTGGATCGCGGCCTGGTCCGCGATCTTGCGGATCTCTACCGTTTGACGAAAGAGCAGGTGCTGACCCTGGAAGGATTTGCCGATCGCTCGGCTACCCTCCTGTTGGACGCGATCGAGCGGAGCAAGCAGGTGCCGCTCGATCGATTCCTCATGGGGCTGGGCATCCGGCAGGTCGGGCAGCACATCGCGAAGGTCTTGGCCAAACGCTTCGGGACCTTGGAGGCGATCATGGCTTCGGATCAGGCGGCCTTTCTCCAAGTCAGGGAGATCGGTCCGGAGATTTCGTCGACCCTCGAAGCATTTTTCCGTGAAGCACATAATCGGCTCGTCATTCAAGAACTGCTGAACCTGGGATTGTCCGTTCAGCGAGCCGGACCTGAAGTCATCGATCGGGGAGGCAGACCTTCACGTTTGGCGGGCAAGACCTTCGTGTTCACCGGAGGGCTGGCTGGCTACACGAGGGAACAGGCCGCGAAGCTTGTCGAACAGCAAGGCGGGGAGGTCAGCTCAACTGTCAGCAAGAAAACCGCTTATGTCGTCGTGGGAACCGACCCCGGATCGAAACTGGAGCAGGCCAAGAAGCTGGGAGTTCAAACGCTGACGGAGGAAGAATTCACCGCTCTCTTGAACCCCGAGTAACCGGCAACGCGTGTTCCCCGACCACCGCTTCGACGACAGCGGGCGGCTTCTCCTCTTTATAGATCTGCACGCTCTTGATCGATTTGAGGTCGGCTTCATGCACGACTAAGCGACAATTGCCGATCGCGAGCTCCTCACCGGCTTTGGGTATCCGCCCCAACTCCTGCTGGATCAGGCCGCTGATCGTCACCGCTTCATCGCCCAACTCAACCTTGAGAAACTCGTTGATCTTCCTGACCTCGGTCCGCCCGTGGACGAGAATCTGGTTCTTGCCGATACGCTTGATCAGTTCTTCTGTGATGTCGGTCTCGTCCATGATCTCGCCGACGACTTCTTCGAGCAGATCCTCGAGCGTGACCAGGCCCATCACTCCGCCGAACTCATTCACGACGATGGCCATGTGCCGCTTCTCTTGCTGAAATTGCTTCATCAAATCGTCGGCCGATTTGACGTGCGGCACGAACAGGGCCGGATGCGCGATGTCGCGCAGTTTGACATCGGCGTGGTCCTTGGCCAGCTCCGTGAGGGCCTTGGTCTTGTAAAGAATGCCGATGATGTTGTCGAGCGCGGACTCATAGAGGGGGATCCGAGAATACTTCGATCTGTACAGTAGATCCTGCGCGTCTTTCAGCCGCAGATTGCCGTCCAGCGCGAACATGTAGATGCGGGGCGTCATGCAGTCTTCAGCCGTGATGTCCTTGAGCTGGAAGACGTTCTTAATCATCTTGACCTCTTCGGTCTCGATGGTGCCGGACTTCCCGCCGACATCCAGCATGATCTTGAGTTCCTCCTCGGTCACAAAGGGAACGGTCAACCCCTTGCCCCCGGTAATCTTCTCGATCATCGGCTCCAACACGAAGAGCACCGGCTTCAGCATCGACTCGATCCAATAGATCGGATAGGCCATCGTCAGGGCGACAGGCACCGAGTACTTGGCAGCGAGTGTCTTCGGGACCACGTCCCCGAAGATCATCAGCACAAAGGTCAGAATGCCGATGGCGATCGCCAGGGCTTCCGAGCCGAACAATCGGATCGTGATGATCGTCGCAAACGAGGCCGCGCCGGCATTGACCAGGTTATCCCCGATCATGATGGTCGAAAGGAGGCGCTGGGGGTTGCTCCTCAGGTACAGGGCCATGGCAGCCCTCTTTCCTCCGGCCTCGGCCAGGGCGCGGAGCCTGGTCTCGTTGACCGAGAAGAAGCCGATTTCGGCAGCCGAGATAATGGCCGACATGAGGATCAAAGACAGAAGTATCAGGATGTCCATTCTAAGAGCCTGTCTATCGCATCGCAGGGGGGCGTCGGAGGTGAATCCCAGAGCGGTCGAACCAGCAAGTCCTGGTTACTGAAAGACTGGAGATTCAGGGCGTCCGGACTCGATCACCTTTTCCCACTCTCATCCATAGGTCAATACAACTATCACACGAAGCTTTCTACATCAAGGAATGTGAAAACAGACGATGGAAAATCAATGGGTTGGTGGAGTCCACGGAGGGGAAAATCGGCAGAGAAGACAATGTTTCCGCTAGCCCTATCTCGGGCAGGCCTGGGTTAGGACTGGCTTTGGATAGATGCTAAGCGGCACATCCGATCCCTTTGCTTTCCGAGCGGGCATCGACGCGGGCCAAGCGTCATAGGGACCCACCATCATCCCGAACGACGAAGGGGTCGAGATCCAGGTCCTTGGCTATCCGGTCGGCGGCCAGTTGAGCCTGTCGCTCTGACCGGTACTGCCCGAGCTGGACCCGGTACCGCCTCCCCTCGGGCAAGTCGACTGTGACGAGCTTCGCGGGGGCCAGGTACTCCTTTTCTAGCCGTTCCTTTAGGGCGGTGGCGTTGGCCAGCTCTCCAAACGAGGCTACCTGGACTCGGAGCACCCCGATCACGCCCGGCTGTCCCTGGAATCCAAGAACGCGCAATTCGACCTCATCCGTCCCGTTCCCGGTCATGCCGAGAGCCTTGGCTCCCGCATAGGAAAGATCGAGGATCCTGCCCCTGACAAAGGGACCACGATCGTTGATCCGGACGGTCACTTGTCGGCCGTTGGTCAACGATCTGACCTGCACGACGCTCCCCAAAGGGAGTGTCCGGTGCGCCGCGGTGAGCTTGTGCATGTCGTAGACCTCTCCGTTGGCCGTCCGGCGACCATGAAAACCCGGACCGTACCAGGAGGCCGTTCCCCGGTACGAGATACCGGTCGGATAGTCAGGGGAGATCGCCGGGGGATAATCGATCAGTCGGGGAAATTCACCCGCGCAGGCTGAAAGGATTCCCAGGGAGCCGGCGAGGAGGAAGAAACGAAGGCTCACTGAGAAGGCGGGTACAGGTAGCGCCCTCATTGCGGCTTAGAACTCGTCGAGCGACTGATCTCGCAGGACGCTCAAAGCCTTCTCCGTGTTCGAGACGGTCAGGACCACGATGGCCCGTTTCCCCTCGCGTGAAGGTGTGCAATAGCCACACTTGATGTTGATCTTGGCGGCTTTGAGCAAGTCGGCCACTTCTTTCAGGGCTCCCGGCTTGTTTTCCAGGCTGAGAATGAGGGCGGTTTCCTCTTTGAACGGGATTCTTGCCTTCTTGAGGGCGGCACGGGCCCCGTCCAAATCCGCAACAAGAAGGCGCAGCGTCCCCTTGCCGGTGACTTCCGGGGCCAGGAACGCCTTGATATTGACGCCGGCATTACCCAGGACCGATGTCACCTGAGCCAGAACGCCCGGTTTACTCTGCATGCTGATGACGAGTTGTGTGGCTTTTGGCATGGCCGGTCTCCGTTGTCGCGTTCGAATGGCTGGTCGAAGCCGCTCACGTGGGGGATCGTCGATAGCCGTACAACCACCGAGCCGTCGTCCCGCCGACGTTTCTCACGGAATGGTGGACGTTGGCGGGGATGAACACCTCTTCGCCTGGCTGGGGCCTGAACGTCCGGCCCTGCATCTCCAGCTCCAATTCTCCTTCCAGGACCATCACGAGTTCATCGACGGTATGGACATAATCCTCCCATACCTGCCCCGGCGGATCAACCCAAAGGTCGCAACTGAACCCGCGGGAACGCCAGTCTTGCTCAATTTGATTACGATTCACGAATCTGCTTTTGCTGCGATCTTACGGTCAGATCGCCTATTTCAGATTCTGATCTGGTGAACAAAAATCTCCTTCAAAAACTCCTCCCTCTTGTCAGCCTCATCCATAATTTCAATAAGATTAAAAACCTTCCGCACCTGTGCGTCTGCTTTTATCTGCTCGTTCACTGCTTCAGTAAAGCAACTTGCAAGGTAAATTGTTTCACACTGGCCATGTTCCTTTAAAGCTTTTCCAAAGGACTTCTTTGCCTCTCCGTACCGGGTTTGTGCTCCTGCCTTATCCATGCTGCCTTTGATCTCTATTGCCACTCTAAGCGTGTTCTTTTTATCTCTTATTGCTACATCCGGTTCATCTGCAAACACAATACTAAACCCGTTTCTCAGATGAAGTGTGTGCCTCGTTTTCTTTCTTCCGCCAATTACAAACTTATCGGTGCTGGTAGAGACAATATAGTATTTCTTGCCGGCATAATCCTCTATCATTCTTCTGACTCTTTCTGCTGCACCTCTTCCAATGATATTTACCCACGTCCCTTGTAGCTCCGCACCGATTTCGGCAGGAATTACAGCCTGAGCTAACGCGAGGTCAAAAATGCGCATATCTTCTACGATCGAACTTAACATGCTGTTGAGCAATTGAATCTTTTCACGATCCCTTTCTGATTTCTGCAAACCAGCGAGCATCTGATTTAGCCCCTTATTGGAGAGAGCGCTGAGGTTCCTATAATAATGAACCGCCGTGGAGTTCATTTCTAGAACTGAAGGGTGTAAGAAGACCAAATGCGGAGCAACCCCGGCCTTGCTTACGTTTTCAAAGGCGGTCTTGCTAATGCCGAGCTGTTTTATATCCCAAGCGCTTTTGGGAATATTCTGCTTGGGTCAGTAGTGTCCGACAGATTTCAAAATAAATTCATCTGGTTTGGGTCGTG
>JBBIJI010000037.1:0-36645 GCA_037446055.1 Nitrospiraceae bacterium
ATTGAGAAACTCAGACCGTAGATGGAGCATTTTTCACGCAGGATTTAGGTTGAATTGAAATCTGATTCAGAATTCAGAATTCAAAATTCAGAATTTCACACAGCAGGGTGATTATGAGCGAAGTCGCATTCCTGCAACTACTGGGACTGTGCATAGTGGGCACGGGGATCGCAATCCTCCTCTTCATCAACGCGCAGTTTGTCCGGGTGATCGGGTTTGTGGTGATCGTGTTGGGGATCTTCGCTTTGGTCGCCTTAGGCGTGCCGCAGATGGCGTCGCTTCCCCCCGAAGAAGAGAAGTTCGACATCGCGACGATCAAGACCGCGGCGGACATGGCGGCGATCGGACAGAAGATCTTTTTCAGCAAAGGGCAGTGTGCGCTCTGTCATTCGATCGGCCCCAGCGAATCCGCGCGTTGTCCGGATTTGAAGGGGATTGGGGCCAAGCTGACGCGGGAGTTCATCTACGAGAGCCTGACGGACCCGCAGGCTTACATCTATCTGGATTTTCGACACGAGGGTGCGCCGAAGGAATATCCGGCGCGGATGCCGTACATCAACAAGAACCCGATCGGGCTCACCAAGAACGAAATCCTGTCGGTGATCGCGTTCCTCCAGCAGATGAGCGGCGAGCCGATCACGGTCAGCCCGTCGGAAATCGAAGCGCCGGCGCCCGCAGCTCCGGCCCCGACGAAGGCGGCCGAGTCGGAAGGGATCGCGCTGGCGCAGGTTCGGTAGAACAGCAAGGCTGATTTCCGGATCAGCCTTAGACGGTGGACCGGAGAATGAATGAAGGGGGCGCATTCTAGGATCCGGCTCGTATGAGCCCAAGGGGGGGTTGGAGAGAACCGCTAGGCTGAGGAGTCTTTCCGGCGGCGTCAATGGGGAAAGGCGGAGCAGAAGTAAGATCACATGAGGGGTTTATCCGCTGGCCGCCAAGTACAATAAAGCGATAAAGAGGCCAGCGGTCGAGCAAGCTCTGTTTGGCCGCCGGCACGCGCAAGCGAGGTTTGGAGCAAACAAGCAAATGGGTTGAGGACTCTATCCGGTCGCATCAGTCACGATAAACCGTAAAAGAGCGACCGGCACGCGCAAGCGAGGTTTGGAGGGGCCATGGGTGGCGTATTGCTGAAACCGATCCTCATTACCGCCGTGATGTATCTCTTCCTGAAGTTCGGCATGCCGTTGTTCACCGCGCCGCTCCCGGCGAGCCTGATCTTCCTCTACATCGCGCTGACGGTCACCGGGATCATCATCTTGGCCACGTTGAGCGGCGAATCGAAGGACGCCTTTTTCGGGCCCATCTTCGGGTTCCTGAGCGGAGAGAACGTCGGGACCTTGAAGGTTGCGCGGTATGCGGTGCTGGTGCTGTTCCCGCTGCTTGTCGGGTGGCAGACCTATACCAACACGGCCCCGAGCGATGAGCCCCCGGCGGAGAACAGGACCATTCACCCGGCCCCGCCCGGGGAGTACACCGGCCTGTCCAATCCGGTGCCCAACACCCCGGAGAACGTGATGACCGGCAAGGGACTCTACGCGGCGTTCTGTTCGCCCTGTCACGGAGGCAATTTCGACGGGAAGGGGGTCGCGGCCCGCGGGTTCAATCCGCCGCCGGCCAACTTCTCCGATCCGACGACCATCGCGATGTTGCAGGAAAGTTACCTGTTCTGGCGCATCAAGAAGGGCGGGGTCGGGCTCCCGGTGGAGGGCATGCCCTGGAAGTCGGCCATGCCGCGGTGGGAGGTCGAGTTGCCCGATGAGTGGATCTGGAAGATCATCATGGGCGAGTACGACGGCGCCCATCAGAAACCGCGGACGTGGGAATAGATGCGAGAAAGTGCCGTTCGGTGGTCTGGCGATGTCCAAAAGTACGATCTGGTGATTTGGTGATCTGGTGAAGCTGTTGAGCCGAAAAATCTGAAACTTCGCAAAATCACTAAATCACCAAATCATAGTTTTGAGGTGATCTGGTGGAGTAGAGGAGCAAGGATGACAACAAGCCGATCCCGACGTTCTGAAAAATCGCCAAATCGCCGAATCACCAAATCACACTTGGCCATCGCATTGTTTGGCCTAGCCCTGATCGCCCTAGGCCACGAGATGGCTTGGGCCCAGGAAAGCGTGGCGGTGCGAGCGGCCATGGTGAAGGGCGCGCTTCCCGCTGAGGATCCGTCCGCGGCCGCCTGGAACGACGTGCCGGCGGCGCAATTTCCCTTGTCACCCCAGGTCCATTGGAAGGAACGGATTCAAGAGGCGACGGTGAAGGACGTCAAGGTCCGTGCGCTGCACGATGGGACGCAGATCGCGATTCTGCTCGAATATGCCGATCCCACGGAAGATCCGGACGACGCGGCCGCCCTCGAATTCATGGTCGGGGACAAGAAGGCGCACTTTGCCCATGGTCAGCCGATGGCCCAAGTCGAGGGCGGTCCCGTGAACATCTGGTACTGGAAGAACAAGGAGGCCAAGGCGGTCGACATGAACGCCCAAGGCTTCGGGACGTTGAAGGCCCAGACCCATCAGGACGTCGCCGCCAAGGGCGCCTACTCGAACGGCACCTGGAAAGTGGTGTTCGCACGGCGGCTGGCCACCGAGCATCCGGACGAAGACACGCAAATCAAGCCGGGCGAGTTCATCAGCATTGCGTTCGCCATTTGGGATGGGAAGAAACTCGAAAGCGGCGACGTCCGCGAGAAGGGGTCCCAAAAGGCCGTTTCCTCCTGGTGGTATTTCCGTGCGGAACCTCCCCCGGACTACTCGCCGTATCTCTACGCGGCCTTGGCGATCGGGCTCGCAGCGGGGTTCCAGTTCGTGGTGATCCGTAAGTTAAAGAAAGGGCGGTCGGCATGAAGGCGGGAAGGCTGCAGGTTGTCGGCGTCGTGGGGGGAATGATCGGAACGTGGGCTCTCGTCTTCACGGGCGGCTGTACGCTCTTTCAAAGCGAGCAAGTCAAGAAAGGGCAGGAACTCTACGCGCACTACTGCATGCACTGCCATGGCGAGCACGGACGGCAGAATGAAGGCTTCAACTGGGCCTCGATGTCGGACCCGAAACCCAAGGACCTCTCCAATAAGGACGAGATGGGCACCTTCAAGGACGAGGAAATCTTCAACACCATCTCCCGCGACATGAAGGACACGAGCCCGGGCGGCGACAAGATCGGAGACGATGAGTTTGCCGTGCCGACGATGCCGACGTTCAAGTACACGTTGTCGGAAGAGGAGATCTGGTCCATCGTGGCGTTCGTGCGGACGCTGCACGGCAAGAAGCTTGAGTTCAACGTCGAGGGGCGGAAAAAAGAGTTGCAGGACGCCCTGCAAGCCGCTCAGCAGAAGTACGACCAAGCCAAGCAAGCCGCCGAAGCGGCCGAGAAAAAAGCCACCGAGGAGGCGGAGAAGAAAGGGGTCGAGGTCGACGAATCAGCCTTCGCGCAGGAGCAGCAGGCGTTGGCGGCGGCAACCAAGGATTTGAACAAGGCCAAGGAAGCGGTGGCGAATTTCACATCGCGTCCCAAATTTCCCGCCATCGCGAGGCCGGACCTGGCGATGACCGCCGAGGCCACCGGGCAGTTGGCCGAGACGGGGAAGCGGCTCTACTCCAACAAGTACGGCTGTAACGGGTGTCACCGCATCGGAGAGGATGGCGGCAAAGTCGGGCCGGCACTCGACCGAGCCGGGTTTCGCCTCAACAATGCATGGGTCTATCGGTGGATCAAGTATCCGCAAGCCATGAAGCCGGAGACGCGGATGCCGAACCTGGGACTCAGTGACGCGGATGCCAAGGCCGTGACGATGTACCTCACCACGCTCCGCGCGCCAAAGCCGGATCAGGCTGTTGCGAGACCGGCAAGCTGAGGAAGATAGCTAGACGAAGCCCGCCACGCAGCCGATCAAGATCAACGCCCCCAGCCAAACGTGCTCCTTGAACAGCGAGAGGGCGGTCTCAGGACTCACCGGGGTTGTCAAGCGAAACACCTGCCGAGTTCCCCACACCCCGGCAACAACCAACGAGAGATAAAAGCCGTTGCCCGCCTGGACCAGCCGACCGGCCGCCACGAGACAGAATCCCATGCCGGTCAATGCCAAGCCGACCCCAAGCCACGTGTATCGTCCGAATAGAATGGCCGAAGACTTCACACCGATGCGCAGGTCGTCCTCGCGGTCCTGCAAGGCGTAGATCGTGTCATAGGCGATGGCCCAGCAGATTGTGGCTGCGAAGAGCCACCACATGGGAGCATCCATCGAATTTCGTGCCGCCGTCCAGGCCATGACCGTGCCCCAGCCGAAGGCGACACCCAGCATGGCTTGGGGGATGTGCACGAAGCGCTTTGCGAAAGGATACAGGACCGCCAGGAGAAGCGCCAACGGGCTCAGAGCGATCGTCAATCCATTGAGTGTGAGGACCAGCCCGGCGGCGAGGGCGACGAGCGCCCCGGCGATGGCGAGCGCGTGCGGAGGCGCGATTTCACCGGAGGCGAGCGGCCGATTCCGCGTCCGTGCGACTTCCCGATCGAACCGCCGATCGGCCAGGTCGTTGAGGATCACGCCGGCGCTCCGCATCACGAAGGCTCCCGTCACAAAGACTACCAGCAGGTGGAAAGGCGGGCGACCTCCGGTGGCTAACACGAGGGACCAGAGCGTCGGGAGGAGGAGCAGGAGCGTGCCCGTCTGATTCGAGAGACGGACCAGACGTGCCGCCAAGGGCCATGACCACGTGCCGGCCCGGCGGGGCTGCATTATGTCGGCGCGGGACATGCAGTGACCTTAGCCCAGGGGTGCAGCACTGTCAATTGAGCACAAAACCGGGTGAAGGGTTGTCAGTGCCGCGCAGTTTTCGGTATAAACCTTCTATTGTGTCCACCCCGTTCCGGGTGGCGGGACGGCGGACTCGTGCGCCACAGGTCACGGGGGTCTTGCTTGTCCTGTCACTCACTCTTCTCAGTATTTCCGGCTGCAGCCTGTTTCAGGGACGGGGCGTCAATTTCGGCTCCACCATTCCCTTGACGGCGCAGCTACGATTCGACCAATCCGTCGTGTCCGCCGGGCTTGGTTATCGGGATGCGTGCGGAGAGTCAAAAGTCCTCCCCATTCAGCAGCCCTTGCAGGAGGTGGTCACGCGTCGGCTGGATCGCGTGTTCCAGCGGCTATACACGCCCCAGACTCCTCCGAAAGGTGGAGCGCCGGATGGGTACGTCGATGTGGGGCTGGGCATTGGCCAGGCCGAACTGTTCGTCCCCCGGAAAGGAAAACGAACCTACCCAGCGACGGTCACCTTGGGGTTGGACTATGCCTACAGGGACCTGAGCGATCAGGAGCTGTATCGCAAGAAGCTTCAGACGAGCGTGCGCGGGGAGATCGAGGCCGACGACACGTCGTGCGATCTCACCGGTTTGGACAAGGTGGCCAAGCAGGCGATCGACAAGATCGTCGACGGCATGGTGACGCAACTCGCGTCCTCGACGAAAATCCTCGAAGCGGCGGCGGCCAAATCCTCCGGGCGCCAGTCTGTCGCTACCAACGCGCCGGTCGCATCACCGGCTGTGCCTCAGTCCAGATCGCAGGAACCTGCTGCCGGACCTGCGTCTGCGCTTCAAACCGAATCGACCTCGGTGCCGTCGGTGCGCGGAGAGGGTGGCCCGACGAAGCTGTCCTTCCGGGCAATCCTTCGCGATGACAACCGCAATCAAGTGCTGGAACTCCGCGAGCCGCTGGTGATGGAAGTCGAGGTCAAGAACGACGGCGCCGCTCTCGCGCAAGGGGTGGAAGTGCACGTAGGGGGTACGACCGGGGTGTTCCAGCAGGTTCCGGCTGTCATTTCAGTGGGCGATTTGGAACCGGGGGCGATCAAACGCGTGACGTTCGGCGGAAAGGTGGGACAGGTTCAGTCGGTCGAGCAGGCGGAACTGGTGCTTTCCTTGAAAGTCGCGTCGGCCTCCGTGCAGTTGCCGACGGCAAAAAAGTTTCTGATCGCGGTAAGGCCGGAACAGGCAGAAGAGGTCGAAATCCTCTCTGTGGACGTGGATCAGCTTCCGAAGAAACCGTCCTCGCTCAAACAGCCGAAAGCGGTCGGGATCGCGATCGGCGTCGGGAGCTTCCGCGACGAGGCGGTGCCGCAGGTCAAGTTCGCATCACGCGACGCCGAGAAGATGGCGGCCTATATGAAGGCTGTCATGGGGATCCCGGAGGACCGCGTTCGTCTGTTGCAGGACGATCATGCGCTGAAAGACGACCTTGCCGAGGTGTTCGAGGAGTGGCTGTCTCGGCACGCCGATCGCGCTGGACCGGCCGTTGTGTATGTCGCCGGCCGAGCCCTGGTTGATCAGGCGACCGGAGCTGTGTCGGTGGTGCCGTTCGACGGCTCGACCGCTTCGCTGGGACGACTCTTTTCAATGCGCCGCTTGCAGGCGGCGCTTGCGCGCGCCGGGGTTCAGCAGGCCATTCTCATCCTGGAGCTGTCCCTCGAGCCGAATCCCGGTTCTGACCCAAACACTGCGGCCGTGCCGATCTGGGATCTGGACGAAGGGGGCTCGGGAAAAGAGGGCATCATGTGGATCATCGGCAACCGTTCACCGCAGGAAGCCCATGCGTATGAAATGGGGCAACATGGGTTGTTCACCTATTACGTCTTGAAGGGGCTTCAAGGCGCAGCGGATGCCGACAGGAATGGGACTGTCGTGGCCGGGGAGCTGTGCCAGTATGTCAAAGGGCACGTGCAGAGCATGGCCAACACACAGTTCGGCAACTCACAGGAGCCCTTGTGTATACCGCCGACGGGAAAGCCCTCTCCCGTCCGCCTCATTCCTGTAGCGAAAACCAAGTGAGAGCGGTGCGGTGCGTCAATTGACAATTTTCGGAGGCAGCGGGTAAGATGCGACCCGCTGCCGGGGCCATAAGCTCTTGCACCGCCTGAACCCACACGCTCATAAGCCGGCGTAGCTCAGTTGGTAGAGCAGCGGTTTCGTAAACCGCAGGTCGCTGGTTCGATCCCAGTCGCCGGCTCCAGGCTGCTCCGCAGCCTGGAGACTCACAACTGATACGAACCAGCGAACTGGGGGATGCGAAGGGGGTGTGCCCCCTTCGTGGGGATCGTACAAGGGGGCTGGCCCCCTTTGTAGGAGTTGGCGAGGCAGGCAACAAAGCCGAGCCGACGACGGTCGCTCGGTTCGATCCCAGTCGCCGGCTCCAAACCGCACTTCGTGCGTACCGCCGACTATTCATCGTGTTATCGTAATTGATGTCGGCGGATAAAACCCACCGGTGTCTCTTCGATCTAATACCCTGCTTGCCCCGACCGACGGCCTCTTTATCGCGTCTTATCGCATCAAAGGCCGTCGGATAAAACCCTCCAGTATTCGTTCCGTCTAATACCCTGCTTGCCCCGACCGCTGGCCTCTTTACCGGTTGGCTCTTCCGGGTTTCGTGTGGGGCGCTGATCTGGTTCCTCCCCTTTGTAAGGGGAGGCGAGGTGGGGTAGAGACGGCGGTATGTTCGATGTCGTTCACAAAGACCATGATCTCACGTAACAGTGCACCCCGCTGCGTGCTGCTACCTCCCCCTTCCCCTCCTTACAAAGGAGGGGATTCCACAGGATGCTCCCCCGCTACCAAGGCCAGAACAAGATTCAGCGTTCTCGTTCCCCACATAGGATCCGGAAGAGCCTACCGGTTTATCGCGTTTGCGGCCAGCGGATAGGCGTCAACAGGCTTCCTCGGGCTAAGCCTCTGCTTGCGGGCCAGCGAGAAAAGCAAGGTGGCTGCGCCGGCTTCTTGCCGGCGCAGCCACCTGTGCGAATGCTCAGCTCCCGGACGTTGTAGATGAAGGGGATTCCGGCGCCGGCATGGTTTCCCCGGGACTGTCGATCACTGGGTCCGGTTCCGTAATAGGCGTCTCTTCGATGCGCTGGACCTCGGGCTGCGTGAGAGTGACCGCCGGAGGAGTCATGTGCTCTTGGCCGATCTTGCGAATCTCCAGATGGACGCGGCGGTTCATGTGCCGGCACACGTCGCTGTTGTCGGTGCAAAGCACGCCCTCTTCACCCAGACTCATCACTTTCATCCTGTACTCGGCCACGCCGGCGTTTAGCAATTCAGTCTTCACGGCTTCCGCTCGCTTCAAGCCGAGCTGCTTATTGTAGCTGGCCGAGCCCTGTTGATCCGTATAGCCCTGGATCAAGACGCCGAAGTCCTGGTTCCGTTTCAGCATGTCCGCGTGCGGACCGAGGATGGCCTTGCCTTGGTCGGTCAATCCTTTCCGTCCTATTTCGAAGTAGATATCGGCGTGGATCACATCAGGAGCTGTTGGCTGAGCGGCGACAACTGAGGTGGGAGCGATGGCTGCTACGGCTTGCGACGAGCCGGTTCCGCTCTGCTGCTTCAGAACGGACGACACCTGGGCGCCGTTTAAAGTGTCTGAAGTGTCCGTTCTGGTCGTCGCGTGGTCTGTTTGCGAATAGAACCAGAAAGCTCCGATGAGCATGGCCAGGAACAGGACCAGTCCGGCCAGGATGTAAACCTCTTTCATGTCTTTGTTCGGTCCAGCGACGGCTGGATCGATGTTCCCCGATGCGACGGACGTGGTGGTGATTTTTTGCATGATGCCACTCCTCCTATTTAAGAAAGCGTTAATGTGACAGGCTGACGCGCTGACAGGGACGGAACGGCCTAAATCCTGAGTCACCTCCTTCCCAGCCGGTGGTCGCGCGCCGATCGAGAAATGCGTGAGCAACCGAAGTGCCGATGGGGGAAAGGTGGGAAGGGGGCGAAGAGATGAAGGAAACTGAGGGGTTCAGAAGGGAGGGGAGGGACGCGCCTCGTGCGGGGATTTAATTCCCATCACGCGATGCGGGGATGGCCCCACAAGATGAGGATGGGCCTGGCAGAGAGCCACCGCGTCCTCACCTCCCGGAGCGACCCTTTCGGACTCAGCCAGGCGGAAGCCTTCGGAAATTCCCTCGCGGACTCGATCAGTTTCCGCGTTCCTTCCTGGCTGAGTCTCGATGGGGCCCCGCTCCTTCGGTGAAGTTGCTCCGGTCTCCGCCAGGCCCTTAGGACGGAAAGGGTTAGAGGGTGCTCGCTCGATGGCCGCAGTAGGACGAGCACGGGTGCCATTCCAGAGGGGGGAAGGCAAACGAGCGAGCTTGGAAGGAGCATTTACATGATGGTGCTCGCCTGGGGGATGGTGCGCTTTGACGCGCTCAGGATGGGTGGTGAGAATGGGCGCGCGCAGTAGTCAACCCGCGGGCCACTTCTAACACTCGAAAGGGGCGCGACAGCGTCATGGTCTCGGTATTTGGAGATCAGATAGATTTTGAAGTAGACTTGCCTGAACGAGCTCGAAAGAGTGGCGTTGTTCTGTTACAAGGGGGAGCAACAAGTTCGAAGTAACGCGAGGAGTTACTTAACTGCTTAACTGGCCCCTATTCTGGGATCACTGGATGAAGCATGGCTGAAGCGAAGATAAATGAAAGCTGCATAATTGGGCTCCCGACTTGCGGCTATGCTTTTAGCAGTAGCCGTATGTGTTTTATCGCGGCACCAAGCGGCGATGAGTTTCGCCTTGAAATCGACCTCCTGCAAAATCTCTTGGCGGCCAAGGACTACGAAGCGTATGTAGCAGTGCAGAAAGTGGATCCTGCAAAACTGGCTTTCTGTACAAAAATCTGCTCAAAAATCATCACGTCTCAGTTCTGCATAGTGCTGCTGAACTCATCAACGCACAGAGATCACAAAGAGGTGCGAATTCCCAACCCCAACGTGCACCTAGAGTACGGACTCATGCTAGCTTTCAAGAAGCACATTATTCCATTTCAACGGGAGGGTGATGGGTTAGCTTTCAACATAAGGCCTCTGGACACGATCATGTATACCAACGCAACATTCAAGGACAAAGCTGACAGCGCAATCGATTCCGCGATATTGGCAAGTGAACAAGTCGTCCAACTCGATCAATCTCGAGCGAAAGCTTGCTTAAGTACATTGCCATCCGGGGTCTTCGAGTTTCGCCACTTGGAACTAACGATGCAGACGCTCTCTACCGAATCGGGAGTCCAATGGGCTTTCTGTTACTCGACGGAGTGGAGATAGTATGGTTTGGCCCATTTGACCAGGAACCCGCTAAAGAGGTGGCTTTCAGGCTCAAGCTGTTACTCCAAAATGTCCACAACATGAAGAAAACTTTTGAGAATGAGACTGCGAGGACGTTATCAGCCGAGCAACTAGAGTTTTATCGAAGACTCTGGAATCGACTGAGGATTGAAGTATTTGTTTCTGGCGAAGTGGACAAGAAGAAAGTGGAAGACAGGCTCAGGGAGCTTACCAAAGGTCTTGAAACTCCGCCGTGGGTGCTTCTTAACGAATCCGATATTCAAGCAAGCATCAAGAAGGAGTATGAGAACATTGGAGAGGTTTAGAGCATATTAGGGGGAATTTAGGGGGACATTCAGGTTTTCTTGCGGTCGGAGAGATTCTTGAAGCGGCGGCGATGGCTAAAGGTTCGATCAAGGGTATGAGGTGGCCGCGGTTACACATGAGCCTAAGTTTGACAGCTCTCGCATGAGAAGGGGCGTCGGCAATCGCCTGTGCCGCTTTAGTTTGGTAGCCGGCTTGCTCCTGGTGATGAAATCGGTTTCTTGGGCGGCGGAAGACAGTGGTCCGCCCTCCGCCGTCGTACCGCTCGGGCATCAGGTAGTGGCTCGTTTCGGCAAGGGTCAGCTCGATGTTCGCTGGCAGGGGGCTGCCCATCAAATCGAGCTGCCTGGTCCGTCAGGGGCCGTGCTTTCGGCGATCGAAGATGGGAAAGGTCTGCGCGCGCTGTCGCTCGTCTTCGGGGATGTGTTGAGAGGGCGCGGCGAGTCAGCGGGACGGATGACACGGTCGGTTGCGATCATCACCCTGACGGGCTTGTCCGGCAAAGGGACCTACACGGGAGCGCACATTGCGGAATGGGCGCTGATAGTGAACGGGGAGCCGTGGCGGTACGATGGCAAGCACCACGCCTGTTCCGTCGAGCTCGCAGCGCTTGATGCCGGCGGTGTGTCTGGGCGCATCGTGTGCAAGGACCGGGACGGATCTCCCGTCGTGGAAGATGCTCGGTTTTACCTCCGGCCGTGATCACCCGGGGAGTGCTCTGTTCGTTCCGTCTCGCTTCAACGCGTGATCTTCGCTACACCGGTCCGAGTCTCCTGGAAGTGCTGTCGGATCAAGGCTTCTACAGACCGGAAATGTCGCTCCGGCAGGTTCTTGAATCGGCGCCGGCACTCGATGACGGCTTCGTCTGCAGAGTCAAACGACTCGATCGCGGCCCGCAGATGTCCATAGTAATCCATAAGCTTGAGCTCGACGATCCGGACGTGTCGGGCGTCACCGGCGATGAATGCAACGGCCTTGGCTCGGTCCCCTGCAGCTTCGGCGAGGGCTTGAAAACAGAGGCCCTTGAGCCGTTGGGTCACGGTACTCCGATCCCAGCCCAACGTCCTCGCCGTGGCCTGCATGTCGAAGTCGTGCTCGCGTAGACAATTGAGCACGGCGGCATCGCTCGCAGGATCGGGCAAGATCTGCGCTGTCTTGGTCCGCTCCGCCGATCGCCCTCTTCCCTCTCCACCGAGGCGGAGGGATTCCTTGGTCAAGATGTGACCGTCGGTCAACGCGACCGCCTGTTCGAGACAGTGACGCAGCTCACGCACATTGCCTTTCCACTCGTGGTCGAGCAGTGACCGCAAGGCCTCATTGGAAAGTTTGGGAACCGGTCGTCCCATTTCAGAAGCAATGTCGCTGAGAAACGTCTCGGCGAGGATGGGCAGATCCGCCATCCGCGCGCGAAGCGGCGGCAGGTGGAAGAGGAGGCCTTTGAGACGAAAGTAGAGATCCTCGCGGAACCACCCCTCGGTCACACCTCGTTGCAGGTCTCGATTCGTTGCGGCCACGACGCGGACATCCACCCTCGTGGGGGTCGTGGCTCCGACCCGGTAGAAAGACTTTTCCTGGAGCACACGCAGGAGTTTGCTTTGGTGGTCCAGGCGCAGATCGCCGATCTCATCGAGGAAGATCGTCCCCTGGTGGGCCAGCTCAAGATAGCCCCGTCGGTCCCTCGTGGCTCCGGTGAAGCTGCCTTTGACATGGCCGAACAACTCGCTCTCGAAGAGTTCCGGCGAGATCGCCGCCATGTTCACGGCGACAAAGGTCTTGCCGGCCCGTGGGCTGAGGCGATGGAGTGCGCGCGCGAAGAGTTCTTTGCCCGTGCCCGGTTCGCCCAACAGCAACACGGTCAAGCCTGACTTCGCGCCCTTCTTCAGATCGCGGTACAGCCCCAAGAGGCCGGCATCGTGGGTGATGATGCCCAGGTGACGGCATTCGTCTCGGAGACGATCGAGTTCCGCATCGCCCATCGCAGCGGGCTCGCTCGAAGCCGCGCGCAGGTCGTGCAGTTGTCGTTCAAGCTCCTCCAATTTTTTGCGGGCTTCGTCTTCTTGCGCGTGTGCGTCTGCCAATTGGGAGCGGAGTCGGTCGATAACGCCGGTGAGATCCTCCCGTTGCTCGGTCGATTGGGTTCGGGCAGCTCCGGCGATGGCGAGATCTTCCTGCAGCGTTTCCGCGCGAGTCTCTCGAAGGACCAAGGCTTCGCGCACCGCGGCCGCTTCCTGTTGGAGACGGAGCATGTCTCGTTCGAGCAACACGAGTCGCTGCTGAGCGGTGAGATGGCTCCAGGCGGCCGTGGCGACAACCACGAATGCGACGGCCGAGAGCGGCAGAGCGAGCGGAAACACCAGGTGGGTCGAGGCCAATCCGGCGACCGCTAATCCTCCGTAGCCGAGCACGACCGCCCCGGCAAGAAGGAGACCCGTGGGCTCTCGTGTGCGCAGGAGGCACCAAGCCACGAAGCCCGCGAGGAGCAGCGCCACGAGAGCGCCGGTCGCAGGCCCGATGCGATAGGCCCGGTTCTCCGTGAGCAGCATATTCAAGAGGTGAAGATGGATGATTGAGCCTGCGACGGACTGCCCGGTCGGCAAGAGCCAAGTAGCCTGGGGCGAAGGATCGGAGAGGAAAACCACGATCCTGTCCTGGAACCAATCGGCGAGTCGATCTCCTTGATGGGCTTCTATCGCGTCCCACACCGACGAAAAAGACAGGGATGGGAAGGCATCCAACGATCCATTCCCAACATAGTTCACCAGCACAGCGTCGTCCGTCACCTTCGAATGTGACCGGCTCTCGGACGACTCAAACAAGGCCAGCCCAAAAGCAGGGACGGTCTGTGAACCGACTTGAACGGACAGGGGGACTGTGCGTGTCACGTGATCCTGGTTTCGGGTAGCGAGGAGGTGCCCAAAGCCGGCTGTATTGGACGCCAGCGGCGACTCGGAGTCGAACGGATAGACCACGAGCCCTGCTGCCTTGGTGGCTTCCACCAGCATCGCGTCACTGGCGGCACCGCCGAGTTGGGCCGGACTGGCCTGGCTCAGGCGATGATCCAAGCCGATCGCCACGGCGCCTGCTTCATGCGCTGCCGTGATGAACCGGGCGAGGACCGCGCGGTCCCATGGACCGCTGCCAAACTTTGTCTCGCTGGCCTGGTCGCGGGTGACAAGAACAAGCGCCGAACTGACCGGAATCGGAGCGCGAGAACGGAGCCAGATGTCGTAGGAGGTCCAATCCAGCGCTGTGAACGTAGCAGGGGCGAGGGCCCAGGAGACGAGCGACAGGAATGTCGCCACCAAACCTATCCCACAGGCCTGGAGCCAGGAAGATTGGAGGAAGATGCGCCACACCTTGGACCGGTCGCGCATAGAAGCCTGTGGGGTAGCCGCGTACTTCATGGACGGCTAGGGTTAAAGTGATAGTTCATCAAGAATCTGCCGCGCCTCCGACCGCGGCAGCCCCTTGAGTATCGCTCGTGCCTTCTGCCCATCCGGCGTGACGCCGAGGCCCTTGCCATAAATCTTTGCCAGCGCCTTCTTGGATTGGGCCAGTCCTTCCTCAGCAGTCGTCTCCAGGAAAGCAAGGATCTTTCTGTCGAACGGGGCCAGATGAGTCTCCCATCCGTCGTGATAGAGACGGACCAGCTCGTCGTGGGCGATGTCACTCAAGGCATAGCCTTCCTTGAGGAGTATCACGATCGCATGGTCGCTACGATGTTCTTTGATCAAGGTGGTCCCCAGCGTGTCGCTCTCTGTGTCGCGCGTTAGATCGGGGAAGTCCTTCCAAAGGTCTTCGCGGTATTGGTGAAACGCCTCCCGGGCTTCGCGACTTCGCCGATCATTTTGGTCTTTGTAAAGGGCTTGGCGGCGAAGGAGCGAGAGGGAATCCGCCGCGCGTTGGTGGCCGAACTGGGCGGCTTCCATCCACCACGCGATTGCGCGGGAGAGATTTTTCACCACGCCTTGTCCGCTTCGGTAGGCATTGCCCAGGAAAAACTGCGCCTGGGGCACGCCGCCCAACGCCGCTTCCTCCATGAGCTGCACCGCTTCCCGATCGCTGCCGGTCAGCTTCAGCACCAGCGCGAGCCGATAGCGAGCATCGGGAAACTCAGGTTGCAGCTCCAGAGCCTGCCGGTAGGATTGAATCGCTGCCTTGAGATTGCCGGTCGTGTAATACACAGTGCCGAGGTTGTAGTGGGCCTGGGTCAGCGCGGGATTGAGATGCGCCGCCTCCTTTAGCTCCGTCGACGCGGCTCGCCAGTCTTGCTTCGCCATCAAAGTGACGCCGAGTTGGAGGTGAGCGTTGGCCGAATCGGGGTTCAATTTCAACGCCGCGCGGCATTCATCGATCGCGGCATCGAGGTCGCCGATCTGATAGAGCCGCTGGGCCAACGTAAGGCGTTCCTCGGCGTTGTCCGGAAAGGTGCGCACCGCACGGCGCGATTCGCCGAGCTCGACGAGCGCATCTTGTCGCTCGCGCGGCGACACTTCAGGGACCGTTGGTTCGTTCTGTTGGTGACCGCGACCTGGTGTAGGAATCGGCGGTGCAACCTCGGCGGGGACGGATGAAGCCTCCTCTTCGGGGAATTGCGCAAGCGATGAACGCAGGAGTTGGGGAGAGACGAGGGAGGAGATGAAGAGGGTCACAAGAACCAATCGAGACGCCATCTGGAACCTGTGATCCTCCAGTCGTGTGTGTGGTGAAAGCATTATATCATCTGCGCCGGAGTGCTGAAGGTCGCCTCGGCCCAGTCCAATCTAAGCTAGATTGACGGGAGAGGACTTCGTCTCAGATGGTGCAGAAGGAGGCGTACTCGGCTTTGTAGGTCTGGAGGCTCAAGCCGCAGGGGCACGTGCGGGACGCGCCATATCGGCTCAAGGGGGGCGGGATCACTCCCGCCCCGCGGGATGAGATGCCAATGGATATGCGGCAGTTGGTTGCCGAGCAGCTCGTAGTTGATCTTCCTAGCCTGGAAGGCGTGCGCGAGGGCTTCTGCGACCTTGCTCACTTCCTCGATCAACCTGGCTCTCTCGTCAGCCGTGAGCTGGAACAATTCGGTTGCATGGTGCTTCAACACGAGCACCGTCCAACCGGGAAAGAACTGATCCTCGTGGAGATAGGCGTTGGTCAGCTCAAAGTCTGTGATGAAGTGGTCTGCTCTGGGCCAGTCGCCTGAGCAGGCTCGGCAGGGCACATCACTCATTGCTGGTTTGCCTTGCGCCACTCTTCTTCCGTAAAGACTCCCTTCTTGATGAGCAGTTGGATCAATTTGTCGACTGCGGTCTTGCCGCCGGGCGCGGGAGGAACGGAGGGACCCACCCCCGAGGGAGGAGCCTGTGGGAAGACAGCCGCCGGTTTCATCTCGGGCGGCGGTCGTTTCTGGCCGTATACGCGGAAGGAGGGGGTGAAGACGATGACGTAATCACGGTTACGGATTCGTACTGTGACGGGAGGGCTTTGATCGAGCGGGTCCAAATCCTTCTTCGGGCCGACGGGAACTCGAAAGTAGGGCTTCCCGTCATCGGTCACGCCATCCTGACCGACGACTTCGAATCGATTCACCAGGGGCTCACCCTGCAAATTCTCTCGGTCTTCGCCGGCCAGATTCGTGATCTTGTCGAGGACAACTATAAGCGAATCTGCGATGATGTGATCCGCCGAATTGTTTTTGACGTTGACGTTATAGCGGTATTCGCTCGTGAAATTATCCCGTCCCGTCAGGGTCACGACGACGTTGACATGACCGGTGAGGTCCATGAGCTGATCGACGGAGGGCGCTGCTGCGAGGATCGTGATGGAAAGACCGCTGAGGACAAATAGGAGAGTGCTGAGTAGAGCGAGGAATTGTCTGTTGGACTGCATGCGAGTGCTCGCGCGGATAACTAAGGCGCTTGTCTTAAAGCCAGCATAGCAGAGATCGCGGGGTTGGGCGAGCCCTTCGAGAGTTCGCTGCCTTGACACTTCATTTGAGCGAACGATATTCTGCGCGTGGCCGTGCGCCACAATTCATTCATGGATGGACCCCGCCTCTAGGATGCAGCACCAAGCGCCCCTTCTCATTCCGCGAGCGTTAGTCGCGCGTCTGATGGCACTCTATGACTACCCCGATCCGCGCCGACCGGGGCGGACCATCCGCGGCTACGATCGTTCCCATGCGGTGCGGACCGCCCGCATGTGCGCGGCAGTCGCGACTCGCCTTGGTCACGAAACAGAGCGAGTCCGCCAGTATCAAATCGCCTGCTTGTTGCACGATCTTGGTCGTGCAGGCTTGGATCGACGCCTGTTCGGCCGCATCTGGTCATGGGCCAAGGCGAGGGGCATCCCCACCAGGCCGCTGGAATGGCGAGCCGTGTATCCTCGGACCAAATACGGGAACGAAACCGAGGCCTTTCTCGCACGGTATAAGAGCGACCTTGAGGCCCACGGGATTGCGATGACACCGTGGGCTCGCGAGCAGGTGGAAATGCGCCTGGGGTATGCGCGTCGGCTAGCGCGACGTCTCCGAAAGGTCAGGCCGAAACTGAACGCCCTGGGTATCCGGTGGGCTCGGTGGATGGAGCTGATCATGCTCTACTATTACTACCCGGAACGGCTCGCCAAGGCTCAACCGTGGGTTCATCAGTTGGCAGAGGTCTTGGTCGCGTGCGAGCAGTTCGAAGCCTTTAGCAACCAGCGACGTGGCCGCGATTATTACGTCCGTAAGAAGGAAACTCTCTTGGAGGCCTTTGCCTACTTAGAGAAGTTGCAGCAGGAGAAGATCGTGAACCGTGAAGTCGTGCAAACGCTCCGTCAGTTGACTGCGGAGAGGGCCTTCGATCGCATTCTCGAGGAAGCGCGAGGTCGCCGACTCACGCGAGCCGAACGAGCATATGTGCGAACTCTACGCGAGGAGTGACCTGATGGCTGTCAAAACGATCCCCCTCCGTCTTGAGATGCGTGGTGGCGGTCACACGGACAACATCACGAAAAAGGTCCAGGAAGCGGTGGGGAGCACCGGGATACAGGCCGGCCTCGTGACCGTCTTCATCAAGCACACAACCGCCGCAGTTATGATGATCGAGGATGAGCCTGGGATACGAGCCGACACGAAGGCCTTTTGGGACCGCCTGGTGCCGGCCGATCCTTCGTGGCAGCACAATACGAGAAATCCCGGGGAAGATAACGGCCATAGTCATTTGAAAAGTCAGTTGCAGGGACCATCGCTGACGATTCCGTTCTCTAACGGCGCCTTGATGCTCGGCGCTTGGCAGCAGATCGTGGTGATCGATTTCGATACCAGGGCGCGCACCCGGGAGCTGGTCCTGCAGGTGATAGGAGAGTAGGGGCGGTGTTCGGTTCGCTTCACTTGCTCGCGGGCGCCGCTCTTCTGATTAGTCTTCTTCTTGTCCCGACGAAATCCGCACAGCAAGCGCACGCTATCGATAGAACCGCCAATATCTTGGGCGTGAAGCCCCGGCCGGTTGCATTGCCTCCCGAGTTGGGAGAGGATGAACGGGCAACTATCTCCGTTTTTGAGCGTGCATCCCGCTCCGTCGTCTTCATCGCGAACACGGCCATCCAACGCGACTTCTTCACCCTCGACGTCTTCGAGGTTCCGCAGGGCTCAGGCTCCGGCTTTATCTGGGATAGACAAGGCCATATTGTCACCAACTTCCATGTGATCTATGGGGCAAGCACCGTCACAGTGACGCTGGCCGATCGCACGGAATACAGAGCGAAACTGGTCGGCGCGGATCCGGACCATGACCTGGCGGTCCTGAAGATTCAAGCTCCTGAGGAGGCTCTAGCCCCGCTGACGGTGGGGACCTCGCACAACTTACGGGTCGGACAGAAAGTCTTGGCGATCGGCAATCCTTTCGGTCTCGATCATACGCTTACGACGGGCGTTGTCAGCGCCCTCGGGCGCACTATCAAGTCGATGAGCAATCGGACGATCGAGGGTGTGATCCAGACCGATGCCGCGATCAATCCCGGCAATTCGGGAGGACCTCTCCTTGACAGCGCGGGCCGGTTGATCGGTGTGAACACGCAGATCGTGAGCCCAAGCGGCGCCTTCGCCGGGATCGGCTTCGCCGTGCCGGTCGATATGGTCAACCGGATCGTTCCTGAGCTCATCAAGCACGGGAGGGTGATCCGTCCCGGATTGGGCGTCTCCTTGGTTCCCGACGCCATGGCGCGCCGATGGGGGATCAGAGGAGTCGTGATCGGGAAGATCTCCCGGGGTGGTGCGGCGGACCGGGCCGGACTTCGCGGCGTGCGTGAGACCTTCGGAGGGAGGATCGAGTTGGGCGACGTCCTCGTCGCGGTGGATGGGAAAGCAGTCGAATCCGTCGACGATCTCATGGACGTCATGGAGCAACACAAAGTGGGTGATCAGGTCACAATCGAGTACCTTCGAGCCAACCGGCGCCAACAGGTGACGGTCACATTGCAGGCTGTTAACTGAGCCATATCTCTCTCCTGTTCGTCCCGCGCAACCGACCTCTTCAGAACCTCGAGTGTATCGTTCGTATGAGACAGCCAAGCGTGGATTTCCGAGTGCGGCATCACTCTGCCCAGGGGTAGAAAAGCGTCAATCACATGGCGGAAGCAGGCTCCTGTGCTAAGCTCTCCTAATGAAGATACTTTGCGCGAGAAAGATGGGCCAGTTCAGTTGACGAGGAGGGTCGATCATGAAATCGCGTGCGTGGATGCTGCAATATGGAATCACGATGTTGTTAGCGATGTTGCTCGGGACGGTCCTGGCTAATGTGCCTTTGTTCAAGGACACGGCGGTTGGGCGTGTCAAGGCCGCAGAGATCGTGCTGTTCCTTGCTTATGGGGGAACCTTGGTCATAGGGTGGGTCTGCGGGCGGGCGCTCGCCACCACGATTCCCGACGAGTGGAGAGGGCTGGCGCCGTTTCGTGACCTGATCGTGCCGGTTACGACGTTTCTGGTGCTCATCCTTGGCTATCCGGTCGCAACCTTGGTTTGCGGACCACTGCTCGGTCAGGGCGGGAAGTCCGTCTATAACTGGATGTTCGTCGTAGCCATAGTTGCAAGTGGCCTCTGGATCATCGTGAACTGGTTTACCAAGTGCGCCTCACAGGTTGCGGCAATGAGTGACTCTCGCCACAGTCGCCGCAACGCCGCCTAACCCATGCAGTGCGTGCGCCAAGCTCCTGGGCGCATGAAGGCGATCTGCTCCTAAGCGGCGATTTCCGCCTACAGTGTGTATGGCCATGAGGGAATCACGAGCGAAGTGCCTCGGTACGTCCGCCTTGGATGCCAGATGGCCGGCGTAGGGATGGCCGATGTTGTTTCGAGTGGCTGAAAAATGAGGGGATCAGAGAGAGGAGAACGTTACGGTATGTCTGAGCGAACAAAGGCGCCGAACCGCATTGTTGCTGACTGCTGCAGGAGGATCGCGATAAATTTGCTCAGTCGCATTTCAGTCTCGGGTTTCATGGCCAAAATCTTCACACCGAAATCTTTGCCCCGGACCCACTGGACCGTCGCATCGTCGATTTCGATCGGTCTGCTTTGTCCCGGGAGCTCCAAACGAATAAGCAGATGCATTCCCACCGAAACAGGACAGTCCCCACACACTCTCCAACCTTTCTGCGACACGTTCAAGGCCAACCCCTTGCCCACGAATCCGCTTCCAAAATAGTAGAACGGGCATTGAAGCGGTAATCTGTGATGGGTCCGTAACCGGAACTGGTTCGCCATGTCCCGTCCCTCTCACCCACTCGAGACCTGATCGCTTACGCGGGGTCTGCTTGATCCGATGTGTACAGCAGTCTAAACGCCTCGAGGGGGTCTCGGCCATCCCTCATACAGTGCCCCCTCGAATGGGGGGCTAGGTCGGCGGTAACACCAGGCCTGTGGCCCAGACTGCCATCAGAGGGCAGCAGCCGATCGCGGTGTGACTCGGCTCATGTTGAATGCTCCCAGTTCGACCGGATGATCGCCTCCACAAGCCGATTTTCCACCCAGTACCGGTCTTCGTCGAGTTGACGACGTTGAAAGAATCCGCAGTGACCCCCGTAGCGGGGAGCGACCAAAGTAATGTGGGGGTTGTGCTGAATGGCTGGGATTAGGAACATCGAGTAGGGAATGAAGGGATCGTCCTGAGCCGTGATAATCAGGGTCGGCATTTGGATTCGTGCCATGACATGGCGGGCCCCGGCGCGATCATAGTATTCAGCCGCGCTGCGGTAACCCGCGTCGGGCGCTGTATAACGATCATCGAAGTCTCGAATCTTCGTCATCCCTTTCAGAGGGCCCAAGTCCCATCGACCTGGAAATTGCGCGGCCTTCCTTACGATGCGCGCTTTCAGTCGTCGAAGGAAATAGTCGTGGTAGATCCGATTACTGGGCCGTTCCAAGGCCGCGATGCATTGGGTTGGATCGATGTTCGGACAAACAGCCAAGATGCCGCGTAGCGTGGGTATTGCGGTACCGACCTCGCCTGCCATCTTCAGCACAAGATTGCCACCCATCGAAAACCCGACGAGCCAAATCCGATCAAGTCCGTCCCTGTAGGCCAACTCTGACACGACGGCCTTGTAATCGCCGCTGAGACCGCTATTGTAGAGAGTCGGAGTGAGGCGCTCTGTCCCTCCACAGGTCCGCTGGTTTAGCCGGATGACATTCAGACCGGCCCGCCAGGCTTTTGCTGCGATGCCATGCATGTAGTGCGACTCGCTGCACCCCTCCAAGCCGTGGACCAGCACGATTGTGCCGCTGGCCTTGCGCTCGGGTTGCCAATGGCAGAATCCCAACAGATGGGTGTCTGGCGTGATTTGGAAGAGACGGGATTCCTGGGGGAGGCCTGCGAGCAGCATTCCCCGCGGCCAATATCGAGGCACGAGCGTCATCGCATGGGGGTTGCGAAGAACGAGGGGTGGGTCAAAGGGGAGCCAGCCGTCCATGCTGCCATCCTGAAAGAAAAAAGGCCGCCATTCGTACTACGATGGCGACCTTTCCCTGGATGTGGCTCCCCGGGCAGGACTCGAACCTGCGACCAGCCGGTTAACAGCCGGCTGCTCTACCAACTGAGCTACCGGGGAACGAAGGTTCAATCGGAAGAGGAAAACATTCTAGCAAATGTGGTGGGCGGAGGGGAACGCCTTTTTAGACGTCGAAATCCTCTGTCTCATCCTCGTCGGAGGAGACGTCGGTGTTACTCGCGGCCAGTGCGGCGTAGTGTTTGGCCCACGTGAGATACAGATTCCCGCTGTCGCGCATGGTGTCGGCGGCTTTGACGAGTTTCTCCACCAGTTCGGGATCTTTACCACCAGTCCGAACCATGGCGGCCCTTCGCTCAAGAGCCTTAGGAAATTCACGGAGCAGACCCGAGATTTCCTGAAGGAGTTCCTCGATGACGTTGTCTTCGCTCTCCATATTTTCGTACCCTGATGCGCGAAGTCAACAGGGCCGCCAATAAAAAACCCCATAGCGCGGCGCTATGGGGCTTCACAGCTTGTTCGATGAGCCTCAGCCTTGATAGGCCTGCCCCAAGGCCGCAGACTCTCCTTTGTGTGACATCAGGCTCCCGTCCGCACTGACGGCTTGCATGACGATCGCTTGATGCTTGGCTGCGTTGCACACGACCACACAAAGCTCACAGCCCTTGCAGCGGTTGATGTTGACTTCCGCCACCATCTTTGTCGGATTGAGATCAAGGCAGTTGGCCTCCGGGCAGTACATGATGCAAAGCCGGCAGCCCTTCTTAGCCACGCACTTTTCTTCGATTACTTGTGCTACGTTATACATCCGAAAGAAATCCTTTGTTTAGGCAGCGACTGCTGGGTTGCCGACCATCAGTTCAACCTTGTTCTTTTCGGCCCACTCTGCGCCGAGTTCATAGGCGCGCTTGACGGTGGCCAGGTTCTTTTGCAGTAACATTTCTTTCTTGGCGAACTTCTTCTTGATCGCTTCGTCCAGTGAGGCTGTTCCTCCGGATGCGACGAACTTTTTGCCGAACCGTTCCTGAAGCGCCCCGTCGAGCGCCTCCATAGACACGCACTTAGTGATGCCGGCCACGGAGCCGATCATGGTCATGTTCGTAGAGAGCTCGGTTCCCGCGATTTCCAGCGCGATCTGGGTGCCGTTGATGTAAAAAACAGCGACATTGAGGTCCTTGAGACGTTCCCGGTCCTCTTCGGAGAGCAGCTCGATGTCAGAGTTGATTATGACCACCCCGCCTTCCTTGATGCCGGAGTAGAACGGCATGGTGTAGCTCTTGCCCATTGTGATGACCTGCGGATGAAACACTTCAATCACGTCCGGGAACACGAGCTCGCCGCGGTCGTAAATGCGCTCGATCCCGATCCGGCAATAGCTTTCCGCAGGAGCCATCCGTTTCTCCGCGCCGAAGAACGGATTCGAGATGGAGAATTTTCCGTCGCGATTGGCTGCCATCGCCATCACGTGCGCGGCCGTGACCGCGCCTTGACCGCCTAGTCCCGACATGCGGATGTTCAATCGCTTCTTGATCATGATCGCTCCTTCTGACCCAGCGCCATCCGGTTGGGTTAGGCCTCCTGGGCAGCCAACTGTTTAGCGGCTGCCTTCTTTTCCTTCTCCTTGGCGGCCATCTCAGCCAGGAACTGCTTGGCCGGCTCGCTGACATATTCTTTGTACGCGAACCGCTCGGTCGGCTTCTCTGAATCGCGCATTTCCTGCAAGCCCTCCATGCTGTTCTTCCCGATCTCGAGGATGCAGGGCGTGTAGAGCTGCAGATAGGTCGGGCCGATTTCCCTTGCGATAAAGACGGCATTCCGGATGACCTTCTCGATTACCGACGGCTTGCTGACGGTGCAATTCACCACATAATGGCAGCCAGATTCTCGCGCGATTTCCGGCAACCGGACCTTGTCGAAGAGTTTACCCACCGGCGCCATCTTGGCCACGAACCCCTTCTGCATGAGCCCGCTCTCCTGGCCGCCCGTGTTGGCGTAGAGCTCGTTGTCGAAGCAAATGGTGGTGAACTTCTCCTGTCGGAACCAAGCTTGTAAGGTCATGTCGAGGCCGATGTCCACGGTGGCTCCGTCCCCGGCGAGAACGACGACGTCTTTCACACGACCGGGAAAGCGCACGGTCAACGCCCGCTTAAGGCCGGAGGCGATGGCGTTCTGATTTCCGAACAGCGAGTGAATGTTATGCACTGCCACCATAGGGAATACCAGACTGGTGCAACCGGTGGAGCCCACCATGACGGTATCCTCCGGGTTGGGGAGGGAGGCCAGGATGTACCGAAAGGCCATCGACTCAGGACAGCCGGCACAGAGGGAGTGCTGTTCGATGAGTTCCTTGGAAGTGCCGATATCTTTCCAGCCACGGTCCTCCTTGCCGTAGGTGGCCCTCTGGACCAGGTCCTGATAGTCGGACGGCATAATATCGTAGAGGGCCTCCGAGATCTTTATCCGTTCTTTACTCATGGATTCCTCCTCAACGAGCCGACGGCCGTTGGCTGTCGGCGGTCAGCACATGGTACTCAGCTTCCACGCCCGGCCAACGAGACCGCGCGCATACCCAAGGCGGTCTTGATCTCGGACACGATGATCTCCGGCGGCATCGTCATCCCGCCGCACACGTGGGGTCCCGCATGCACCCGATCACTGTTGGGGATGCTCGCCCGGATCTCTTTGGCCAGCCAGCCGGTCACATTGAACTCCGGAACGAAAATATGCTTCGCGTGTTTAGTCGCTTCACGAATCTCGTCTTCCGGCCACGGGCGGAGGGTCTTGACCTTGACCAAGCCGCATCGAACGCCCTCGTCTTCCAGTATCCGAATGGCTTCGCGCCCTTGCGACACGGCGGTCCCTGACGCCACGATCATGGTGTCCGCATCCACGTTCTCGGTGTCGATCAATCCGTTCAGCCAGTGGATGGTGTGCTTCCGCGATCGTTCTACGGCCGCCCAGATTTCCTGTTGCCAGCTCGCGTGGGTGGCGTAGCTGATGTAGTTGCTCTTCATGATAAACGGATCGCGCATCATCCGCACCGGTGGACACTCCATGTCCATGCACGGGACCGGCGAGCGATAGGGGTCATACGGCGGCAAGCACATGTCCGCCGGGGTCAATTGCACGACATCCTTGGTATGCGTGACGAAGAAGCCATCGCAGCACAGCGCCAATGGAAGATGGACATCGGGTTCTTCGGAAACCATGTAGCCCTTCAGAATCCAGTCGAAAAAATCTTGCGCCGTCTCCGCGTGCCAAACCAGCATGCCGGTATTGAGCAGGTATGAAATTTCCAGCGTATCCGGCTGGATCGACAGCGGTGAGTTGATGCCGCGACAGGTGACGATCATCTGGATAGGTAACCTCGCACCGGCCCACATCGGAAAGTTTTCCATCGCCCGCATCGTGCCCGGTCCGGCGGTTGTAGTGAAGACCCGAGCGCCGCCGAAGGCGGCACCGGCACATTGGGACATCACTGCAAATTCGCTTTCGCCACGGAAATACTCTTTCACGTATCCCTCGGCGAAGAGTTCGCCGATCAGCGCCGCCGCTTCGCTCTGCGGGGTGATTGGATAGGCGATCATGACGTCCACATTGGCTCGGCGGATGGCTTCCTTGATCACTTCGCTACCCGTAAAGAACGAGGGCGTCCGCGCTGCTTCGTGCAGCATTTTCCAAGGGTCTGTATAAGTCTGTCCCTTCTTGTTTTGTGTGCCGATGACCGAGTGTGTATCCGCCATGGATCGGCCTCCTTTCATCTATCCACATCCTCACGCCATTTCAGTGTGAGGCAGAACTCTTGGCTCCCGTCAGCCGTGGTTGGACCGTACCCTTTAATCGCTTTACCGTGTCGGCCAGACGCATGATCTTTTCCACCGATGCATCGCGGAAGGACAGCATGGCGTCTTCATGACCGGCCTGGGCGCACATCGCGATCGTATAACAAGATGTCCCGCCCCTGATGATCTTGAGCGACAGATTTGCTTGGTGGCAGTGGACTCCGACAAACATGCAACAATCGATCTTATTATGCCAGATGGTCAAGTTCGGGTGGTTGGGGTTGATCTCGATTTCAGGGTTGATCTTGGGATACTTCGGACGATAGTCCGGCATCGGGATCAGCATCGGCCTTTGGCCAGGCTGCACACACTCCTTTAGAGTTTCATACAGGTGTCGCACTGCCGTGGCTTTTTTCGCCGCTTTCTCATTCCATGCCCATAGTACAAGTGGACCCGGAAAGATGGTTGGGACCCTCGCCATCAGAAATTGACGCGCGGCTTCCTCATACGCCTGCTCTTCTGGAACAATCACGCCGTTGATATGTGCTTCGCCGGGATTCGGCAAGCGGATCCCCATGCTGGCGGCGGCAGGAGGCAGGAAGTGTTCTGGGCCTGGAAGTACTCGATATTGGGTCATTCCGAATTTTTCTCCACGTCAGGGGGTAATGATGGCGAACGCATGGGAACAACGGGCCTCTATGTTCTGGAGAATGTATGCGTTTTCTACTCTTTCTTCAATCAAGCAGAAGGCCCACACAAATGGAAATTTCGGGCCATCGGAAGCAACAGACTGGGCCTTTTGAACTAACTGCTGTCGCGTGCGAGAGCGCGTGTAACTTCGGATTATAGGTGGGGGTTTGGAACCTTGTCAATGAGCGAAAAGTATGGGAAGTAGATGCTGCTGAGGCTTTCCCGGCCTACTGCGCGGTAGGCGGAAGAAGTTTCAGTTTCGGGGTGATCCACCGGAGATGTCCGGGGCTATTCCTTGGGAACCATTTGAAGAAAGGGATGGACTTCCACGCGATCAAACACACCGTAAACGGTATAGGGGTCCTCGTTCGCAAACTGCCGGGCTTCGTCCAGTGAGTCAGCCTCGATAACGATCAGGCTACCCGTTTGATCCGTCAGGGGTCCGGCAAGAACGACACGTCCTGCTGAATTAAGGAGCTCCAGGTTTGCCAGGTGGGCCGACCGATAGAGCTTGCGTTTCTCCTGCCCGTCGGGGCCGTCAAATCCGAGAATGACAAACTTCATTCGGAGGGGACGACGCGGTTCTTCCATGGTATCATCATCATGATGGCTGTTGAATAAGGGCGTCACTCGTCCAATTCGCTGAGGGGGTGCCGATCCTTGAATCCGGTTGTGGTCTCGTGCCACCATTCGATTTCTTCCTCGCCGAGCTTCCAACAGAGGTACACAATCCGCCCCTCAGCTCGATAGGGAAAATCGCAGAGACCGAGGTCCAAGTCCTTGACCAAGACGCCCAGCTCATGAATGGCCTGGAGGTGGTGATTCACATGTTGTAGCGCTCGGAGGTAGAGAACACCGGCGGCGCTCCCACCGCCGAGCTCGGCATGGTCGCTTGCCCGTTGGATCTCCGGTTTGATTCGTGCCAAAAGTGCTCGGGCCTCATGGGCCGCAGTGATGTGGGTCCGGAGTTTTGGAATGAGTTGATTGGCCTGAGCCAACGAGAAGACGTGGTCGCTGTGCTCGTGTTCGGAATGATGGTGCATTGCAACTCCGGTCGCTAAGGGCGGAATTCTCATTAACACACTTGATCCCAATTCATCAACGCGCATCGAGGGGGCGACTCTGCAGGCTTCCAGGCTGATCAGCGGGAGCGAGGCCGGCCCAATGAGTTCAAGGTGCTTAGTTAAGGGTGCACAGTTGTTGACAGCTTGAACGGAATGGAGTAGGATGTTATTGAAA
This sequence comes from Nitrospiraceae bacterium, assembly GCA_037446055.1. GTDB lineage: Bacteria > Nitrospirota > Nitrospiria > Nitrospirales > Nitrospiraceae > JBBIJI01. Next base: position 27,075 of record JBBIJI010000037.1, read on the forward strand.
TTCCAGGATCGGTGACTAAGAGATCCTCTTCCACGTAGCTCCCGGGATTCTTCTCGAACCAGGTCACAATCGAATCATCGTAATCGTAGGTGGGAAGTTGCTCTGCTGGATTTTGGGTGTCTGATGATGATGCGGCCAGATAATGGATGCGACAACCCAAAGGCCAGACGCTAATCCTGCGCGATTGATCCTCTCCAACCTATAGGTTGAAACCTGCGAACTTGTGTTTCGCTCTACATCTACAGTGTGAACCGTACGCACCGGTCTTAGTCACGGGGTGGTCAAGCGACCATCCTAAAGGGAGAACAACGTGTCAAAGGGGGATGTAATGCATCTCGCGGAGCTGAAGCAGAAAACGATTGCCGACCTCAACGAAGTTGCGCGCGATCTTAAGATCGAGAACGCCGCCAACCTGCGGAAGCAAGAGCTGATCTTCGCCATTCTGCAGGCCCAGACCGAGAAGAATGGCGTGGTGTTCGGAGAGGGCGTCCTCGAGACCCTACCTGACGGATTCGGGTTCCTCCGGGCTCCCGATTCCAACTATCTCCCGGGTCCGGACGATATCTACATCTCTCCTTCGCAAATTCGTCGGTTCAATCTGCGTACGGGCGACATTGTTTCCGGCCAGATTCGTCCCCCGAAAGAAAGCGAACGGTATTTCGCGCTCCTGAAAGTCGAAAAAGTCAACTATGAAGACCCCGAGGTCGCGCGGGACAAGATCCTCTTCGACAACCTCACACCTCTCTATCCGGAAGAACGCCTCAATCTCGAATTCGATCGGGAAGAGTATTGCACCCGCGTCATGGAGTTGGTCACGCCGATCGGGAAAGGACAGAGGGGTTTGATCGTGGCGGCACCCAGAACCGGCAAGACCATGCTCTTGCAAGCCATCGCACGTGCGATCCTCAAGAACCATAAGGAGGTGACGCTTATTGTGCTGCTTATCGACGAGCGGCCTGAAGAGGTCACGGATTGGCAACGTCAGGTGAAAGCAGAAGTGATCAGTTCCACCTTCGATGAGCCGGCTCAGCGGCACGCGCAAGTGGCGGAAATGGTCTTGGAGAAAGCCAAGCGGCTGGTGGAACATAAGAAAGACGTCGTCATTTTGTTGGACAGCATCACACGGTTGGCCCGCGCCTACAATACGATTGCGCCTCCGAGCGGCAAAGTGCTGTCTGGCGGGTTAGATTCCAACGCGTTGCAGCGGCCGAAGCGGTTCTTCGGGGCGGCGCGCAACATCGAGAATGGCGGCAGCCTGACGATCATGGCGACGGCGCTGGTCGACACCGGCAGCCGCATGGATGATGTCATCTTCGAAGAATTCAAAGGCACCGGCAATATGGAGGTTCATTTGGATCGTCGCCTGGCCGATAAACGGATATTCCCGGCCATCGATATCAGCCAGTCCGGCACCAGGAAGGAAGAATTGCTGGTGGATAAGGACCGGCTGAATAAGATGTGGATCCTGCGCAAGGTCTTGAGTCCGCTCGGTACGATGGAGGCTATGGAATTCCTGATGGATAAGATGCAGGGCACCAAGACCAATCAGGAGTTTCTCCAGTCGATGAACCGGTAACCGCCTCTTGCCGGGCGCCAGGTTGAGGATGTAGAGTGACGTCCCATCGAAGGATCAGCGCAAAGGTTGGGGCGAAGACACATCGGGGGGCTGAGGACTCGCAATGAAAAAGGGCATTCATCCTGCGTATCGAACGGCGACCGTCCACTGTGCGTGCGGCAACACGTTTAAGACGCGGACGACGGTAGGAAACATGAACGTAGACATCTGCTCGAACTGCCATCCCTTCTTTACAGGGACGCAAAAGATCGTCGACACCGAGGGCAGGGTGGAACGGTTCAAGAAGAAGTACGCCAAGAAGCGTTAGCGAACCGCAGTACACATAGACAAGAGACCCTGCTTCGCCGAGGGGCAGGGTCTCTTGTTTTTTGTGCCGGGGTAGCTGAGGCTGGTTTGGACGACTGAGGGCTTATGGAATCACCGCTGATCAAGAAGTGGCAAGGCGCCGTCATTCGACACGAGGAGCTGACCGCGCAGCTCATGGACCCCTTCGTCCTGGGGCAGCCGGCAGTGCTCCATAAGCTGAACAAAGAGCGAACGGAACTCGAAGAGTTGGCCCATCTGTTCTCGGCCTACCAAGAGGTACAAAAGCAACTGCTCGAAGCGGAGCAAATCATCCAGGATCCGTCGGCGGGGGAAGAGTTGCGGGAGCTTGCCGTGCTCGAGAATGAGCAACTCAGAACCCGCAAGGAAGAGCTGGAGGCCCGTGCCCAGAGCTTACTCATGCCCAAGGATCCTCGTGATGAAAAGAATTTGTTCTTGGAAATTCGCGCGGGGGCGGGCGGGGACGAGGCTGCCCTTTTCGCCGGCGACCTCTTCCGGATGTACACAAAGTACGCGGAACGGAAAGGCCTGCGGTTGGAGCTGGTGGATGCCTCGGAGACCGGCATCGGGGGATATAAGGAAATCATCGCGCTTGTCGAGGGAAAGGGAGCGTTCGGGCTCCTTAAGTATGAAGCAGGAGTCCACCGCGTCCAGCGGGTTCCGGTGACGGAAGCCAGCGGCCGCATCCACACATCCACGGTCACGGTGGCGGTGATGCCGGAGGTGGATGAAGTGGATGTGCAGATCGACCCCAAGGACTTACGGATCGACACGTTCTGCTCTTCGGGAGCGGGGGGCCAGAGCGTCAACACAACGTACTCGGCGGTCCGGATCACCCACATTCCCACCGGGGTCGTCGTTACCTGCCAGGACGAGCGCTCGCAGCTCAAGAATCGAAACAAGGCCATGCGGACGCTACGGGCCCGGATCGTCGAAGCCGAGCGCGAGAAGCAAGAGGCTGAAATCGCCTCGAGCCGCAAGGCGCAAGTGGGAACGGGCGATCGCAGCGAAAAGATCCGCACTTACAACTTCACGCAAAATCGAGTGACCGATCACCGGATCGGGTTGACCGTGCATCGACTCGACCAGGTGCTCGAAGGGGACCTTGACGAGTTTGTCCAGGCGCTACGGGCACACCACGACACTCAGGCTATGAAGAGCGCATGATCGACACGGACACTTCAGCTCCGTCGACCGAGCACCGGACGACGCTGGCCGGTCTACTGCGAGCCGGTCGGGAACGCCTGCATCTCGCCGGCGTCACGCACGCGAAGCAGGAAGCCGTCTGGCTGCTGGAAGCCGCGCTCGGCATCTCTCACCTGGCGATGCGTATTGATCCCGGGCTTGTCGTGGAAGCGGGGCCTCAGCGCCGAGCGCAAGACTTCTTCCGAAGACGGGCGAGCCGGGAGCCGCTGCAGTATATTCTCGGCACGCAGGAGTTTTGCGGGCTGGAGCTGGAGGTGACGCCTGATGTCCTTATCCCACGCCCCGAGACGGAGTTGCTCGTCGAAGAGGTCCTGCGTTGCCGACCGCACGACCGCGCACTGCGCATCGGAGATATCGGGACGGGTTCGGGATGCCTGGCCGTGGCCGTGGCTCGCTACCTGCCCGATGCCGGGGTCTTCGCCAGCGATCAATCGGCCGCGGCGTTGGCGGTCGCGAGGAACAATGCCCGGCGCCATGGTGTCGAAGGTCGAATCGAATGGTTGGAAGGAGATCTCTTCGGGCCGTTCGAGAGGGCTGGACTCCAAGGCTCACTGGATGTCATCCTCGCAAACCTCCCGTATGTGCCGGAGCCCGAGTGGGAGACTCTTCAACCGGAGGTCCGCATGTTCGAGCCTCGCCAGGCCATCGTCGGCGGCCAGGATGGCCTGGAGCTGATTCGCCGCCTCATCGGTGAAGCGTGGGAGATGCTTGCTTGCCGAGGTCTCTTAATAATTGAAGTAGGGCAGGGACAGGCGGCGGAAGTCCGCCGGTTGATCAGAGAGGAGCGTCGTTACGACGAGATCTGGACCAAGCCGGACCATGCCGGAATCGAGCGGGTCGTCGTCTGCGAAGGAGGGTCATAAGGGTTGGCTTTTGCAATGTGGTTCTCTTCGAACCCATAACTGCGCACCGAACGCTGTCAGCTAAATCCTATGGATCGTATCCTTATCACAGGAGGCAAGAAACTGAGCGGCGAGATCTCGGCCAGCGGGGCCAAGAATGCTGCACTGCCCATTCTCGCGTCTACCATCCTGGGTGGAGGCGAATGCGTGATCAGCAACGTGCCACGGGTTGTAGACGTGCTGACCATGGGAAAGCTCCTGGGAATTCTGGGTGCCTCCGTGTCGCACGAAGGCAATCGAGCGATCGTGCGGGCGCCCATCATCCACCGAACGGAGGCGCCCTATGACCTCGTGAGAACCATGCGGGCTTCGGTGCTGGTGCTGGGGCCGCTACTAGCGCGGTGGGGAGAGGCTTCAGTCTCACTTCCCGGCGGGTGCGCCATCGGGTCGCGCCCGGTCAATCTCCACCTGGCTGGTCTAGCCAAGCTCGGGGCTGAGGTCACCATCGAGCACGGCTACATCAGGGCGAAGGCCAAGCGGCTCAAGGGGGCCCGGATCTATTGCGATACGCCGACGGTGACAGGGACAGAAAATTTGATGATGGCGGCTTCGCTGGCCGAAGGCACCAGCGTCATCGAGAATGCAGCGAAGGAGCCGGAAATCGTGGATTTGGCGAACTTTCTCGTCAAGCGCGGGGCTCGCATCGCCGGAGCCGGTACGGACGTCATTATGATCGAGGGCGTACGGGAACTTCAGGGCGGCGAACACGAAGTGATCCCCGATCGGATCGAGGCGGGCACGTATCTGGTGGCGGGGGCTATCACCAGAGGGAGCGTCAGCGTCAACCGCTGCCAACCTGAGCATCTCGAGGCGCTTCTGATGAAATTGCGCGAAACCGGTGCCGACGTGCAGGTGGAGAAAGAGCGCGTACACCTCAAGACGGTCGGCCATCTGAAGGGTGTGGATGTTAGAACGTTGCCCTTCCCCGGTTTTCCGACGGATATGCAGGCGCAATGGGTCGCGCTCATGGCGGTGGCAGGGGGAACCAGCGTAATTACCGAAACCGTCTTCGAAAGCCGCTTCATGCACGTGGAAGAGTTGCGGCGTATGGGCGCCGACATCCGTATCGAAGGCAATCGGGCGATCGTGACGGGCCGTGAACAATTAGCCGGCGCGCCGGTCATGGCCTCGGACCTGCGGGCGAGCGCCGGCTTAGTCCTGGCCGGTCTGGCGGCGGATGGGTTGACCGAGGTGGCTCGGGTCTACCACTTGGACCGAGGGTATGAGCGGATCGAAGAAAAGCTGGGCCTGCTGGGAGCCTCGATTCAGCGCGTAAAGGGCAAGGGCTAATGCTGACCCTCGCGGTTTCTAAGGGGAAATTGCTCGATCACTCCCTGGCGCTGCTGCGCAAGGTCGGCTATCGCATGGACGGGGTCTCCGGGGACAGCAGGAAGCTGGTGTTCCCCTGTCCGGATTCGGGGATGACGCTCTTGATCGTCCGGCCGACCGATGTCCCGACCTATGTGGAGTATGGGGCTGCGGACGCGGGAATCGTCGGAAAAGACGTGCTCTTGGAGCAGGAAGCCGACGTATATGAGCCGTTGGATTTGCGGTTCGGAGCGTGTAGAATCTCGGTCGCTTCGCTTCGGGGGCAGGAATCGCGTGAGCGGTTGTCGTCGAAAATCCGGGTGGCGACGAAGTTCCCGAACATCGCGGAACGATACTTCAACCTGCGGGGCATCCCGGTCGAGATCATCAAACTCTATGGATCGATCGAGCTCGCGCCGATCGTCGGGCTAGCCGACCGGATCGTCGATCTGGTGGAGACCGGCAACACCTTGAAGGCCCACGATCTCGTCGAAGTCGACGTGATCGAGCGCTCGACGGCGAGGCTGATCGTCAATCGAGCCAGTCTCAAATTGAAGTATGGCCCGATCGCGGAGTTGATTGAACGATTGCGGGACGGGGTGGCGCCGAGGAGTCAGAAGGAACGTTCGCGCCGCCGACCGAAACGAAGTCAGGCTCGGAAGTTCTGAACGGAGAGACAGCGGCCCAGGCATGAAAGTCATCACCAATTCAGACCGGGCCTTCGGTCCGGCATTGAAGCGGATCACGAGCCGCGGGCGCCAGGGCCGGGCATTGGTAGAGAAAACCGTCAAGTCGATCCTCGAGAAGGTGGAGCGGGGCGGTGACAAGGCCGTGCTTCGCTTCACGAAAAAATTCGACCGCGTCACGCTGAAGCCGGCGGAGCTACGGGTGACGCCGGAAGAAATCAAAGAAGCCTACTACCGTATCCGTAAAGACGAAGGTGATGCGCTCCGGTTCGCCGCGCAACGCATTACCTCCTTCCACGAACGGCAACGAACAAAAACCTGGATGTACCAGGACAATGAAGCCACTCTCGGGCAAGTGGTGACCTCGCTCGATGCGGTCGGGGTCTACGTGCCGGGCGGGAAAGCCGTCTACCCTTCCTCCGTGCTGATGTGCGCAATTCCGGCCAAGGTGGCGGGGGTCCGACGGGTCGTGATGTGTACGCCGCCTCAGAAGGGCGGGATCAATCCCTACCTCCTGGTCGCGGCGGATATCGCGGGGGTGACCGAGATCTATCGCGTCGGAGGCGTGCAGGCCATCGGGGCGATGGCCTACGGCACGAAGACGATCGCACGAGTCGACAAAATCGTCGGCCCCGGGAATATTTATGTGGCGACCGCCAAGCGCCTGCTGTACGGCACCGTGGGCATCGACATGGTTGCAGGACCCAGCGAGTTGCTCGTGGTGGCGGACGACAGTGCCAAGCCGACCCACGTCGCAGCGGACTTGCTGTGCGAAGCGGAGCATGATGAGGATGCCCAGGTGTATCTGGTGACGACCTCGGAACGTCTCGCAAAAGACGTGGCGCAGCTCGTCAAGACCCAACTCAAAGGCTTACAACGGGAAAAGATCGCGGCCAAATCCATAGCTCGGCATTCGGTCGCCTTCGTGGTAACCACGATGGATGAAGCGATCGACCTAGCCAACGAGATCGCGGCGGAACACCTGACGTTGTCCGTGGACAGCCCGTTCGACTACCTGGAAAAAATCCGGCATGCGGGCGCGCTGTTCTTGGGGCGCTACACGCCGCCCTCAGTAGCGGACTACGTAGCCGGGCCGAATCATGTGCTGCCGACCGGCGCCACGGCGCGTTTCTTCTCGGCCTTGTCGGTGCATGACTACGTCAAGACCAGCAACATCGTGTGTTACACCAGGGATGAACTGGCCAAGGTAAAAGACCATTTGGTTCGCTTGGCGCAGATCGAGGGCTTCGACGCGCATGCCAAATCTGCGCAAAGCAGGTTCTCATGAAGAAGGACGCAGCGGCACCACGACAAGCGGTCGTTCAGCGCGCCACCGGAGAAACGGACATTCGTGTCGAATGGACGTTGGACGGGAGCGGGCAGGGGAAGATCGCGACGTCGATCCGGTTCTTCGACCACATGCTCGAGTTGCTGGCCAAACACGGCTTCTTCGACATCACCGTCCAGGCCAAGGGCGACACCGACATCGACGAACACCACACGGTCGAAGATGTCGGCATCGTGATGGGCCAAGCGCTAAAACAGGCTTTGGGAGAGAAGGCGGGAATCAAGCGATTCGGGTTTGCCTCGGCGCCGCTCGATGAAACGCTTGCCCAGGTGACCGTCGATCTTAGCGGCCGGCCGTATCTCGTCTACAACGTCAAATTGACCGACCGAAAGATCAAGTCGTTCGACCTCGGCCTCTTCGAAGATTTCTTCCAAGCCTTTGTCACAAACGGCGGCTTGAATCTGCATGTTAATCTCCTCTATGGCCGCAACCCCCACCACATCATGGAAGCCATCTTCAAGGCGCTGGCCAAGGCACTCGATCAAGCCACGGCGGTGGAGGAGCGCTTGGCGGGAAAGGTGCTCTCCACGAAGGGGATGCTGTAGCAGGCTGCAGCGTAAGAGCGCGCTGATTTAACGAGGGCAGGCTTCCGAAAAGGAGCCTGCTTTTTTGTTTGACCAGCCGACCAGGAAATGCCCCTGGCCAGATATGCTGGCCTAGCCTAAAGCTCTCACATTTCTGGCTCTTCGTGAAAGTGAGTGGGTATCTCCCCCCTCGCGTTATCTGAGCCACAGCGACGATGCTTGAGGTTATGCTCTTTTCAATCTCCAGAAAACTTGGCAAGATTGCCGGATGCGAAAACAGCGTACGCTCTCTGATGCCTACAGGTTCTCCGGGTTTCGTCCTGCCTCCAGGGTCACGGGCGTCTTCGGGGATCCCCAAGCCCGCGTGCTCCGGCTTAAGCGCCGGGGGAAAAAACGGTGTGCGGGGTCTGCGGGACGCCCCACCGGGCCTTTTACGATCAGAAGCGACGCCTCGTCCGGGATCTGCCCTGTGGCGACACGCGGGTGTACCTGGACGTGGCGGTCCGACGGCTCCTGTGCCGGACGTGCGGCAAGGTGAAGCGAGAAGCGCTTCCGTTCCTCTCCGACAGTCCGTTCTACGCGAAGCGATTTGCCTTCTCTGTGGGGGGACGGTGCCGTTCCGCCAGCATCAAGGCAGTGGCCCGCGAGCTGCGACTGGATTGGCACACCGTCAAGGAGTTGGACAAGCAGTCCATGCGGGAGCAGCTTCGGCGTGCTGGCACGCCTGGCCCCAGGATCATCGGGATCGACGAAGTCTCGATCCGCGAGGGCCACACCTACCGGATCGTGGTGAGCGACCTGGTCCGCCGGCGCCCCATTTGGTTTGGGGGAACGGACCGCTCGGAGGCAAGCCTGGACGCCTTCTATGCGTGGCTGGGACCGAAGAAGAGCCACCAGATCAAGATCGCGATCATGGACATGTGGAAGGCGTTTGCGGTCTCGACGAAGAAACCGGGGCACACCCCAGCGGCGGCGATTCTCCTCGACAAGTTCCATGTGATGAGGCATCTGGGCGAGACCCTCGACCAGGTGCGCCGCGCCGAGTACCGGCGGCTTTCGGGCAAGGACCGGGCGTTCGTCAAGGGGCAGCGCTACAACCTGCTGTCCCGGCGAGAGAACCTCTCCCTCGACGGGCGAAAGACCCTCAGAAAGTTGCTGGCCGCCAACAAAAGACTCCATACGGCCTACCTGCTCAAGGAATCCTTTGGGCAGGTGTGGGACTACCGCCGGGAAGGCTGGGCCCGGCGGTTCTTCGACAACTGGAAGCAGTCGCTCAAGTGGCAACGCTTGAACCCCTTCGAGAAGTTCGCCGCCATGGTCGAGCGAAACTGGGAGGGGATTGCGGCGTACTGCGTCTCCGAGGAGAAGATCTCGCTGGGCTTCGTCGAGGGGCTCAACACCAAGATCCGGGTCATCCAACGGCGGGCCTACGGTCTTCGGGACGAAGAATACCTTCGCCTCAAGGTCCTCACCTGCATGCTGCGGGAGATCTGAAGGGATCACAATTCACCCACTCACTTTCACGAAGAGCCAATCAAATTAACGCTTCACATTCGCCTAACGCGCATTATTCATGAACGCTTCTACTGCAATCGCGCATTCGCTACTGCGACAAGCTGGCATGCGGACTTCGCGGCATGCCGGCGGGCGGGCTCGCCGCTCGGTCGGTCAACATACCGGGGACCCGTTGCTCCGCA
>JBBIJI010000038.1:0-35708 GCA_037446055.1 Nitrospiraceae bacterium
GCGGCTGCAATCTCAATCGACGGATCGACCAGGTGATCGTTCAGGCCGGCTTGAACCTGACCGCCCTGGATCGTTTTCGGATGGAAAGCGTGCCGCGGCTCGGGGGAGAGATGTACCGGGGAACGGCGAAGCCGGCCTGAGGTCGGGCGGTGGAGCGAGAGACGATTGTTGAAACAAGGGCCCGGCTCTAGCCTACAGCCCCTGGCCCATACATCATCGCCCGAAAGGTTTCGATGGAAGGAAACTGCGCGGACGGTTGAGGCGGCAACCGCGAGCTCGACTTCGCACTATGGTAAAGGTGGCCGATCCCGAACTGCTGCGCCGCAGTCAGACACCCTTCGTCATCGTCGATGTAGAGAGACCGCTTCGGATTGAAACCGACGAGCCGCTGACAGCTCGGCCAGTATTCATGCCGCATTTTCAGATAGCCGACCTCGAAGGCGTTGACGATGCGATCCACGTGCCGATCCAGCCCGGTTTTGGCGACCTTGATGGATACTCCTGATTCATGCGCATTGGTCAGTACCGTCGCGCGTTTCCCGAGTTGTTTCAGATACTGCAGAAACTCCACGGCACCCGGCAAAAACCCGATCAGGTGATCCAGCTCCTTGTGCATGGCGACGACATCGATGCCCACCCGCTTGGTCCAATAATGAAGGTCCGTCCATTCGAGCTGTCCTTCCACGGATCGATACATGGACATCAGGCAATCTCTGGATTCCTCGAAGCTCAAACGGTTCAGTGCGGCATAGCGACGCGGTAACTCCTCCTCGAAAAAGAAATTGTCGAAGTGCCGGTCGAGCAACGTGCCGTCCATGTCCAGCAGCACGTCGTCGATCTGGGACCAATCGAAGACGTGATGGGTGATGGGTGATAGCTCATGGGTCATGACGGAAGTATAGCCAAGGTAATATCCAATGGCGAGCCTGTTGTGCTCATGAAAATCTGTATGATACCGTCCATCCGGCTCCTGTATATCCAAAGAGCGTTCCGCCGATCATGGCATCCAATCCATCACCCATCACCCATCACCCATCACACATTCCGCTCGTCGCCATCATCGGGCGGCCGAATGTGGGGAAGTCTACGCTGTTCAACCGGATCCTGGGAACGAGGACGGCGATCGTGGATGACGTGCCGGGGGTGACCCGCGACCGGAACTACGCGGACGCGACCTATCGCGGCCGTCGGTTCCGTTTGATCGACACGGGCGGCCTTGATCCCTCCACCCACGGCGGCATGCTCGCCCTCATCAAAAGGCAGTCTGAACTGGCGATCGCCGAAGCGGATCTCCTGATCTTCGTGATGGACGGCCGGACGGGGCTGACGCCGCCTGACCGGGAAGTCGCCCAACTCCTTCGAGGCACCAAAAAACCCGTCTTCCTCGCGATCAACAAGCTCGACGTGCCGGAGGTCGAGCCGCTGATCGCCGATTTCTACCAGTTGGGGCAGGAGCAGCTCTTCCCCATATCGGCTGAGCATGGGCTCGGCGTGGCGGAACTGCTGGACGCCATCTATCCGTTCCTCCCCGAAAGCGCGCCGGAGGACGATCTCTCCACGATCCCCCGCATCGCGGTCGTCGGGCGGCCGAATGTCGGGAAATCCACGCTCGTCAATTCCGTCCTCGGCGAAGACCGCGTGCTGGTGAGCGAGACGCCCGGGACGACCCGCGACTCCGTGGATTCACTGGCGATCGTCGAAGGGCGCCGCTATCTCTTTACGGATACGGCCGGAATCCGACGACGAGGCAAAATCGAGCGTGGCATCGAGGGCTACAGCGTTGCGCGCGCGCTCCGCGCGCTCGGGCGGTCCGATGTGGCGTTGTTGCTTCTGGACGGGGTGGAGGGGGTGACGGAGCAGGACACGAAGATCGTCGGTCTCGCCCTCAAACAAGGACGCGCCTGCGTCTTGCTCGTCAATAAGTGGGATCTGCGCGAAGGGACTTCCGGCGCGAAGACCGACTACGAGCAGGATCTCCGGCGGCGCTTTCCCTTTCTTCCGTGGGCCCCGGTGCTTTTCGTCTCCGCGCTCAAACCCGAATCGCTGCGCGGTCTGTTCGGCGTCATCGACCGGGTCATGACCTCTTTCACGACGCGCATTCCCACCGGTCCCTTGAACCAGTTTCTCCAGAAGCTGCTCGATGAACATCCGCTTCCGGTTCACAAGGGCAAGCCGACGAGGCCGGTGAAATCGGCGTTCATCACGCAGGTCGCGATCAAACCGCCGGTGTTCGCCTTGTTTGTGGGACATCCGGAGAACATCACTCCAGGCTATCTTCGCTTTTTGGAAGGCCGCCTCCGCGACGCATTTGGATTCACCGGCACGCCGCTCCGCTTGCTCGTGCGGAAAAAATAGCAAGGTCCATGGGTCTTCAACGTTGCATCAAACACGGGCCGGTCTTGACTCCTCCCCTTCATCATGTTATTCGCAGACTATCCGCTCAGATTTGTGGTGTACGGTCTTCGGTGCGAGCTTGAGAGCGTCCTCCTTCTAAGAACCGACCTGAACAAGCTCATCCATGCCGCCTCCCCGACTTCAGCGATCCAATCGAACGGCCTGGCTGCTTGGGCCCTCGCTTATCGTCCTTGCCCTTATGATGGCTGCCAGCGTCACCACCGCTTGGGCACAGGAACCGCCGTCAAGCCAACCCTCTGGCGCAGCTCCGTCAGGAAGCGCCGCCGCACCGACACAGTCGGAGAACACACTCGTCAGCCCCTCGATCAAACTGCGGGGCTCGGTTTGGCGCATGAGACCGGGGATTGTGTTCGTGAAAACTCCAATCGGCCTCATGACCCTGAGCTCGAAGACCGGCTTAAGGGACCTCCGTGGCTCTCACGAGATCTATTTCTTTGCCAACGGGCCAGACGTCGGGGTGGATATCAGACGGAGGGCCGACGGATCGCTCGCCCATCGGTACCTGATGGGACCGCTTCGCTTTGCCTCTCCGGAAAAGAAGGAGATCAAGCTGTGGACTCCGGAAGGCGAGAAATCTCTCGCCCTGGCCGGTCTTACGGAACAGATCGGTACCATGCCGGAACAAGCACCCGTAACCGTGGAAGTCGATGAGGCAGGATCGGTCCTGAGCACACAAGACCTGCAATACGACCTCCAAGTGAGCGCCGTGCCTCACGAGTCGACCGATACGTACATTTATTTGAAGGGCACAGTGACCAAGCTCAAGTCGAATTTCATCTTTTGTCGGACCCCGCTCGGTATCGTGCCCGTCAGCTCGAAAACCGGCGTGCGGAACGCGAAGGTCGGCCAGGAGATGACGCTCTGGGCGGACGGTGGGAACGTCGCAGTCGACCTGGCTTCGCCGGGCGCCGCCACGCCGAGCCGGCGGTTCATCACGAGCCGGCTGGCCTTTGCCGATGGGGGGAAAACGGCGGTGTCGATCTGGACTCCTGAAGGCCGACGGACCTTCTCCGCGGACCATGCGAAGGCGGCGTTATCTAGGACGAGGGAGGGGGCCTTGATCACGCTCGAACTGAACGAGAACGGCAGCATCGTCGAGATTCGCACGCCGAATTGACCGCCCGCCGCCGTGTCTGCCGCAGCTTGACAGGTCTTCCCCGCTCCCCTAGACTCCGCGCATCGTTATGAGATCCCGCCCCTCGCGCCGTCCGCAGGGCACCGCGGTGGAATCGAGCGCTGCAGCGCCCGCCTTCGATCGGGTCTATCGCGACAACGTAGACTTGATCTATCGCTTCGCCCATCGGCTTTGCGGTGAATCCGAAGCGGCGAAGGATCTGGTCCAGGAAACCTTCTTGAACGCCTACCGCGGCTTCAAGGATTTTCGCGGCGATGCGCAGATTTCAACCTGGCTCTACACCATCGCTTCGCGTGCCTGCATGCGCATGCGGCGCAAGCGCAGCGGAGAGCCTGAGCGCGAACTGTCGCTCGAAGAATTCATCCCGACTTCCGAAGGCGAGTTCCGGCTTCAAGTGCCGATGGACGGCCAAACGCCGGAGGAGGCGCTCGAGAACAAGGAGCTCCGTAAGGCGCTCGATCAGGCGATCGCCAAGCTCCCGAAGAAATATAAGATGGTGCTCGTGCTGCGAGACATGGAAGGTCTCAGCGCGAAGGAAGTCGGGACGATCATGGGCCTCAACGAACGGGCCGTGAAGTCGCGGCTCCATCGGGCGCGACTCTTCGTCCGTCGGGAACTGAGCGCCAAAGGCCTCGCCCGCGCGACGGCGCGGGAGGGTTCAGCGGATCCGGCACTTGACAAGGATACCTGACATGAAGACGACTCGTGGACGCTCCCCTCAACGACCGGTCGCCCCTCGACAGTTCAGCCACGGAAGGGCCCATTGCATCAAGATCCTCAAACAGCTCTCAGCGTACATCGACGATGAGCTCGACAGCCAGATCTGCGCGGAGATTCGCACGCACATGGGTGCCTGCCCGAATTGCGAGGACTTCATCGAGTCTCTCCGCCAGACGGTCGACCTCTGCCAGCATCATCCCCCACCAATCCTCTCAAGCTCCGAGCGGGCCCAACTCCGCGTGAGAATCTTGCGCGCGGTGGCCTCGGCGTAACGCCGGCGCCGAGTTTCGTCGCCATCTCCTCAGGCCCCACCGGCAAGAGGCTCTGGTTTCACCACCCGTTGTCCAGTATCATGGAGAAATAGATCCGATGACGTGGCTCATCGCTCCAAGAGCGGTTCTGGTCCTGCTGATCATCGGCCTGACGGTTCCGATCGACTCGTCTCGGTCCTCCCAGCCGTCGGAGCCCGACAGCGCCGTCATCGACATCCGTGCGAGACAGTTCATGCCGGAGCGGCTCGAGTTGAAACAGGGGAAGAAGACGCATCTCATCGTGCACAATCACGACACCGAGCTCCATGCCTTCGTCCCGGGCGACCTCTTGAAGGGTGTAAACCTTAACGTCGGCGGCAACGGAGCCCCGGAGTTCAGCGATGAAGGATTGAAACGGGTGATCATCCCACCCGACGGGCAAGCGGAGATTTCGTTCACGCCTGAACGAACAGGAGAGTTTTTCTACATTTGCGACATGCCGGGCCATGTGATGAAGGCCACGATCGTGGTGAAGTGACGGATTCTTTCAACCGCGCATGATTCATCGAACCCTGGCTGGAATCGCCCTCTCCCTCACGCTGACGCTCATGAACGCCATAGCGGCTGAGCCGCCCGGCGAGCGGGGGAAGCTGATCTTCGAGCAGCGCTGCGTGATCTGCCACGGGAAGGAAGGGCGGGGCGACGGAGCGCAAGCACCGTATTTGTCGCCTCGACCGGGCAACCTCGTGTCCGCCGGCCTGGCGGCCAAGACGGATCAGGAACTCTTGAAAGTGATCGCGCACGGCAGGCCCCGCACCGCCATGCGCGGGTGGAGCGACGTGCTGACTGAGGACGAGCAGCGAGAGGTGTTGAACTACATCCGTTCCCTTGTGCGGTTCCATCGATCGTCCACGCCCCCGCCGCCAACGCCCGCCGGACGCTGATCCTCCTCTTTCCGGTGGAAAGAGTCGCATGGTACAGTACGAGTCCTTTCGTATCCCCACAGTATCGGAGGACTGATTGAAATGAATCGCCGGAAATTACCGAGACATCGTGGCCGGTTCTTGTCCACCACGACGCTTCTGAGCCTGATTCTCATCACGCTCATTCCTTCTCGAGGAGACGCGGCCCCATCGAAGCAGAGCGGCAAGGGGAAAGCGATGAACCCGGCCGCGACCGCAGCGCTGCACTATGCGCAAGCCATAGCGAAGGGGGATCGTGTCGCAGCCGGCCGGTTGGACTTCGCTTGTCAGTACCGTGTCGTGTCCGCCGCCGCAGGGCGAGTGAAAGCCTTTCCTCCGGAGAAAGATCCTGTATACGACGCCTGCTGGGCAAGCTTAGGCCAAGCGCACGCACCAGCTCTCGTGCGTCACGACACAGGGATGGAGGTGCTCTGGCCGAGCACTGGTGACCTCGTGTTCTTTGGAGAGGACCTCAGCAAGTATCCGGCCTCAGCCTTCGTCATGGAGTCGATCGGGATCAGTCCTCCTGGAAGCGGACTCCACTTGGCCGTGGACACTGTGGCTTCGATCACACCGGGCTCGTTTCGACCTCGCCCCGGCCACAAGGTTGTCTCGGTGCCGACCACGCTCGTGAAGCTCCGCGTGATCTATCAAGATCCCCTCACCTCGCCGGTGACCTACGCACCTGGTGCCTATAAATGGGCCAACACCGTCAAGCGACCGCGCCGGGCGCTTAAGGCGGTGACGATGCAGTGGGTGGTCTTCAGCGGCTTGAAGAAGCATGGGTTTCCCGGAGACGTGACGGTCGTCAACCTGCCGGTCGAGCCGCTGGTTGAGCAACCGGGAGAAGCACAGGAAGCGATCCCCTTCGTCACGGAGACGAGCCGCGCCGTGCCGGGCTCGCTCCTCTGGTGGGAGCCGCAGGACATGCCCGGTCTGCTCGTTGCCGCCGCTGCCAGAGCCGCCGCGTTTCCCGAATTACGCGACCGCGTGGCCTTGTTGAACCGCGTGCTCATCATTGACCCGAATCAACCGGACGCCCTCACCGTCCTCACCAGACACCTCTATATCGTGTTGCTGCGAGAGGCCGCAGCCAGGCACAAAGTCACGGTCAAGGACCCGGCCCTGGCGTTCGTAGTCAACGAGCTCTACTGGAATATCCACGCTCAGGGGGCGCGCACGGACCTGTCCATCGGCATGGAGATGGGCGGTTATGCGACCCCGACCGCGGCGGATTACCTCTATCGGATGATTCCCGCGATGGAGGCTTTGGCGAATGTTCGACCGGAACTGCTCGACAATCGCTTCCGGCTGGGCGTGGCCTATCGATGGAACAACGACCAACAAGCCGCGATCGAGACGCACGAAGCGCTCGTGAAAGACATACCGGGTGAACGGGGACAGGCCAGAGCCGAGGCCTTGCTGCAACTTGCGTGGTCGCGCATCAATAAAGTCGCGTGGAATCGGATGCTGGACGACCCGGAGATTCAGCAAGCTTACAAGGAAGCGGAAGAGGCGCTCGCCTTAGCGGACCTGCCGTTGGATAAGTTCAACGCCGAGTACACGATGGCCTACAGCATCCTCTTCATGCCGAAGCGCGACAACGCCGGCATCTTGCAGCATCTCAATGAGGCCAAGAAGTGGTATGCCGAAGTGCCGGGCCACACGAAAGAAATCTGGCAGTACTTCCTGGGCAACGACTCGCTACGCGCCGTCCTCGACGCCGACCCCAGCTTCAAGCCGCTGCTGGCGACGTCGTGAAGGAGCCTAGCTGCCGTCAGCGTTCGGCAAGAAGGACCTCATTCAGGCTTGCTGCCGAATGCTGCGAGCTGAAAGCTGTTTCTATCTCGCCGATTCCGCCGGGTCGAAGAGCCCTGCTCCACCGCTTTCTTTGGTGACCACCAGGGTTGAACAGTAAAAGGTTCCGACGGATAATTATCGGCATCAAGATCGCGTCACCCCGCAGGGGTGTGACCATTCAACCCGCACGATGAAGACCCATCGTTCTTTCTGATTGACCCGATGCATCTCCGATTGACGTAAGGGAGGCACGCCATGCTCGAGACACGTGGGTACGCCGCCATGAAAGCCGCTTCCCCGCTGGAGCCCTTCACCTTTTCCAGACGGGACGTTGGTCCCCATGACGTCTTGATCACCATCCGCTATTGCGGCATTTGCCATTCCGACTTGCATCAGGCGCGAGACGAATGGGGCGGTTCGCTGTTCCCCATGGTGCCCGGTCACGAAATCGTGGGCACCGTGGCAAAGGTCGGTTCGGCTGTGAAGAAATTCAAGACGGGCGACACCGCCGGGGTCGGGTGCTTCGTGGATTCCTGCCGCATCTGCGCGCAATGCAAGAAAGGCCTGGAGCAATATTGTGAAGGTCATCTCGTGCTGACTTACAACGGGACGGAGCGGGACGGTCGCACGCCGACTTACGGCGGCTATTCGACCCAGATCGTGGTCGATGAGAAATATGTCTTGCGCATTCCCAAACGCCTGCCCCCTGACCGGGCGGCGCCGCTGCTCTGCGCCGGAATCACGACCTATTCGCCGCTCAAGCACTGGCGCGTCGGGAGGAAACACAAGCTGGCCGTGGTGGGGCTGGGCGGGCTGGGACACATGGCCATCAAGATCGGAGCGGCGCTGGGCGCCGAGGTGACGGTCTTGAGCCATTCGGCTAAGAAAAAGGACGACGCCAAGCGGCTCGGCGCCACGGACTTTCTTGTGACCTCCGACACCGGCACCTTCAAGAGACTCAGCAGGCGGTTCGATTTCATCCTCGACACGGTCTCGGCCCCGCACGACCTCAATGCCTACCTGGAATTGCTCAAAACCGATGGCACGATGATCTTAGTCGGCGCACCCGAGAAGCCAACCCCGCTCGGGGCCTTTCCGTTGCTGCTCCGCCGGCGCCGGCTGGTGGGATCGGTCATCGGCGGCATCAAGGAAACGCAGGAGATGCTCGACTTCTGCGCCAAGCATGAGTGCCCGGCGGATATCGAGGTCATTCCCATCCAACAGGTGAACGAGGCCTACGAGCGCATGCTCCGCAGCGACGTGCGCTACCGGTTCGTGATCGATCTGAATTCACTGAAGTAAGAAGGGATAGCGCGAACCTCCCAGCCCATGCGTTCCTGCGGAGACCTGAATGAGGTTGGGCCTATCGGGAGTCACTCGCCTATCCGCCATGTATATCGGCATGGCTTGTCCGCGATCTTATTCTCTCCACTAGCCCAGACATCCTTCCTTCTTGCGACCATTCGAAGATTTATCACCGTTGAAACCGTAACTTCGAAATTGCTACTATCGCAGCCATCGCGAAACGCGACTAGACCCTCGGACCCAATGCAGGCTGCTCTTGCGCGTTGCACACCACCCTGGGAAACAAAGGAACCTCTCATTATTTCCTCTTGAGCCCGTTTCACCAAAGAACCTAGGGCCGTATGATATTCTCAATGTCGACGCCTTCGATTGGCTTGAACATGCCAAACCTCTTTCCATCCACGCGGTTGTAACAGCCCCCCCCGTACGGCTTGATCGAATACACCCCCCGCGAGCTAGCGAAGATGCGAAATGGGCGTGGCGGAGTATGGCGAATCCCTCCAGCATTCGATGGCTGCGAGCGCAAGCCTCTCCCGCGCTTTACAGTTTTGACCGACAGAGATCGAGGCGAACTGCGGCGGTTCTTCAAGAGGTTGGCGGAAGCCCTTCTGCCCGTTCTTGTCCCCGGTGCTCATATATTTATCGCCACGAATCCCCTCGTGTCATATCTCGTCTATGAGCCGTTCATCCAAGCAGGCTTCGAAAAGCGAGGAGAGATCATCCGAGCCGTGTATACCCTTCGCGGAGGTGATCGTCCCAAGAATGCTCATGAGGAATTTCCTGAAATTTCGGTGATGCCGAAATCCTGTTGGGAACCATGGGGGTTGTTTCGTAAACCATGCGAGGGACGCGTACAAGATAACCTGAGGAAGTGGAGAACGGGCGGATTGAGACGCATCTCAGCAGAAGAACCGTTCAAAGACTTGATCTATTCATCTCCCGCGCGAGGTCTAGAGAGAGAACTTGCTCCTCATCCCTCCCTTAAACCCCAACATTTCTTGCGCCAGATTGTTCGCGCTGCACTGCCATTCGGACAGGGCGTGATACTAGACCCGTTCATGGGATCCGGTTCAACGATCGCTGCCGCGACCGCACTTGGTTTACGAAGCATCGGCCTTGAAATAGACCGAAGCTACTTTCAACTCGCGAAGCAGGCGATCCCTGCCCTGGCAGAGTACGTGCCATCGGAGAATGGAGTGAATGGCGCGAAAAGATGACTTCAATCGTTCAGTACCGCTTCCGCCTGGCCTCGACATCGCCGCTGTTCGTCGCGCAATCGATTACATCGAGCGAGAGCTCGCCGAACTCGTAGAGCTCTACCACGAACAGGCCAATGTCTTTAGTGCGCTCGTTGGAATCTACGGCACGAAGGCTTTGGATTCCGTCAGCAACTATGAGAACCACCGCCATATTGACACCGCCCAACAGCGTTTCCCTGATCTGCGCAGACGAGGTGCCGGCCCAAAGCCTTCACCGAATGAGTCTCTTGAGAGCAAAGGTAGTAAGAGACCGTGGGCGATTCAATCGCATTACGACCATCCTGGTTGGTACATCATCTGGCGTTACCTCATCGACCCGACAGAATCGTTGGAGCGTGGCAAGCCCGTCATTATATGGCGTGTGGATGTGGTCTTCCTGGCGAAATCAGATTGGAAGTATGAGAAAAGCGGAGCCGGAGAAGCAGGAGGAGGCAGAACCCATACGTTTGGAGTGAAAATTCAGCACAGAAGCTAAAGGGAAGGGCCGTGTATCAACGGAAGGACGTCATTATTCGCGACGGGAAACCCATTCCTCGCAACGGCGAATGATCATCCAAAGAGTACTCCTTGCCATCTGTCGCACCGAACTCCCCCTCAAGAGCAGACCGGCTGACCCCCAACTGCGCGCGTCGCGACCCATTGCTACCGAGGAGCAACGGGTCCCCCGGCACTGAGATAAACAAATAGCCCTTCTGAGCTTGCTGGCCTGTTCCCTTACTGGGACCGGTGCCCGCGTTGGCTCTACTGCGGCCGTCGAGGGAGCACCGCCCTTAACTTGCAGATTTGGTTAGCCGAGGGTGCGGCCTCCGGGAGCAAAGAGCCAATGCGGGTGCCAGTCCACCAACCTCTTGTGTGCGGGGTGCGCGAGCACAGGGGATCAACCAGGCCGCACTACCTCTTTCCCATCATTGGGGGCTCAGCGAGGTAATGCACAAACGCTTTCATTCCGCCGGAGGCTTGGCCCCAGTCGAAGAATTCGTGCGGCGCATGATAGCCGTGCTCGGGCAGGCTCAGGCCACTGAAGAGGATCGGTGCCTTCCAGGCTTTCTGCATCGTGACGACCGCATCGTGAGCCCGCTATTACTTCGTTCAGCCGATAACGGGACTGCCAAGAAGGATCATTCGAGAGCACGGGTCATGATCACTCCGGGAGGTCTCCGATCCACAAGATCCGCTGGCCGTACTGCCCCTTTGCCAACGCCGCAAAGAACTTCCGGTCCGCCGTCACGACCGTTCCTTCTATGGCTTCGGCTAAGGCGAGATAGAGACAATCGTACAGACTGCGACGTGTGTACAGCGCGAGGTCATAGGCCGCACGGAACAGTCGTTCATCGGGATGCCGCCGCAGAGGGATATGACGCAGCTCAGTGAGAATAAACTCCGCTTCTTCCGGCTTGAGTTCGGCCCGCCGAATTTTCTTGCAGAGCACATTGCCCATTTCCAGCCAGAAGAACGTAGGTGCATGGAGCTGGTGGCTCAAGGGTCTGAGTCGTTCGGCCGCCTCAGCATGCGGCTCAGGAAGAAACCACTTGATCGCGACGCTCGCGTCCACCACATAACGGATCACCGGTCGCGATCCTCACGAATGAGGCCTGCGCTATCACTAAACTTGCGGCCAGACCGCTTCAGGCGCTTGCGAAACCGCTCAATCCGCTTCCAGGCCGCTTCATAGTCGGGTGCGGCCTCCTCAAGGATGGTCTTCACCTCAGATTGCAGCGATCGACCGTGCTCTTTCGCCCGCTTTTTCAATCGTTCCACGACCCGTTCGTCAAGCTGCCGCACAAGGACTTGTGCCATAGGTTCCCTCCTTTTCTTCCCGTCCGCCAACATGCTAGCAAAACGATAGCACATTCAGAGGAGAGGAACAATGGACCATGGCTCTCAGGCTACCTGCGAACTGGGTTCTCCTTGCAGGCATTTTACCGATTGACCATCCGGCTAGGCCGGCAGAGGCTCTTCGGAGAAACTTGGAGCAGAGCACGCGGTGCCGTTCACTCAATCCCGAGCACTCAGTCCTCAGTTCTGTTTTTTCATTCTCGCGAGTTCGACGAAATAGTGCACGAATGCTCTCATCCCGCCGGAGGCTTGGCCCCAGTCGAAGTATTCGTTCGGTGCGTGGTAGCCGTGTTCGGGCAGGCTCAGGCCCATGAAGAGAATCGGCACCTTCCAGGCTTTCTGCATCGTGACCACCGCGCCGATCGAGCCGCCCTCGCGGATGAAGGCCGGTTCTTTGCCGAATCCCGCCTTCACGGCCCGTTTGACCGCCTCGACGTAGGGCCCCTCGAAGCTTCCGCGGTAAGGCTGCAGCATGTTCTCCCGCTCGACCTTTACGTTGGGATTCACCTTGGCGACATAGCGTTTAAGTAAATCGAACGCCTTCTCCGGTTTTTGGTTTGCCACGAGCCGCATGCTGATCTTCAACTCGCCATAGCCCGGCACGATCGTTTTCACTCCCGGCCCGTGATAGCCACCGGTCAGACCATGCACCTCGAACGTCGGCATGGCCCAGATGCGGCTGAGCACCTCGGCAGGCTTCGCGGTTCGCAGCGACTGAAAGCCATAGGCCTTCATGAACCGCTTCACCCGGAAGCCGGACGCGAGGAAGCTCTTGATCTCCGCCTTCGTCGGCGCGATCACATCCTTATAGAAACCGGGAATCTTCACACGGCCGGTCTTGGCGTCCACGCAGGCCATCGCGACATCCATGAGTTCAGCCAGTGGATTGCGCGCCGCCCCGCCGGTTAACCCGGAATGCGCATCTTTTTCGCCGGTCCGCAGGACCAAGCGCGCCCCGGCCAGGCCCCGCAGGCCATAGGGCATCGCCGGTCGATCTTTAGAAATCCAGATCGTGTCGGAGACGATGACGGAATCCGGCCGCGGAATGTGCACGTGATCGCGGAGCGCTGCGGCGAAGCTGGGGCTCCCGTTCTCTTCTTCCAACTCCCAGAGCAAGCGAATGTTGAGCGGTACACCGTGCTCGATCGTGTACTTCGCGGCGAACAGAGCAGTGAGCGCCGGCCCTTTGTCATCCGTCGCACCGCGTCCGCGATAGACGCCGTCTTCTTTACGAAATGCGAACGGCGCTTGCTTCCATTCCGGCTCTTGGGCCGGTTGCACATCGAGATGGTTGTAGATCGTCACCGTCGGGTGCTGCTTGCCGGTCGTCCATCCACCGGAGACCACAGGATAGCCTGGCGTCTCGACGATGTGAGCTTCCGCGCCGAGCTCGCGCAACCACTGCGCCGCCAGCTCGGCCATGCGCCGAATGTCGGGCGCATGTCTTGGGTCCATGCTGATCGAGGGAAGCTCCACGGCCTGGCCCAGCCAGTCTTCAAATCGCGCGCGGGTTTCCCGAATGTAAGCATCAAGTCGTGAATCATGAACGGTCATTCTGTTCCTCCAGCTTGTGGAAACGCGGAGCGATTATAGCGAGGACCGTCGCGGGTGAGAACTACGAATGGTACAATGCACCGGCCATGACGGGCGTGGTGTCTCAACGATGGGCGATCGCTTGTGCCGGCCTGATTGGTCTCTGGTGTAGTGTTGCTTTCTGCGAGGGGGTCGCCGCAGAAACTTTCACTGACGAGCCCGTTCCCATAAAAGAGGTGCTGGCCTCGCCGGAAACCTATCACCTCCGGCCCGTCCTCCTCGAAGGGATCGTGCACAACGTGAAACCGCTCGAGCCTTACGAACAGCCGAGCGGAACGGTCTGTTACAGCGCCTACCTGTTTCGCCTGCAGGACGAAACCGGCTCCCTCTCCGTCGCCGTGTTGGGCCTGTGCGGCGTGCCGATGCTGCGAGAGCCCGACGTGGCTGAAGGCGACCATGTGTTCGTGAAGGCGAACGTGCAGGCGCCGGGCCTCGGCGGGTATTTTCTCACCCTAGACGGCCTCCGTGTGGCGCCTGCGGATCAAAAAGAAGCCCAAGCCGTTGCCGTACAGATTTCTCGCCCCGGACAATAGGCTTCCTTCCGGCCACAGATCCTACCCTGCCTTTTCCCATTAGATCGCAGAGAGGCTCATCCCGCTCGGCACGAGATCATGCTCGGTCTTCGCCTCGAGCTTGATCTCGGTGAGAAAAACTCGTTCCGGCGGCAAGGAGCCTTGCTTCAGGAGAACGTCCTTGATGCGTCCGGCCCGTGCCTGAGCCAGCAATTGGAGCTCACTATCCTCGACGGTCATCGTCGCCCGCAGTCTTTCTTTCATCATTACGAGAGTGGCGCCCTGATCTGGCGCCGCTTTCTCTCCGCCACCGGCTGTTGGCTCTTGCCCGAATTTCTTCACATACAAGTCTTTCAACAAGCGCGCGGCGTCTGCCTCAGAGAGCTCCACCGCCTCCACGTTGGACGGACCCGGCTGTCCTTCGGCCTTGAGCTCGGCCAGCCGCATCAGTTGAATCTCGCGTCGCACCTTCCCGTCCGCGAGCGAAAGCCGGTCGGCCTCCGGATCGGCGCTTCCCGTCACTTCGACCCTGAGGCCGGGACGTGCCTCCAACGCCGTGGCCAACGCGGTCAGCTTTTTCTCCTCGTCCTCGGACAGCACCGCGCTTCCCGCCGCAAATTTGACGGCCTTGAGATCTTCTTCGCTCGCTCCCGGTATCAACTTGCCCAGGGCGGAAAAGGGGGACACCGCAATCTTGGTGACCAAGTTGACCAGCACACTGAGCAGCGCGCGCCCATATTTGAAGTCCGGATCGTTGAGGTTGCCGCGCACCGGCAGATCAATGTCGATCCGCCCGTGCCGGTCCTTCAACAATCCGACGATAAGCGGCACCGGCAGCGATGTCGCATCAGGACTATTGGTCTTGCTCCCCAGGGTCAGTTGATCCACCAGGACCTTGTTCTCCGCCTCGAGCGACTTCTTGGACAGCTTGTACTGTAAGTCGAGCGAGAGCTGCCCCTTCGTGATCGCATAGCCGGCGTATTTGCCCGCGTACGGGGACGCAGCCGTGAGCTCGATGCTCTTCGCCAGCACGATGAGGTCGCTGTAGGCCTCCTCACTCAGGGGGTTGATCTTGCCGCTGATCTTGAACGGGGCGCTGCCGCCGACTTTCGCCTCAAGGGCCACGTCGGCCTTTGAGAGATTGGCCGATGAAAGTCCCCTGATTGTCGCGGTCAACGCTTGGATACCGGTGTTGACCGGCGGCGCGATCGATAGGTCGGCAAACTGAACGGTTCCGTCGATCACGCGCACCTGATCGATCCTGACCGGCGGGGACGGCGCCGAGGAGCCGTTCTTCGTCGCCTTCCCGTCGTGCCCGGTCGTCGCTGTCGCCGGCGAAGGAGGCTCCGAGACTCCGCCGGGCGACTGCGCTACAGCGAGCTTCACGACGTTCATCGATCCATCGGGCGCGACCACCGCACGTACCCACGGTTTCTGCAGGACCACCTCACCAATCTTCACCTTGGTCGGTTCCACCTCGAGGGACACTCCATTCAAGAGCAATGCATCCCACTTGAGCAGATCCTGATTGAGTACATTCTCCTTTGTCTGGAACCGGGTGATGCCGGCCGACCCATCGAAAGTGAGCTGCGGCCCGCTCAAGGGCCGTTTGACGTACCGGACATGGCCTTTGAGGTCCGCCGCGCCGTCTATCACCGTCACCCTCGCTACCTGATCCACATAAGGTTGAAACGGTTTGAAGGCGATCCGCGCGATGTCGAGGTCCATATCTGCGGTCAGAGGCTCAATCGACACCATGCCGTTTGTTGAGACCGATCCCGTTTCGTTCAACTTCAGAGCCAAACTCACCTCGATCGGCTTCTTGGGGGGCCAGGTTACGTCCTTCAACGCGAGATGCAGCGGCTCGATCGCGACGGTGACAGGAGTCACCGGTCTCCGATCCTGAAACGCTATGCCGTAGTTGTCTAAAGAGATATCCTTCAAGTGGATCGACCACTGCTCCGCGGCCGACTCGGGCGCGGAGGACTGATCAGCCGTCGGGCCGTGTTGATCGACCGGCTCCGTTATCGGCTGTGCCGGAGCGAAGAGTCGCTGCAGGTTGACGCTCCCGTCTTTGTCCAGCCATCCAACGACCCGCACATCCTTCGACTTGATCACGCCGATCGTCACGTCACGCCGGGCGACGTTCACGTCGATGTCTTCAACCGTGAGAGACGGCACCGAGAGCAGCGGCTGGTTCCCGCTCTTTTCGCCGACCTTCAAATTTGTCACGCTGAATTTTCCGTCCGCGACGAGGGCTTGCACCTCCTTCTCGCCCAAATCGACCTTATAGGCCGCCTTGAAGTCGATCACCCCGTCGGTGATCTCGAAGCGAAGGCGCTCCTGCAAGTAACTCCAGATGGTGCGCGTATGGAGACCGCTGAGCGCGATCGTTCCCGCTGATTTGACCGGTTCAAGAGAAAACGTGCCGGTCCAGTCCAGGGCTTCGTCTTTACCGAATTCAGCGGTAAACCTGTATGGATTCTCGCTACCCTGCATGGTCTGGAAATTTCTCAGCGTGAACCCGATAGGCACCACGTTGGCTTCAAACGCTGGTGCCTTGGTGAAGTCGTGAAACTCGACGATGCCCTGATCGACGTGGAAGAGTTCGATGATGACCGGCGGCAGTGCTTTCTCCTCTGAATCACGATGGGGTTCCTGCAAGGCGGGGGAGTCGGAGGCTGGCGAAGCGAGGTCCAATAAATTCAGATGGCCGTCGCGACGCACGACGGGTCGCACGTACGGGAGAAGGAGACGAATCTCCTTGAAGGTGAAGGCACGGTTGAACAGGGAGGACAGCTCGAAGTTGACATGGAATTCCTCGAAGCCGACGAGGGGCGTCTGCTGGTCCCGATCCGGGAGACCGAACCCCCTGACGGTCAGCGACAGCTCAAAGGGATTGAAGGCGACTTCGCGGACTGCGGCCTGGCGCCCGAGCTTCTCCGCAATCTGCGACAGCAGGACGGATTTGATGACGGCGGGCACGACAAAGAAGCCGACGGAGGCGTAGAGCCCGACCAAGAGGACAAGAAGGACCGCCCGTTTGCTGGTTGGACTCAACGATGACAACACGGCTCGTGTCCTCCGAACCACTCCCACAAGGCCGCACAGTATACGACAGAGCGGAGCGAAAGCGCAGCCTTCTTGCCGCTTATGCGACGAGGTAGAGGCCGACTGGGATGTGTGTTACTGTCAGGGCCGAGTCGAGGTAGACATGTTTCCCTTCTTGTCGATCGCCCTCCTGCTTCTCGCCGGCTGTGCGAGCAGCCTCGGCCTGGATCGTCGTGCGCTCGACGCTCTCGTGCAGCGAGATTTTGAGGCGATCGCCGGAACAGCCGTCATGGAGGCGTCATCAGCACCTCATTTGACGCCGCCGCTCAAGCTTGCGATATACCTACAACCGACCGGCTATCTCCATCGGCAGTTCGAGTGGAATGCCGAGGATCGCGATCGCCTCATGACTTGGGCAGCGGCGTTGAAGGCGGAGGGCCTACTGTCCGAGAGCTGGTTCCTTCCGGACTCGAGTCTCCCCAGTCGGACGATCGGAGCCCTCCGTGCCGCCGCTCGTCGCTATCGCGCCGATCTGTTGCTCGTGGTCTCCGGCGCGGGCGCCATCGACCGGTACAACAACGCCAAGGCGGGTCTATGGTATTGGACGATCGTCGGCGCTTACGTAGCTGATGGAACCCACAGCGAGGCCCTCGCGAGACTCAAAGGATCTCTCTGGTCGGTCGGTTCCGGTGAGCTCCTTGGAACCGATGAAGGCGAAGGCATGGCCAAGCGAGTGGGGCCAGCCGCGACACTGGATGACCGGGACACGATCGGACAGGCGGAACGCCTTGCCCTTGAGCAACTGTCCATCAGAGTCGGCGAGCGTCTGGGAGGACTGCGCAAGAAGCCCGCATTGCGTTGATCTCGCGGCCGTTTCAACATCCGCTCACGGCGAGTCGTAGGTCCAGAGGACGGCGAGGATCAGCAGATGTTGAGCTTGCGCGAGACCCGGCACGCCGGGCTGCACATCTCCTCCTTTGAAGAAGCCCCCTTGCCTCCCGGTCGAATCGTCATAGCGGTGTTCCACGCGAAGTCTCGTGTTCGTCCGTGAATAGGGCAGCACGTACTCAATCGTCGTGGTGATGGCTTTCACCACCTGCTCGACGCCCGTCTGTCTTCCGTTCCGATCCCAGTAGAATTCCGGTCTTACCGCCACCGCCCACCGCTCACAGACTTGCCAGCGGGTGAACACAGCCGAACCGGTCCAAAAAGTGCGCAACCCGTCGGGACGCTCCGCCATCCGTTCGGTGCCGATGTCGTAGGAGAATGCGACCGTCACTTGTTCGCTCTTCCACTGAACGATGCTGTCGGAGAAGAAGCGCCAGAACTTCAGGTCGGTGTTCATCTGGTCGGGACCGTAGTAGAAGTTTTGGGTGATGGTCAGCCGACTCGTCGGCGTCCACAGGGCTTGCGCGAGGTAGCTCGGCTGGTTGTTGGGATGCGCGAGGTGCCAATAACCGTTGATGACGGCCAGGGTCACCGCCAGATCCTGACGCACCGGGTATCGCGCGTTCACGCCGAACATCATGTAGGGCGAATTGTCCGCGATCCACGAACGAGTGTAGTTCGCGTTGTCCTTGGCATAGAACGATTCATAGCCGATCAGGCTGTTGAACAGTCCGACGGTCACGGTCGGCCCATCGGCGTTCGGCGAGAGCAGGTACGACACGTTGGCGCGGGAGAAGTGCCGGAGCGTGTCGGCGCTGCCGACGTGGGGCCGATCCTGCCCGAACGCGAAGTCCTTGCTGTCGTAACCATTTTGCACGCCGAATTCCATCCCCCAGCGTGATTCCACCGTCGCGTCCTTCTTGATATGGGCCAGGGCCATATTTGGCGTCAGCTCATTGACCCTCGGGGTAGTCGTCCGAGTTCGGAACAGATGGTTCTCGGGAAAGTTAAAATCGATCGGATAGCTGACGTCGAGATAGGCGCCGTAGTACCAATGCGCCTCCTCAGCGGAGGTGGAAAAGGAAGCCGGACCGCTCGGCGTACCTGCGGATGCCGCGTCAAGCGCCGCGGCCTTGATCGCCAGCCCCATGTGCAGTGCCAGACCGGCAACCGCGCTCATGAGGCCCGCAAGGCATTGATGCGCACCCGTTCGGTGCTGAAGGCGTGGCGAGATGTGATCGGTCACTTTTTCATCTCGCCCAAGACGCACCACATGCGGCGGGTGCCGGACTTTTGATCGGTGACCGCTTGGCCGCTGAAAAAGCTTACCTGCCATGCGACGATGTCGTCGGTGGGCGACGGGGTGGCCGTCCAAAAGATTTCGGACTTGATATTGGTGAAGGGATGCTTGGGCGGAAGGGCGGGATCCTGCTGATCCAGGTCGATGAGACTCTTCAATTCTTCCACGGAGGGCGCGCGCCACCCCTTCTGTCCGGCGACGGTTTTCGTGGCGCAGCGCGCGATGGAGGCGCTCCACACGTCATGGATCAGATCCGGGCTCTGTTCCCAGAGAAGGCCTGTCTGTTCATCCTTCACGGCTTCGCCGTCGTGCACCAGCAAAAAGCGTTCCGTCGCGAGGCTTGCAAGAGGAGGCAGGAGCAGCGCAACGACGAGAACCAAACCGTCTATCGTCAGATTGTGTGTTGGTCTGGTATGTCTCATATGGCGTTTCTCCACGATGGCGAAAGAGTGTCGCTTAAGCCGGAGTTCTTTGCAACCGTGGGGCCTTGGGATGAGAACGGTGCGTCCAACCCGGTTGGTGAAATGGAAGGGCGTCACATCGCCTTCCGCCACGCGGCACGCTTCACGCATCACGAGATGGTCGCGACCCCGCGTCAGCGGACTGCGATGGGAATAGGCGAAAAGGTCAGGACTAAGATGGCCACCGCCGCGCGCCCGACCCACAGGCGAGTCCGCCCCAGCGCGATCTCGGGATTCAGCACCGGTGGATGGCCGAAACCCACTAATCCGGCCATCGCGATCCACACGAACCACCCTTGCCAGCCCACATACCCCAAGACGGCGAGAATGGGGATGACCGCCAGCGCGAGCGTGCGCTGCCGCTCGCCCCAGAGCGCGTAGGCCACATGGCCGCCGTCCAATTGTCCGATCGGAATCAGGTTCAGCGCCGTCACGAAGAGACCGAACCAGGCGGCCAGCCCGACAGGGTGCAACACCACATCCACATGCGCCGGCAGGGACCCGAAGACGAGCCAGGAGATGAACTGAAGGATCAACGGCTCTCCGAGGCTCACTCCGCTGGTCGATTGGACGGGAACAACCCGCGAGAGCGACAACCCGATGACAAGCGCGGGGATCGCGACGAGAAATCCGGCGATCGGACCCGCGACTCCGATATCGAAGAGCGCCCGTCGATCGAGGATCGGGCCCCGCATCCGGATGATGGCGCCGAAGGTGCCGATGAAAAACGGAAGCCCCGGAATGAAGAGCGGGAACGAGGCCGGAACCCGGTGGATCCGCGAGAACAGAAAGTGCCCGAGCTCGTGGGTCACCAGGATGAGCATGAGCGTGCCGGCAAAGGGGATGCCCTTCGCCAGCGCGCCGGGGTTGTCGATCAACAGTTGGAACGCGCCCCTGATCGGATGAAACGGATCCGGGTTGTTCTGATAGGCGCCGGCCCAGAGGGTGGTGAAGATCGTGAGAAGGAACAGGCTGAGCGGAAGCGCAATCCTTTGAGGGTGGGATCCCTCCATGTGCCCGTTCGGCACCGGACCATCGGGAGTCGGTGAGGGGCCAGCGACATGCAGGGGGCGACTCGGGAGCGGGGTTGATGCGTCGTCCGGTCGATCCATTGAGACACCTTATCCGGCTTCCGCGAACGGATTGAAGAGCAGCTCTTCGCGGACCGTCGTGGCCGGCCCGTGGCCGGGCAACAAGAACGTCGTCTCGGGCAATTTCAACACACGCCGGCGGACGGATTCCAGATGGGTGGCATAAAGCGTGGCAGGGTTGGATCCTCCGATGGAGCCGGCAAAGATCGTGTCGCCCACGAAACAGACGCGTTGCCCGTCCTGCTCAAGGCGATAACACATGCCTCCGGGAGTATGTCCCGGCGTGACCATGCAGCGCACGGTGAGAGTTCCTACTTGGAGAATCTGCCCGTCGCTCGGGACCGCCAGCAAGTCCGCGCGCGGACGCCAGCGCATCAAAGGGAGGTCCTCGGGTCCGACATACACCGGCACCTCGCGGTGCTGCAGCAGACGGTCGATCCCCTCCGCGTGGTCGGCATGTCCGTGCGTGAGACAAATTGCGATGAGCTCCAGGCCACAGCGGTGCAGCACATCCAGGATCGCCAACGCGTTGTAGCCGGTGTCGATGATCACCGCCTTCTCATCGTCATGCAGGACATACCCCTTCACGGCATAGCCGTTGATGTTACCGTGAATCGTCTCCACGAAGGAAAGCGGGGGTGTCGGCTGGGGCATCCAGTGTTTGATCGCGATGTGTTCGAGCGGATCGACACGAAGGCCGAGCGCCTTGGCGACAGCCATCAGCTCATCCCGATGTTGCGGCTGGTCGCCTCGCTCCAACGCGGTGATATCGGAGCCCGGCAACCCTGTCTGGCGAGCCACATCGGCAACCGAGAGGCCTTGCCCGACGCGGGCTTTCCGGAGGATGTCGCGCAGATCGTCTTCGAGAGGCATAAAGATCAAGCTGATAGCGAACAGCGGGCGGCGAATAGCACAAATCTTGCTGCTCGCTATTAGCTATTCGCTATTTGCTAGCGCAAGGCGCCATGCGCTCACCATCGCCGGATCAATATCCACAAGGATAACAGTCTTGAGAGTGACAGGCGAATACCGTTGGACTTCGCGAATCATCCGCATGGCGGCATCGTTGGGATCAACACCGCCGACCCCCGTGCCCATCCCGGGCAGGGCGATGGACTCGAACCCTCGTTCGTCGGCCAGCTCGAGCGCCGCGCTTGTCGCGAGGGCGACGTTCTCGGCGGGAATCCGCATCGCCGGTTGCGGCATCGTCGGCGCGTGAATGATTCCCTTAAACCTGGTCTCGCCGCCGGAGGTCAGTACCGCTTTCCCGACTTCGATCGGTGCCTGCTTTCTGGCCTCATCTTCAACGCCCTGCCCAGCAGCACGTTTGATGACGCCGGCGACTCCGCCTCCCATGAATCCCAAGCTGTTGGCGGCGTTGACGATCGCATCGGCGGTCACCTCCAAAATACTGCCTTGTATCACTCTGATCTGAAGCGCCATTGCCCATCACGCCTTCGGGTTTCAGCCAAGCCCGCCGATGATCTTTCGGTATTCCTCTTCCGAATAGGCCCTCATGGTCGTCGTTCGCACATTACCCAACGAGCCGAGCTTCAGCACGAAGCTCGCGAGCTTCTCGTCGTTGGGCATCTCGACTATCAAGGCAAGATCATAGGTCCCCTGCGTCATGTAAAAGGCCTTTACCTCCCCGCCCATGTCCTTCGCGAGCTTCTTCGCCGCATCCAATCGCTTGGGCGAGTCCTTCACATTCTTGATCCCCTGATTCGTCCAGTTGAGGAGCATCAGATAGGTGGCCATGATCACCTCCGTTCAACACTTCGGCGCGTTCACATTCACGTTGATTCCACACTACTCTCCCAGACGGTAGCCGATCAAGGCACGGCAATGTGACTTCCGCTGAGCTGTTCAGGATGCCTTCCTTGACACTCCATCTGGCTATGGTGTTTACTGCCATATGCCGAAGGCGAAGCTGGTCCTCCACACGAAGTACGTGGATGAGCAGGGAGGGCTGGTGGAAATTTAAGCCTATCACGTTCCGAGGACGCCGGCCACATCCCACGGTTTCAAGTATTCCTTGGTTTATATACACAAAGGGAGACGGTTGGTAGGGTACGACCACCATGAACGCAAAGGCGATCATCGGCATTTTCGCACCACCACAAGTCCGTACGTCTTCACGACCATTGAACGTCTGATCGAGGATTTTCGTCGCGATGTCGCAGCGGTAAAGAAGGAGTTCGGAAAATGAAAGTTAAGAGGCTCAAAGTGGGAGTTCGCTCGTTAGAAGAAGGGCTGCAGGAGTTCGGCACCACGCTCAAGGCTCTTCAGGCTGGCAAGAGCCTGTCCAAGCGAACAGGGGTCTACTTCGTCAGTGTCGAAGCGATGCGGCAAGTGCTCACGCCGTCACGCCTGACCTTGCTGCATCTCATTCGGACTCGTCATCCCCGCTCCATTGCCGCGTTGGCGAAGCTGATGCGTCGGGACTTTAAGAACGTCCATACCGATCTGAAGCTGTTAGCCGATCTCGGACTGGTGCACTTGGAACCCGGAGCGCATCTGCGGGACTCCGTCACCCCGACCGTTCCCTATGAACGAATTCAGTTCGAGATCGCTGTGTGAGGGGGATAAGAGGCTTAGGATTTCGAGGCAAGACCGCCGAGGAATTTCGCCGCGTCTCTTGTAATCTGCTCGGCCGTCCGGCTATTCGGTTGAAGTTTCGCGGCCCAAGGTCGGCCCGGATGGACCGTGTCCCATGATGATCGCTGCTGGTTGTATCTTCCTTTCCCCGGATCGTGGTTCCCAAAGCCGTCGATCTGCGGGTTCCACAACGGGGAAAACATCGTAATCAGCAGCGACTCGCCCAGCGGAATCCAGATGTCATCGACGATCAAATACCGGCATCGGAAGTCCGCCAACTCAAGATTCTCCGCTTGCTCGATCGAGTCGGCATGCTCTCGCAGCCGCCTGTAGAGAACCTCACCGGGGTCCTCTCCAAGGCCATAGCCCCCCCTTGCGAGCGCCGGGAGGAACGGCCTTCCCGACGTAGATCGGAGCAGCCCATCGATGATGACGATTGTTCTTCGCAAGCTCATGATAAGCGGAGAACGACCCCGCATAGTAGATCGCATAGATGCCGGCCCCTTCAAACGGCTCAGGCGGAGGAAGCGAGACGACCGGCCGCTCCAGCAGAGCCTTGGTGACACTTTCGCCAAGATTGGACTTTTCGAGCGGATTGTACGGTTCGTCGGGCATCGAATCCCATCCTCAGGGCTTCCGTATGATGACCGCCGACTCGTACAAGGTGGCCTTCGTTGGAAGTCCCCTGCGGACGGATGACTGTGTGACGCTGGCCCCGACTCTCTTGTCCCGGATACAGGGAGTTCCCTCCAATTCAAATCCTTGCTGGACGGCAATCTCTCCAAGGATTCGTTCAACCTTGATCTCCAAGCCCTGAATGATTGAATTACCGATCACAATCACTCCCACTCCACCTCGCTTCATCACTCTCTTCAAGACCCCGAGGAAGCGATCGCAATCATTGAAGTAGGAGACCACATAATTGGCCCATCCTGGGCCACCATAGGCCCCGGCACTCTTGCGAATTTCACGGAGTTGTTTAAGAACTTTTTCAAGCTCACGGTGTTGGAAGTTCAGTGTGAGGTCGTGCCCGTCTCGCACGGTCTGCCAAAACTTCCCTAAGTTGCCCGTTTCCAGCTCCCGTTGCTGTTGCGGCGACGAGATGAAGGAGAGCCAGTACAACTGCGGCCTGGTATTGCGGACATAGTGATAGTTGTTCATGTACGGAGGCGATGTGACCATCAAGTCCACCGATGCCGCCTCCAGCTCGTCATGGTCGGTCAAAAAATTCGCATTCAGAACCCGGCCCGCCCCGACGGCCGTTGTCTCGTGTGTCTGTTCCCGAAGCCACGCGATGTCGGCCCGCATGTGGTGTAGCTTATGGAGTAAGACGGCCAAGACATCGGCATCCTCGACCAACGGTTTTCCTGCTCCGGGTCGAGAGCCCAGACTCGGCTCATAGGTGTAGTTGGAGACGGTCACGATGATAGAGCCCAAAGCGATGCGGAACAGGGTTGCAATGCGTTCATCCGGGATCGACGCAAAGAAACCCAGCGCGTGCAGCACCTGTCGCTCCACGCGAGGACTCAAGAACGGGATTCGCGTTTTCAGATTCGGCGCACCGATCCCGTTCGGCGGGGGCTCCGAGCGCCAGGTTTTCCCCGCCCGTCTCGCCTCGTCTATCCACGCATCAAACTGTTCGAGGTTGATCGTGAAAGTTTGGAGCTTGGCTGTCGCCGCCAGCGCCGGGTAGGGATTGATCTCGAAGCCGATGGCATCGTGGCCATTAAGAACAGCCTGCAAGAGTGTCGTGCCAACCCCAGCGAAGGGATCGAGCACAAGCCTTCTTCTAGGCCCGCTGACCGGGCGCAGGTAGGCGGCACACACGCTGTCGACGAATGACGCCGAGAATCCGGCAATCCATGGAACCCAACGGTGCACAGGCAGACTCTTGTTCTCTCCGAAGGCCGGGTCTCGAAACACACCATTGGCTGGGTCCGCAGATCCAAAGCTGAACAGGGGGAGTTGGTTTCGCGGAGAACGTGGAGAAGCTTCCTGGTAGGTCGCTTCTGTTTCGGCAACTCGGGAATTGCCTGATTGAAGCATTCGATGACCTCTGCCAATGAGTTTGTTCTTCGCTAGTCGAGATCGAGTGTTGGTGGCAGGTTGCACGGGCACGGATGCTACGCACCCTATTGGCAAGTGTCAATATTCAAGTTTGAGCAACAGTGAGCCTCTAGAATTTTTCTTCCATGCCGCACAAGCTCAATAGGTTGTCTCTTACCTGTTTCTTTCCGCGGACTCCCTGAGCTTCCTCAATCCCCTTTATGTGCGAAGGGTTCAGAGTCTCCGCTGCTATTGCAGCCGTCGAACAAGCGCTTTCTCCACTCACCGCTCTTGGGGCTCGGTGGGCCATGAAAGCCTGGCTGCGCGCGTCCACCGACCACAGCTTCATCGTGGGGGTGCGCGAGCAAAAAGTCTGCATGAACCGTCCGGCTTTCCATCATCCTTCCGGCGCCAGCTTTATCTCCTTCACCTCCCCAAATCCCGACAGCAGCCGCGGCAACGCTTCGCCGGGACCGACCGCGATGATCTTCAGACGATCGGGGTGCAGATGCTTCTTGGCCGCTTGCAGCAGATCGTCTTTGGTCACCTTGACGACCTTCTCGCGGAGCTGCTGGAGAAAGTCCTTGGGCAGGCCGTCATACTCCAACTCCATCAGCCGACTGACGATCGCCGAAGGACTCGCGAACGAAAAGACGAACGAATTGACGTACGCCTCCTTGGCCTCCGCCAGCTCCTCGTCCGTCACCGGCTCGGTCCGGACCCGTTCCAGGTTGGCGACGAAGCGGGCGATCACTTCCTGAGTGGACGCGAGCTTGGTCTCGGCCCGCATCAGCCACACTCCTTGATCATGGACGCCGGCGTTGAGACGACTCCCCACCGAGTAGGCCAGCCCGCGTTTGGTCCGCACGTCGTTGAACAGCCGGCTGCGAAATGTGCTGCCGCCGAGGATGTCATTGGCGATGGCGAGAGCGACATAATCCGGATCGTTTTCTCTGAGGGTCAGATGCCCCACCCGCAGATGCGTTTGAGAGGTCTCCTTGTTCACAAAACGCACCGCCGGAAGCCGATCGTGGCCTTCATCGACGCTTGGGATCTTGAGCTCAGGCACCGGTCCCTTGGCCCAGTCCCCCAAAACCTCGCGAAGCATCGCCAGCATGTCGTCTTTCACGAAGTCGCCGGTAACTCCTAGGATCATGCCGTTGGGATGGACCGTCCGCCGATGGAACTCGACAAGGTCTTCCCTCGTGATTGTTGTGACGGATTGAATGCTGGTCTCTCGCGCCGACGGATGGTTCGCCCCGTACAAGAGCTTGGCGAACTCCCGGCTGACCACCGACCCCGGGTTGTCTTGCCGCCGCCTGATCCCCTCGAGCGCCTGCAGTTTCGCCAACTCCACCCGCGAAGGATCGAAGGCCGGAGTCCGGATGAGGTCGGCAAAGATCCGGAGCCCCTTCTTGAGGTCTTTCTTCAGTACATCGAGCGACGCGGTGCCGGATTGTCGCCCGATGGCGATCGTCAGCGAAGCCGCGAGCTGTTCCAACTCCTCATCGACCTCCTCGGCGGACATGCGCGCCGAGCCGCCCGTCCGCATGACGACACCCGTCAGGGCGGCGAGTCCGACTCTGTCGGACGGGTCGAGCCAGCCTCCTGTTTTCATGATGGCGCTCACCGTCACGAGCGGCAATTCGTGGTCTTCCAGGAGATAGACGACCAGCCCGTTATCCAATACCACCCGTTCCGGCTCAGGCGGATTGAACTCAACTGTGGGGAACTTCATCTGACGCGGATCAGCCGGGATCACGTCCGCGGCGAAGGAGACTGAAGCCACGTGGACGGCCATGACGGCCCAGGCGATGAGCACGGCGGCGTGCGTCAATGAGACCATCCTGCCCCTTGCTTGTTTCCCTCGTCTCAGGCCTGAGACGTCACCCCTCACCCCTGACCCCTCGCACTTTATCCGCGTCATGGCTTCACCTCGTTCGGCATCGCCGCCACCTTGCGATCGCCGGGCTTCTTCACCAAGGTCGCCACCGTGCGATTGGATTTGGTCAGATATCGCGTGGCGACCCGCTGAATATCCGCCGGCGTCACTGCGGCGATGCGATCGCGCGCGCGGAGGACATACCGCCAGTCAGCCGCCACAGTCTGATAGAGCGCGAGCTGCGAGGCGAGACCGCTGTTCGAGCGGAGCGAGCGGACCAGGTCCGCATCGAGATTGTTCAGGATCTTCTCCAGTTCCTTCGCCGGGACCGGTTCGGTCTTCAACCGTTCGATCTCCTCGTAGACGGCCGCTTCGACCTCCGCCGCCGTATGGGGCGCCAACGGGGTCGCCGTGATCGTGAAGAGATTCGGCGCGCGGACGCCGGGGTAGTTCGAGTCGGACCCCACCGACCCGGCGAGCTTCTTCTGGAGCACGAGCGCCTTATAGAGTCGCGACGTGACCCCCTCCGTCAGCAGCTCGTCGATCACATCGAACACATAATCGTCGTCATGTCCCAACCCAGGCTTGTGGTAGCCGATCGCCAGGATCGGCTCCGCGTCGAACTCGACCTCCACTCGTCGCTCGCCTCGCTGAGGCGGCTCGACCGTCACCACTGCCGGAGGGGGCGGTGACGGAGGGATCTTCCCGAACGTGTTCTCGATGAGCTCGATCACTTCGTTGAGCTTGATGTCGCCGACGATGGCGATGGTCGCGTTGCCGGGACCATAGTAGGTCTTGAAGAATTCCTCGGTGGCCGCCGGCGTGAGGGAAAGAATGTCCGATCCCCAGCCGATGGTCGGCACTCCATAGGGATGCGCCTGGAACGCCGCCGCCGTGAAGGTTTCGAAGAGCAGTCCGTTCGGACTGTCGTCCGTTCGCAAGCGCCGCTCCTCCATGACGACCCCGCGTTCTTTGTAAAACTCGCGCAGGACCGGTTGAGCCATTCGGTCGGCCTCCACCGCCGCCCAGAGCGGCAGGCGGTTCGCGGGCAGGCTGATCATGTAGCGAGTGATGTCTTTGCCGGTGGAAGCATTGAGGCCGACACCGCCGTGACGCTGATAGAGCAGCGCCATCTCATTGCCGACCACGAACTGCCCCGCCTGCTCTTGCAGCTCCTTGAACCGCTTCTGTAATGCCTCCAGGGTGGGGTCAGGTGTCCCTGTTTGGGCATCCGATCTGCTTTGCAGCTCCCGCTGCAGGCGGTCCAACTCTGTACCCACGCGGAACAATTCGTCGAGCATCGGCTTCTCTCTGGCATAGTCCCTCGTTCCGATCGTCCTCGTGCCCTTGAAGGCCAGATGTTCATATAGGTGGGCGATTCCCGTCTGTCCCACCTGTTCGTTCAGACCGCCCACGCGGAACGTCATGTTGATCGACACCACCGGCGTTTGGTGGCGCTCCACCATCAAGACGGTCAGGCCGTTGGCCAACTTGTGTTCGATCACGCGATCGGCGAGGCTGGGAGAAGCGGCATGCAGCGCGTCGAGGTTGAGGCTCAGGCTGAAAGCCAGAGCGAGGAAAAGCATAGTGACGCGTGACGCGTGAAGCCTCGTTCGTCGCCCACTCGGAAGTTTCGAGTTCCATGTTTCAAGTTTCATGTTTGGGATTCCTCCAGCAACTTGAAACCTGAAAATTGCAACCTGAAATTCTTGAGCGGGATACGCTCCACGAGATACACGATTCGCTGCGTTTATCATATGAAGATCTCCATCAAATCTTCCGGTCGTTCGATAAACCAATCCGGCCCGCAGGCCAGCATTTTCTCGCGATTGCCCATGCCGTAGCCGACGGCACAGACCCTGATCCCTGCCTGGTGGCCTCCGTTGATGTCGTTCGTGCTGTCGCCCACGAGCACCGTCCGTTCCTTGGGCACCTTCAACGCCTCCATAACATGCAACAGCATGCCGGGGTCCGGCTTCAACCCGTAGCCGTTGTCCCCTCCCACGACGTAGGCAAAATAATGGCGACCCAGACCATCGAGGATCACGTTGGTGTACTCGATCGACTTGTTAGTGGCCACCGCCTTTTTTTTGGACGCGAAGTGCCTCAACATCGGCTCGACACCGGGGTAGAAGCGCGTCCGGTCCAGGCAATGCTCCAGATAGTGCCCGCGGAATACGCGCAAGGCTTCTTCATAGCGCGAGAGGTTGTCCTCCCCTACCGAGAGCCTCAGCAGACGCTTCACGCCGTCTCCGACAAAGCCGAAGATCTCCTCCACGGGACGCTCCGGGAGGCTCAGATCCCGTAGGGTCAGGTTGACGGACTCCGCGATGTCCCATCTGGACTCGATGAGCGTCCCGTCAAAATCGAAAATGAGGAGGTCTATTGCAGCCTTTCCCATGCTATTTGGCCTTCGTCAGCTCCGCCTGCAACAACGCCAAGGTCTCGCGCCGCATCGGGTCTGCTTCTTCAAACAACGATTGCTTGGCGAAGTTGATCATTCGCTTCTGCCCGACGTGAGGGGGGAGCACCGGCTCGGTGATCCGCCAGCGGTTGTTGATGAGCTTTACGCGGAGCCGTACCTGCTCAACGGTCGGTTCGGGCACGAAACTCGCGGTCTCCATATACACCGCTCCCAGGACGGTGAATTCCACCGGGATGACGACCTCCAACATGTTGACGATCTGCCACTGAAGCAGATCGTCGGGCACCGTGAAGCCCTGCACGACCACGATCCGTCCCCACGGCGGTTCTTGTTTCCAGGTGACGTACGGAGCCAGCGCGTCAAAGGAGCTATTGTCGAGGCGGACCCCTTTTGAATCGAGCGAGAGATACTTCTTGACCACTTCCGCCGGGGAATTCCCCATCGCGCCGGTTTGCGCCGACGCACTGAGCGACCAGCACAAGCAGAGTCCAGCCAGCAGGCATGCCCCTCGAGTGACCCGCTCACCGTGTCCTTGGCTCATGTGACCTGATACACCTGCAGCACGTTTGTTCCGCCTGGTTGGCCCGCGACGGTGCCGGACAACAGGACGACTCGGTCTCCGGTGTCCGCCAGCTTCTCGGCTTTGAGGCGACGCTCCACTTCCCGCACACGCGCGTCCGGATCCTGACGATGCGGCATGATGAACGGCGTGACGCCCCAGTACAGCGTCATCCGCCGAAGCACCTCGTCGTTGGGCGTAAAGGCGATGACGGGCACGGCGGCGCGTTGCTTCGACAAGAGGCGCGCCGTGGCGCCCGATTCACTGAACACCACGATCGCTCTCGCGTTGGTGGCCCTCGCGACGGATGCGGCAGCTTCACACATCGCGTCCGGAATCGACCCGCTTTGACCGAGGACGAACGCCGACCTTCCGTTCCACCGGTGCCCGTCTTCCTCAGCGGCTCGCACCAGGCGATCCATCACCCGGACCGCCTCGACCGGATACTGGCCCCTCGCGGTCTCCGCCGACAGCATGACGGCGTCCGTTCCGTCGAACACGGCGTTCGCGACATCGGAGGCCTCGGCTCTGGTGGGGCGAACGGCCTTCGTCATCGATTCCAGCATTTGAGTCGCGGTGATCACCAATTTGCGTCGCTGATTCGCTTCGGCGATGATCCGTTTCTGCAACATCGGGACGGCCTCCGGCCCCATCTCCACGCCCAGGTCGCCGCGTGCGATCATCACCCCGGCGGCCACGTCGAGCAAGGCGGGCAGGTTCTCGACGGCTTCCGCTCGCTCGATCTTCGCGATAATCGGTTGCGTGCCGCCGCAGTCTGCGACCATCCGTTGCGCGACCTGCACGTCCTCCGGACTCCGCACGAAGGACAGCGCGATGTAATCCACGCCGTGGGTCACACCGAATCGCAGATCGTCCCGATCTTTCTCCGTG
The DNA here is from genome assembly GCA_037446055.1 of Nitrospiraceae bacterium. Classification (GTDB taxonomy): domain Bacteria; phylum Nitrospirota; class Nitrospiria; order Nitrospirales; family Nitrospiraceae; genus JBBIJI01. Next base: position 30,981 of record JBBIJI010000038.1, read on the forward strand.
ACGGCCGGGGCCGAAACGGCGGTGCCGGGGAGGTTGACTCCCTTATGGGTCGAGATCCGGCCACCCGTGATGACCTGACACTCGACCGATCCGTTGCCGACGGTACACGCTCTCAACTCGATGAGTCCATCGTCGATCAGAATGCGGGCACCGGGGCGAACGTCTCGCGCGAGCGCGGGATACGTGATCGGAATCTCGACGGCTGGTCGAGGCGAGACCGCCTGCGCGCCGAGCTGACCGCCGGCCCGAAGCAAACCACCTACCAGGACGACGCGCTGATCGGCCTGGACTTCGATATCGCCAGGCAGGGCTCCGACCCTGATGCGGGGCCCTTGCAGATCTTGGAGGATCGCGACGACGGTCTTCCGTCGAGCAGCCGCCTCACGTATCGTTACGATGGCTTGCCCATGACTGGCGTGCGTGCCGTGAGAAAAGTTGAGCCGGGCGACGTTCATGCCGCTTTCGATCAATTGATCGATGAGGGCGGGTGAGCTGCTGGCCGGCCCGATCGTGCAAACAATCTTGGCGTGGCGCATCGGAGTGAGGGGTTACCCGTCGATCGTCACGCGTCGATCGACGATGCGGAGGCTCAGTTTCATGCTTGGACGACGGATGACGATGGAGGCATGACGCGTCTCGACCGTCGGCGCATTCTAACAGACGATGTGAAGAGCGGCAAAGACCGACAATGATATCGGCGCGGCTTGATTGACCTCGAAGAAGGCTGCGTGTTACGGTCGGTTTTGAGGGGAGTCGCGTGTGGACAGGAGCGGAACGGCGGCGCTGGTTGCTGTTCGGTCTATGGCTCGCGTGCTGGCTTCTGCTGCCGGGCGCTACTTTTGCTGCGACCGTTGGAGGAGAAGATCCGACTCAACCGGCTCTCGCATCCGGTTCTCCGTCTGGAGACGCAGACGCGCAATCTCTCCAAGCGCCCCAAAGGGCCAGAGATGTTCTCAAGCTCATCCAGGATCGTCAAGGGGCTCCCCCTCCCGGCTATGTCGGCGGGCGGCTCTTTCACAATCGTGAGCGTCGCTTGCCAAAGGGCGTCTACCGAGAATACGACGTGAACCCCAAGTTGCCGGGAAAGCCACGCGCGCCGGAACGTCTTGTCATCGAGCAGCACACCGGGAAAGCCTATTATACCGGTGACCATTACCGCACCTTTGTCCCGTTGAACTGACGGACCGCATGTCCAGCAAGTCATACCTCGACAGTCCGAAGCCTCCCTGGGTGTCTCTGCTCGTGGCGAAAGGGAAAAGACCTCCCACATCGCAGCTTCCAGTTCCCGCCGGCTTCGTCCTCCGGACGCTATCCGGTAAGAAATGCAAGACAAAAGACGGTCTGCTGACGGAGTTCGCGCAGGCGCTGGAATTTCCGGACTACTTCGGCCGCAACTGGGACGCGCTCGAAGAATGTCTGACGGACCTCGAGTGGCTGCCGGGCAGAGGTTACGTCTTCTGCATCACGGACGCGGAGCACGTGCTGGCAGGAGACGACGAGGAGTATGAGACGCTGCTGGAGATCCTGAGCGATGCCGGTGAGGCCTGGGCGGCGGCTCGCACGAACGACCGCGGGGGCCGTGGCGTGCCGTTTCACGTCGTTTTCGTGACGTCCGACACGGAGAGAGCAAAGCGGAAGCACTGGCATGTGCCGCTATTAGAAGCAGACCGGCAGTCCACTACGCGCAGGGGGAAGGGTTGACGGGCAGCGTCGTCTGCAGCAGGAGCGCACTGAACTAACCGAGCTAGAAGCCGGCGGCCATTTTCTTCCGCAGATAGGACTCGAGATCGAGGTGTGGGCTACTCTCGCGTCGCAGTTCCTCTCGCCAATGGAGTTTGAGGAGGGTCAAGTGGGTTGAACACACGCCGTGGGTTTCTTCGCCTTCCCATTCCCACTCCGGCCTCTTCTCACCGAGTGTGGCCGGCTTTCCTTCGCGTAGGCACCAGGCACAAATGATCTTCACTGTCCAACTCCTTCCTGAGTGATCAATCCTGCGTAACCACGCAGCAAGTCTCAGACCCGTGAGCAACTTGCGTGAGTGTTCTGCTTCTCGTATGGATAGCACCGCTGTTCCGCTCTCAGGTAGGAAAACTCACTTTTCGGTTTTACTAAGTAATGGAGAGACGGGGACAAATTTTGTCTGAGGCCCGATGGGGAGAGGCACGGAGCGGTTTCTTGACGGAAGGCGAGTTCCTCACGTAAGTTCCTTCGGCACTGTGGGCGCATGTCCGTATGAAGACCACTCTCTCCGCCAAGCTCTTCGCTGAAGCTCAGCACTACATTCCCGGGGGCGTGAACAGCCCAGTCCGCGCATTTCGGTCGGTCGGCGGTCAACCCCGCTTCATCAAGCGCGCGAAGGGCTCGCGGCTCTACGACGTGGACGGCAACAGCTATATCGATTACGTGCTCTCGTGGGGGCCGATGATCCTGGGTCATGCACCGGCGCCGGTCATCAGGGCCATCCGGCGGGCTGCGGGCAATGGAACGAGCTACGGCGCGCCGACCGAGCTCGAGGTCGAGCTGGCGAAGATGATCCACGCAGCTCTGCCCTCGATGGAGAGGATTCGGCTGGTCAGCTCGGGAACGGAAGCCGTGATGAGCGCCGTTCGCGTGGCCCGCGCGTTCACCACGCGCGAGGCCATCCTGAAATTCGAAGGGTGTTATCACGGGCACAGCGACTACCTGCTCGCGAAAGCCGGCTCCGGCCTCGCGACGCTGGGCATCCCCGATTCGCCGGGCGTGCCGGCTGACTTTGCGCGTCACACGTTGACGGCGCCGTACAACGACATCCGCACCGTGCAGCAGATGATCAAGGACCATCGCGACAAGCTGGCCTGCATCATCATCGAGCCGATCGCGGGCAACATGGGGGTGGTGCCGCCGGCGCCGGATTTTCTTCCCGCCCTCCGGCATCTCGCGACGGAGCACGGAATCCTGCTCGTCTTCGACGAAGTCATCTCAGGCTTCCGCGTCGCGTACGGAGGGGCGCAAACGCTCTATGGCGTGACGCCGGATCTCACGGTGCTGGGGAAAATTATCGGCGGCGGTCTGCCGGTGGGAGCTTACGGCGGGCGAAAAGAGATCATGGATCTCATCGCACCGGCCGGCCCCGTCTACCAGGCCGGGACGCTCTCAGGAAATCCTCTGGCGGTCACGGCCGGGATCGAAACGCTGAAGCAGTTGAGGAAGCCCGGTGTCTACAAAAAGCTGGAGGAGAAGGCGGCAGCGCTGGCGAAGGGGATTGGTGAAGCCGCGAAGAAAGCCGGCGTGCCGATCACGCAGACACGGGTCGGTTCGATGTTGTGCTCATTTTTTACGAAAGGACCGGTGGTCGATTGGTCGACGGCGAAACAATCGGACACGAAACGTTACGCCGCGTTCTTCCACCGAATGCTGGACCAGGGAGTTTACTTCGCGCCTTCGCAGTTCGAAGCGGCGTTTCTCTCCACCGCCCACTCACCGCAGGATATCGAGCACACGATTCGCGCCGCGCGGGCCGCGTTCAAGAACCTCTAGTGCCCGATCTCCTCACCGCCCCCTCTCGCTGATTGGGGAGAGGGTTGGGGTGAAGGGGATCTCTCACGATCCTAGCCGTATCTAGCGAGATACAGAACGAATCGGTTTCGATACAGCCGCGTGGCCTATTCGTCGTCCTCGTCGCTCGCTTCGAGCGCTTCCTGCCGCTTCTGTTCCTCCATCGCGTTGTGGAGCAGCATCCGGATGAACATGGAGTAGAGCGAGCCCTTCTCCAAGGTGCCCCCGGGCGGAACCGCGATCTTGCCTTCCTTAATCATGCGATCCATCCAGACTTTTTGATCAGGGGCAATCAAGACCGGAATTTCGACCAGCCCGACCCGTCCCATCATATCCATGGGTTGAACCTCCTTGAATCGAAGGCCTCCAAGAGCTGATGTCAGCTCTTAGGCCCGTGCCATACGCTATCAGCTATACGCTATAAGCTCTTCAAGGCCGAACGCGCCACACGCCATCAGCCATAAGCTCCGATCGCGAGACCCATTCCAGCACGGGCTTTTCCCCGATGTCAACCGCGCTACCGAGCCTCTCGGCGCGGCACAAAGCCTGCTTTGCCTCCGTAATGTAACGACACAGCGTAGCGATTTTTTGAGGAGGCGAGGATGACCAGGACGAGTATTCAGCGTATCGACAAAATGACCGTTCTTACGTGCACGGCCATTCTTTTTCTTGCCGCATGGGTCGACAGTCCGTCGGCAGGTCAGCCGCTGTCTTCGATACCGACACGATCACCCGAAAGCGACTCCAATCTGACCGCCACTCCGCCTCCGGCTTGCGCATTGTGTCGATCATTACCGCCCAGCTCCGTCTCGACGCATAAGGCCGGCGCCGCCAGGACTGGGCCCCGATCGTCTCCGGGACTCCGACCGCATCGACTCCCGCAACCGCCGCAGCGTCAGAAATTCAGAAAGACCGCACACCACAGGACGCGATATGTCTTGCCACGCCTCGGCCGATCACCTCGCACGGTTCCTAGTTGGCAAGTGCAGGCCATAGATGGGGACACCATTCGATACGGCAATGAGCGCATCCGCATCAAGGGTCTCGATGCGCCGGAACTCTCAGTATCGGGAGGACCGGAAGCGAGACAACGCTTGGCGGAACTGCTCCGCAGCGGGACACTCACAATCGTCCCTCAAGGCCAGGACGTGTACGGTCGTACCATTGCCGACGTGTTCGTGAACGGGCGGAACG
>JBBIJI010000039.1:0-34099 GCA_037446055.1 Nitrospiraceae bacterium
CGAGCAGATTCCGAGTGAAGAGACGAATCTCAGCCTCGGTCACTTGTTTCCCATTGACTTTGACCCAGGCGAGCAGCTCCTCATCACTCCCGCCAGCCAACACGTGCTGCTCGAACGCCTTGGCATCGATCCCGAGGAATTCGACCAGATGCTTATCGAACCCCGTCGTCATGTAGTTGTAGTCCTGAATCAGGCCCGCGTTACGCAGCCGAATCTTATCGATAAACCGCCCCAAATGTGCGATGCCGCCGAGGAGGACTTTGGGGCTGCGAGGATAAGCTTGTTGCGTCATGGTTCTCTTTCCCCAACGTCGTGCTCGCTCAACACATACGGACGAACGCAAGAGAAGTTTACGGATGGTGAGTCCGGTGTTGCTCAGGCGCTCCGGCTCGACCACATTAGAACGAAGAACGACCGGAGTCTGCTGAACCAAGAATCTCGGATCATGGAATAAGCGGCCTTCCTCATGTGCGGCGCAAATTTCCGAAGGTCGGGCTGGCCGAATGAACCCTGAAGGATTACTTCAAAAGCAGACAGAATGATGACCAAGCCGGCGGGTTTTTCAGGAGCCTGTGGGTTGAGCGGAGCTTGACGGTTCGAAGAGGAATTTTACTCCGACCAGGTACATCGTGCCCTCCTCGGCCGCGGGAACTTGGGAGATCCAGCGCACTTCGACCAGCTTGAGCGCCCGCTCCTGCTTGTCAGGCATGGGGGCCTGCACTTCGAACACCTGAGTCTGGCTCGGCGCCTGCGTCATCAGCAACAACATGCCGCCTTGACTGATATTGACCGTATAGGCATGACCCTGCGAAAGCGCGACCGTCCCCTCAAGGTTGAAGGTGCTGAGTTCATAGGGACAGGATTGGATGAGCGGTATCCGCTCGCTGCTTCGGCGCTCGCCCTGAATCGGCACGTAGGTATCCTTCGATCGGAACCGGATGTTCAATCAGCAGTTCGCCTGCGGATCCGGCAAATTCATGTTCGTGGTACTGATGCATTATTATACTTTACGAGAGAGATTCAGCGGATCCGCTTGTGCCTTCCCCAGGTCACAGCACGACGGCGAACCAGCCCTTCCCATAAAGAAAAACTGGGTGGTGTAGTATAGCGATCTGAGATCCCACCGCAACCCCCCAAAAGTAGGAGAACTAGAAAAAAATCGTGGCCTCCGCCTTCAAGATCGGTGCGAGCGCGTGGGCTTGTGGTAAACCCCAGGGTTTTCAACGTCATACGAACTACACATCAGGGGTCGGCGATACGAAACGCAGGGCAGACATGTAAAGGAGGGTATAGTACGGGGGCCCTTGGCTCAGATCGTTGATTGCTTGGCGGACCGGCCGGCTTGCAAGTATTTATCGATGCCCGCTGCCATCTTGCGCCCTTCAGCAATGGCCCAGACGATGAGCGAGGCACCGCGCTTCGTGTCGCCGCCCGTGAAGACGCCGTCAACCGAGGTCATGAAGTTCTCGTCCACCGCGACGTTGCCACGCGCATCGTATGCTACGCCGAGGCTGTCGAGGAGCCCGTTCTTCACCGGCCCGGTAAAGCCCATTGCGAGCAGGACCAGATCAACGTCCATTTCGAAGTCCGTCCCCGCAATGGGCGTAAACTTGCCGCCCTCGAACTTGACTCGATGCGCATGGAGCTTCGTGACGTGGCCGTTGTGACCGGTGAACCTCGTGGTCGAAACGCTCCATTGGCGATCGCAACCTTCTTCATGGGCGTGCGAGGTACGGAGCTGCATCGGCCAGAGCGGCCAAGGGGTGGCATCGGCCCGTTGCGGCGGGGGTTCCGGCAGTAATTCAAACTGATGGACCTCAGTGCAGCCCTGACGGTGTGCCGTGCCCAAACAGTCCGATCCCGTATCGCCGCCGCCGATAATGACGACGCGTTTGCCCTTGGCGGTGATCGGTTCGTCGCTAATGACATCGCCGGCGTTCCGCTTGTTCTGCTGAGTCAGATAGTCCATCGCGAAGTGGATACCCTTGAGCTCGCGGCCCGGCACTGCGAGATCGCGGGGCTGCTCCGCGCCGAGCGTGAGGCCCACCGCATCGAACCGTCGCCGGAGCTCGTCGCCCGAGACATCTTTCCCGACGTTGACGTTGGTCTTGAACATGACGCCTTCGGCCTGTAGCTGATCAAGCCGGCGGTCGATGACCCACTTCTCCATTTTGAAATCCGGGATGCCGTAGCGGAGCAGCCCTCCGATTCGGTCGGCCTTTTCGAACACCGTGACGGTGTGGCCCGCCCGTGCAAGCTGCTGGGCGGCGGCGAGACCGGCAGGGCCCGAGCCGACGATCGCCACGGCTTTACCGGTCTTGGCGACCGGCAGGATGGGGTGCACGAGCCCTTCGTTGAAGCCACGGTCGATGATATTCCATTCGATGACGCGGATCGAGACCGGGTCGCTGTTGATGCCGAGCACGCAGGCCGATTCGCACGGCGCTGGGCAGAGTCGGCCGGTGAATTCCGGGAAGTTGTTCGTGGTATGGAGCGCTTTGAGCGCATCGCGCCAGCGGCCACGGTGCACGAGGTCGTTCCACTCCGGGATCAGGTTGACGACCGGGCACCCGTTCGTGCTTTGGCAAAACGGCACGCCGCAATCCATGCAACGCGCCCCTTGAGTCTGGAGCTTGTCCTCCGAAATCGGCTCGTAGAACTCCTTCCAGTCCAGCACGCGCAGCTCGACGGGACGCCGCTTCGGGCCCTCGCGGGCGTATTTCATGAACCCTTTGGGATCAGCCATTTCTTAACTCATCGCTCGTCTTTCGTGAAACTTCGCCCGTCACCCCCACTTTTTCCTCCCTCTGTGAGGGGGAGGACTGAGGAGGGGGAAGCCCTTCACGCCTCACGAGATATGTTTCACGTTTTCGCTCCCGCTCCCGCTTTCCGCTTCCGTTCTTCGAGCACGCGCTTGTAGTCGATCGGCATCACCTTGACGAACTTCGGCAGCATCGTCTCCCACGCGTTCAGAATCCGCTTCGCGTTCCGGCTGCCGGTGTACATGAAATGGGAGGTGATCATCTGATGCAGGAGCCGCTTGTCCTCTTCCGTGACGACCTTCTCCAACTCGACCATGCCGAGGTTGCAACGGGACTGGAACTTGTCCAGCTCGTTCAGCACGAAGGCCACGCCCCCCGACATGCCGGCGGCGAAGTTCCGCCCGGTGCGGCCGAGCACCACGACGACGCCGCCCGTCATGTACTCGCAGCCGTGGTCTCCGGTCCCTTCGATCACCGCGCGCACGCCGCTGTTGCGGACCGCGAACCGCTCGCCCGCCGTGCCGTAGAAATACGCTTCGCCCTGAGTCGCTCCGTACAGCGAAGTGTTGCCGATCAGGATCGTTTCTTCGGCGTTGAAGATCGCGTTCTTCGGCGGAAACACCACGATCTTGCCGCCCGAAAGCCCTTTCCCGAGGTAATCGTTCGATTCACCCTCGAGGATCAGCGTGATGCCGCGCGAGAGGAACGCACCGAAGGATTGCCCAGCCGAACCGGTAAATTTGATCGTGATCGTGTCGGGCGGCAATCCCTCGAGGCCGTATTTTTTCGCGATGCGGCTCGACAGCATCGTCCCGACCGTGCGGGTCACGTTTCGGATCGGAAGATCGAGCGTCACTTTGTCTCCCCGTTCGATGGCCGGCTTGCAGAGATCGATCAGCTTGTTGTCGAGGATGTCGGCGATGCCGTGGTCCTGTGGCTGCACGCAGTATCGAGCCACCTCCGGACCTACCTCCGGCATCTTCAAGAGCGGTGTGAGGTCGAGGCCTTTCGCCTTCCAATGATCGACGGCTTTCTGGACCTTCAATTTGTCCACGCGCCCGATCATCTCGTTGACGGTGCGGAATCCCAGCTTCGCCATGATCTGCCGCAACTCTTCGGCCACGAAGAAGAAGTAATTCACGACATGCTCGGGCTGACCCGTGAATTTCTTCCGCAACACGGGATCTTGCGTGGCCACGCCGACCGGGCAGGTGTTGAGATGGCACTTCCGCATCATGATGCAGCCTTCGACGATGAGCGGCGCGGTGGAGAAGCCGAATTCTTCGGCGCCGAGCAACGCGGCGATCGCGACATCGCGGCCCGTTTTCATCTGGCCGTCGGTCTCGACGCGAATGCGTCCGCGCAGATCGTTCAGCACGAGCGTTTGATGAGTCTCCGCCAGGCCCAGCTCCCACGGCACCCCACCGTATTTGATCGAGGAGAGGGGCGAGGCGCCGGTGCCTCCCGAGTCGCCGCTGATCAACACCTTGTCCGCGTGGGCCTTCGATACCCCGGCCGCGACCGTGCCCACTCCGACTTCGGCCACCAGCTTGACCGAAATGTCGGCCTCCGGGTTCGCGTTCTTCAGGTCGAAGATGAGCTGCGCCAGATCCTCGATCGAGTAGATGTCGTGGTGAGGCGGCGGCGAGATCAACTGCACGCCCGGCGTGGAATATCGCAGTCTGGCGATGACCTCATCCACTTTGTGTCCCGGCAACTGCCCCCCTTCACCGGGCTTCGCGCCCTGCGCCATCTTGATCTGCAGCTCCTTGGCGTTGACCAAGTAGTGCGAGGTGACGCCGAACCGAGCCGAGGCCACCTGCTTGATGTAGGAGTTCTTGGAGTCGCCGTTCGGCAGCGGAATGAACCGCTCGGGATCTTCGCCGCCCTCGCCCGTGTTGCTCTTGGCGCCGATCCGGTTCATCGCGATCGCCAGCGTCTCGTGCGCCTCCTTGCTGATCGCGCCGAAGGACATGGCGCCGGTGGTGAACCGCTTGACGATTTCTTTCGCCGGTTCCACTTCGTCGAGCGGAATCGGCTCGGGCAGGAATTTGAACTCGAGCAACCCGCGGAGATTCGAGCGTCGCCGGCTCTCGTCGTTCACGAGTTGCGCGAATTCGGCGTAGGTCTTGGCATCGTTCGTCTTGGTCGCGTGCTGGAGCTTATAGATCGTATCGGGGTTCCAGTTGTGATGCTCGCCTTGTGCCCGGTAGTGGATCTCGCCCCCGAAATCGAGCTGCCGGATCACCGACGGCTCGTAGGCCACGCGATGACGCCGCAGAGTCTCTTCGCCGATCTCGCGGATGCCGATACCCTCGACGCGCGAGGCGGTCCCCGTGAAGTAGCGATCGATCAGCTCGTGATTCAATCCGATCGCCTCGAAAATCTGGGCGCCGCAATACGACTGCACGGTGGAGATGCCCATCTTCGAAAAGATCTTGAGCAGGCCCTTATTGATGGCCTTGATGAACTTGCCCTCCGCGGTCTGAGCGTCCAGCCCCTCCGGCAGATATGCGTCGCGTTCCATGTCGACGAGCGTCTCAAACACCAGATAGGGGTTGACCGTGCCGGCCCCGTAGCCGATCAGGCAGGCGAAGTGATGGACATCGCGTGGCTCGCCGCTCTCCACGATAAGCCCGACTTCGGTCCTTGTGCGTTCGCGCACGAGGTGATGGTGCACCGCCGCGATACCGAGCAGGCTCGGGATCGGCGCCCACTCTTCGTTCACCCCGCGGTCGCTAAGAATCAGGAACTTGAACCCTTCCTTGATCGCGTGCGACGCTTGGCGGCAGAGATCATCCACGGCGGCCCCGAGTCCGTCCGGCCCCTCCGCCACGCGGAAGAGCATCCGGAGCGTTTTGCTCTTGAAATGCGGGTCGGCGATCCCGCGAATCTTCTGCAGGTCGGCGTTGGTGAGAATCGGCTGTTTGACCCGAATACGGCGGCACGCTTCCGGGTGCTCGTCCATCAGGTTCGGCTTCGGCCCGATATTGGTCGTGAGCGACATGACGAGCTCTTCCCGGATCGGATCGATCGGCGGATTCGTCACCTGCGCAAAGAGCTGCTTGAAATACTTGAACAGCAGTTGCGGCCGCTCGGACAAGACCGCGAGCGGGGTATCGGTCCCCATCGAAGAGACCGCCTCTTCCCCCGTCACCACCATCGGAGTGATCACCATCTTGAGCTCTTCGACCGTGTAGCCGAAGGCCTGCTGCCGTTGACGGATCGTGGGATGGTCGGGCTGCGGCACGTTGATCGGCTCCGGCAGTTCGTCCAGCGAGATCCGGTACTGCGTCACCCACGAGCGGTACGGCTTGCGACTGACGATCTCGGCCTTCACTTCCTCGTCGTCGATGATGCGGCCTTGCACCGTGTCGACGAGGAACATGCGGCCCGGCATCAACCGCCCCTTCTGCCGGATCTTCTGGATGTCCATCGGCAACACGCCGGCTTCCGACGCGAGCACGACCAGGCCGTCCGTCGTCACCTGATACCGGCACGGGCGTAAACCGTTGCGGTCCAGCGTGGCGCCGATCAGCTTCCCGTCGGTGAAACAGACCGCCGCCGGCCCGTCCCATGGCTCCTGCATGGCGGCGTGATATTCATAGAAGCCGCGGCGGTCGAGGTCCATCTGCGGGTTGGCCACCCAGGGCTCCGGGATCAGCATCATCATCGCATGGGGCAGAGACCGGCCTCCCATCGTCAGGAACTCGACCGCGTTGTCGAGGCAGGCCGAGTCGCTCTGGTGCTCATACACGATCGGATACAGCTTGGCCAGGTCCGAGCCGAACAGTTCCGAGTTCAACCGTCCCTGCCGCGCCTTCATCCAGTTCACGTTGCCTTTCAACGTGTTGATCTCACCGTTATGGCAGATGTAGCGATAGGGGTGCGCCAGCGGCCAGGTCGGGAATGTGTTCGTGCTGAAGCGCGAATGGACGAGCGCCAGCGCGCTCGTCAGGCTCGCGTCGTTCAGATCCTGGTAGTACGCCGGCATCTGATGCGGCAGCAACAGTCCCTTGTAGACGATCGTGTTGGCCGACAGACTCGGGATGTAGAAGTATTCTCGTCCCTGTACGGCCGATTCGCGGATGGCTTTTTCCACCCGCTTGCGAACGACGTAGAGCTTGCGCTCGAACTGCCCTTCATTCAGGACGTCCCGCGCGATGAAGACTTGCCGGACGAAGGGCTCGGTCCGCCGAGCGACCACTCCGATGACATCGCTTTTCACCGGCACATCGCGCCAGCCCAGCAGCCTCAGCCCCTCTTCGGCGATGATCCTCCCGAAGAGTTGCTCGCACTGTCGCCGCGACTCGGCGTGGGGCGAGAGAAACACCATGCCGACGCCGTATTCGCCGGCGTTCGGAAGCGTCACACCCGCGTCCCCGGCGGCGCGCTTCAGGAACTCATGCGGGACTTGCAACAGGATGCCGGCTCCGTCGCCGGTACAAGGATCGCAGCCCTGTGCTCCTCGATGGGTGAGATTCTCGAGAACTTGGAGACCCTTAACGATGATGTCATGGGACTTCTGCCCTTTGATGTTGACGACGAAGCCGATCCCGCACGAATCTTTTTCGTACCGGGGGTCGTAGAGCCCTTGCTTCTGCGGAAATCCTGGAATGGTCATGCGCCGTATCTCTTCAGAAAGACAGGTGTTTCCATTGTTCGACGGAGGCGGTGATCATGAGCAGAACAGGCCGGACGTACTCCGGAATCGCTGGCTGAGCACTTAGCCCGCATAATTCATGAGGGTTCGTCACGAAACCGTCGAGACGCCAGGCGTCAGACCCATTGCATCCGACAGAGCAATGGGTGCCCCCACGCGGAGCCCCGAGCGGGCTGAGGCGTACCGGGAACCCGTTGCCAGGCTTCGTGCAACGGGTGGTCAGTACATTGAGGCCGCGCGGGGCGAGCCTGCCCGCTGCGACCGCGCAGCCAGGCTTGTCACAGCCGGGGCACCCGTTGCTCTTTGACTGCAACGGGTCGAACGGCGGTTGCAGTAGAAGCCTTCATGAATTATGCGGGCTAAACCGATCAGCGTGGCAAAACTTACTGGATGGGTCCTTCTTCTGTCAAGGATGAGCGTCCGGAAGGGCTCCGGTTTGCTTGACTTTGTTTCCTCCGCTGCCCTACCATCCGCCGCATGTCGGACGGGCCCGTGACTACCACGTTGTTGACGATGACGGACGTCTGGGACGTGTATCGCGGTGAGCTCGACGGGGTCGAGGACCAGGTTCGGAAAAATCTCGATTCGAGCGTCGCGCTGGTCAACACCGTCGCCGCCCATATCCTGAACAGCGGCGGGAAACGCATTCGCCCTCTTCTCCTCCTCATCTGCGCCAGGCTCTGTGGGTACTCGGGAGCCGAGCACCACAAGCTCGGCAGCCTTGTGGAATTCATTCACACCGCCACGTTGCTCCACGACGATGTGGTCGACGACGCCGAGCTGCGTCGGGGACGACGTACGGCCCGCAGACTGTGGGGCAACCAAATCAGCATTCTCGTGGGCGATTATCTCTATTCGAGAGCCATCTGCCAGATCGTCGAGTTCCGCAATCAAGCGATCAACGAAACCTTGTCGGAGGCCTGCCGAAAAATGGCGGAGGGCGAGGTGCTTCAGCTCTATTACAACGGCAACCCCGCCATGCCCGAAACCGAATATCTCCGTATCGTCGAGCACAAGACCGCCGGGTTGATCGCCGCGTCCTGTCGCATGGGCGCGATCATCGCCGGCGCCTCCGAAGAAAAACAGGCGGCGCTCTTTCGCTTCGGGCAATCCCTCGGGATTGCCTTCCAGTTGGCGGACGACACCTTGGACTATACGGCCAACGGCGAGCGCTTGGGAAAGACGCTCGGCCAGGACATGCGACAGGGAAAGGCCACTCTCCCTCTGCACCATTTGCTCCATCATTGTCTCGAATCCGACCGGCAGATGATCAAAGATCGCATGGAGACCCGGACGTTGGATGAGCAAGACCTCCAACGCATCCTCAGGCTCATGCAGGAGTATGGATCGATCACGTACGCGATGGACCGCGCACAGGCGTTTGTGGACGCTGCAAAGCGAGAGCTGGAGTTGTTCGACGACTGCTTGCCCAGACGAGCCCTGGCAGTCACCGCGGATTACATGGTGACTCGCGACCGTTAACCCTATCGCCAGTCCTATTCCAAAACCCGACCCGACGTGCAAGGAAGGGGGCAGAGGTTTCACGGATGCCCGGACCTTCAGGGCGGAATGGCTCCAGCTCATGAGAGGAGCGGCGTAGACCAAATGGCGACGATCTTTCCGTTCCGCGGCGTCTTGTACGACCCGTCCCTCGTCGGAAACGTGCAGGATGTCGTCGCGCCTCCGTACGACATCATCGACGCCGACATGCAGGAGGCGTTGTATCGACGCCACCCCCAGAACGTTATCAGGCTCGAGCTGGGGATGGAGCAATCCGACGACAACGCGACGTCGAATAAGTATACGAGGGCCGCGGCATTCCTGCGCGAGTGGCTGGACCGCGGGACCCTACGGCGGGATTCCCAACCGGCGCTCTATTACCACACCATCGACTATCGTCCGCCCGGGGAAGACCCGGCGAGCCCGACGAAAACGCTCAAGAGTTTTCTCGCCACAGTGCAGTTGGAGGAGTTCGGCACGGGCAAGATCTACCCCCATGAGAACACGCGGCCCGCGGCGAAGACCGACCGGCTGAACCTGTTGGAGGCCTGTCGCGCGAACTTCAGTCCGATCTGGTCGCTCTACTCGGATCCGTCCGGTCGGGTGCTTCGAAGCCTCGAGCAAGCGGCGGCGACCGAGAAACCTCGAATCGACTTCGTGGACGACGCGGGTTGCCGGCAACGGCTCTGGTCGATCACGAACCCGGCCGTGCTGGAGCAAGTGGCGAGGGTTATGCGATCGGTCCCGTTGTTCATCGCCGACGGCCATCATCGCTATGAGACCGCGTTGAACTACCGAGGGCTGCGCCGCCGACAGCGCGCCGCCGCGGACGCAACGCTGCAGCCGTATGACACGGTACTGATGCTCTTTGCCAGCCTGGAAGATCCCGGATTGACCGTGCTCCCCACCCACCGTGTCCTGACCATGCCCGTGCCGTCTGCCGATCAGCTTCGCAATCTCTTGAGTCCCGCGTTCGAGTTCACCGAGTTCGGCTTCACGGCGGAAAGCGAAGCGCGCGAACGGCGGCGATTCCTCGATGCGCTCCGCACCCGAGGAGCTTCCGGCCCCACGTTCGGGCTGGCGGTGCGGGGAAGCCGGGTCTACTGGCTGCTGACGCTGCGAGCCGCTCACCGCCCGCCCGCCGACGGTTCTCCGCGAGAACGGCTTGACGTGTCCATCCTCCAACAACACGTGGTGGCAAAACTCTGCCCGACCCAGAAGGACCAGGAGGCCATCGTCTACACGAAGGATGATCACGAGGCGTTGGACTGGGTACGGAACGGCATGGGCGAGGCGGCGCTCTTGTTGAACCCGACTAAGGTCAGCGAGGTGCATGCGGTCGCCTCCGCCGGAGAGCGGATGCCGCATAAATCAACCTACTTCTACCCCAAACCGCTCACGGGATTGGTCATGAATGTCATGGAAATCGCGTGAGTCCATGGTCACTGGTCATTGGAATAGGACAAGTCATCATGTTGGCTTCCGCCATTGCCTAATGACCAATGACTATTGACCGAGAAGCAGAAGATGAAAGCCAAGATTCTGATCGTTGACGACAACCCCGACATTGTCACGATGCTCGAGGACCGCCTCCGGTCTCAGGGCTACGGCACCTTGATCGCCGAGGACGGTCGCCGGGCGCTCGAACTGGTCGAGCAGGAGACGCCGAATCTCGTGTTGCTCGATCTGGACTTGCCGCGCCTGACCGGTCTGGAGGTGCTCAAACGGCTCAGGCAGAACAAGAGCGGGGACGATCTGCCGGTGATCGTGATCACCGCCCATGGGTCGATCGATGTCGCCGTCGAGGCCATCAAGGAAGGGGCCTTCGATTTCCTCACGAAGCCGCTCGACAAAGACCACCTGATGATCGTCATCGGCAAGGCGCTGGAACGGGATACGCTGAAACGGCAGGTCGCGGTCCTCAAGTCCGAGGTGGAAAGCCGCTATGCCTCCATCATCGGGACCAGCGCCAAGATTCGTCCCATCATCGAGGCGGCGAAACGCGCCGCGACCTCGGACGCGGGGGTGCTGTTGTTAGGAGAGAGCGGAACCGGCAAGGAATTGTTCGCGCGCTCCATCCATCAATGGAGCCATCGGGCGGCAAACCCGATGGTGGTCATCAATTGTGTCGCGCTCACGGAAACCCTGCTGGAGAATGAGCTGTTCGGACACGAGCGCGGGGCCTTTACAGGAGCCGACCGGCTGCAGAAGGGGAAGTTGGAGATGGCCGACGGGGGGACCATCTTCCTGGACGAGATCGGCGACATGTCGCTGTCCCTCCAAGCCAAGCTGTTACGCGTCTTGCAGGATCGGGAGTTTCATCGGGTGGGGGGCACTCGCCTGGTCTCCGTGAACATCCGCGTGATCGCCGCCACCAATAAAGACCTCAAGCAGGCCGTGAAGGCGGGGCAGTTCCGCGAGGATCTCTTCTTTCGCCTCAACGTCATCACGCTCTCATTGCCCCCCTTGCGGGAGCGACCAGAGGACATCCCGGCGCTCGCCGAGCATTTTCTGGAGCGACATGCGCGCGAGGCGAAACGCCCCGGCATGAGACTCAGCGCGGCCGCCCAAAAAGCCCTCCAGGCCTATAGCTGGCCGGGCAACATCCGCGAACTCGACAACATCCTCGCACGCGCCGTGGTCTTGAGTCCGGACGACCTGATCCAACCCGAGTGGCTGGCGTTGACGAATCACGACACCAAGAAACACGCTTTGGAGGAGACCTCCCTCGCCTTTCTCAATCTCCCCTACCACGAATCGACCAAGGCACACGCCCGCGCGCTCATTCTTCACGCCCTTCAGGAAGAACACGGTAACCAAACCCGCGCCGCAGCCAGGTTGGGATTGCAACGAACCTATCTGGCTCGTTTGATCCGTCAGTTCAACATCGCGACGGACCAGTCCACCACGCAGTAGCGGCCGGCATCGAGCCGGTCCTCTTCTTATTCTCATCGTCTGGCCGCCAGCTTGATCAGCCCCGCGGCGGCATCGCGCTCGGCCTGGGCGTAGCGCTCCGGCGTTCCGATATCGGACCAATACCCTTCGAGATCATAGCCGAGCACGGTTTCGCCTCGTTCGATCGCGGACACGTAGGCATGGATGATCGAGGATTCCTTCCCCTTCGGTACCTCGCGCAGCAACCGGGTGTGCACGATGTGGATGCCGGCGAACATCCGCGGCTCGGTGGGCTGCTTTTCAGCCAAGCCTTGCCCCGTGATCCGCACGATCCGTTGCTGATCGCCGAGTTCGACAAGACCCCAGCGCTCCGCTTCCGGATCTTTCCGCACCACCAGCGTCGCGGCCGCTTGTCGCTGCGCATGAAACGCGATGAGGGAATCGAGGTTCAGCTCGAACAACGTATCGCCGTTCACGACGAGAACCGGCTCGCCGCTGAAATACTGCTCCGCCTGCTTGATCCCGCCACCCGTGCCCAGGATCACCGGTTCCCGCGAGTAGGTGATCCGCACCCCGTATCGGCTGCCGTCTCCCACCGCCTGCTCGATCATCGGGCCGAGGTGATGCAGGTTGACGATGATCTCGCGGATGTTATGGCGACGGAGGAGCAGCAGGTTCCAGACGATCAGCGGGGTGCCGGCAACGGGAAGGAGCGGCTTGGGGATCGTGTTCGTCAGGGGACGCAGGCGGTTGCCGAACCCCGCCGCTAAGATCATGGCGCGCATGTGCAATTCTGAATTATGAATTCTGAATGCTGAATGGGAATTAAGCCCGACAATTCAGAATTCAAAATTCAGCATTCATAATTCGCTATTGCAGCTCAGGCACGTAAGGCGTGAGATGTTTCCGCAAGGTGGCCAGCTCGGGATACTTCGCGAGATTCCGTTTCACGTAGCCCAGCACCCTCGGGATATCGGCCAGAAATTTCGGATTGCGCTTCACCCGGTCGATATACACGAACCGACCCGCCGCTTTCAGGTTGCGTTGAATGCTGGTCAAATCGAACAGGCGCCGAAACTCCTTTCGATCGGCCGTTGCTCGACTCTGCTTCGCGAGCCCGTCCAGATAATAGTCGATCAAGGCGTCGACTAGCTGTTCGTCCAGTTGGATGTAAGCATCCCTAAGGAGCGAGGCGAGATCGTAGGAGGCCGGCCCCATCAGCGCGTCTTGGAAGTCGAGCACGCCGAGCCGAGTCCCATCCACCATCAAATTGCGCGAATGGTAATCGCGATGCGTGAACACATGCGGCTGCCCGGCGAGCCATGCGGCGATCTTCTCGAATTCCTCGCGGATCACCTTCCAATCATCCGCGCACATGGGCTTGCCGCGTCGGGCCACGATCCCGTATTCCAGAAAATGATCGAACTCCCACATGAGGAGCGGCACATCGAAACGGCGATGAAACGCGAGACAGCCGGGATCGGCGGGGGTCGTCGCTCTGATCTGTATCCGCACCAAGATATCGATCGCATGTTTATACCAGGCCTCGATCTGAGAGGGTGTCGCCCGCTGGACGGCCTCGGCCAGGGTCAGGTCGCCGAAGTCTTCCAAGTACAAGAGCCCGGCGGCCTGATCGTAGTAGTACAGCGTCGGCACCGGCGTGTCGGCCTTCGCCAAGTGCGACCGCACATTGATGAAGGGCAGCTCATTGATCGCCACGTGCGCGCCGCTCACCGCCTCCTCCGACGCCTTGAAGGCCTCCGGCTCGGCGAGCTGCATCAGGATGACCGAGGGGCAAGGGGCGCCTTGCAAGGGCACTCGGAAATAGCGCCGATTCGAGGCATCGCCCGCGAGCGGAACAAGCCCGGCGCATTGGCCGCCGAACGGCAGACGTGTCCGCACGCTTTCTTGGACCAGCTTGAGATCGGGTGGAGCGAGCGTTTTGGCCGGAGGAGCGGGATTCACCGTCGTCATACGCGGCGGATTATACATGAACCCGGACAATTCAGGAACTTCTACTACGAAAGCCGATCCTCTCGACCGGCGCGGGTTTTCTCGTTCGGCCTCCTCAACGTACCGCTACGGGTACGCCTGCGTCGCCCTCACTTGCGAGAACCCACGGCGGTCATCGGTCTCCGCTTTCTCGCTACGAAGTTCCTGAATAATCCTGGTTCGTCCCATTGTCCTGAGAGAGCAAAGCCGGTATTCTTGCGGCAATTTCAAGACAGAAAACCATCTCATGAACAACTTCGGCGAGAAGGTTAGTTTCATTTGGGGTGTGGCGGACCTCATCCGCGACACGTTCAAGCGCGGCAAGTATCAGGATGTCATCCTCCCGTTTACGGTGTTGCGCCGGATCGACTGTGTGTTGGCCCCGACGAAAGAGAAGGTTCTGGAGGAAAACGCCAAGCTGAAGGCCAAGAAGTTGGAGAATCCGGCGCCACGCCTCTGCAAGGTGTCGGGCTACGCCTTCTACAACACCTCCCGGTACGATTTCCACAAGCTGCTCGCCGACGCGCCGAACCTCGCGGCCAATCTGCGGAACTACATCAACGGCGTCTCGCCGAATATGAAAGAGGTGTTGGAGAAGTTCGACTTCGACAACACGATCAAGAAGCTCGACGAGGCGGGCTTGCTGTTCCAAGTCACCGAGCGGTTCAAGACCATCGATCTGCACCCCAACAAGGTCTCGAACCATGAAATGGGCTACGTCTTCGAGGAGCTGATCCGGAAGTTCAACGAAGCCCTCGACGAGAACCCCGGCGAACACTTCACGCCGCGTGAAGTCATCCGGCTCATGGTGAATCTCCTCCTGGCGCAGGACAAAGAAGCCCTGGCCAAGAACCACATCGTTCGCACGATCGCCGACCCCTGCTGCGGATCGGGCGGTATGCTCACGATCGCCAAAGAACGAATTCTGGAGATCAACCCACACGCCGATGTGTACCTGTTCGGCCAAGAGGTCAATCCCGAGACCTGGGCGGTGTCCAAATCGGACATGCTCATGACCAGTCCGGATGGGCGGGATGCCGAGAACATCGCCTTCGGCAGTGTCCTCTCCAACGACAAGCATGCCGATAAACGCTTCGATTATCTCCTGGCCAATCCGCCGTACGGCAAGGACTGGAAGCGGGACCAGGAGGCCGTCGAAGCGGAGCACGAACGCGGCTATGCCGGCCGATTCGGTGCGGGACTGCCGCGGATCAGCGATGGCCAATTGCTCTTTCTCCAGCACATGCTCGGGCGGATGAAAGATCCGAACGAGGGCGGGAGCCGCGTCGCGATTATCATGAACGGCTCGCCGCTCTTTACCGGCGACGCCGGGAGCGGCGAGAGCGAGATCCGCCGTTGGATTCTGGAGAACGACTGGCTGGAAGCCCTCGTCGCCATGCCGGAGCAACTCTTCTACAACACGGGCATCGCCACGTATGTGTGGGTCCTCACGAACAGGAAAGAGAAGAAGCGCAGGGGAAAAGTTCAGCTCATCAACGCTTCGAGCTTCTGGGTGCCCATGCGCAGAAGCTTGGGCGACAAGCGACGGGAAATCTCGGCGGAGCAGATTCAGTACATCACGGACCTGTTCACGGCTCTCAAAGAGGACGAACACTGTAGGATCTTCGACACCACGGACTTCGGCTACCGCAAGATCACGGTCGAGCGCCCGCTGCGACTCAATTCCCAGGCCAGCCCTGAACGAATTGCCAGACTCGAGGAACAAACGGCCTTCAAGAATTTGGCGGTCAGCAAGAAGAAGCACGCGAAGGAGAAAGCCAAGGAAGAAGAGGAAGGCCGCAAGAAACAAGAGGCATCGTGGCCATGCTCAGGACGCTCCCTTCCATTCTCTTCAAAGACCGAGTGCTGTTCATTGCCGAACTCGACAAGGCCCAGGAGAAGGCGAACCTCAAGCTCACCAAGTCGCTGCGCGAGGCGATTCTGAACGCGCTGTCCGGACGGGACGAGACGGCCGAGATCTGCCGGGACGAGGAGGGTAACCCGGAGCCCGACCAAGAACTGCGCGACTACGAGAACGTGCCGCTCAAAGAAGACGTTCAGGTGTATTTCGACCGCGAAGTGAAGCCGCACGTGCCTGATGCATGGATCAACCGAGCCGTCGTGGGCCACAAAGACGGGAAACTCGGCAAGGTCGGCTATGAGATCAACTTCAACCGCTATTTCTACAAGTACCAGCCGCCGAGGCCGCTGGAGGAGATTGAGACGGACATCAAGGCGATCGTGAAGGACATTCTCCGGATGCTACGGGAACTGCCGGGATAGACCGTTGCACTGGATCATGGATGGTGCTAGCATTTTGCTAGCTCATGCGGGAATGCTGATGGGAGGTGGGCCAATGGCGCAGGTGCTCGTCAGAAATCTGAACGACCGAGTCGTGGCTCGGCTCAAGAAGCGAGCTGTGAAACGAGGCCGCTCGCTCCAGGCTGAGGTTAAAAGCATCCTGGAGGAGGCCGCGAAAGAAGACGCCGCGGACTTCTGGAGGGCGGCCGATCGCATCCGGGAGCGGCTCAAACGATCGGGCAGGAAGTTCAGCGACAGCGCCGCGTTGATCCGAGAGGATCGCGAGCGGTGACCGCATACGTTATTGATGCGAGCGTCGTTGTCAAATGGTTCGTGCCGGAGCAGTACAGCGAACCGGCGTTGCGTCTCAAGCATACAGACGCTCAACTGCATGCCCCCGCCTTTCTTACGCTGGAGATCGGCAACGTCTTGTCCAAGAAGCGTCGCCGTGGCGAACTGACGGCGCCGGACGCTGAGGATATCTGGCGCGCATTCCGACGGGCGCCGGTCCGACGGCACGTCGATGAGACATTGGTCCTGGCCGCCTTCGACCTCGCTTACCTGACGAAGCAAAGTGTATACGACAGCTTGTACCTGGCCTTGGCCATGAAGCTGGACCTGCCGTTTCTGACGGCCGACCGGAAGTTCTACAGAGCGCTGCAGCACGGCGAGTACCGCAGCCGGCTGCTTTGGATCGAAGATCTGCCATGAGCTGGAAACCCTATCCTGCCTACAAGGGCTCCGGCGTGGAGCCTGCCTGCCACGACGCGCGGCGCAGGCAGGTGGCTGGGGAAGATTCCGGCGCATTGGGAGGTGAAGCGGCTGAAGCATGTGGCCAGAGAACCGCTTCAATATGGGGCGAGCGAAGCGTCCGAGTTTAATGATCCTGAGCAGCCCCGGTTTATACGGATCACTGACATCGATGAGGCGGGCCGACTGCGAGTAGATACCTTTCGGTCTCTTCCTGAAGAGGTGGCGAGGCCGTACCTGCTCACGCGTGGTGATTTGCTCTTGGCTAGGAGTGGTGCGACCGTTGGAAAAACGTTTCTCTATCAGGAATCATGGGGCAAAGCCTGTTATGCAGGGTATTTGATCCGATTCAGGACTAATGGCGCTGCCTGTACTCCTGAGTTTATTTCCTACTTTACCCTCTCGTCAGCATATTGGAGCTGGCTTTCAGGAACCTTTATCCAGGCTACCATTCAGAACGTCAGCGCAGAACGCTACGCGAACCTAATGGTTACTCTTCCGCCTCTCAGGGAACAGCAATGGATCACATCATTTCTTGATCATGAAACCGACAAGCTCGACGCTCTCATCGCCAAGGTCCGCGACGGGATCGAGAAGCTGAAGGAATACCGCACCGCCCTCATCTCCGCCGCCGTGACCGGCAAAATCGACGTGCGGGAGGAAGCCGTCTCCTTCGGTTGTCATTCCGGCGCAAGCCGGAATCCAGACAATGAATGAACAGGAAAGAGCCGGACTGGATGCCGGCCTTCGCCGGCATGACGGAAAGGAGAACGACCTTTCGCATGCACCGGGATGCCGAAGTGAAGGGCGGACAGGGTCCCGGCTTCCGACGGGGTGACGAAACAAAGGCGGTGGCATTCCTCAGGGTGATGGAGGAGAGCCGGCAGTCGGCGTATGCCGGGGCCCATGTCCCATGAAGCAGCCTTGCGTGTACATCCTCGCCAGCCGCCGCAACGGGACCTTGTATGTCGGCGTAACCTCAGCACTCATCCGTCGAGTGTGGGAGCACAAGCACGATCTCGTCGAGGGCTTTACGAAGCGGTATGGCGCACATCGCCTTGTGTGGTACGAGCCGCACTCGTCGATGGAGTCAGCGATCCGCCGAGAGAAGGCGATGAAAGAGTGGAAGCGCACATGGAAGCTGGAGCTGATCGAACGCATGAATCCTGACTGGCGGGATTTGTACGAGGACCTCTTGTAAAAGGCTGGATTCCAGCCCCGGACTGTAAACGTTCGGGGTGACGACTTGTGCCGGAATGACGGATATCACTGCACCGCCCTCACCCCTGCCGGCCGGCCAGTCAGCCGCCGTGACCGGAAAGATTGACGTGCGAGGAGCAGCACCCACCGCCGAGGCTACTGGATAAAAATGTTGGCACTTGTGAGGATGTGCCAACGGTTTTATCCACCCGTCGTTTTATAGTCTTGTTTTCACCTCCTACCGCTGTTACACTTCCTCGGCAAATGTTTGTAATTGCCGAGGTTTCGTAACAGTGCCAAGAACAGCCACCAGCGAAAGGGCCGTTGCTCTTGTAAGGCGCAAAGGCGTAGTGCGTGCCCGTGACCTCACGCGAGAAGGCGTTACGAGGGAACATCTTCGCCGACTTCTGCAACGGGGACAGCTTCAGCGAATCGGTGTGGGCCTTTATTCCATACCCGGAGCAGACATCTCCGAACATCGAAGCCTGGCAGAAGCGTGCAGCCGTGTCCCGCGAGGAGTCATTTGTCTACTGTCGGCGCTGCGGTTCCACAATCTCACGACACAGAACCCGTTTCAAGTCTGGATGGCTATTCCTCACAAGGCTTGGCGACCCAAGGCCAAAGGACCTCGACTTCGTCTAGTTCATCTTTCCGGCCAAGCGATGACCAGCGGAATAGAGGAACATACCATCGAAGGTGTGCCCGTCCGAGTCTTCAGTCCGGCGAAAACGGTCGCCGATTGTTTCAAGTTTCGGAACAAGATCGGTATGGATGTGGCGCTGGAAGCGCTGCGCGATTACCGGAAAAAGCACAAAAGCGGCATGGACAACCTCTGGCGCTTTGCGAAGATCTGCCGGGTCACGGCGGTGATGCGTCCCTACCTGGAGGCCCTGGCGTGACACAGAAACCTCTCAAGGACGTTGCCGCTTCAGTGCGACAGCGCTTGCTGAACCGTTCACGCGAACGCCAGGAAGATTTCCAGCTCACCCTTATCTACTATGGGCTAGAGCGGCTGATGTATCGTTTGAGTCGCTCCTCTTACCGAGATCGATTCGTGCTCAAGGGGGCCATGCTGCTCTCTGTGTGGAGTGAAACGCCGCATCGGGCCACACGTGACCTTGACCTACTCGGTCGGGGCGATCGTGAAGTTTCGTCCCTCGTGCGTGAGTTCCAAGAGATCTGTCGAACTCCTGTCGAGGACGATGGTCTCAGGTTCCTAGCAGAATCCATCGTAGGCGAGGAGATTCGTGAAGGAGACGACTACCAAGGGATTCGGCTCTTGTTCGAGGCTCGGCTCGGCGTTGCTCGCATTCCCATCCAAGTCGACATTGGTTTTGGAGATGCCGTTGTACCGAAACCGGAGGTTCTCGACTACCCCACGCTACTTGATTTTCCAGCCCCTCATCTCTTGGCCTATCCTCGGGAAACGGTCATTGCCGAAAAATTTCAATCGATGGTCGAACTCGGGATTGCCAATAGCCGTATGAAGGATTTCTTTGATCTCTGGTTCCTGGCCAAGCAATTTGATTTTCGTGGCGATGCGCTCTCGCAGGCCATCCGCAGCACCTTCGAACGCCGGAAGACTTCGTTGCCGAGCAACCCGCCCTTGTGTTTGACCGCGGAATTCTCGGGAAGCCGAGACAAGCGGGCACAGTGGAATGGTTTCCTCACGCGAACAGGACTTGATGTGCGAGGGCTCACGCTCGCGCAGGTGTTGCCACAACTCAAATCGTTCCTCATGCCCCCAACATTGGCCGCCGCCAAAGGTGAGATCTTTAAGTCTCATTGGTCTGCGGGCGGTCCCTGGACATAACGATGGTCGATATCTCTGAAAAGAACTTTGAGCAGACAATCGAGGCTGTGTTGATTGGGGAGACCCCACAACAATTACCTGGTGGGGCGAGTCCGGCTAAGGAGTCAGGTGGGGAGTACGGCCTTATCAGGCCCGGCGGCTATCGGAAGCGGGCGCCGGAGGATTACGACAAGCGGCTCTGTCTGAGTCCCGCCGATGTGCTGGACTTCATCTATGCGACCCAGCCGAAGGAGTGGGAGAAGTTCAAGAAGCAGCATGGGGGCGACGCCAAAGAGCGCCTGCTCGCGCGCCTCGCTTCCGAGGTGAAGAATCGTGGAACCTTGGAGGTCTTGCGTAAAGGGATCAAGTCGGACGGTTGTTCGTTTCGGCTGGCGTATTTCCGTCCGTCGAGCGGGCTCAATGAAGAACTAAAGAAACTCTACCAGGCGAATCTCTTCACCGCCGTTCGTCAGCTCAAGTACAGCGAGCGGAATGAGAAGAGCCTCGATCTCGCCCTCTTTTTGAACGGCCTGCCGATCTTTACCGCGGAGTTGAAAAACCCCCTCACCGGCCAGACCGTTCAAGACGCCATTCGGCAGTACCAGCACGACCGCGATCCGAAAGAGCCGCTCTTTGCCTTCGGCCGTTGTCTGGCGCACTTTGCGGTGGATCCCGATTTGGTGTACTTCGCCACGCATCTCACCGGTGTCAGAACCGTCTTCCGTCCGTTCAACCAAGGCCGCAACGGCGGTGCCGGCAACCCGCCGGCTTGGAAAGGATTTGCGACTGCCTATCTCTGGGAAAAGGTCTGGAGCCGCGACAGCGTGCTGAATTTAGTCCAGCAGTTTATCCATGTCGTCGAGGAGGAAGACGATAAAGGTCGCAAGACAGGGGAACGGTCGCTGATTTTCCCCCGCTACCATCAGTTGGATGCCGTGCGGAATCTTGTGCAGGACGCGAAGATATCGGGTCCTGGCCGTCGCTATCTGATTCAACACAGCGCGGGCAGCGGCAAGAGCAATTCCATCGCCTGGCTGGCGCATCAACTGAGCGTGCTGCACGATGCTTCCGATCGTCGAGTATTCGACTCCATCATCGTGATTACCGACCGGCGCGTGCTCGATCGCCAGCTCCAACGGACCGTCCGGCAATTCGAACAGACGGTCGGCGTGGTGGAAAATATCGACACGACGTCGCGACAACTCAAACAGGCCCTCGAAGACGGCAAGACCATCATCGTCACGACGCTTCAAAAATTTCCGGTGATCGCCAACGAAATCGGCGCCCTGCCTGGGAAGCGCTTCGCGGTGCTCATCGACGAGGCGCATTCCTCGCAGACGGGAGAAAGCACCAAGAGCCTGAAACTCGTCCTTGCAGCCGGAAGCCTCGAGGCGGCCGAGGAGGAGGATCGTGAGGAAGGAGAGGATCTCGAAGACCGGATTGTGGGAGAGGTCAGGAAACGCGGGCAACTTCCCAACGTCAGCTATTTTGCGTTCACGGCGACGCCCAAACCGAAGACACTCGAACTGTTCGGTTCACGACAAGCTGACGGACGGTATGCCCCCTTTAGCCTCTACACCATGCGGCAAGCGATCGAAGAAGGCTTCATTCTGGATGTCCTCCAGAACTACACGACCTTCAAGACCTACTGGAACCTGCTCAAGACGATCTCCGACGATCCTCGGTACGACCGCAAGAAAGCCAACTATCTGCTCAAGTCGTTCGTTGACCTTCATCCGCACGCGATCGAGAAGAAGGTGGCCATTATGGTGGAGCATTGCGCTGGCCAGGTCGTCCACCGGATCGACGGCAAGGCGAAGGTGATGATCGTCACCCGATCGCGGCTCCATGCCGTGCGCTACAAGCGCGCCGTCGATCGCTACCTTGCCGAAAAGGGCTACCCATTCAAGGCGTTGGTCGCCTTCTCAGGCACGGTGCGCGATGGGGGCGCAGATTACACCGAAGCCAATATGAACGGATTCCCGGAAACTCAAACGGCCGAGACGTTCAAGCGCGACGAGTACCGTATCCTGATCGTCGCGTTTAAGTTCCAAACCGGGTTCGACCAGCCGTTGTTGCACACCATGTATGTGGACAAGAAGCTCGGCGGCGTCAACGCCGCGCAAACGCTCTCTCGGCTCAATCGCGTGGCACCCGGCAAAACAGAGACATTCGTCCTCGATTTCGCAAACGAGGTTGACGAGACTCAGAAGGCCTTCGAGCCCTATTACGATCGGACACTCTTGAAAGAAGGCACCGACCCGAACATTCTCTACGATCTGCAGACCCGTCTGGCCGATTTTCATTTCTACACGGCCGATGAGATCAACCGGTTTGCGACAGTCTATTTTGATCCCAAAGGGACCCAGGATCGCCTGCATGCGGCATTGCAACCTGCCGTCGATCGGTATCTGGCGGCCGGCGAAGATGAGCGGGTGCCGTTTCGAGGGCAGCTCAAGGACTTTGTCAGTCTGTACGCCTTCCTCTCTCAGATCATCACCTTCGCGGATGCCGATTTGGAAAAGCTGTATGTATTCGGGCGGTTGCTTCTCCGTAAACTCCCGGTCACACGCGAGCGTCTCCCGGTCGAAATTCAGCAGCAGATCGACATCGAGTCGTGTCGAGTTCAAAAGACCGGCACCTGCTCTATCAAACTCAAACGCGGCACCGTGGACCTCGAACCGATCAAAGCAAAAGACGTTGAACTGCCGTTAGCCGACCAGATCGAGCCGCTTTCCCAAATCATCCGGGAACTCAATGAGCGGTTTGGAACCGCCTTCACCGACGAGGATCGGATCTTTATTGAACAACTGGAGGCCAAGCTCGCAGACAGTGATGCGTTGGAAAAGGCAGTCAAAGTGAACACCCCTGACAATGCCCGGCTCACTTTCGATCATGTGGTGAACGACAAGCTTCAGGAGATGATCGATACCAACTTCAAGTTTTATAAGCAGATCACGGACGACCCCGACTTTGCCCAGACGTTCCTCGATTGGCTGTTTCGGCGATACGTGAAGAAGACATCGAGCGGAGAGCCTCCACGACGGGAGCAGAACGTGTGAACTACGTCCATCTCGGGCGCTCCGGCTTGAAAGTGAGCCGTCTCTGTCTCGGCACGATGAACTTCGGGCCGGAGACGACGGAGGCCGACGGCTTCAAGATCATGGATCGGGCGCTGGAGCTCGGCATCAACTTTTTCGACACGGCCAACGTCTATGGCGGGAAACTGGGTGAAGGCCTCACCGAACAGATCATCGGCCGCTGGTTCGCACAGGGCGGAGGGCGGCGCGAAAAAGTGGTGCTCGCGACCAAGGTCTACGGCCGGATGGGCGACTGGCCGAACCAATCGCGCCTCTCTGCGCTCCACATCAAACAAGCCTGCGAAGAAAGCTTGCGCCGGCTCAAGACCGACTACATCGACCTCTACCAGATGCACCATGTGGATCGCGAGTCGCCGTGGGAGGAAATCTGGCAGGCGATGGAGCGGCTCTGCCGAAAGGGGAAAATTCTCTACGTCGGCAGCAGTAATTTCGCCGGCTGGCACCTGGCCCAGGCACAGGAGGTCGCGCGCAGCCGGCAGTTTCTCGGCTTGGTGTCGGAGCAGAGCCTTTACAACCTGAACGAGCGGACGGTCGAGCTTGAGGTCATTCCGGCCTGCACGGCCTATGGGATCGGTCTGATCCCCTGGAGCCCCCTGGCGCGCGGCCTGCTGGCAGGCGCGTTGCAGCCGGCTACAGTCGGGCGTCGAACGGATGAGGGCGTGAAGAAAGACGTAGAAAAGTACCGCGCGCGTCTCGAGGCCTATGACCGGCTCTGTCGAGAGTGGGGTGAGCAGCCGGCCGACATGGCGCTGGCCTGGCTCCTACACCAAGAGGCCGTGACGGCCCCGATCCTCGGGCCGCGGACACTCGATCACCTCAACGGCTCCATGCGGGCGCTGTCGCTCACCCTGACGCCGCATACGCTGAAGCGACTGGACGAGATTTTTCCCGGCCCTGGAGGGCCGGCACCTGAAGCCTACGCATGGTAGAGCATCTCCGGTGCCTCTCTGTGCGACCGGCTCCACCAGGACCAAAGATACGCCGCACAGATCGCGCCGAGGGAATCAGCGACCATATCCAAGCCGCTCATCTCGCGCGAAGGCACGAAGGCTTGATGCACTTCGTCGGATACGCCGTAGAGACTCGCGAGGATCGCTCCCGCCAGCGCGGCCCTGCGGGTCAGCGTTGCAGGAGAGGCGCCGCGAAAACCCCGGCACGAGAGCCAGCCGAGCACGGCATATTCGACTCCGTGCAGCACTTTGTCTCCCAATTCCCACAGAAAGGACGGCAACTCCTCTTCAGGGTGCGACAGCGAGGAGAGATAGAAAATCGTAGTCGCATACCCGATGGCGGGCCCCCAAAACCAGAGTATTCGCGGGAGAGCCGGAAGAAGTCGACCCCATTCGATCACCGCCTCGTTCACCGACTCCTGGTCCTTCATCCACGCCTCTGAAATGCCTGCGCGATTCCGCCGGTTGATTGCAACGGTGCTATCCCTATGACATACTTAGCCCGAACCCGCAACCGCCACGATGAAAACCGCGCACATCTGTTTCCTCTGGCACATGCATCAGCCGTATTACAGCGACCCGTTGGCGGGGTCTGCCAGCATGCCTTGGGTGCGTTTGCATGCGACGAAGGCATACTACGACATGGCCTACTTGCTGGGTCGCCATCCCTCGATCAAGGCCACGTTCAACTTCACCCCGACGCTCCTGAAGCAACTGCAGGAAATGGCGTCCGGGGCGATCCGCGACCTGTTCCTTGAGTATGCCCAGAAACCGGCGGCCGATCTCTCGCTGACGGAGAAGGCCTTCATCGTCCGTCACTTCTTCTCTGCCAACTGGGCGACCATGGTCCGGCCGTATTCGCGCTATCACGAGTTGCTGGTCAAACGGGGGGCCGACATCTACGGGCGGGATCTCGAACGGTTGGCACGTCAGTTCTCCACCCAGGAGCTGCTGGATCTGCAGGTGTGGCACAACCTGGCCTGGTTCGGGTACGGGCCGGTGGCGCGTTATCCCAGGCTGGCCAACCTCCGGACGAAAAACCGGGGCTTCACGGAAGAGGAAAAACAGGAAGTGTTGGCGCTCCAGCGCGTGGTGATGCAGGAAATCGTGCCGATGTACCGTACGCTGGCCGAGCGCGGCCAAGTCGAACTGACGACCACTCCCTTCTACCATCCGATCCTACCGCTCGTGATCGACACCGACTTCACGAAGCGCGCGCGGCCGGACTTGCCCCTTCCTACCCGCTTTCACGCGCCGGCGGACGCGGAGGCACAAATCCGCATGGCGGTCGAGTTCCATGCGAAGACCTTCGGCTACCCGCCCTCGGGCCTGTGGCCCTCCGAAGGCTCTGTCTGCCCCGAGATGATCCCGATCCTGCACAGTGCAGGCATTCGCTGGATCGCGACCGACGAAGGGATCCTGGCCCGGTCGCTGGAGCAAGCCGGGGCTTCGTGGCGCCGGCATGAAGACCTCTATGAGCCCTATGTCGTCGGCGAACCGGGCAAAGACGTGACGATCGTGTTCCGCGACCGGGATATCAGCGACGCCTTCGGGTTCGTCTATCATAAAGCCACACCGGACTCCGCGGCGGAGGACGTGTTGCGCCGCCTGCGCAGCATCATTCAAGATGCGCCGGGAGACCGCGTGCTCATCGCCATCATCTTGGACGGTGAGAATCCTTGGGAGCATTACCACGACGGCGGGGAGCGGTTTCTCACGCTCCTCTACCAGGCTTTCGCGCACCGCGCGTTGGATGCAGAGGGCAAGGTGCGTACCGTCACCTCGACCATGCAAGAGGCGTTGGACGCGGCGCCGCCCACCGTGCGGCTGTCGCATCTGCATTCCGGCTCGTGGATCAACCAGGATTACAAGATCTGGATCGGCCACCAGGAGGACAACCGCGCGTGGGATCTGCTCCAGCACACCCGCACCAGGCTGGTCGAGGCCAGCGCCGACATGCCGCCAGACCGACGGGCCGCGGCGTGGGACGAGCTCTACGCCGCCGAGGGGAGCGACTGGTTCTGGTGGTATGGGGATGACTTCGACACCGACTACAAGCAGGAGTTCGATCGCCTCTTCCGGTCCCACCTCAGAAACGTGTGGACCTTGATTGGCGCCCCGCCTCCGGACCTCTTGAATCATCCGATCTGCAGCCTTCGCGGCGCGGTGGACGACATCACCCCGCCGGTCAATTTCCTGTCGCCCACCCTGGACGGCCTTGTCACCGACTTCTTCGAATGGCGCGGAGCCGGCATCATCAACCCCAATCCCCCGCTGGGCGCGATGTGGAAAGCGCAGGGGTTCTTCACCGCGATCTACTACGGCTTCAGCCTGGATCATCTATACCTTCGGCTGGACCTGGACGATGCCTCGCGGGGTCGCCAACCGGGATTGACGGTCGAGGTCCTTATCCAGCAAGCCGCCGGCCGAACCAGTAAGCTCAGCTTTTCCCTGGCTCCTTCCGGTCCTGAGTCGTTCTTGCTGCAGGAAGGTCCTGCCGGAGGACCCTTTACAAACATGGGCCCCTACCGGACCATCTGTCGGCGGAAAGTGCTGGAGCTGGGGATCCCCTTCAAAGACCTGCACGCCGAGGTGGGGAACCAAGTGTCCCTGAGCCTGATCGTGCTCGAACAGGGGATGGAGGTCGCGAGATACCCGAACCAGAATCCCATCGGGTTCACAGTGCCTTCGCAGGACTTCGATGCGGGAATGTGGAGAGTGTAACCGGCGAACGGGCTGAAATTGATGATTGACGATTTGTTCATTTCCGCATTGTCTGGGATACCTAAAAATGACCGGATGGTCCGATAATCCAATGATTCGATTTCCCGGGAGGCCACATGCCTGAATTACGTCGCGATCCGATCGTCGGCCGTTGGGTCATTATTTCGACCGGACGCGGTGGGCGACCACATGACTTCTTTCAGAACCAGCCCATCCGATCTCTATCGACGGCGCTCTGTCCGTTCTGTCCAGGGCAGGAACGGCTGACACCGAAAGAGGTTCTGGCCTACCGCCAGCAGCCCGGCGAGCCGAACTCGCCGAACTGGACGGTCCGGGTGGTGCCGAACAAGTTCCCGGCCTTGCAGGTCGAAGGCGACATGGGACGGGAAGGCGTCGGTCTCTACGACCGCATGAACGGCGTGGGCGCACACGAAGTCATCATCGAAACCCCCCTCCATAAGGAGAGCCTGGCCAACCTCCCGATCAAGCGGATCGAGGACGTCCTCTGGGCGTATCGCGATCGGATCATGGACCTGCGAAAAGACATGCGCTTCCGCTACATCCTGATTTTCAAAAACCACGGCGCCACCGCCGGGGCGACGCTGGAGCACACCCACTCCCAGCTCATCGCCCTTCCCGTCGTACCGACCAGCGTGGTAGAGGAAATCGAAGGATGCCGGGCCCACTTTCAACAAAAAGAGCGCTGCATCTACTGCGACATCTTGCGGCAGGAAGCGAGCGACGGCTCGCGGGTGGTAGCGGAGAATCCGGAGTTCGTGTGCATCACGCCCTACGCGCCCCGGTTTCCCTTCGAGATGTGGATCCTGCCCAAGCGCCACGCCGGCTATTTCGAAGAAAGCCAGAAGACCCAGTTCGAGTTCCTGGCGCCCATCCTCTCGGAATCCCTCCGACGGATGGACAAGGTGCTCTCCAGACCGCCTTATAACTACATGCTCCACAGCTCTCCGTTGCAGGACCGGACCGGCGACTTCTATCACTGGCACCTCGAGATCATCCCCAAGCTCACACAGGTGGCGGGCTTCGAGTGGGGCACGGGGTTCTACATCAATCCGGTCTCGCCCGAAGAAGCCGCGAAGTTTCTGCGTGACGCGGAAATCTAGCTGGGGCTAACGTCTGACAGTTCTGAGTTCAGAGTCCCAGCCTCGCATCTCAGCACCCAGAACTCCTAACTTCGAACTGAACACTACCTCTCGGGACTTGCCCCTCACCCATCACCAGGCCTATCATCATGCCATGAAGGTCCGCCTGAGCCATCCTGTCCGCGAGGTAGAAATCAAGGGCCCGAAGCGCGTCAAAGACCTGCTGCGCGACCTTGACCTGCTCGTCGAGGCGCATCTCGTCATCCGCGGAGACGATTTGGTGACTGAGGATGAACTGCTCTACGACGGCGATCAGATCGAAATCCGCCCGGTGATTTCAGGAGGATAGCCGTCAGCCAACAGCTGTCAGCCTTCAGCCAAGAATAAGATTCCACCGCTGATAGCTGATCGCTGATAGCTGAAAGCTGCTTCACCATGAACTGCACCAAGTGTAAAACCAAAGCGGTGATCGGCCTGCCCCGCCACAATGCCGCCTTCTGCAAACCGCATTTCAATGACTACGTGCATGACCAGGTGGCGAAGGCTATCAAGTCCGACAAGATGTTCGGCAAGGACGACCGGGTTCTCGTGGCCGTCTCCGGCGGGAAAGACAGTTTGGCCTTGTGGAGTATCCTGCTCAAGCTGGGTCGATGAAAAGGGGTCGGGAGTCTTTCTTTTGGGTGGCTGCTAAGTCGTCGCGTCGTTACCGCGTCACATGACAAGTACCGACATGCCGCCGCATTCTAGTAGGGCACACAGAATTCGCAAGGCACCGGAGCGTGGCCTCTTGCGGCGGCGCGGCCAAGTTCTACCAAACAAAGACTCCCGACCCCTTTTCTTGTCTTTTCCCTCACCCCACCGCCCTCCGCGCCTATGCCCTCAGGCCTCCAGCATACCCACGGCCCCGGCTGCGAACACCACACCGGCCACAAGCACTAAGACCGCACCGGGCCTCTTACCGAGGCTTGGCGTCGCTCACTTTTTCTATCGGCCCGTCATACTTGCCCCAGCTGTGGCAAGGCGTATTGTCAAGCATTTGAAAGATGTGGTACCGAACTTTGGCCTGCAACTGCAGACTGTCCGCCGTGCGCTTGATCTCGATGACATTCTCGGACGGCGAACCCGCATGCAGCACGATTCCCATGTCATTGACCGTGCCAGCCCAGCCGTCATCCATTGATGATCGAAGCAGCCTCCCCGTGGTCTGTTTGGTCGCCATATCGACCGACCCGATTACGAGTTCCAATGGCATCTTGTGCAACGACGGCTGCATGTTAAACTTGCGCACAATTTCAGGGGTGCCGCATTGAACCATGTGCTCCAAGTACTGCGACTCGCTCTGGGTTATCCGGTACAGTCCCTGCCACCCCTGAATTCTTCGGACGGCCTGTTCCTTTGTATACTCTAGCTCCACGATCTTCGTTTTGACCTCCTTCACATCCGGCGCATTCGGCGCGCCAAGCACATAGCTCTTCAAACTCGCCACGGCTTCGTCCAGTTTGCCGGCCTGAGCCTGAGCCAGCCCTAAATTGAAATAGGGGTCAGGCCACCAGGGTGCCAGCAACGTCGCCTGCTTGAACTCCTTGGCCGCCTCGGAATACTCCTCAGTCGATTTGGCCGTCTTGAACGCCATCTGGCCGCGGATCACATGCCGCTCCGCCTCTTCGGCAGGCGCCGGAGGCGGATCGAGCCGTTGCGCCAGCGCGAAAATCTTACCCCGCAGCCGTTGGCCAACGGCTGCGAACTCAGCAGGAATGACAGCTTGGAAGGCGAGGGACGACACTTCCAGTTGCCGCAAGGCAACGGCATACTCCGTCAGCGCACCCCGGAGATTGCCTGTCTTCTCCACCGCAGCCGCCTTCTGTTCGGCTTGATCGATCGCGACGCGGTCCCGCTGGGCTTGTTGCTGCCTGGCCTGTTCCTGGCGCTTCCTCTCCTCCATCGCCCGTTGCGCCTCCTCCGCCTGTTGCCGTTGGCGCTCCAACCGCTCAATCTCCTCCGGCGACGGCCCACTCGCGCAGCCAGTTGTCAGATTCACCACAACTAGAGCTGCTGCCACGCTTCCGATGAGTCCACGCATGTTTGCCCCCCTTTGTTTGCCGCCTGTCCCGACGACTGTCCGATGAGACCCTGCTGGTACGATTGTCGCCAAGCGTTGGAGTCTCCCATTGGCGTAGAATCACTTGGCCGCAGTGTCGCTCACTTTTTCTAACGGACCCTCATATTTCCCCCAGCTATAACAGGGGATGTCCTTCTGGTACTCGACGAAGGAGTACCGGACCCTCGCCTGCAATTGCAGACTCTCCTGTGTCCGCCTGATTTCAATGACATTGTCGGACGACGAAGCCGTATGCAACACGACTTCTCTTTCGTCAATCCTGCCCGACCAGGAATCTTTCATCGAGGAATGAAGCAGCCTGGCAATCGCTGTCTTGTGCGGAAGGTCCACCGACTCGACGCTGATTTCTAAAGGCATGGCAAGCCGCATCGGCGGCACATCATGTTGACCACTCCCGCATTGAAACAAATATTCGTGCCCCGCAGTCCCTAATTGCTGTGGAATCCGATAGATCCCTTTCCAGTCCTGAATCAGCCGAACGGCCCGCTCCTGGCTGTACTCCAGCTCGGCGATTCTGGCCTTGACCGTTCCCGCATCCTGCGCGCCGGGATTGGCCTGCAGGTAATAGCGATAGTAGCGGATGACCTGCTCCGGAACCGTGCCGTCTTTTTCGCCCACCACCGCCAGATTGAAATAGACGTCACTTCACCAAGGGGCCACATCGAGCGCCTTGACGAACTCCTTCGTAATTTGCCGATAATCGTCAGCGGATGCCGCGCTTTTCATCCCTGCCATCCCGCGCAGGAAATATCGCTCGGCCTCCTCCGGCACCGCCGGCGGTGGATCGAGGCGGCGGGTGACGTTGAACAACCGTTCCCGGACGGTTTGATTCGCCTGCATCGCCCGATCCAGGTTCGCCGCCCACAGATCGCGACGGCGCGTCAGCGTTTGCACGGCGCCGACATATTCCTGAAAGGCTTTCCGATGCTCGCCCCGTTGCTCAGCCGCCATCCCTCGCTGCTCGGCAGCCGTCACGCTAGCCAGCAGCGCGTCCAAGTCGACGCGATCCTTCTGGAGCTGCGCCTGCCGTTTCTCCTCGTCGGCTCTCGCCTGCTGCACCCGCTCTTGCTGCTCGGCCTGCTCCCGCGCCTGCCGCGACAAGTCTTCCGGCGACGGCCCGCTCGCGCAGCCAGCCAGCAACCCTGCTGCGATGACAACCACTCCACAGCTTGTTCTGACGTGATGCATCGGTCTTCTCCTATTTGTGCGGGGTCTGCGGTAACGGCCGATCGGGTTCCCGCAGGCCGGCCTGCATTTTGTCATACTGGCTGCTCTTCTCCTTGATCTGCTCGACGATCTGCTGCTGCCGGTGCGTCGCCTCTTCCAACCCCTTCGTCGCTTCCTGTTCCTGCTGCTTCGCTTCTTCCAGGAGACGCTGCGCTTCATCCGCCACGCTGCGATCCGGCGGCGATCCGGGCGGCTGGGCGACCGCCGTCTGCTGCGCCCGCGCCACGTCCTGCTCCCGTTCCTGCACTTTCTTGGCCGCCTCTTCCTTCTTGGTTTTCCACTCCTTGATCTCATTGTGCGTCGAAGCCAATTGATCCAGGTGACCCTTCACCGACTGCAACAGCTCCATGTGAAGCTTCGCCTGTTGGGCTTCTGCGGACGGCTTGCCCAGTGCCGTGCCGACGGGCATGGGAATATCAGGCATCTCCGGGCACTTCACGCTCAACGTGCCGCCGGACATGGCCAACGCCGCTTGTTCGTCCAGATAGGCTGCCTCCTCCTTCTGCCCCACTTCGGCGGCCGCTCTGGCCTTGTTGGCCAGATAGGCGGTGCACTGGAGTCGTTTGGTTTGCTTGGACAAATTATTGGTGTTCACGCTGGGCCCGATCGATTTCAACCCGGCCTCCGACGGATCGACCGCCCCCTTGAGTCTTAACGTATCCGTGGGCTTCGGCCCCTTGAGCATCCCGTAAGCCTGCTGCTTGTCCCGCTCCCAATCTTCCTTCGCCTTCCTTTCGAGTTCTTGCTGCCGGGCTTTCTGGCGATCGAGTTCTTCCTGAATCGCTTGGCGCTGCCGCTCCAATTCCATCTGTCGCTGTTGCTCGGACACCGCAGGGTCGTTCCCACCGCCCTGGCAGTTGTTGAAAATGAGGCAGCCCAGTTGAAGCCCCAGCTGGAATCCCGGCCCACCGAAGCCGCCGCCTCCAGGTGCCGAAGCGCCGCCGTTGCTCCCCTTGAATTTGTTCGAACAATCGATGGCTCCGCCCTTTTGGACGCATCCGACGACTCCACGATCACGATTGGCTTTGGTGTCCGGGAGCACCTGCGCAAGAACCAGATTTGCTCCCAGACACAGCCATCCCACGGCGGCTACGAGCGCCGCCACTTTCCAATTCCTCCTGTTGGCACCTGCGTTCATGGTCAGGCCTCCCTATTCCCACCATCGGTCGCGCTGTTGCAGATCCACGACCGCCGGCTCACCGAGCACCTTCTCCCCGGTAAACCGTACCTGCTGCCCGGCACGGACCACGACGGCTTCTTTCATCCCTTCGCCTTGCACCGTCACCTCGCCGTCGAATACGACAACCGTGCCGGTCCCATCAGCCTCCATTGCCGTCTCAAACTCCGTGCCGCGCACTCCGATCGCCACCGTTGGAGTTCTCATCGGAAATCGAACGAGCATGTTCTCGAAGCGCGCGAGCATGGCCCCCAATGCGTCGTCTGTCTTATGATGCGTATAATGAAACCGGCCTGCCTCAAACAGAAGCTGCTCCCGTTCAGTCAACGTGAAGGACGAGTTCTTGCCCACTCGGATACGTGCTGAACCGCTGGGCAGCTCCAGGTCGAATTCGCCGTCCGGTCCAGTGGTAATCGTTTGCCCCTGCCTGAGGACCGCTCCCTGAGTCCACGGAATCGGGCCGGACGGCGTCATTACGGTGACCGTCCCACGACTGACCGTGACCAAGGCGGTCATCTGCTCCGCCGCTCCTGTCGGTGCTGCCCGCGCACGCAGTTGCGCCGCGCGTCCGCACTCACGCGCTTCCCGCTTTTCGTTTTTTTGGATTGCCGACTTGGCCGTTGCCGCCGCTTGTAGCGCCACAGAACGTCCGGCGGCATCTCCGGAAGAGGCCCGATCCAGCAACGCCTCTACTCGTTGGAGCGTATTTCGTGCCTGCGCGAGCTTGGCCCTCGCCGTTTCGCAGCCTTCATCAGCCTTCGCAATCTCCTGAAGATACCATTGTCGCGCCTTTTCCAGCACGGCCGGCGAGATCGTCTCAGCAGCAAAGCTCTGCAACGGAATCGGCCAAAGTAAGCTGACCAAGAGTGCTCGCACGAGGATCGCGCAGTAGCGTCGTCGAGTGAGAAACCTGTCGGGTCCGGCCACCTCACACACAGCATGGCCCGTCGAAAATGTGCCGTGCCATTCCTTGTTCATCGCGGATTGTGCTTCCTCACGCCGACAGGCCTTCCATTCTATTGGGGGACACAAAAGGGGTCGGGAGTCTTTTTCTCATGAGCCCTTGGGCCGACCGCGTGGCTGCAGGGTGGATTCCATCCCGAACCGTCTCGCCATCCGGAGCACCCAGCCACCCTGGCCGAACGGCCGGCCCCGCTGCACGCTCAGCCGCAGCACTTCCAACTCGGCCTTCATCTCGGCACGATTGACCCGCGCCACCCAATCGCGCGGCCGCTCCACTGGCCAGTCGCTCAGCCATGTCACCAGATTGGCGTCGCCTCCGGCCCGGCGCCCCAAGCTTGACCATTGCCATTCTTCTGCCCGGTCGACCAACTTGGCCCGCAGCGCATTGCGCTCCACATACCGTGCGACCGTCAAGAAGTGCTCGTCGATCTGCACCGGAAAGGACTTGAAACGGCCCTGATAGACCGGCCCCGTGCCGGCGGTCAGGTGATGCGCATGCCAGCGTTGCGTATGGGTGACCGTGATCCAGTGCAGCACCTCGGAGAGTTCGCCATCATGTTTCGGCCAAAGCAAAAGGTGCCAGTGGTTGGGCATCAGGCAATAGGCGGCGATGCGAATCCCCATCCGCTCGTAGGCCTCGGCGAGCACCTTCTCAAACGCCGCATAGTCCGCCGGCTTGTCAAACAACGGGAGTCGACCAACTCGGCGGTTGAGCACGTGATAGGCGAGGTCTCCAGCAGCAAGACGCGGGCGACGGGGCATGCGATCTCTTGTAGCGCGTCCAGCGCCTCGATGTCAAGAAAAGACTCCCGACCCCTTTTCTTGTCCCCCACGACAGGAGACGGAGCTTTCAGTAGCCCGGGACTTTTCGGATTTTATCCCT
>JBBIJI010000040.1:0-32451 GCA_037446055.1 Nitrospiraceae bacterium
GGTTCGGCACCCTCGCGAATGAACGAGGCAGGCAACCTACTTCGCAACTAGCCTGTTGTCAATGAAATTGTTCTCTGACCCCTATATTCTGATAGAATCTCGTTCGACAAGGATCGACTTCCAGAGAGGTATCCAACAAGGCAGAAGAAGCCTCCTAATACAAAGGGCCATCCCCACGGTTCGGTTTTGGCAGGAGGCCGAATGGGATTGCGAAGAGCGCTGGCGTTCCACTGAAATCTCATCTGGCAGCTCGGGCAACTGACGGTCTCGTCAATGCGTTCCGCAGAGCCCCGAAGGCGCTGGCCGCAGCCGGGACAAGGAACAATAATGTTGTTGGCGTCAACCATCAGTTACTGCTCGAAACTTTCGGCGATTCTCGCATACGCGATCGTGAAGTCCGCAGGAGGGCCCGGAAGGACCTACAGCGCGGTGTCGGTATCCATGGCTGTTGCTCAACCCACGAGATCAGCCGCCGAACTATGTATTATCTGGTTCAGCATAAGATGCCAGAAGTCCTGCGATGCTCGATAAGACCCGCGTGATAGTCTGCCAGGATTGTGACCTAAGTCCAAGCGCTTTCTTCGCGGATCATCTCTGCATCATGTCCGCGCGGGGTCTTATCGGGGTCTTATATAGTTCCGTATAAGACCCTGGACCCTTCAGCGGCGTCACAAACCGTCGGCTGGGCTCCGGACTCCTCTCGGGCTCCGGGAAGCAAAGATCGGGGTCAGGAAAGATCGCAAAGATCGGGGTCACGCATGAAAAAGAGCTGTCAAGAGGGCGAAGATGCCGGTGACGGGGCAAAGAAAAGGGGTCGGGAGTCTTTAGTGAATCCGAGGGAGCCATGGTGACCAACCTGTTCGCGCAGATCGGCACTGGTAAAGACTCCCCCTTTTCTTTGCCCCGGAGAATCACCGTCTTCAGCCGCCGTCGTCAAGCCATACTTGACAGAGAAGCTGGAAGCGCGCAGGATGGAGCCTGTGATCGAAACGTTTAGGCACAAGGGGCTGGCCAAATTCTTCGAGGACGATGACCGCCGGAAGGTGCCTGCATCGCAAGCCGACAAGATTGCCCGTATCCTGGCCCGGTTGAATGAGGCGATGACCGTACAAGACATGGCACTCCCAGGCTATCGACTCCATCCCTTGAAGGGAGAGCTGGCAGGTTTCTGGGCCGTGAGCGTATCCGGCAACCGGCGGATCATTTTCAGCTTCGAAAACTGCAGCGCCTACGATGTCGATCTGATTGACTATCACTGAGGAGAACAACCATGCGTATGAAGAACCCTCCCCATCCGGGATTGTCGGTGCGGCATGACTGCCTCGAACCGCTGGGACTCTCCATCGCGGAAGGGGCAAAGGTGCTGGGTGTCACGCGACAGGCCATGAATAACCTGGTCAGCGGCAAGGCCGGGATTTCGGCCGAAATGGCGATCCGTCTGGAAAAGGCGTTTGGAGGCGGTGCCGAAACCTGGCTCAGGATGCAGGCCGCCTACGATCTCGCACAGGCGGAGAAACGTGCCAGCAAGATTAAGGTGAGGCGTGTCATAGACGCATTGGCATCGGCCTGAACCCGATCGGTCAGGGAGCGCGCGGCAGGGGGGCAAAAGAAAAGGGGCCGGGAGTCTTTTTCTGATCGGCGACAAGCGCTGGTCTATGTCGGCACGAGTCCCACTCCTGTGAGTTTCAACGTGCCGCCGGCTAGGCCAGGGACACTCTAGACGGTCTTCGAGATGGATGGCGCCACAGGAGTCATCACTCCGATCAACAGCGCTAGATCCCGCCACGATTCAGTAGAGGTTGGGGCCCACCTGAGGAGTAAAGGATGTGGGTGCAGACTTTGAGATCTTCACACTTGTTGCTCACTCGCTTGCCTGGCTCCAGCCCAGCCAGTATATTGGCCAGGAATCAAGCCTGAAGGAGGACGCTATGCCGCAGGTTGATGAGTTTGTCTCCGTGAGCGAGGCCAAGAATAAGCTGCTGGATCTGATCCGTCGGCTGAGACATAAGCAAGAGATCGTCGCGATTCCCCGCGATGGCGTTCCTTCCGCAGTCCTATTGGGCATGGATCAGTTCGAGGGTCTGATGGAGACTATCGAAATCCTCAGCGATCAAAAAGCGATGCGTGCGCTTCGGCGGTCATTGAAACAGGCCGGCCCGGGAAAGTGGGTGCGCCACGACGCGGTATTTGGTCGCGAGGACGCGTGACCGCGTATCGCGCGAGGTACACTCCGGAAGCGGCTGGACGGATTCGCAAACTCTATCCCTAAATCAAACGGGAGGTGAAGGAGGGGTTAAACACCTGCTTCGCTCGCCTCTCGAAGGGCATCTCCTCCAATTCGACCTTGCCGGGCTGCGTGCCTCCCGTGTCCGCACGTACCGGATTATCGACCGCATCAACGACGACGACTCCTGCCTGGATATCATGTTCGTCGGCCCACATCGAAACGTCTATGAAGAATTGAGGACTCTGCTGCAGGCGCAGCGCGAAGAGTAACAAAGCGGTCCCTGGAACCGTTTCCTTGTTCTCGCCTCTTTCCTACTGCCTCGGCTTCAACTCTTCCAGCACGAACTGTTTCGGCAGCATGACGGGCACGACGAGGCCGATGGGGTCGCCGCGCTTGATCGTGGTGGGTTTGAACAACTGCAGCAAGAAGTTCGCCGTGAAGGCTTCGTAGTCCGGCAGCCAGTCGTACTGATTCGGCGTGCGTTTATACTCCTGGGTCTTGATCCCCTCCCAGACGGCGAAGGTGCGGTCGGGGTAATGATAGAAGTGGTTGGGAATGTCTTTCATCATGAGGCCGATCTGTTTCGGGTAGTAGAATCGGATGCCGCAGCAGAGTTTCGGATAGCCGCTGTTCAGAATCAAATCCACGTAGGTGCCGGAGAACGACTTGTATCCTAGTAGCCGTTCTTCCGGCTTGATCTCGGGCGCCTGCCATTTCACGCCTTCCGCGGTGCGGCGGAGCTTGCAATCCGCCGGCGAGCGAACGAGCCAACCGTATTGCCCGACGGTTCGGACTGGTCCGCAGTCATCCGGCACAACCTTGTAGCCGCCCATCGCCAGCGCGCGCTGTTCATCCAAGGTCATGTTCGTCAGCAGCGGCCTGTGGGGATTGAAGTCCAGCTTCAGCCGCTCCGGCGCGATAGCGGTGGAGTATTCCCGCTCCCAATAGATGACGTATTTCTGCTCGAGGCCGGTTTCTTCCATAGTTGCAGACAATAGTGGATCACTGACCGTGGCGCAAGGGTTCCTTCCCCCTATCCTCGTCGCACGAAACAGAGCGTGAGGCCGGGATGGAGCGTGGCTTTGGGCAGAATGCTCTTGTGCATTTTGAACGTCGGGAGCGATTCGACCGGCTGGCTGGCGAAGACATGCAAGCGTTGTTTGACCAGCCAGGATTCCAGCGCCCGCGGACCGCTGATGAAGCCCAGACCGGCAGGAGCCAAGAAACGCGCCACTTTCCCGGAGGCTTCCTCCAAGGCTTCGGCACTCGCTTCAACACCGAAGGAGAGCCAGAGGTAGATCATGTCGAAGGACTGCTCTGCGAGTTGGTTCCTCCCCTCCTCTCTTCTCACCATTTTGATCTGCTCGAGCCAGTGGTGTTGGGGATGTTCGGCCAAGCGGTTCCAGAGCATCTGGGCATGTCGCTGGGCATAGGCCGGTCGGTCATACAGGACGAGATACTGTCTCGGCCTCTCTAATAGGATGCAGGCATTGATCGACGCATCGAAGCCGTCGATCAGCACTCTGGCGGCCTGCTTCGCGGCTGCCTCCCATCGGGGCTCGTTCGTCGTGAGGTCTTCGAGATGATCCGCTACGAAGGGCTGTGTCGCCAGCTCGGAGATTTCTGTGTCGTCCGGGGGATACAGCAGCACGCAAGAAAACGCTTCTTGCGGCGACACCTGTGGAGGCGCCGGATCGAACAGGTGACGCCAACTCGGTGAGGAGGCCTGGGTCGATCCTTCCGACTCTTTCACCGCCCCCCATCGTGGGGCAATGGGCACGCGCTGCACTTGTCCCGCGTCGTCAAGACAGAGATGCTTGTCTGTGACGTACAGTGCATGTCCTGCCGGCGCTGGGCGGTCTCGTCTCGGCTGGACAAATGAGAGCCCGGTGGGGTCTTGCGCGTGTGTCGCCTTCAGGACCGTCTCGCCTTTTACGGTTACGCAGAGGCCGCGAGCCTCATCGAAGTAGCGGCGCGGTGGATCCGGCGCCGGCAGCCAGATCACTTCATGGGATCGTGACGGCTCCATAAACAGAGCAAACGGATCCTGGCCCTGTGGCGCCTGAGGAATGAAGAAGCTGCCGAAGAGTCGGTAGGCGGCTTCCGATGGATAGGTCGGGATGCCGCGATAGCGCAACGGAGTCGGCTGCGCGCGCCCCTCCTGTTGGTCGTCATAGAGTCCGCGGATGAGCTCGAAGGCCGCAGACCCCGTTCCCGGCAAGAGCGATTGAAACAGCTCGACGACCGGCAGAAAGTCGATAGCGTGCCAGTGCATGGCGCCCATGCAGGCCGTAAACCTCGCGTGCTCGAAGGTCCCGTCATCGAGCACGTAGAAGGCGTCCTTCTTATGGCGGATCGACGCAGTGCCGTTGGGAGCGATCCCCAGGTCATCGTCGTTGTAGAAGAACCGGATTTCCTCCAACGGGAGCTGAAGGGCCTGGGCCGCCATCTGACGCAGGTCGTCCGCGCGCAAATTCTGCCAGCCGGGCTTCCGCGAGAGATCGAAGGTGGTCTCGTTCACGAGCCCTTCGGGGAGAATGCCCACCCACTGGCCCCAATCGAGTCGGATGCGCGCACGGGCCAACCGCACCGACCCGGGTGCCGTCTCCTTCCACTCGCACTCATGTAAGGCATTGCCGTCCGGGTCCGTGGCGAGGATTCGTCGACCGTCGGGACGATAGAAAATCCAATGGCCTGAAGATTCGTGCCGAATCACCCCTCCCGCCCGCTCGAAATTCTCGACTAGGGG
Organism: Nitrospiraceae bacterium; assembly: GCA_037446055.1. Lineage (GTDB taxonomy): Bacteria > Nitrospirota > Nitrospiria > Nitrospirales > Nitrospiraceae > JBBIJI01. Next base: position 4,977 of record JBBIJI010000040.1, read on the forward strand.
GAGATTGGTGAAGAACCGAACGTTCCCGGGTTTGGTGAGGGCGGCCAGCGCTGCATCGGAGGACATCTACTCTCGGATCTGCCCGCTCCCCAGCACAATGAATTTGGAGCAGGTCAGCTCTTCGAGGCCCATGGGGCCACGGGCATGCAGACGCGACGTGCTGATCCCGATTTCCGCGCCGAGGCCGAACTGATAGCCGTCGTTCAGGCGCGTGGACGCATTGACCAGGACGGCGCTCGCATCGACCTCGCGTAAGAATCGCAATGCCCGATTATAGTCCTGCGTCATGATGGCTTCGGTATGGCGGGAGCCATACTTGGCAATGTGCTCCAGAGCCTCATCCATGTTCTTCACGACTTTGACCGCGAGGATGAGGTCCAGAAATTCTTTGCCGTAGTCGGCCTCGCTCGCCGGCTTGGCCTCGGGGCAGATCTGGCACGTCTTGGGGCAACCGCGCACCTCCACGTCGGCCTGCCCAAGCTGCTCCATCAAGGGCGGCAAGAACGTGCGCGCGATGTTCTGATGGACCAGCAAGGTCTCCATCGCGTTGCAGGTCGATGGCCGCTGGACCTTGGCATTGACGCAGACCTTCAGGGCTGTCGCGGGATCGGCCTCGGCATCGACGTAGATATGGCAGACGCCCTGATCGTGCTTGATGACCGGGATGGTGGCCAACTCCGCCACCGTCTTCATCAACGACTCCCCTCCCCGCGGGATCAAGAGGTCGATGTAGCGATCTTGCTTGAGCAGGACGTTTACGACCTCGCGTTCGGGCCGATCGACAAATGAGATCGCGCCCGCCGGCACGCCGGCTTTTTCGGCCGCTTCGGCCAAGACGGCGGCGATGGCGCGGTTGGAGTGGATGGCCTCCGAGCCTCCCCGCAAGACGCAGGCGTTACCGGATTTCAGGCAGAGGGCTGCCGAGTCCGCCGTCACGTTGGGGCGCGACTCGTAGATGATACCGATCACGCCGATCGGCACGCGCACCCGACCGACCTGCATGCCGTTCGGTCTGGTCCACATCGCAGGCATGGCCCCGAGCGGGTCCGGCAGCTTGACGATCTCGCGGATGCCCGCCGCCATTTCTGTGACCCGGTCCGGTGTCAGCCGTAACCGGTCCGCCACGGCTGTCTTTCCGGGTTCGTCCCCGAAGGCTTCCAGATCTTTCTCGTTTGCAGCGAGGATATCCTGCTGGCAAACCTCGAGGCCTTCCGCCATGGCGGTGAGAGCCTTATTCTTCACGAGGGTCGAGAGGCCGGCGAGCTTCCCGGCCGCGGCCTTGGCCTTGGCGACGAGCGCCAAGACATATTCCTCGGGGGATACGACAACTTCCGGCTGGACAGGTAATTCAGTCGATTCAGCCATCAGAATAGGGCTCCCTCCTCGCGATGCGCGATCGTGCTTCAGGGAAACACAGAATACCGTTGCGCTTTCAACCCCGTCAAGGGTTGAGCGGAGGGTTCGGCGGGGCTCATTGAGGGAGACTGGCAGGCGCGGCCCTTTGTGGGGTCGGCGTGCCGGGCGAGGATCCCGGAGCGGGCGTCCCCGCGGGGGCGAGCGTCGTGATTCCGCTCGAGGACGGATTCGGATATTGAAAGATCCAGTCCCGGTAGGATTGGCGTCCCTCAAAGTGACGGACCTCGGGGGGGAAGTTCACGGTTCTGATCGGCTTCGCCTTGCTCTTGCTGCGCACACCCATCACCCCGCCGGTCGGAGCCCGCAAGAGTTCCCACTCACCATGACCGACGGGGTCGGGATAGACCTTCCTGAGAAACGGCCTGGGTGGCCGCGTGAGATCAGCCAAGGAATTCGGATAGATCTCGCCCGGCACGACGCGGCCGGCTTTCATCGTCGTCGAGTAGAGCGCGAGGGCCGACTGAATTTCGATGCCCTTCGCGAGCAAATCCGCCTCAAGCTCGCGCTGGACCATCGTCTTCCACTGCTTGGCGGCAACCGTCATCGAGAGGCTGATGAGGACAATGGCGAACATGACCATCACATAGGTCACGCCCTGTTCGCTTTCACCATGTGATTGTCCGAGGGGAACCATCGGCTATGGCTGAGGTGGCTGCTCAGGAGGCAGGTCTGTGCTGGGTTCTTCGGCCAGAGTAACCGTTTGCTCGATCTGCGCCGTCGTTTCCACCAGCGTGATCTCCTCCGGGGAGATCTGCTTCACGATAACGTGATCGTCGACCTTCTCTCCCACGCGTACGACATGGACCTCGTCGTTCTTCGCCAGGACCACCATGGGCCGCCGTTGCTGAGGCGTGTCGCCCATCTGAAGGTACCCGAGGTACCGGAACTGGGCCAATGCCGCGACGGCGGCTTGGTACCGGAGCGTTTCTTCCGGGGGCGGCGCGCTCGTGTCCCCAGCCACCTCGCCGGCGGCGGGCACGCCGCCCTGAACTGTCGGCGGAGCGAAGATATTGCGTGGGGTGGAGAACGTGGTGTCGCGGAGTGTTTTGGCGACCGCCCACAGCTCCATATTGACATGCAAGCCGGACACGGTCCTCGCCGACGGGTCGTGGCCGCTCGTGACGCGTCCGCTGACGTTGGTCAAGGGGATGCGGACCTCCCCGGTGGAATTCGACAACTGCCAGGCTGCAAGGCCTGCCCAGAGGGTTCCGATGACGGCGAGCAGGATGATTTGGTTGCGTTTCGTCAATCCCATGGCTTGTCGATGGTCAGGGTCCCGCTGTCGCGTTGCCGTCTCCCCGAAGATAGGTGCCGATTTTGATGTTGAAGGTGAGCGATTGCGCGCCCTGGTTGCCGGATCGGACCAGGTTGAGATCCTCGATGAACACCAGCTCCTCGGCGGTTTCCAGATCGTAGATCAAGCGGCGCAGCTTTTCATATGGCCCGCTCATGGACCCCTGCAGGACCCCCCTCGTCATGCGCGCAACGGGCGTCTTCTCCGTTTGATAGGACAGCGATGGCAAGGTGACCCCGTCTTTCTTGGCTTCCTCGGTAATCCCCAGGGCGAGCGGCGCAAAGTCCCGTTCCGAGGGAAGCTCGGCCAGCACGACGTTCAAGTCCTGCCGGGCCTTCTGCGCCTCCGCATGTTGGACGAGCCGATGCCGCGCTGCGCTCCACTCCGTCTCAAGCTCATTTTTTCGCTGGTCGGCAGACACCCATACAATATGATGCAGTCCGAGCCATATGCACCCCAGCGCACAGCAGAAAGCGACCCAAGGCACCAGTGGGCCATACGGTTCGCGGAGCTGTCGCGCCAGAAAGTCCACCGTCATCCCTCCTGCGGTTTCGGCAGGTGATAATGGAGCGTCAGGTCGAATTCCACCGTTCCGTTGCCGGCGTCGCGATGTTGGCCGAGCACCGGGTTCTTAAATGTCGGATGGTCTTGCAATGCGACGGTAAACGTCGTGACATCTTCAAGACTGACAGCCGTCCCTGTGAGATGAATGACGAGACGGCCTGGGTCCAATCGGATGCTGCTGATGGCCACATGGGTCGGGATCGCCTGTTCGAGCTCGGACAAGAAACGCGTCCAGGAAAAACTGCGTTTCTCGATGATCTGATTCGCCAGTGCAACCTCGCCGGGCAGTTGTTGCATCATGTGCTCGGACAGATCGATTCCTTTCGCTCTGGCCTCTTCGACGAGCTGCTTGTCTTGCGCGTGGACTCGCGCGAGGGCCGCTTGAATTTCACGTGCCTCCCACGTCACGAACATAATGTGCGCGGTTTCCCAGACCAGGGTGAGTATCAAGGCTCCCGAGAGAGCCAGCAGCGCCGTCCGAGCGTGGCCGATGTAATACCGTGCCTGGCTGCTGAGGTTCAGACGAAACACGTCCCGGCCTGTCTGTCCGGTCAGACGGAGGGGCCATCTCAGAATGGATCGCAACCAAATCGAGACGCGTGGCATGGGTTACACCGCCGTGGCGAGAGTCGGGAGTCCTGCTGCGGCCTGGTTCGCTCCCGGCCGCCATCCGTACCGCTGCAACCGTCGCCAGTCCAATTCCTGAACCCGGAGGCCGCTCGCATTCTCCAACATCCCGCGAACCGGCGAATCCGGTGCGTCGCCGACGAAAATGATGGTCTGGAGCGCGAGCTGCGGATGCAACTGCTGACATGCAAGGAGAGAGGCAACGCATTCGTCGACCACCCGCGTCGGCTCTGGACGATGTGAGCGGCCATCGCGCTCGGCCACGGTGGAGGAAAGGAGTTTCGTCCGAACGAAGACCATCTGTCCTTCATGAAAGACGAAGACGGTGAGCCCTCCGTCCCCCTGACTCACCCACATAAAGTCGTTCGACCATCGGCCGGTCCCACCGCTCAACCTCGACCAGAGGTTGAAAAGACGAAGACTCGCGACATCCACTTCGACGGGAATCAGATTCACGTCGCGGCACAGCGACTCATACTGTCCCAACACCGATTCCTGAACGGCGACGGTCAACACGGAGAGGGACTTTCCTGTGCGATGGGCAGGATCGAGGACTTGATAGGAAATGCGCATACCTGTGATGGGCAGCAACTGTTCCTGGCCTAGCTTCCACCGGATCAGGGCGTCACGCTCTTGAGCCTGCCCAGGCAGTTGGTCGAAACGCAAGATGACGGACCGCACGGCCAGATCCGGGAGGATCAGCGTGATCGGACAAGGAAGATTCGCGGCCAAGACCCGCCCGAACAGGCGAACCTCCCCCGGCATTCCCACGAGCCTTTGAATCCGTTCTTGGAGCATCGCCGGATTAGTGACGTTGGGCTCAACCGGTGAGGGGCGCACCACCCCATCCGGAAGCGGGGAGACGACGGAGTGGACCGAACAACGTCCGCGCCAGTTCCGGTCGACGCTCGTCCAGGCGATCGCCGTAGGACCGATCTTGAGCGCATACGGAGGACGCCTCATAGCCCAGGCCAACATCGCTCACCCCTCCTCGCTGAACGTGACACGGTTGATCTCGCGAAGCGTGGTCTCCCCGCTCAGCACCTTTTTCAACGCGGACTGGCGTAAGGTGATCATACCCTCCGTGACCGCCCGATACCGGATTTCCGACAAGGGGCGGTCGGCGAGAATCATCTCCTTGATTTCGTCCGTCAGGTCCAAGAACTCCGTGATGCACTTCCGGCCGCGGTAGCCGGTGTTATGGCAGTTCTGACATCCGCGGCCTTGGTAGAATAGCGTGTCCTTGTATTGCTCGAAGTTGAGTCCAGAATCATCGCTCAGGGTTTTTTCCAGTTTGACCGGTTCCCGACAAGCCGGACAGATGATTCGGATCAGGCGTTGCGCCAGCACGCAATTCAACGCAGCGAGGAAGTTGTAGGAATCGATGCCCATCGAGGCGAAACGACCGATCACATCGAAGACGTTGTTCGCGTGGACGGTCGTCAGCACCAGATGCCCGGTTAAGGCCGACTGAATGGCAATCTGCGCGGTTTCGGCATCACGGATCTCGCCGACCATGATCTTGTCCGGGTCATGCCGCAAGATGGACCGCAGCCCCCTCGCGAAGGTCAACCCTTTCTTCTCATTGACGGGAATCTGAACGACCCCGCTCAGCTGGTATTCGACCGGATCTTCAATGGTGATGAGCTTGTCTTCCGCCGTGTTCATCTCGCTGATGGCCGCGTACAGCGTCGTGGTCTTGCCGCTTCCGGTCGGACCGGTCACGAGCACCATGCCGTAGGGACGCGTAATCGCCCGCCGAAATCGTTTCAGGTCCTCGGGATTGAAGCCCAGGCGGTCCAGGCGCAATGCCGACACGCCGGTCGTGATGGCTTCACGGTCCAGGATGCGGACCACCGCCGATTCCCCGAACACGCTGGGCAGGATGGAGACGCGGAAATCGACGGTCTTCCGATCGAGCCGCATGCGGAAACTGCCGTCTTGCGGCACGCGCCGCTCGGCGATATCGAGGTCCGACATCACCTTGAGCCGGGACACCAGGGGGGCGTGGAGCTTGAGGTCCAGGGGTTCCAGCGCCGGCACGAGTATACCGTCGACGCGGAACTTCACCCGTGTCGCGCGGTCCGTGGCTTCGATATGGATGTCACTGGCGCGCCGCTGCATGGCGCTGAGCAGGATGGTATCCATCAACTTGACGGCTGGACTTTGGTCCTCTCCATGGTCGACGGTGAGAATCTCCTCGCCGCGGTCGTCCTCTTTGACCAACACCGACCGGTACTCGGCTTCGAGTTCCCGCAAGGCCTGGCTCGAACCTTCGCTTCGGTCCAGAGCGGCCAAGATGGCGGAGCGGGGGCTGACGACCACATCCAATGCTCGATTCAGCAACAGCTCAAGTTCGTCCTGCGCGAGCAGGTTTTGTGGATCGGGAATCGCGATCGTGAGCCGGCCGTCCTGCTCACGGAGGGGAACGAACGGATGACGGTGCATCAGTTTGACGGAGATGGTGTCGAAGAACCGCTGTTCGATCCGGCATTCGGTCAGGGGATCGTAGGCCAGGTTGTACTGGGTTGCGAGGGCGCGCGCCAGCTGCTCTTCCGAAATGAGCCCCTCGTCCACGAGGGTCGAACCCAAAGCAAGCTGATTATTCCCCAACCGTTGAAGGACCTGATCGACAGCGGCCTGACTCACCGCCCCCTGGTCGACCAGCACATGGGCGAGCGCAGGACGTGACGACGATCCGGCCTTGACCGGAGATTTCGGCCTGAACACCGATTGTTTCTGAGATAGCGGCCTCATTGAACCGTTCCAGCCATCTGAAACACGGGCAAGTACATGATGATGACGATCGTACCGACTAAGAAGCCCATGACGAGCAGTAAGACAGGCTCGATCCATGTCGTCAGTTGGGTCAAGCGCATGTCCAGGTCTCCCTCGTAGAACTCGGCCACGTCTCGAAGCATCGGCTCGAGCGAGCCGGTTTCCTCGCCCACGGACAGCATTTCGATGGCTAGCCTCGGGAGAATCTTGGGCCGGTCGAGCGCGCCGGCGAGGGTCCCGCCTTCTCGAATCTCATCCACAGCCTGTGCAAGGCCTGCTGAGATGCGTCGGTTGGAGACGGCTCCTCTGGCGATCTGCAGGGCCTCGACGAGCGGAGTGCCGCCGGCCAGCACGGTGGCCAACGTACGCGTGAGTTGAATGGTGTGATGTTTGACGAACACGTCCCCGAACACCGGCAGACGCAACAGCAGGCGATCGATCGCGTAACGACCTGCCGGAGTGGCATACCATCCTCGCACCGCCACGGCGACGCCGAACAGGGCAAGCGCGGCGGGAATGCTGTGAGCTTGGGCAGACTCGACGAGGTTGATCAAGGTTTTCGTGGCAGCGGGCAACGTCTTCGCCGATTCACCATAGACCGCGACGAAGGTTGGCATCACATAGCTCAGGAGAAAGGCGACGACGGCGATGCCGACAAGCACGAGAAAGACGGGATAGGCCAGGGCTTTGGTCACTTTCTGGCGGAGTCCGAGCATCAGCTTCAGGTAGACGACGTAGCGTTGCAGAACATCCGGCAAGTTGCCGGATTGCTCGCCTGCCCGAATGGTGGCGACATAGAGATCGGAGAAGTATTGCGGATGGCTCGCCATGGCTTCAGATGAGGAGGCGCCGCCGCGGATCGCGTTCCGAACCGCCCGCAGTGCGTTTTGAAAGTGACTGTGCTGAGCCCGTTCGATCAGGAGATCCCAGACACGCAGGACTGGCAGGCCCGCTTTGACCAGAGCCAGGAGCTCCTGATTGAAAATGAGGAAGTCCTGGAGCGGGACGCGCCCCACAGGCAGGAAACCACCGGCAGGCAGTGAAGCGAGGGCCCCCCGCCGGTGAATCCTGAAGACCAAGTAGCCTTGCCCTTCGAGCTTGGTTCTGACCATCCCTTCTTCGTCCGCCTCGATATGGCCGTCGAAGGTCGTGCCGTCCGGGCGAGCCGCTTTATAGTGGAACATGGCCATGGGTCCAACCCTGTGGGTTCGAATGGGGGAGCTACCCGACAGAGCTATTCTGGCCGCGAGGCATGGGGCGACCGCGCCGCGCCGTCGGCGGCCGGATGTGGCTCCGGCAACCACAGAGCTTGGCCGGGTTGTATGTGGTTGTTCGTGACATTGTTGAGCGCGCGCAATTCCCTGACATCGACGCGGTAGCGACGGGCGATGCTCCAGATCGTATCCCCTGCTTTTACCGGTATGACCTGAGGGACTTGGTTCTCCAGCGGAAGAGGCTGGTCCCTCGACGGCTCAGGCGCGCGAGGGTCCGCGTGCGCCGGCGGGACCGGCACCACCCTGCGGCCAGAGGCCTCCCGTGCTACCGGCGGTCTGGAGGGGACAACGGCAATTCTCCCCGTGGGTCTGTGCGCCGTCTTGGCCGGAGCCGCCTCAGCGTCTTCTTGGGCCGTTCGGCTCTGCAATTGTTTCTGGAGCAACCGCATCTGATTCTGCAGTTGCCGGCTGGTCGCGGCAAAGCGCTCGCGTTCCGCACGGGAGGCTTTCAACTCCTCACGTTGCAGTTCAACCACTTGCCTCGCTTCCGTGAGGCGTCGCTCGGCTTCACGGACGCGTCCCAACAGTTGCGCGCGTGCGACTTGGGCTTCGGCGAGCTCCTTCCGCCTGGCCTCCGCCTCACCCCTGAGCTCGGCGATAGTTCGCTGGGCGTCTCGGAGGGATGTCTTGAGGGCATCGATCGTGAGCTGAAGATCAGAGACTTGCTCCGGATCCGCCATCGGCTCCAGTTCGGCGCAGCCCGGGAGCATGGTCGTCGCCATGGCGAGGGCGAACGCCAGGGTTGGTGCGACACCGAGCCGGTCGCGCCTTCCGCGAACGTACTCCCTTTGTAACCGGATCGGCCTCAGCGCCTTACCATTTGTTGTACGGAACATCATTGGTCCCAACGAGGTCGGATCCCGAAAAGACGTCGTAAATTCCACCCTCGGCCGGCTCCGCAATTTCCTGCCAGGTCGTGGCCGAATTTGTCATCGGATCGACCGGGATCGCCCGGAGATAGCCAGCCATCACCAAGGCCTGCAGAGTCGGAGGGTACTTGCCCTGATCCGCTCGGTGCTGATCCAAGAGATCCCGCAATGTGAACAGATCTTGTCGCAATACCGCTTCTTTGGCCTTACGGACTGTGGTCTGATACGACGGCACGGCAAGCGTGCCGAGAACCCCGATGATGGCGACCACGATCATCAGCTCGAGAAGGGTAAACCCGCCCTCTCGGAAAAGCCCCCCGTTACCAGTCCCGATACTTCGTTCCATCCAATGCGATGTCCTGACTTTGCGTGGACACATCGTACACGTCATCGCCGCACCAGGAGCTGGCGTTCGGTGGGTCGCGATAGCATCGAAGCAACCACTCGACTTTCCCGGTCAACGGATCGGGAGGAACGGACCGGAGGTACCGTCGCACCGTCGTTCCTCTGAGCGTGGCCTCCTCCCCTGTCAACTTGATTCCGAGCATCACGTCCAGCGACTTGGGATAGCCGTACGCGCTCGTGACATCTTTGCAGGTCAGCCTGTTCTTGACGCACAATGGTCCCAGGAGCAGGTCCCCATCCCGATTCCATTCCAGCTTGAAGGTGTCGATCGCGTTGCGGAGCATGCGGAGATCTTGCCGCAGTTGAATCTCGCGGGCCCGCTTTCCCGACGTTTTGCTCAACGGCATGGCGACGGAGGCGAGAATCATCACGATCGTGATCGTCACCAACAGCTCCAGGAGCGTCACCCCCGTCTGGTTCACCGGACTCTCACGAGACTCGTGCTCTCGCCGGTATTCACCGGATCCTCCTCTCTTTCGGATGAACGGGCCAGCAATTCGACGTGCACGGCCGAGACGCCCGGAGCCTTCGTGGCAAACGTCAGACTTGCCAAACTGCCGTCTCCGACCAGCGGTCGCCCGCCTTTGCGCAAGGTAATGCGGACCTTGCCTTGAGAGATATTCGTGGAGACGTCCACTCCTCTCGGCTTGGTCCGTCCTTTCAGAAGGTCACCTTCGGCCGCGCTGCGAAACTCGAGCACCTCCGGGTCGTAATCGACCTTCAGCGTGCCTTCCCTCAACCCCTGCAGATGTTCCGCAACCAGATCCATCTTGACCACTTTCCCCAGCGGGACGATGGCTTCATTCGGCTGGAGGGAAAGCGAAGCCGGGCTTTGATTCGGAGGCGGAAGGAGTGTCACCCCGCTCGTGGGCCGGCGAATACCCTCGGCCTCAGCCGTCTGAGCGGGGACCTGTCTGTCATTGCGGGGTACCGTCACCGGAATCGACTCTTTTCGACTCTTCCCTGGAAAGAGCGGATTCGTCGCGTAAAACGCATCCGTGCCCGACCAAAAGGCCTGGGCCGGTAGGGCCGGCGGGGTGATCGGTTGGATGATGTGGGGCGTAATCGTGAGGATGACCTCCGTCGTCACCCGATCGGTCCGAAATGAGCTGAGGAGATTGCCGATGATCGGCAGGTCCCCCAGCCATGGGACTGTTTGCCTCGTCCGGCGATCTTCCTCCTGGATAAGGCCTCCCAGCACGATCGTTTCGCCATCCTTGATATTCAGGATGGTTTCCGCGGTTCTATTGCCGAATCGAAACTGCTGGATGGGCGGAGAGGCCTGTAATGTGACGAGATCCCCGATCCTGATGACCTCGATTTTCATCTTCAGTGACAATTCGTTCGCCAGGTGGATCGAGGGCTCGACCGTCAGTTTCACTCCCGTGTCTCTGAATTCAATCGAGGTCACCGTGGAGGTGGTAGGGACCGCTCCGGTGGCGGCTTGGCCCGGCAGGACGTTCGTGGTCGACAGGAGGATCGGTTGCTTGTCGCCGATGTTGATTTCCGCTTTCTTGTTGTTGACGACACGAACTTTGGGGGCTGCGAGAGTCTTCGCATCCGCCTCCTGCTTGAAGAAATCCAACAAGAGGGACGTTGGCAACCGGAAGATGTAACTGTCCGGTCCTAAGCTGGTGAGCTGCCTGTAGGTGAACTGCTGCGGGTCGGTCGTCAGAGCGCCGGTAAAGCCGGGAGGCACGAGTCCCATCCCCGCTTGCTTCGGGAAATTCAGGCCGTAGGTCTGGTTTTTGGTTCGGTTGACTTCGAGCACTTCCACATCGAACAGCACTTCGGCCTCTTGTCGGTCGTTGGCGAGGATGATTTTTTCTGCCAGATCGAGTTTCTCCGGCTGGTCGCGGATGACGATCGTGTTCAGCTGCTCGTTGGCATGCATGCGTTTGCTGTCCAGGATGCTCTTGAGCAGGACGAGCATGTCCTTGGCTTTCGCGTTCGACAAGTAGAAGGTCCGGATCATGAGGTCCTGATATTGCTCCTGCTTCTGGCGGGTGTTGGGACTGATGATCAACGTGTCGGGACCGGCAGGTCGAGAGAACAGGTTATTGCTGTTGAGGACGAGCGATAGGGCTTCATCGAAGGGTGTGTCTTGAATCGAGATCGTGACGGGGTCATTGCGCACATCTTTGTCGAATATGAGGTTCAAGCTGCCCGCCTTCGCGAGTCCTTCCAGAACTTCCCGAAGGCCGGCATTCCGGAACCGGAGTGTGACCGGCTGTTTGTGCCGATTCTCACGGACGGCCGCCTGTTGATCTTCCGTCAGGCGGGTGATGTTCTCCAAGGCCGGCACATATGAGGGATCGAGCTCCGCTGCTTTCGCGAACCCCTGCAGGGCCTCGTCCGTTCTACCGAGTTGAGCCAACCGATCCGCTTCCCGAAAGTGGGAACGGGATTCCTTCAATCGCAAGGCCTCATTGAAGCCCGTCTGGTACTCGAGACTGGCCGGGTCCATGGCCAAAGCACGCTTGAAACTTTCCAACGCAAGGTCGACTTGCCCCTCTTTCATGTACATCCGTCCGCGTTCTTCATACGAGGCGGCTGCGCGCTCCTTTGCCATGGCGTATTTGTTTTGGAGGCTAGGGTCGAAGGGATCGTCTTTCAACGCCTGCTTATAGGCGAGAAGAGCACCCTCCCAATTGCCGGCGGCAAAGTGGTGATCCCCGCGACGTATATCGGATGAGGGAAACAGGCTGCATCCTGTGGAGGTAACGACCACGAGGAGAAGCAGGATAGACTTAAGGGCGCATATCTTCCGCGCGGCCGAGAACAGACGGGCTCCATCTGATGTCATGACATGAACTCCTGCCGAGAGCAGCGTCAGATCACAGAAACACCACGGCCGCCGACGGCGTGATCTCACTTTCGAAGTGATATCAAACTCGAGATGCGGTGACAATGTTTTTCAGGATTTGATAACCCTTCGGCTGACTTCGTACAGGCGCAGGCCGCTCTTGGGTCGAGACCATCTCAAATCCAATGGATCACAAACGGCAGGAGGATGAACTGCTTAGGAAGTCACGTTCGCGAAGAGAGCGACTGACGACATCGCGGAATCTGTGGGGGATGAGGCCAGACTTGACCCGTTCCTCATGGGCCGTGCCAAGTGAGTGGAGAAGTCGAGATCGGGGGCAGCTTAAAGTCGCCAATATCTGACGGAAGCCGGGAGCGTCTTGGGATCGAGGCAGGCTTTCACGTCTACGAGCACGCTGCCTTCTTGCGAGCGGAGGGGTTTCAGAAGTTCCTGTACCCCCATTTTGATATAGGCCTGATGGGAAACTGCAAGGATCAACCCGTCGACGTTCTTGATATCCCCCCACGCTGCCAGTGGAATGCCGTATTCCTCGACTGACTCGTGCGAGGAGACCATCGGATCATGAGCGACGACTTCAAGGCCATATTCGCGCAACTCACGAATGATGTCGGGGACCCGACTGTTTCGGAGATCAGGGACGTCCTCCTTGAACGTCATACCCAGGACGGCCACTCTCAAGTCTTTCACCGGTCGATCGAGCCGACTGAGCAACTTCATGGTTTGTTCAGCCACGAATTGTCCCATCCCGTTGTTGATTCGCCGGCCGGCGAGAATAACCTGGGGATGGTATCCGACTGATTCAGCTTTCGTCGTCAGGTAGTAAGGGTCGACTCCGATACAGTGCCCGCCAACAAGACCGGGGCTAAACCTCAGGAAGTTCCACTTCGTGCCGGCTGCTTCCAGCACGGACTTCGTGTCGATTCCCAGCCGGTGGAAAATCAGTGCCAGTTCGTTCATCAGAGCAATGTTCAGATCGCGCTGGGTGTTCTCGATGACCTTTGCGGCCTCGGCGATCTTGATTGTTGGCGCACGATGGATCCCTGCCTTCACGACTGACCCGTACGTTTGCGCCACGATTTCCAGCGTTTCGTCGTCTTGGGCGGACACGACTTTGACGATTTTCTCCAGTGTGTGCTGTTTGTCGCCGGGGTTGATGCGCTCAGGTGAGTATCCGACCTTGAAGTCCTTCCCGCATTTGAGACCTGAACATCGCTCAAGGATGGGAACGCAGACTTCCTCTGTCGCTCCCGGATATACCGTCGATTCGTAAACCACGATCGTACCGGGCGACAGGTTGGCTCCGATAAGCTCCGAGGCGCTTTCCAGCGGAGTGAGATCCGGCTGTAGGGCTTCATTGATGGGAGTCGGAACGGCGACGATGATGAAGTCGGCTGCTTTCAGATCCGAAGGATCCGCCGTATACGTCACCTGCGCCGAGGCGAGGTCGCTCGGCGAGATTTCACCGGTCCGATCGATACCTTTCCTCAACTCATTGATCTTGATCTCGTTGATGTCGAAGCCTACCACCGGGCCTTGTTTGCCGAAGGCGACCGCAATAGGGAGGCCTACGTACCCGAGACCCACGATCGCCACATGGCGATCCAAATTCTTGCTCATGTGTCAACCCCTCCGTCCCGAATGACCGGTACCAGAATGGCAGAAAGCTCGACGGCGGTCAATCGAAAGGGTGCTTCCCGGCAGCAGCCGCCTGTGCCGGGAACGAGCGGCGCCGCGCCAGCGAGTTCCTCCAACACGAGATCGCGATCCCTCTCTTGATTCCCCGTTTTGTGTTCGACTGACTGCAAGACATGAAGAACCACGGCCTGACAGCCCAGGTCTCCGCTGCTTCATGCATCACACGAGCCGCTTCGCAGCTCCTTGCTCTTACCCCCATCCATACAGATGGAAAACTCCCGCTAGAGAAGATTCCCACGCCCTTCCGGGCGTGGCACCCTCAGAATTCAAGCTGCGCTTGTCCAGCGCAGAGCGCTGAACCTGGCTCGCACCCCCGCCCTACCGGGCGGGGACCTCTCGCTGGATTAGATCGCATCCGAATACTGCTGGACCATGAAGTTTGGCGAACCGGCCGACCGTCGCGGACCCGCGTTATCTCCCTTCGCCCTGTCGGTCCGAGGGATTTCGAGGATCACGCTGGTGCCTTGCCCCACAATACTCTCGATCCGGACAGATCCTCCGAACGATTCCATCGTTCGCTTGCATTGATACAGGCCGATTCCCAGCCCGCCGGCTTTGGTTGTGCAGAATGGCGTGAAGATTGTCCTGAGCTGTTCAGGGGGAATCCCGGGGCCCGCATCCCTCACGATAATCGTGAAGCGATCCTCCGTCGGCTTCAGATCGATATGGATGGGCGCGCGATTTTGCGACGCCTGCTGCGCATTGAGGATTAGGTTGAGCAGCACTTGCTGGAGCTGCTCTCGGTCCGCCAGAACTTTGATGCTATGGGTCTTGGCTCTCACAACGACGGAGATATCTCCGGGGATCGATTTGACTAGCGTTGTCACAAGTTCTTCCACGTCGGTTTCCTGCAGCGCGATCTGTGGGGATGCCTTTCGTGAGAGCTTCGAGATCAGCTCGGTCATTTTTTCAATGGTAGACGTGACGGTCCTCATCGCGGATTCTTGGAAGGCTGGATTATGACCATGAGTAGATGCGTTTTGGGCGACGAGCGACAGACGTGCCGCGAGATTCTTGATATCGTGAAGGCAGAATGCCGAGAAATGATGCAATGCCTCCAGTTCAGCGGCGGCTGTACGCTCTTCGGCAAGCCGGGCATGAGCCAGCAGGACTCCGACGTGATGTGCGATTCCGTGGAGGAGGTCGTGATCGTCGGTCCGATAACCTTCCCCGTGCGGATTCTCATTCAAGGTGATGAATCCCAGCAACCTGCCTGCAGAGCGGATCGGCACGATGATGTGTGCCTGAGTCGAACTGAGCACCGAACGGACCTCAGGAGCAAGTGGTTCGTGTGTCGTTTGGTCGAACCGGGTGAGTTGGAGCGGCTCCTCCGCACGCTCAAGCCGTTGAATCAAAGCATGCGAATGGGGTACGGGCGGCGGAGGAGTTTCGGTATTAATGGAGCGCATCTGGTGGAAGCGCTGATCGGATTCGTAGAAAAGCCAGATGGATATCCGAGAGGCTCCGAACGTTCGGCCCAAGAGGGCGAGGAGTTGATCGAGAATAGATTCTACCGATGTCGTATGCTGAAAGGCCCGAGTTGTTTCCAACCATTCGGCCCGATAGTCATACTTCGAACGAAAAAACGCGCGGGCAACGATTCGCCGAAGTTCTGCATGAAACGTCCTGGAGAGTAATCCAAGAATTAGAATAGCCAACGCACCGAACACGATCACAGTGCTGAGATCGACTCCCCACGATTCTCCCGCTCGTCTAATCCATTCCCCCAGAATTCCGACCACGACAAGGTAAGCGCCTACAATCGTGAATGTCACTGAGCGATAGATCGCGTTGTGGGAGAGGCAGACCCGCGTCGACGATCCGGGCGAAAGCCGTCTGAGCAGGCCGAATCCAATCAGGCCGATCCCTACGAGGGTGGTCAGCGCACCAACTAATGCCTGGCCTGCACTCCATATGGGTAGGAGGATGAGCTGACTTGCTTGGTAGATCTGGAACGCCGCCAGCGTGCCCAACCCGATAAGGATAAATTTCAGCTGGTAGCGAGAAGGGTCGCGACTCTCACGGAGAATCACCTCTAGATGCGTCAGTCCAAGTGCGGCAGATAATACTATGAATACATAGAGAACTTGAGCTAGGGAGAGAAGTCCGATCATTTCGCGATCATTACCGGATCCATATCGGAAGATGCCTTGGAACCAACTCATGAGGACCAAACCAACCGACAGGATGAGAACGGCGTGGGCACGCCATCTGGCTGCTGTCACAAAGGAGGAGTTGCCAGGGCTCATCAATGAGGGGCCTACGTAGACAATGGCGTTGCACAGAGTCAGGTCTGCGATCAGGGCTATCTGTCTCCACCAGAGAGCATGGGAACTGTCCATCAGAGTGAAGTGATTGGCCGACTGTTCGATACTCGTGGCAAGAAGCGCTAGAGGCACGAGCTTACGGAAGGATAGACCTTTAGCCAATCTAAAGAACACAAGAGCCAGCGTGCCTGCGGCGACGGCAGAAACGAGGGAGGGGATTGCCAACCAAGAGAGTGGGTTCATTTCAACCTTTTTTCTTCAAGGATAGCGCCGCGGATCTCATCACGACTGACCGGAAGACTGGTTGGATCTGAGGGGAAGCAGGACAGCCAAGTTGGAATAGGTTGCTTGAGGCAGGACTAGAGCGCTCCTGCATCGACCTATGGTGCGGATCGCATTGAACTGTCTTTCAATACACATCCATCATGGCAATGGTTACGAGCCATTACGAGTCAATCTCTTCACGCATCTACTTCAAGTAATAGTTAAGCTGTTCTCGCCTTGCTGATTAAACCCTGCCCGAGTGATCTCTGAGTTCGCGCCTACTCCCAAGCCTCAGTCCTTAAATGACCGTGCAAGTGGCGATCTTTCCAGTATGTTTTTATGGCCAGAGCCTGTCGGCCACCCGTAGCGAGGAAGGTGGCACCTGTCTTGCTCAAGCCGCTCGGTCGGCATGGGGATCGCTTGTCAGGCACCATCAAATAATCTGAATTTACGAATGAATTCAACGATTAAGTTCAGTCATGCCATTAGGAAGTGAGGTCCGAGATCCCAACGAGCTTTCCCGAGCTCAGTACACGGAGGGGAAGGTCATGTTTCACCATAAGCTTAAAGCGGATCCAACAAGCTCAATGAAACAAATCGCGGTCACCAAAAAGGCAGCGATCTTGTTATTTGCTCTCACAGTCTGGGGTTCCGATACTCTAGTTCCTGCCGATCTTCTTGCAGCCGAGAAGCCCATAACTCTTCGAGAGCAATCAACAATTACCCCTTCTCGCGACCAGAAGAGAGACCAGAACCTTAAAGACCGTCGGCAAGGGCATAGGCTCATCCGTCGCCCATCCTCCGCACCAGATTCATCTGTTGCACCTACTTTGAACTCAAGAGATTCAGTCAAGTCCAGAGAGCTTCCCACGGTTGATGCTCACGGAACAGGCACCAAGAAAGACGAGGTGCGAGCCAGCGGGGCTTCGTTGATCACCGGCGGCTTTAACCCCGCGACAGTCGATTCCGTTTCGACAAGCAAGTCCATGGCTGTTGTTACTCCGACACCTGCCCCTTCACAAAGCGTGAACTCCTTTGGAGCAGCATCTTCGACAAGGTCTGTGGCAGCAGCAGGCTCCAGCAGCTCATCTTCAATGGGCGGACTTCAACGATTGCTCTCAAGCATGCCCCAACTGTCTTCAGTCCTCACTCCGGAAACGAGTGCTCAATTAAATCAGACTCCTGCTTCCCCACCTACACCCTCGTCACCGGCGATAGTCCTCTCGCCAGGTAGCCTGTCGTTTCAATCGGTCGCTGGTAGCGGAAATCCTCCGGGTCAGAGTATTGCAGTTAGCAACGGCGGGAACGGGTCACTGAGTTGGAGTACGAGTGATAACGCCTCCTGGCTGTCAGTGAGTCCTGCGTCGGGTAGCGGGAACGGGACGATCATGGCGAGTGTCAGTACCGCAGGCCTCGCCGCCGGAACCTATAACGGCACCATCACGGTCAGTGCGTCTGGAGCGTCTAATAGTCCACGCACTATCCCCGTCAGCCTGACGGTGACGGCCGCGCCAACACCAACAATAGGACTGTCTCCTACGACTGTTACATTCGGTGCGACGCAGGGGGGGGCAAACCCGGCCAATCAATCCTTAACGATCAGCAATACAGGTACTGGCACCTTGAACTGGACGGTGAGCGATAACGCGAATTGGCTCACGCTGAGCCCATCGTCCGGTACCGGCAACGGCACTGTGACCATGAGTGTCAACAGCGCAGGCTTGGCCGTGGGGACCTACAATGGGACGATCACGGTCAGTGCAACTGGCGCCACCAACACTCCGCGGACCGTTCCTGTGAGCCTTACGGTGACGGCCGCACCAGCACCGACGATCGGGGTGTCTCCATCGTCGTTGACGTTCGCCGCCAATCAAGGCGGCGCCAACCCCGCGAATCAATCTCTTTCGATCAGCAACACAGGGACCGGTACACTCAACTGGACCGCCAGCGATAACGCAACCTGGTTAACCCTGAGCCCGGGCTCGGGGAACGGGAACGGGACCGTCACGGTTAGCCCCAATATTACAGGGCTGACAGCAGGTACCTATAATGCGACCATTACCGTCTCGGGGACTGGGGCGACGAACTCGCCGACAATCCCGGTCACCTTGACGATCACGAACCCACCGAGTATTGGGGTGGCGCCGACCAATCTCTCCTTCGCTGCCACGCAGGGAGGAGCCAATCCCGGCAGTCAAACCATTTCGGTTTCGAACACCGGCGGTGGCACGTTGACGTGGAGTGCAAGCGACAATGCCTCGTGGCTCAGCTTGAGTGCGACTTCAGGAACCGGCAATGGGACAATTGCCGCCAGCGTCAACACGGCCGGGCTCGCCGCCGGGTCCTACAACGCGACGATCACCGTCGCAGCTCCGGGCGTAACGTCGAGAACAGTCACCGTGGCCTTAACGGTCAATTCGCCGCCCACATCCTCGGTCACTCTCACCTGGAACCAGAATTCAGAGAGCGATCTGGCTGGGTATAAGGTCTATCGATCCACCACCCCGGGAGTGTACGGCGCCCCCATCGCCACCCTGCAGGGCAATGTCGCCACGTATCAGGCCACGGGGCTGCAAGCCGGGACCACTTACTTCTTCGTGGTCACAGCCTACGACACCTCGGGCAACGAAAGCGGGTTCTCCAACGAGGTCAGCCGAAGCTTCTGACGAAGAGAGGGAAGCTCGTGCAGGCCACAACTACTCAAGGGGCCCTTTGCGCCTACCCTGTGAAGGGCCCCGATCGTCATCATCGGGGATCAAAAAATTGTGGTCAGAATGATCGAGGATCAGGCCAATCTGCCAAGCTCGGCCCCGCACGGACATCCATCGATCTTCATCGGCTGCGCAAGTCTGAATGGTCTCTAGTACTTGGGCCGCTGATACTCACGGTGATGTTAATGTGGAGCGCACAGGAGGCTCTCGCCCAGGTTGGGCTGTATCAGAAATACGAAATCACAGTGACCAACACCAAGAATTACAGCAACAAGTTCGATTTTAACGTCGTGACATTGACCGGCCAATTTACATCTGCGACCGGCCGTGTGGTCAATGTCACCGGCTTCTACGACGGCGATGGTGCCGGTGGGCAGACTGGCGCAGTGTGGAAGATTCGCTTCATGCCCGACCAGATTGGCACATGGACCTATTCGTATACCTGGAGCGATGGGACTCCCGGAGGGAACGGCTCGTTAACGGTGGCCTCGTCGGCCAACAAGGGACCGCTCAAACTTGATCCGGCGAATCTCCATCACATGATCCACGCCAACGGCGAGCATTTCTTTTGGAATGGCGACACGGAATGGTGCTTCTTCCAAGCTAGCAAGACACAGCAGGACCGCTTCCAGGCGATTGATTTTCTTTCTTCCAAGAGAGTCAACAATCTCTTCGCGTTAATGGTCAACGATGATGGATGCGAGGTCTATCCATGGCCGACGCGTGATGACAAAACCCATTTCAGTCTCAGCAAGATGCGCACCTATGAAGCCGTCATTGAGTATATGCAGGCCCGAGGGATGATCTTTGATTGGTGGTTCTACTCCGATGATTCCCAATCATTGATTCCGGCGGCGAACTCCTCAGAGGAAACACTGTATTTCCGGTACATCATTGCCCGCTTCGCGGCCTACTCCAACATCACGTGGAACCTGGCTTTGGAATTCGATGAGTACCGTTCGAATTCATGGGTCACGACCCGCGCTGCATTCGTCAAGGCGGAGGACCCGTATGATCACTTGCTTTCCGTCCACCAGTCAGACGGACCGACGTATCTTTTTCCGGGAAATCCCCACTTAGACCACGTCACGCTGCAGCGACTCCCCGCGAACCATGACGTCGTCAACCCTGAAATCATCGCCAATAGAAACCTCACGGCGTCGAGTGGACGGCGCATTCCTGTGATGAACGAAGAGTTTTTTATCGAGGGGGAATTCGGCGACGTCAACAACTTTAGGGCGGCAATATGGGCCATCGTGATGGGGGGTGGTTACTACAAAGCAGCCTCGCTTGGGTGGTGGATCGGGACGCCTTATCAGAATGCGGCGCATTTCACCTATTCGAAGATCCTGTATGAATTCATGACAACGCTCCCCTACTGGGAATTGAGTCCTTCGAACAATCTCAAAGTGTCGGGGGCAACGGCCTACATTTCGGCCAAGATCGGATCGCAATACTTGGCCTATTTGCCGGATGGGGGAACCGTGACTCTCAATCTTACCGGCGCGAACGGGACATTCAACGTGGAGTGGCTCAACCCTCGGACCGGATCTGTTACGGGGATGACGACGGTGTCAGGAGGTGGCAATCGCTCGTTTACCGCTCCAAGCAGCGGCAACTTGACCGACTGGCTGCTCCACATCGAGAGCGGCGGCGCACCTCCTGATCTCATCCCGCCTGCCGCGCCGACCGGACTTCGGACTTCGTGATTCCGTATAGGTGCTACATTTAAGGGACAACGATGATTGTTAAGGCAGACCTGACCCGGACTGTTGGAGCACGCTCTCGCATGGCTTTGTTGCTCGCTTGCCTGGGCGCCTTAGCCTGCGTGAGCTTGAACACGACTCTGACGCACGCCCAGCAATGCAGCAATCGCGTCCTTCAGGCCGGGCCCTCGAACTACGACAACGTCATCGCGACGCTCCTTCCGGGAGACACCCTTATTCTCTCCAATAGCCAAGGTGCCTATCCAGGGCTTTCTGTTGAAGGGTTACAGGGAACGGATTCGTGTCGCATCACTCTCAAGGGTGCGGAAGGGCAAGCCCGGCCCGTCATTGTCGGGGACGGGGCGTCAAATACGGTTCAACTCGATAACACACAGTATGTGACGCTGAAGCGTCTCGAGATTGATGGACGCGATTTGGGTGGAGACGGGCTCAACGCGCGAGGTCTATCGCACCATATCATCCTCGAAGATCTCTACATTCACGGCGTCGGCGACGACCAGCAAACGGTCGGAATCAGCACAAACGCGACACAGGCAGCCTGGGATTGGATCATCCGTAATAACATCATCGAGCGGGCCGGCACGGGACTTTATCTCGGTGACTCGGACGGATCGTCTCCCTTCATTCGAGGGATCATCGAACACAATCTGGTCTACGACACGATCGGCTACAACATGGAGATCAAGCACCAGAACCCTCGCGGCAATCTTCCGGGGGCTCCGCCGGACGGTAGCAAGTCGATCATCCGACATAACGTGTTCAGCAAACAAAACAATGCCTCATCCGGCGCCTCCGCGCGTCCGAACGTTTTGGTCGGCCACTGGCCGCTATCCGGCGTCGGGATGAACGACACGTACGAAATCTATGGGAATTTCTTTTGGTACAACGGAACGAGCGAGCCCTTGTTCCAGGGAGAAGGGAACATCGCGTTCTATGACAATCTCGTGGTGAATCCGGCTGGACCTGGAGTGTGGATCCAGCCGCATAACGACGTACCGAGGAATATTCGAGTCTTCAATAATACGGTTGTTGCGACGAGTTCAGGCATTTCCGTGACCGGAGGCGCTCAAGGCTTTCAACAAAAAGTGGTCGGCAACGCGGTCTTCGCTCAAAGCCCGATCAACGCTGCCGATCAGAAGGACAATGTTACGGACACTAAAGCCAATGCCGTGAACTACGTAAAGAACCCAAGCGGAACACCGAGTGCTGGAAACTTGGACCTATTTCCACTGGCAGGCAAGCTCACTGGTTCCGTTATTGATCGAAGCTCGTTCAGTAATCAGTTTTCTGACTGGAACAAGGACTTTAACGGCCAGCAGCATGATGCAACGTTTCGGGGAGCCTACTCGAGCGGAGGGAATAATCCTGGATGGCTGCCGAAGATCGAACGGAAGCCATCGGTAACAAATCCCGATCCGGTTCCACCGGCTGCCCCAACGGGTTTGAGAGTATTGTGATCGAAACTATTTATCCCTGGTAGGAGGATTCGCATGAACTTGAAGGCCATTGATGCCTACATGGATGGTCAACGCCGAGATTGGGGATTTAGCCAGGAAGCATTGAAGGAGATCCGAAGAGATTTTTGGAATCCTTTCGAAGGTGGGAGGAGACCTCTGCCGGAGGAAATAGATCAGATTAACCTTTGGAAGTTCGAGAAGGGCGGGGAAATTTCCGGTTTGAGGCTTGATCCTAATGACACAGATGGTGGGGATCACCAAAGCGACGAGGGAAGTTGACCATGAATCGTAATAAGCTAGCGCCGTAAATCGAGTGGAAGCCGTCAGTGACGAATCCCCATTCGGTTCCACCGGCTACCTCGATGGGCTTGCGAGTCCCATGAAAAAGCTTCGTCGCTGCGGAGTTCGAAAGTTCCGACCGATTCCCCTCTTTTATCACTTAGAAGGGAGTAGGCCTATATGTATCCCACTCTAGATGCCTTGAAAGGTATCATTAATCTTGAGCAATCGGGAGAGCGACTGGGCACCTAAGAGAATCCTCCGCTGGACGGCTAAGCTGCTTTTGTGCTTCTTGCTGGCTTCTCCGTCCGTGCTAGTTTTTGCGTGGAGAAACTCGAAGACGCTCAAAAGCTTCCTCCTAGATGGAGGCCTGTTCCCGTTAAGAGAATCTTGGGTCATGGCCAGTAGATTGGGATCGTTTTTAGAGGGATCAAGAGGGAAAAAGAGTTTTGCGCTTTGAAATTCAAGAGTGAGTTTAACCTGAATCCTTCGGCATTGGTGATGAGACAATGTTCTTGACGCCGGGCCTCATCAGGCCGGGATCTGTTTGTGGATCTTGCAGCGAATGCTACCCTGGGGGTAGGGTTCACTGCGATGGCCAAGGGACCGCGAAATCTCTCGATCACGTTCGGGGCCGAGACGTTGACCCATTACGGTGGCGTCTATCTGCTCCATCGGTTTCTCTCGCGGATCGGGTTCAAGAATGCGCTGGCCATGGATGTCCGTATTGCGCAGCGCAACAATCGGTACAGCGTCGGCGAGATGCTGCTGGCACTGCTTTATCCGATGATCCTCGGCCTGGAACGGATCGAGACGACTCAGTTGCTTCGACAGAACGGCGTGTTCCAGTATCTCACAGGACTCCACTCCTATCCGAATCCGTCTACACTGCGGAGATTCTTGCTGCGGGTGGCGCCGACTGTGCTTCCGCAACTCCGCCGCGTGCACGACCGCTTCCTGGCACGGATGACCGCACGCCCACATCGGCCCTCGCGTCTGATCTTCGATGTCGACTCGACCGTCCTCGTCGTCTACGGCAAACAAGAGGCGGCTCGGATTGGCTACAACCCCATCAAGCGCGGCCGCCCCTCGTACCATCCACTGCTCTGCTTCGAGGGGCGGACCAAAGATTTCTGGCACGGGGAATTGAGGCCGGGCGATGCCCACACCGCCAGCGGGACCCTCGAGCTGCTCAAGGCCTGCTTCGCCAAGGTGCCCACGGGAGTGCGGTTGGTGATCATCCGCGCGGACAAAGGGTTTTACGATCACAAGCTGATCGGCTGGCTGGCAGGCCGGCGCGCCCGTTTTGTGATCGTCGCCCGTCTGACGGCGCCCATCAAACGGAAGCTGGCGCACCTTCGCTATACCAGCCCGAGTCGCGGGATCGAGGTCGCCGAGTTTCGCTATCAACCTCTGCAGTGGCCGCACCCCTGTCGCTTCGTCGTGGTGCGCCGCCTCCAGTCCGAGGAGCCGACCGCTCAGTTGACGCTCTTCAAACTCGGCAAGTATCACTACCAGGTCCGGGTCACGAACCTTCCGCTGCAACCACTCAACCTCTGGCACTTGTACAACGACCGGGCTGCAGTCGAGTTGATTATCAAACAGCTCAAAGGCGATTACGCCCTGGGCAGTATTCCCACCCGCCACTTCTTTGCCAACGAGACCTATTTCCATCTGCTCCTGCTGGGCTACAACCTGGTGAATTGGTTCAAGCGGCTGTGCCTGCCTTCAGATTTCCAGAACGCCATGCTGCAGACCTTGCGCCACAAGATCCTCCTGATGCCCGCCCAACTTCGGCGCACCCACAACCGGCCCCGCTTGGCCATGCCGGCAAGTGGACCGAGGGAGGCGGCCTGGAATTATGCCTTACATCGGATCAAGACACTCAAGCCGTGAAATGGTCACTTTTCACGCAGGATTCAGGTTTAACTCAGACTGTGCGGGTCACTAGACCGCTGAAGAAAGACGAGCATGATAGGTAATAAGCGAGAAACTTCCATGTGCACAGACGGTAGGGTTCATAAACTCTCCCTCGATCTCGGCGTGACCTTGCCTCTTCTAGCAGCACTGATCGTCGCTCCCCCCCTCGTGTTGGGAGGCCCGATTGATACTCTCCAGCCCGGCGAATGGTACCAGGTGCCAAATTCACTCATCTCGTCTGTGTTACCGAATCCTGTCCCGCCTGGCGATCCGGCCACGATCATCGAAGCCTGGAGTGGAGGCGCTCTGGATAGTACTCGCTCACGTCTCATTGTCTGGGGCGGAGGGCATAATGACTACGGCGGAAATGAGATCTATGTGTTCGACGTCAACGCGATGAGCTGGTCACGCACGTGGGGACCGAGCCCCAACATCCCGCCACTCTATAGTTCTACATGCTCAAACACCTATTCCGATGGGAATCCGGTGGCAAGGCACACCTATGGTGGCTTGTCCTATCTTCCTGCCACTGATCGGTTTTGGATCAACGGAGGATCACGCTATTGCGGCGGGGGAGCCGGCGGTGTCGATACGTGGGAATTCAGTTTTTCAACTCGCACCTGGACACAGCGCGGAAACGCTCCGGATGGCACTCTGGGTAACGTTGCCGCCTATGATGCTCAAACCGGTCATGTCTTCATGAGAGGCTATCGGAATTTCATGGAATATAATCCGACAACTGGGGCATGGACCACCAAGGGTGAGTACGGTCCTGGAGAATCCTCGGATGCAATGACCGCCGCTGTCGATCCGAACCGGCGCCTCTTCGTCGAGATCGGGGAAGGAAGACTCCGGGTCTGGAACCTCAACACCTTCACTTATACGGAACCCGCTGGAACCGGGTGCAGCTCTCTAAAGAATGCGAAGGCTCCGGGGTTCTCGTTCGATTCCAGCATCAACAAGTTCGTCGGCTGGGCGGGGGGAAGCACAGTCTATAGCCTTGATCCCACAAATTGGAGCTGCACCGCCCACGCGCCTACCAACAACGTGACGCCGTCCGCTCCCGCTGGTCATGGAACATACGGCCGGTTTCAGTTTATTCCGGCGAAGAACGCTTACGTCGTCGTGAACTCGATCGACTCGAACGTCTACTTCTATAAGCTTTCTTCGGGCTCGGGGTCCTCTGACCTGACGCCTCCTGCGTCACCAACCGGGCTTACGGCACAATGAAAGCGCAAGGTGCAGCTATGTTGATGCTCCGAACTCATCTCCTCTTATGTCTCGCCATATTCGCCATGCGCGGCCCTGCCAACTTCGCAATCGCCGCCTCCTCGCAGATCAACATAGAGCCCGGCGTGTTCTATGCGTTGGACTATCCGAGCGACCCGCCAATGGGAATCGGCAATTCTAAGCATGTCACCTGGGCGCACAATCCCCTAGACGGACGACTGTACTCGATGGGCGGCGACTTCAGCGGCGGGACTTACAATGGCGCCGAGATTGCATCCTCCTACCGTCAGGATATGTACTCGTTATCCATTGCAGAGCGATGGGCGAACCGCTCCAACAGAAATGCCGGCTGGAGACAGGAGCTGAACTACTGTGAGATTGGCCCCGGAGGTGTGAGACCCAAGTCGCCGGACTTCGTAGGTTGGAGTTGGGATCCGGGCAGAAAGGTCTTTTGGATGGTCCCAGGCACCATGGTATCCCCAACCGGAGGGGCGGTTTGCCCAGGACGGACGGCAGGGCCAGCGGATGACCCTCAATACAAGATCAACCACCTTATGACCTATGATCCAACAACGAAGGTCTGGCAGGATTGGGGTCGTTTGCCGGATACGATTTCTCAGTTCATGGAAACCTGGATGGGCGTATATGATCCCGTAACGGACACGATCATACGCTTTTTCCCGGATGACAAAGCTTCTATATATGACGTCAAAACCAAAACCTGGAGTGTTGTCGGGTTCAGCAATCCTGTTACTGGTAGAACGGTGTACATCTTCGACGCCGCCCTGTCTCCGGATTTCGAAAGGCGCGTGATCTACGCCATCGATCAGCACAATGGACGCCTCATGCGATGGAATATGGACGCCCGGACAATGACCGATCTCGGTCCGATTCCTGGAGGACCTTTCGACAACGCCAACCTTCAGATCAATGCCTCTTTCACGGCATGGGATAGCGTCAACAAGGTACTTCATTTCTTCCACATGACGGCCCAGCGGCTGTACATCTATCATCCAGATACCTCTTCATGGGAAACCCCTTCCTACAGAATCGATGGGCCGGCGGGAGCGAGTCCTCGTGTCAACCATGCCATGGTCTTTGATCCTTACCAGAATGTCCTGCTCTTGTTAGGCAACCGGGACGACAATCAGCCCTATGATTTCATTTATCGTTACAAGAATGGTCCCGGCCCCGACGCACAGCCTCCTGCTGCGCCGACAGGTCTATGGGTTCAATAGTGAGGCGAAGTAAGAGACAGACATACTGCCCCCTCTACGACAAAGGCCATAGGAACTATTGGGATTCGCATAACTAATGGAACAGTCGATCGTGTTGAGGAATACTTGGGGTCATGAGACCCCAAGGGACCCTGCTGCAACTGGAGCGGCGACGCTGGCAGGCATCCGGTTGTTGAAAGCGGGCAGACATCTGTCGGCGGTCGCCCGGGCCGTGAGTGCCTCCAAGAGTTCCGTGTTCCGATGGTACCAGGCGTACAAGAAGAAGGGCCGTGCTGGGCTTCGCCCCAAACCGACTCCAGGCCGCCCGCCCAAGTTATCCGGCTGTCAAGGGTCACCCAAATTTCCCCAGTTATGGTCATCGAAAATTCCCCACCCCGGTTTAGGTTGTCGATGATGTCAACTTTCATCTGAAACTGGACCCTTTTCTTTCATCTGAAATTCCCCCCTCCCGGGGCTAAATGGTTGATGTTTGGTCCGACCTCTGGGTCGGATCGACCCGAGATCGTCGTTCCTGGGGCGTCCTAGGCGGTCGATTTGGAGGCCGCCTCTAGTTCGGAGGCTGGTTTCGGCTTCACGAGGCCCGCTTTGAGCTTCTCGCGAAGCCGGTAGCTCTCCCCTTTGATGTTGATCGTG
>JBBIJI010000041.1:0-32078 GCA_037446055.1 Nitrospiraceae bacterium
GTACCGCGGTAGGAGTACGCCTCAGGCCTTCGTTCACTGCGGCCTTGCAGAACGGCCGTTTTGAACAACCTGTTGGTCCCAGGTCTTGCGATCGGCCACCGGTTATAGGCCATTACGCTCTTTCTCAGGTGTTCATGATACCGCACAGATCAGAGGGATGCCAGGGACGAGCCTATTGATGATAGAGGGCAGGCCTCCGACTACTTGGGATGAGGGATGATCGACAGCAGTATGTACGTGTCGTCTTCGATCTGGAAATAGAACCGATAGTCGTCATCCACACGGGCTTGCCAGATATCGTTTGCCTCATCGTACTCCTTGGCCGGGAGCGATGGGTGTCGCAGGTTGGAAAGGAGGAAGGCCAACTGCTTGTCGAATTTGGCTTGTCGTTCTGGGGAAAGCTTCTGATAATGTTTGCGAAAGTGGAGCGTGAAGGACGCCGTCATGTTGTCCGGCGTCTGAGGGCACGAATGGTCTCCTGGGCGTTGGGGAACATACCTTTGACGCGGCCGCGCTTGACCTCAACAAGGGCCAAGGCTAATTCACGATCAATCATGCGCTTCCGGACTAACGTGATTTTCTTCCCTTCGACCTTCGCCTCGAGAAGATCGCCAACAGCAACACCAGCCTTGGCACGGATCTGAGGCGAAGGCTCCCTTGGTAATGCGAATTCACTTTGACAATGGCCACAAACGTCTCCCTTGCGACCGGAACCAAGCCCCACTATAGGGCCACGGGAAACAAGCTGTCAATGAAGGCTGGCTGACAACGATACGAGCGTCGAACATCCGGCGGTCTCCAACTGTCACATACGCTATAAGCATCAGATATGCATTCTTTTCGACCACTTCACAGTAGCAGAAGCATTTGGCTCCCGGTCGCTGCCGTGATATAGGTGGCCTTCATGTCGGACATGACCTTGGCGCTGGTAATCTTCGGTGTGTGCTATCTCGCCATCATCACCGAGCGTATTCACAAGACGATTGTCGCGCTCCTCGGCGCCTCGCTCATGATTTCACTCGGCGTGGTCACGCAGGAAGAAGCGTTTCATTCGCATGACTACGGGGTGGACTACAACGTGATCTTCCTGCTGATCGCGATGATGGTGATCATCAACATCACGAGCAAGACCGGTCTCTTCCAAGTGCTCGCCATCTGGACGGCCAAGCGCTCGGGCGCCCGGCCGTTTCGCATGCTCGCGCTGCTGGCGGTGATCACCGCCAGCCTCTCCGCCTTTCTCGACAACGTGACGACCGTCCTGTTGATGGCGCCCGTGACGCTGGAGCTCACCCGACGCTTGGAGCTCAACCCGGTCGTCTACCTGGTCGCCGAAGCGCTCGCCTCGAACATCGGCGGCACGGGCACGCTGGTCGGCGACCCGCCGAACATCATGATCGCGAGCAAGGCGGAGCTGACCTATCTCGACTTTCTGCTCATCCTGGGACCGGTGGTCTTGGTGATCCTGCTGACGTTCGTGGGCGGACTCTGGGTGGTCGCCGGCCGGTCCTTGTCGGTGCCGCCGCATCTTCGCGAGGCCATCCTTCAACTGAAGGCCAGGGAAGCGATCAAGGATCGCAAGCTGCTGACCAAATCGCTCTGGCTGCTCGGGCTCACGACCGTCGGCTTCTGTCTTCACAGCGTGCTGCACCTGCAGCCGGCCACCGTCGCGTTGCTCGGCGCGAGCCTCTTCATGCTTATAGGCCATGGGCATGCGAAGGCGTCAGGCAATCATCAAGAAATGGACTATCTGATGGAAGTGGAGTGGAAGACGATATTTTTCTTCGTGGGGCTCTTCATCCTTGTGGGTGGGTTGGTCAAGGTCGGGGCCATCCGCGCGGTCGCCCAACAGGTCGTCGACGTCACGCAGGGTCACGTCGTCGGGACTACGATGACGGTCTTGTGGGGGTCGGCCATCCTCTCGGCGGTGATCGACAACATTCCATACGTGGCCGCGATGAATCCGCTGATCGTGGACCTCGCCCGCTCGCTCCACCCCGATGTGCTGGATTACCAGGCGCTCGTCCATCAACCGGACATCCTGCCGCTTTGGTGGGCGCTGGCTTTGGGCGCTTGTCTCGGGGGGAATGGGACGTTGATCGGGGCGTCGGCCAACGTGGTGATCGTGGACCTCGCCCGGCGGGCCGGCCATCACATCAGCTTCTGGCGGTTTCTTGCGCTGGGGCTGCCCGTGATGTGCGGGTCGCTGCTGATCAGCACCCTCTACCTCTGGCTCAGGTTCTTCTGGTAACCGGTTCCCCTCGCCGTTGCTCCAGCAGACGCGCCACCTGGCGGCGCATCTCCGCGACCGGCAGCTTCACCCGATCCCCATGCCCGGCCAGCACCCACTCGAACCGATAGTCGAGAAGCTTCGCGATGGAATCCACCAGCGCCCATTTTCGCCAGACCAGCCGGATGGGTGCCTCCAGTGATTTCGTCTCCGGCTCCCACCAGAGGTGATCGCCCGTGAAGAGAAACTTCTCTTTGTAGAGGAGCGCACCGCTGCCGGGCGTGTGGCCCGGAACGGGGATGGCGATAAAGTCGGCCGCCAGATCGATCCGATCGGTGCCGTCCAGGAGCCACTCCACTTCCGGGACCGCCGCGGCGTCTTCTCGATGAATGATCCGCTTCGCCCCGAACCGCTTGGCATACTTGCCCGCGTCGGCCACGTCGTCTTCGTGGGTGAGGAAGATGTAACGGAGCCCGCCCATTCGTTCGAAGGCATCGATCAGATGCTTGATGTACCGAGGCGAATCGACGAGCCAGTTGCCGTCCTGATGCTGCACGAAAAAGCTGTTGGCCCCGAACGACTTTTCCGAGTTGAATCCACAATAATAGACGCCGTCCTCCAGGTGGAGCGGAAAACTCGCCATCGCGGCTTGCAGGCGGGCCTTGTCACTCTGCTCCGTGCCGATCGACCCCGCCGGGCAAGCGAGAAGCGCCTGATAGGCTTGATGGACCTGGTGCTCGCCTTCCGGCTGCTTCGCGACGGCGGAG
This sequence comes from Nitrospiraceae bacterium, assembly GCA_037446055.1. Classification (GTDB taxonomy): domain Bacteria; phylum Nitrospirota; class Nitrospiria; order Nitrospirales; family Nitrospiraceae; genus JBBIJI01. The sequence continues at coordinate 2,995 of JBBIJI010000041.1, forward strand.
TAGTCGCCCACCTCCTCGAAGCTCATCGGCGCCAACTGCCGGCAAGTGTCGCAGTTGATACAGGTGGCATCCACGTAGAAGTTGCCCGCAACGTTGGTGTCGAGTCTTTTCGCAGGATTCGCCATGTCTCATTTGATCCCGATGACCATCGAATCGGGCCCCACGAGGGGCTCGACTCGGGTCTGTCGAAAGCCGACGCTCTTCATCCATTTCCAACAGTCCGCTCCCGTGAAGTCGAACCCGCCCGGCGTTTCGATCAGCATGTTCAGGCTCATGAGCAACCCGAGCGCATTCCGCCTGCGCTCGTCGTCGATGAGCGCTTCGTGCACGATCAATGCGCCGCCTTTCGGCAGCGCGGCATGGGCCTTCTTGAGCAACAAGGTTTTTTCGTCCATGTTCCAGTCGTGCAGGATATGGCCCATGATGATGACATCGGCTCCGGGCAATGGATCATTGAAGAAGTCACCGGGGTGGAACCGTAATCGCCCGTCAAGACGGTGGTCCTTGATATAGGCATCGAAGATCGGCTTGACGACCGGCAGGTCCATCCCGCCGCCGGACAGATGAACATGAGCGAGCGCCACCTGAACCGCGACTCCGCCCTGCGCACAGCCCACGTCCACGAAAGTCCGATGCCGTTCCCACGGGAACCGCTTCGCAATCGCTCGCCCTGCGCCCAAACTGAGCCCGGTCATCGCCTTGAGGAAGCCCTCAAGACGAACGGGATCGGCATACAGCGCGGCGAAAAAGTTCCCTCCTTCTTTCGCTTCGTTCTGGGGCTTTCCGGTGCGAAGGCCTTCGGTGAGCGTACCCCAGAATCGATAGAGACGTGCGTTGCACATCTCGAGCATGCCACCGATGTAGGAGGGTTTGGCCTTGTCGAGGAACAAGTCGGTCTCGGGCGTATTGGCGTAACGACTCCCTTTACGTTCCAGCATGCTCAAGGCGACCAAGGCGTCGAAAAAATCGCGCGCGCTCCTGGCATGAAGACCCAATCGCGCTCGCAGCGTCTCCGCGTCAAGCGGCCCTTCCGCCAGCGCGGTGAACAATCCCAACTCAATCGCGCTCAGGAGGGTCTTCGAGCCCCAGAATCCCAACCCCAGTTGCATAATGGCGTCAGGCGTCATCGCTGAGCGCTTCCGGCTTCTGCGCACGATCGTCTTGCCTCGTTTCGTCATCGGCACGTTTACCTCCTGTTGGGATTTCAGGCAGCAATCAACGAGAGCAGGTTGAGCCCGGTCTCACCCACGCCATCACGGCAGCGATCGTACCCTTCTTACCGAACGAGCGGAGAGGCCTCGCCCCACTGCGCCGAGAACACGAAGTCGCCGATCGGTCGTCGTTCGCGAGCCTTCTGTTCCCGTTCGCGAAGATACCCCGGCAGAAGCGCGGGATCGCCCGGATAGCCGATCGCGATCATGGCAACCGGTTCATGACCGTCAGGAACGCCGCAGTCCTTGCGGGCCTTGCCCACGTCGAATCCGGCCATCTGATGAGCCACGAGCCCGAGCGCAACGGCTTGAAGCACCAGATTCTCCGCCGCCAAGCCGGTGTCGTGAAGCGCATGTCGATTGGTCGAACCATCATCGAAGCTCAACTTCGCCACGGACAGCATCAGCACCGGCGCCCGATGCGCCCATTTCTTATTCCCTTCGACGAGACAGTTGAACAAGCGATCCCAGTCGGCTTTGTGCTCCTTCGTCGCCGCCAAGAAACGCCACGGCTGGGCGTTGTTGGACGATGGCGCCCAGCGGGCTGCCTCGCAGAGGCTGCGCAGCTTCTCCGGCTCCACCGCGCGATCGTCGTACGCGCGCGGACTCCATCGGTTCCGCAGGAGATCGTGGATGGGGAATTGCGACGGTGCCGGTTTTTCCATGGTCCGTCCCCTCAGCATTGCGAATCAATCTTTCGAATCAACTTTTCGGTTCGTCCACCGATACGGGAATTGGTCCGCCTGCGGCCTGCTCCGGCGACCAGCCGCCGCCCAAGGCCTTGTAGAGCTGGACGATCGAAACCAAGTGGAGCCTGTGCGTCCCCGATAACGCCAGTTCCGCCTCGAAGAGATTCCGCTGAGCGATGAGGACATCGAGGTAATTGGCGAGCCCGCCCTTGTATCGCAGGTTGGCCAATCGCAGGGCCGAGCGCAAGGCTTCGACCTGTTCCGCTTGCGCCTCCCGTTGTTGACGAGCCGTGCGCACGGCCACCAGGGCGTCTTCGACTTCCTTGAAGGCGACAAGGATCGTTTGCTCGTATTGAGCCGCGGTTTGCCGCGCCTGTGCTTCGACCGCTTCTTGTTGGAATCCGAGGATCTGGGCGTTGAACAACGGGGCCGTCAGGCCCGGCCCGACCACCGCGAAATAGGTCTCGTCGGCGATCAGGCGACGGAGCTGGGGGCTGGCCACACCCAGGATGCCCGTGATGCTGAATTTCGGAAACCGTTCAGCCTTGGCCACTCCGATCCTGGCCGTCGCCGCCGCAAATTGCTGCTCAGCCTGGACTACGTCGGGTCGACGTTTCAGCAACTCCGAGGGAAGCCCGGGAGGCACCTCGGGCGGCAGCACTTGTTCCGTGAGCGAGCGGCCCCGCGGAATCCGCCGAGGGCTCCGACCCAAGAGTACGCTGATCTGGTTTTCCTTCTGGATCATCTGGCGCTCCAACTCGGCCGCTCGTGCCGCGGCGTTGGCCCGTTCCGCCTCGAACTGATCGACGTCCAGTTTGTTGATGACCCCCTGCCGTAACCGCGCGCGGCCGATCCGGACCGATTCCTCCCACGCCGACACCGTGCGCTTGGCGATTTCCAATTGCATGTCGAACTGCAGGAGGTCGAAGTAGGCTTCGGCCACGCCGCTCACCAGTTGGAGAATCACGGCCCGTCGGTTCCATTCGCGCGCGATGAGGTCCCCCCAGGCCGCTTCGTTGGACCGGCGGATGCGTCCCCAGACGTCGATCTCCCACGCCAAGTTGCCTTGCGTATAGTAGTTGAAGGGGTTGGGAAACCCGGGGAAGGCGAACTCGGCTTTCCGACCGAAGGCCGGGGTGCTGGTCGTATTGCTCAGCTGAGGCGCGAAATCCATTTTCGCGACAAGCGCGCGGGCCTGGAATTCATCGACGCTCGCGACGGCCCGGCGTAAGTCCCTGTTTTCTTCGAGGGCGATACGGATGAGCCTCTGCAGTTCTTCGTCCCGCAACAGCTCCCACCAGCCAAGATTCGCGATCGAGTTCGGATCCGCGGACTCCGCCATGCGAAATTCTTCATAGGAGGGGACGGGGGGTCGCCCATAGTCCGGACCCACGGCACAGGACAGGCAAAAGACCGCAACGATCAGGATGGCCGATTTACGCATGTTGATACTCCTCTTCCGCTTCTCGCTCGGCCGGCGGTGTCGGGAGTGAAGGCCTGATCGGCCGGCGCAGGCGGCGACTGAGCTTGCGCACGAGCACGAAGAACAGGGGCACGAAAAAGATCGCGAGGAACGTGGCCGCCAGCATGCCGCCGAACACGCCGGTGCCGATGGATTGCCGGCTGGCGGCCCCGGCGCCCGTCGCGATTACCAACGGCACGACGCCGAGAATGAACGCCATGGAGGTCATCACGATCGGCCGGAATCGCAGCCTCGCCGCTTCGATCGCCGCCTCGACCATCGACATCCCATGCTCGTGGCGCTTGTTGGCAAACTCAACGATCAGGATCGCGTTCTTCGCGGACAGCCCGATCAGGGTAACCAGGCCGATTTGGAAATAAATGTCATTGCTCATGCCGCGGAGCCAGACAGCGGACAAGGCGCCGAAAACCCCGAACGGCACGGCCAGGATCACCGCAAAAGGCACCGTCCAGCTCTCGTACTGCGCGGCCAGCACTAGAAAGACCATGAGCAGGCCAAACGCGAACGCAAACCCCGATTGAGATCCCGCCTTGCGTTCCTGGTAAGAGATGCCGCTCCAGTCGAGGTCGTAGCCTTTCGGCACCAGGACCTCCTTGGCCACGCGCTCCAGCGCATCGAGCGCCTGGCCCGAGCTGAAGCCCGGCGCCGCGGCTCCCAGTACCAGCGCCGTGTTGTACCCGTTGAAGTGCGTGACCGGATCCGGTCCGCTCGTGTACTCGGTAGTGACCACCGTGTCGAGCGGAATCATGGACGGGCTTTCCCTGTTCAACGCCCGCACGTAGATCTTGGAGATGTCCTCCGGTTTGGATCGATACTGCGCCTCCGCCTCCGTCTGGACGCGATAGACCCGTCCGAACTTGACGAAGTCGTTGACGTACAGATTGCCCCAGAAGGCCTGCAGCGTGTCGAACACTTCCGAGATCGGCACCCCCAAAGCCTTGGCGCGCTCCCGATTGATATGGGCGTACAGTCGCGGGGAGGTCACGCGGAAGCTGGTTCCGATCGCGCCGATCGCCGGATCTTGCCTGGCCTTGGCCACGAACTCCTGCGCGACGGCCGCAAACTTCTTGAAGTCGCCGCCGCTCGGATCCTGCACTTGCAAGGCGAAGCCGCCTGTCGCGCCCAGCCCTCTGATCGACGGCGCATTGAAGGCCAGGATCAGCGCCTCGGGGATTTTGGCGAACTCTCCGAAGGCGGCGCCGATGACCGCCTTGACGTGCTCGTGCGGCCGCTTGCGTTCATCCCAATGTCTCAGCGGCACGAACATGGTCGCGCCGTTCGGCCCTCTGGTGTTGAAGACGAAGTTGAGGCCGGACATAGCGTCCGTCGAATGGACCGCGGGAACGGAGAGAAAGTAGCGTTCCACCTTGTCGAGCACGGCGTCGGTCCGTTGCTTGGAGGCTCCGTCGGGCAGTTGCACGATGGTGATGAAGTAGCCTTGGTCCTCGTCCGGCAAAAAGCTCGACGGGATGATCCGGAACAGGCCTGCGGCCAGCGCGAGCACGATCCCGAAGACTCCCAGCGCCAGGACAGACCGCCGGATCACCAAGGCGGCCGTCGCGGTGTATCGATCTCTCGTCCAGTCAAAGAAGCGGTTGAAGAGCGCGAAGAAGCCCTTCTTCTCACCGTAGCCGGGCTTCAGCACGATGGCGCAGAGGGCCGGGCTCAGCGTGAGCGCCACTAACCCCGAAATGGCCACGGACATGGCGATGGTCATCGCGAACTGCTTGTACAGTTGCCCCGTGATCCCGCCCAGAAACCCCACCGGCACGAAGACGGCGCTGAGGACGAGCACGATGGCGATGATCGGTCCGCTCACTTCCTCCATGGCTTTCTTCGCCGCCTCCCTCGGCGAGCGTCCTTCCGCCATGTGGCGCTCGACGTTCTCGACGACCACGATCGCGTCGTCGACCACGATACCGATCGCCAGCACCATCCCGAAGAGGGTGACGGTGTTGATCGGGAAGTCCAGCACCGCCATGCCGGCGAAGGTTCCGATGAGGGACACCGGCACCGCCACGCCGGGGATCAACGTGGCCCGCCAACTTTGGAGAAAGAGGTAGACGACCAGGATGACCAAGACCATCGCTTCGCCCAAGGTTTTGACCACTTCCTGAATGGACACCTCGATGAATCTGGTCGTGTCATAGGGAATGTCGTAGGACACTCCCGGCGGGAAACTCTTGGCGAGCTTCGCCATCTCCTTGCGGACCCGTTGCACGGTCTCGAGCGCGTTGGCACCCGGGGAGAGGAAGGTCAAGAGAAAGACGTTGGGCTTGCCGTTCCACCGGCCTTCGAGGCTGTAGGATTGCGCGCCCAGCTCGACCTTAGCGACATCCTTGAGACGGACCATCGATCCGTTCGGGAGAGCCCTGACGATCATCTCCTCGAACTCCTTCACCTCCTCCAACCGCCCGCGCGTGATCACGGGGATCGTGAGCTCGGTCCCTTTGGGCGCCGGCTCCCGCCCGACCGTCCCGGCCGGAAAATCTCGATTCTGCTCGCGGACGACGTTGGCGATGTCGGTGGGCGTCAGGCTCAGTTGGGCCATCCGGATCGGGTCCAGGATCAGGCGCATGGAGTAGTTTTGCTGGCCGAACACATAGGCGTCCCCGACCCCCTGGAGTCGCTTGATGTTATCCACCACGCGGATGATCGCGTAGTTCGAGAGAAACACGGTGTCTTGTCTGGGATCGCTGGAACTCAGGGCGACGACCGCGAGCAGATCTGGCGATACCTTCTTCACGGTGATCCCTTGGCGGATCACCTCCGGCGGAAGCTGCGGCTCCGCCAACTTCTGCCGGTTCTGCGTCTGAACCTGGGCGATATCCACGTTGGTGCCGATCTCGAATGTAAGCCGGATCGTCACATGGCCGTCGTTGGTGCTGCTGGAGTCGTAGTACAGGAGATTGTCGATGCCGGGCAGTTGCACTTCGATAGGGCGCGCCACCGAGTCCGCGACCACCTCCGCGCTCGCGCCCGGATAGTCAGCATCAATCTGCACCACCGGAGGAGTGATTTCCGGAAACTGGGCGATCGGCAAGGTTTGCAAGGCCACGAGGCCCACCACCACGATGATGATGGACAGCACCGAGGCGAAAATCGGCCGCTCGATGAAGAAACGCGAACTCATGGCATCTGTTCCGCTTTGGGAGAGGTACCGGCCGTCGTCGGTGCGGCGGCAGCGTCGGGAACGACTACAGGCTTGACCTGGGCGCTGGGCATGACCCGTTGAAAGCCGGCCACCATGACCCGCTCCCCTGGCTGCAGGCCTTCCTCGATGAGCCACCGGTCGCCCTGCCAATTGGTCGCCTTCACGTCTCGGACTTCCACTTTGTCCTCATTCCCGATCACATACACCACCGGCCCGCTGGGTCCCTGCTGCACCGCTCGCTGCGGAATCAGAATGGAGTTGGGCTTCGAGACGCCATGGAAGCGGACAGTCACGAATTGGCCGGGCAGCAACACACGATCGGGATTCGGAAAGACCACCCGCGCCTGCCGTGAGCCCGTTTCGGTCCGAAGGCCGACATCGGCGAAATCCAGCACGCCCTCGTGGGCATAGGTGGTGCCGTCGACAAAGGTGATCTTCCCCGTCAGTTGATAAATCCCCGGGTGCTGAATTCGCTGTGCGATGATGTCCCGTCTCCGTTTCAAGAGGAAGCTTTCCGGCGCGCTTACGATCACGTACATCGGGTCCACCTGATGGATGACGGTCAACAGATCGGTCTGCGCCGTGACCAGTCGTCCCTCGTAATAGCGGGTCCGCTCAATCAACCCGTCGATGGGCGCGACGAGGAGGGTGTTGTCGAGATCGAACTTGGCCTTGACCAAGTCGCCCTTGGCCGCTTCCAGGGAGGCCTTGGCGGCGAGCTCCTCCGCTACCGCGTCATCGACATCTTTCTGACTCACGGCCTGTTCGGCCAGAAGCGGCTTGACCCGGGCCAGGTTTTGCCTGGCCTGCACCAGTCGGGCCTCGGCCTGCGCGACTCTCCCCCTGGCGCTGATTTCAGCCGCCTTGAACGGCACGGGATTGATCTGATAGAGGCGGTCTCCTTTCTTCACGTCGCGTCCCTCGGAGAAAAAGCGCTGTTTGATGATCCCCGTCACCTGCGGCCTGATCTCGACGATGCGGGAGGCTTCGGCCTGTCCGATAAACTCGGGTTCATCGGGGATCGTCTGGGTCGTCACCGCCACCACCTGAACCTCCGGGATCGGGCGGGACTGCGTGGAGGCCGCTTCTTGCTTGCAGGCGAGCAACCCTGCGAGGGCAACCCCAGCGAGAGTGACGCCAACAACTCGTTCGAAGCTCACGATCCGCCTCATCGTTGCGATCCCCATGAACACATCCAAATTGAGCGCCCTCCGTCCTCAAACCTCATGACTCATCCTAGCGGTCGTGTGACGTGCGACACAAGACACTCCTTCGACCCCCTCGTGTACGTAATCGACTCGGACAGAGCCCGCGCTCTGCTCACCGGCTCCCTCTCCGGCCCGGCCTCGACGAAGCAGCCCGGCCGGACCTTGTGATCTCTTCCACGACGCACTTAGTGAGGCACCCCGTCGCGACGAATTCGGCTCCCTCCCGCCACATCCGGCTCAAGATCCGTCTGCCCTCCGGCTCGATGAATGTGACCCCGGTAAGGTCAATCACCTTGGAGTTCGGCTCGGACTCTACCACGCGCTGCCAGCTCCGAGCGAGTTCAGCCAGCCAAGGTCCGGCGACGCGTCCTTCGAGCCTCAGCGTCGTCGAGGTCTCGTTCGAATAGCGCGTGATCTTCAGCATCTCAAGATCTCCGATACCCCGTTCATGCGGTCACGGACCGGAGCCCGGTCTGTTCTCTGTCCCCCCGCCGCTCGCTCGTGTTTCCGCCAGGCCTCGATGCCGCCAGCCAAGGCCCACGTTCGGTCGAACCCTTTCTCGCGTAAGAGAAGCGCGGCCTGAGCGCTCGCTGCATCCGCCGGGCAGTCGCAATAGAAGACCAGATCGCGGGCGCGCGGGAGTTCGCGATACCGATGAGCCAGTTCCCCCAACGGGATCAGCAGCGCTGTCGGAAGACCTCGCTCAACCGTCGCCATCGCACGTGGCCGCACGTCGATGAGGAGGGGAGGATCGTCCGTCTCCAGTCTTTGCTTCAAGTGCGCGACCGTGATGCGCGGCACTTGCCGGAGGTGCCGACGATGCACCGCTTTGTAAGAGATGTACCCGATCAGTGCACCGACGACGGCACTCAGCACGGCAGGGGTCACGTGATTCGCGTACGCAAACACGCGCTCGATCTGGTCGCTGAAGGCGTAGCCGACGCCCAGGCTGGACCCGGCCCAGAGCACTGCGCCGAGGCCGTCATACACCAAGAAAAGCGGAACTGTGAGTCCCACGATGCCCGCGAGCGGGGGCGCGATCGTGCTCAATCCCGGGATGAACTTCGCCAGGACCAGCGAGCGGAACCCATGTTTGTTAAAAAGCTCTTCGGTCCGACGCACGCAAGAATCCGGCTCGAGGGCGATACGGCAGAGCAGATTCAATACCTGCCTGCCCCGCCGTCCCAACGTCCAAGCCCGATCGCAACAGCGGCAGCAACGTGAACAGGTAGCCGGAGGTGAAGGCCAACCCGACCGCCAGAGCGACCGTCGGCCAGTTCCCCCAACCCAACGCCGTACCAATCACCATCCCGAGGACTTCCCCGATGGCGCAGCCGGCGAGGCAATGCACGGTCGCAGAGAACGCCACCTGATCCACCGAGCGTGTCGGATGAGAGACCTCATCATGATGATGCGGATGATGGGATCCCTCATGGCGGCCATGGTGATCGTGGCGTGCGACTGCTGTCGGAGTCTGAATCGGAATCACGATCGTTCCTCTTTCGCTCACGTTTCCCCCGATGCCTCTTGTCGTCAGCAACGTCTGTTCCACATGAGCTGACCGAACGCTGACAGCGTTAACCATGCGTCCAATCAAGAAATTCCTCGGAGGACAGCGACGCGCTTGAGGATGGAATCGAAGAAAGTGCCGGATTGATACCGCCGTCACGTCGGCAGGTGCCGAAATGTCGGCTCGGGTTCAGCGTGGTCTGAACCGGTGAAAGCCGGAACGGGCCGGCGCATCAATTCGAGCAGCGCATGGCAACTAGGTGGCTTGCGATTTCCATGGAGCTGCGGGAGTTGCCGATAATATCCGTCGCTCGGATCAGCCAGTCCGGAAATAATTCATGGTTAGGATGGCGAGGGGCCGGGGATTGACCAGCTCCGACCATCATTGCTTCCTGGTGTACGTGATCTCCATCATCTTCATCTCTTTCTGGCCGCGGTGAGCGCCAAACATGTCAAAGGTCTGGGTGTTGCTGTCCACGATATTCCAGATGGCGCGATGCGTCATCTGTCCTCCGCCCGGCTCCGGGTGCGACCCTTTCAACGTGATGGTCTTGCCGTCGGCGCTCGCCGTGCCCTCCATCATGAAGATCCCCGTGCCCATGCTATCGATCCACGCGGAGACATATCGCTGACGCAGGTTGTCGTATGCGGTGATGCCGATCCCGGAAAAGGGTTGTCCCATCATCTGGCTGTTGTATTCCTGGTAGAGAAAGCGCCCGTCCAGCAGCATCTTCATGTCCGCGGTGCCGGTGGATTCCGTTGGAGGTTTGCCGGGCTCCATCCACTCCTTGGTAGTGGTCGTCCAGCTCCCGGCCAGGCTGGCGAGTTGCTTGTGCGGCTCGCCGGGAGTGCCTAATTTCTTCCAGAGCTCCATCATCGCCTGCGGGTCCATTGGTTTCGCGGGCTTCTTGTCCTTGGCCATCGCTATGGATGCAGCCAGCACAAGACAGAGACATGTGAGAGTCAGATGTAGCAGCCGCATGATCGCCTCCTTGGTGAGATCACCTTCCGATGAATGACATCTGAACCGTCCAGACCATCGTTGTTTGCCTAACTAAGCATCGACCACTACCTTGAACTCTGCGTAGGCCATGCGCTTGACATCGAAGGGCATGGAGTTCTCGTCACACATGCCCTTGATGCGAGGGTCCTTCGTCACCTTGGCGTCGACGCGATCGCGATGCGCGCGGGATTTGAACACGATCCACGAGAACACCACCGTCGCTCCGGGCTTGACCTTGGTGCTTTTCGGGAATGGAACTCCCCACTTGACATTGAGATCGTCTCCGACGCACTCGCGGTATTCGGGGGCGCCATGCTTGCGCCAGACCCTGCCCGCTTTCTTGGCCATCTGAAGATATGCCCCCAGGTTCTTCTTGGGAACAGGCAGTACAAATCCATCGACATATGGCATATGAATCTCCGTTGTCCCTGCTCAGCCATAACCACTGCGCTGGCAAGGCCGGACTCACACTGCAGCTAGACCATGCGAATGGTGTCGGCTACTTCCTCGTCCCGACTCCCATCTCGCGAAAGCGATCGACCGCTTCGCTGGGGCCGAAGTCCTCCAACTCGAACAACTGGCGCACCGCGATCTCGCCTCCCCTCTGTCCGCACCAACAGCGAGAAGCCATCGACTATCAGTAGCCTCATGAGTGAGGCCGCTTATGAGTCCGCTGACTGTGGGAGCACTGGCTTGAGATCAACTATTGGCGTCCCGTCGATGGCTTCCATCGGCGCAACCCTCAGCCTCGGTCCCGCAACCTCCAAGACCGAAACCCGATGCAGACCAACAGGGTTAGGACGATCCGGTGAACGCGTGGCGAACACGCCCGTCAACGGCGCATCGAGCCTCCCACGCGGGTGCACCTGAAGCACATCGCGCCGAGCGCGGTGAAGCCAGGTGAGCACGATGATCTCGTCCCCGGCCGCAATGCCGGAAAGTCCTTGCGCGACCGCAGCCGCGATTTCCAGCCAGGCTTCGGGCGCACCTTCGTATCCCTGGAGGGGAGCCGCTTCGCGACTGCTCAGCTTGGACCTAATGACCCCGATCGGCTCGATCGTGTAGCTCGTTTCGATCCTATTTCGACTCTCTACAACCACAGTTTTCCTTTCTTTGCCGCGTGGAACGCCGTAACACTGTATCCCTGCGAGCGACCCTGGTCGACTCGTTGGCGAACGACTCCGCCTGTCGATCCGAAAATGAGCAGTTTCATCCTCCTTGATATGGTTTGTTTGTTCGTGGAGCGGCTGGGGCCGGTATGTCCAGCGACCGCCGATACCTGATGCAACCCCGAATGAACACGGGCCATTCCGGTACGACCGGAACGGGGTCTGTCTTCTCGGGCAACAAGCCCCACAGAGCAGGATGGTGCCAGCAGAGCTCATGCTCGGTGCTGTCTCGATGCTTACGAATGCCTTCTCTCAGCTTCTTAATCTCTGCGACGAGTTGATCCCGTGTCATCCGATCAAGATCTGCATCCATGATTCGCCTCCTGCCACGTTCTTTCCATCCCCCTACCCGCCCGCCATGGCCCCCACGATGAGTAACGGCTCGACTCCGCTCGCCACTGCATCGGGCAGGGGGGTGTCCGGCGATTCATGGGAGAGATCCTCCTCGCAGGCGAAGAACCGCAGGAACGGTCGGCGCTGTCGGGTGACATGGTCACGGATCGTCCCCCGCAGCATCGGGTAGCGCGCTTCGAGCGCATCCAGCACCGAGCGCTGGGTGACGGGACCCTCAACGTCGAGCTTGACCTCGCCGTCGACGCGCGCCAGCGTCCGCAGGTGGTGCGGCAGCACGACTCGAATCATCGTTCATCCCTCGAAGCCTACAGCGTCTGAACCTCTACGGATAAGACCGCCGGCAGATCTCGCACGATCGGCGCCCAGTTCGCTCCGGCATCGGCGGACGCGTACACCTGCCCGCCCGTGGTCCCGAAGTACAGGCCGCAGGGGTCGAGCGAGTCGACGGCCATCGCGTCGCGCAACACGTTCACGTAGCAATCCCGCTGCGGCAGGCCCTTCGTAAGCGGCTCCCATTCGTTCCCGCCCGTCCGGCTTCGATAGACGCGCAGCTTCCCTTCGGGCGGATAATGCTCGGAGTCGCTCTTGATCGGGACGACGTAGATCGTGTTCGGCTCATGGGCGTGGACGTCGACCGGAAAGCCGAAATCGGTCGGCAGGTTCCCGCTGACTTCGTGCCATGATTCGCCGGCGTCGTCGCTGCGCAGAACGTCCCAGTGCTTCTGCATGAACAAGACTTTTGGCCGGGTCGGATGCATCGCGATGCGGTGCACGCAGTGGCCGACGTCGGCGTCCGGATCGGGCAGCTCATACTTCGACTTGAGGCCCTTGTTAATCGCACGCCATGTCTTGCCGCCGTCGTCGGTCCGAAACGCACCGGCTGCCGAGATGGCAATGTAGATCCGCTGAGGATTGGTCCGGTCCAGCAGAATCGTGTGCAGGCACATCCCGCCGGCCCCCGGCTGCCACAGATTCCCCTTCACCTCTCGCAGGCCGGCCACCTCCCGCCAGGTCCGCCCTCCATCGGTCGAGCGGAAGAGGGCGGCGTCCTCAACGCCCGCATAGACCGTGTCCGGGTCCGTCAACGACGGTTCAAGATGCCAGACCCTTTTGAACTCCCATGGCTTTTGAGACCCGTCGTACCACTGGTGCGTCGTGAGAGGTCTGCCGGTTTCGGAGGACGTATCGTAGATAAACATGTTGCTTTCGCCCTTCGGCATGCCATCCGGACCCATGAGATCTTCGGGTTTGGTTCCAGGGGCGTTCCAGGTTTTTCCCCCGTCGTCCGAGCATTGAATCACCTGTCCGAACCAACTGCTGGTTTGGGAGGCGTAGATTCGATTCGGATCAACCGGTGAGCCCTTCATGTGATAGATCTCCCACCCGCCGAACTGCGGACCGCTGACGTCCCAGCTTTTGCGTTTGCCGTCCGACGTGAGAATGAACGCGCCTTTCTTCGTGCCAACCAGAACTCGTATCTTGCTCATCGCTTGCGTCCTCCCTCATTGTCGTACCGGTCGTGATGGCGAACCCCGTCCATCGTACGATCAGGATTCTCATCTCTCCCTTTGGGAACGAGATCCAGCCAGTTGTAGGCGCAATTCAAGATATCCAGCCCCCGGGCGTAGGTTGAATATGTATGGAACACCTCATTGCTTCGCCGATAGAAAAAACTCGCGCCGGGCATTTCGTCATTCAGGTACGGGCCGTCGGCGTAGTTATAGAAAGCGTGCCCGGCACGCTCGTCTGCCTCGGTAAACGAGACTCCAAAATCAAAGTTGAAGTCGGATCCGCATGAGGACACCCATGTGAAGCTCCAGCCCATGCGCTTCTTGAACTGCTCGATCTTGGCAAGCGGGGCGCGCGAGACGACGACGAAGGACACATCGCGGTGCGCCAAGTGAATCGCGATGCCTTGAAAGCCATCGGCCCAAAACGAGCAACTCTTGCATCCTTGGTCCCAATCGGGACCGAGCATGACATGGTAAATCGCCAGTTGCGATCTTCCATTAAACAGGTCCGCTAACGTCTGCTTGCCCGTTGTGCCGTCGGAAGAATAGGTCTTCTCTATGCGTCGCCAGGGCAGGGCCCGAATTTGAGCCGTCATTTGATCTCTGAGCCGGGTGAACTCCTTTTCCTTAACGAGCAGCTCTCTGCGAGCCTTCAACCATTCCTCCTGTGGAACCACGTTGTTATGCATGTCGGCCTCCAAGGTGACGGATCCAGTCGTCAGAGACTCTCTGTCCGAGCAGTCGCCGTGTGTCTCCCATGAATCGAATCTCGCAAAAGAGAGCATATGGCTTATGGCGCTTGTTTATTGCACAAGCGAAAAACTTGAGCTCTCAACCATTACCCCTCCCCCTTCCTGCCAAGGCTATCGGCCAAACGCTCTTTGGTCAGCCCGGTAGCCCCGGGATCTCGATCACTGGCCGCACTTCCACGGTCCCCTTTCGCGCCATGGGGATCCGCGCCGCGACGTCGAGTGCATCGTCGAGATTTTTGGCGTCGATCAGGAAGTAGCCGCCCAGTTGCTCGCGCGTCTCCGCGAACGGACCGTCCGTCACGAGCCGTTTGCCGTCACGCACGCGGACGCTGGTCGCCATCGATGTGGGGTGGAGCGGATTTGCGGCGAGATATTGGCCGTTTAACCGAAGCTGATGCGCGAGTTGTGTGGACTCTGCGTAACAGTCCTGCCGCTCACTCTCGCTCAAGACCTGTTCGTCATGGTAGATAAGCAGCATGTATTTCATGCGCCTGCCTCCGTTTTTGAGCATTCGCAAAACTCAAACGTCTGGGACCGCTCATAATTTCCTCCCCTTTGTAAGGGGAGGGGAGGATGGGGTAGAGCCTCGGGCTTCTACCTCCCCGACCCCTCCTTACGAAGGAAGGGAAATTCGATCTAAGACTCATGGACATGACACGCTATTCTTGTCAGATAGTCGTTCGGGAAGACCAAAATCGACTAGCGCGCATTATTCATGACGGTTCGTCGCGAAATTGCGGAGTCGCCAAGCGTCGGACCCGTTGCAGGGAGAAGAGCAACGGGTACCCCCGCGTGGAGGCGCGAGGGAGGGAGGCATACTTGAAACAGTATGTTGACCGACCGAGCGGCGAGCCCGCCCGCCTGCTGAAAGGCCGCACGCAGGCTTGTCGCAGCGGCGAATCCGCGATTGCAGCAGAAGCGTTCATGAATAATGCGCGCTAGACCTTGAGTGCATCGGATCACTCTTGCAGCTCGCTCAGCCGTCGCGCGAGAAAGCGTCGCTCGGGCTCTTGTTGCGTGAGACTCAGCGCCCGTTCATAAGACGATCGGGCATCCGCCGTTCGTCCCAGTCGACGGCAGAGGTCCGCTCGCGCTGAGTGTGCCAGGTGATAGTCCACCAGATCGCCACGATGGAGAATCGCGTCGATGAGGGGAAGCCCCGCCGACGGGCCGTCGCGCATCGCCACCGCGACCGCGCGGTTCAGCTCGATCACCGGCGACGGCTCGGCCGTCCACAGGACGTCATAGAGTGCGACGATTTGGGCCCAGTCGGTCGCAGCGGAGGCGGGCGCCTGCGAATGCACGGCTGCTATTGCCGCTTGAAGCGTGTAGGGGCCGACACGGCCCGATGACAGCGCCCGCTCCACCAGCGAAATCCCCTCTGTGATTTGATCCCGATTCCACAGCGAGCGATCTTGGTCCTCGAGGAGGATCAGATCGCCCGTAGCCGAAGCCCGTGCGGCACGCCGCGAGTCGTGCAGCAACATCAGCGCTAAGAGCCCCACCGCTTCAGGTTCAGGAAGCAAGGCGACGAGCAAGCGCCCCAGACGGATCGCTTCACCTGAGAGATCGTGCCGGATGAGTGATCCTCCGGATGACGCGGAGTATCCCTCGTTGAACACGAGATAGATGACCCGGAGCACGGCATCCAGGCGATCCGGCAGATCCTTTTCTGAAGGGACCACGTAGGGGATGCGCGTCTCGCGGATCTTGCCCTTAGCGCGCACGATCCGTTGTGCAATCGTCGCCGGCTTCGCGAGGAAGGCGCGAGCGATCTCCTCGGTCGTGAGACCGCAGACCTCGCGCAACGTCATCGCGACTTGCGCCTCCTGCGAGAGGGCTGGATGGCAGCAGGTGAAGATCAGCCGCAGCCGGTCATCCTCGACGCTTTCGTCGTTCCAATCCTGGGCATCACTGGTGCTCGATTCCAGTTGCCTGGCAAGCTCCGTCAATGACGCGTCGTGCCGGGCGCGCCGGCGCATGCCGTCAATCGCCTTGAAGCGGCCGGTCGAGACGAGCCAGGCCCGCGGATTGGCGGGCACGCCGTCCCGCGCCCATTGTTCCACGGCAGCCGCAAACGCATCGTGCAGCGCCTCCTCGGCGACATCAAAGTCGCCGAGGAGGCGGATCAGCGTGGCAAGAACCTGGCGGGAGTCCGAGCGGTACAGTGCGTCGACCAGCTCGCCCACCTGTTTGGCCGTATCATCGGTCATCGAGGGGGAGTCCTTCTTGAATGGAGGCGGCCACAAGGAAGCGTGGCCGTTCCGTTCCTTTTCGTCAAAACCGGGAGGCGGTCAATTGAACGTCCGCGCGCGCCCAGGCTTTGACGAATCGTTGCTCGACGGAGGAGGCCTCTTCTCTTTTCCCCTGAGCGCGCAAGCTCGTTTTCAAGCCGTACAGCGCCCACCCGTTCTCCGGATGTTGCCTCAGGTCTTCCCGATAGACTTGCTCCGCTTCAGCCGGTCGGTTGGCCGCTAACAGCACGGCACCCAAGGAATGGCGGACGGGATAGTGCCACAAGGGAGGCTCGTAGTAGCGAAGCCGGTCTTCGCGGGCGGCCGCGGCGCGCAGATGCGTCACGGCCTCGTCCAGCTTTCCTTGCCGCGCGGTGATTTCTCCCGCCAGGACCTCAGTCGCGATCCGCGCCAGATCTGCAACAGACGCCACGCCGACCGTCCGGTCCTCCGGCAACATGTTCGCCAACTCCGTCAGCCGTTGCTGCTCGATCACGGCCTGATCGAAACGCCCCAGCGCCGCTAGTGAGAACCCGCGAGCGTAGTGCCAAATCGCGGTCGTGTAGAGCAATGCCAGGGGAGGCTGCGGAATCTCCAGCACCTCCTGCCACTTGCCGAACCTCGTCAGAGCGAACAGCAGCGTCGGCGTAAATTCTTCCATGGCCGGTTCCGCTGTGGCTTTGTCCCACGGAGCGAGCGTCATCAGCGTTCGCGCCGCTTCGATCGCCTCCCGGCTGCGCCCTTCCATCGTCAGGGCAGACCAGAGAAAGTGCACGTTGTGAGGATAATACCCCGATGGGTAGATCCCGTTGAGCTTCCGATGCTCCAGAAAATCATGGTCCACGGCCGCCGCATGGACGTTGCGCTCGGCCGCTTCCCGGTAGCGACCAAGTCGGAGGTAGACGTGTGCAGGCATGTGGACCAAATGTCCTGCTCCCGGAACCAATCCGGGCAGCCGATCCGCGCAGGGGAGGGCTCGTTCAGGGTGAGGAGACGCCTCCACGGTATGAATATAGTAATGACAGGCGCCCGGATGATCCGGATTGAGCTTCAACACCCGCTCGAGCACGACCTCGATGTCGCGGGTGCGTCCCTTGGGCGTACCGTCCGACGTCCAGAAGTCCCACGGCTGCAGGACCATGAGCGATTCGGCGTAGAGGGTGCCTGCATCCGGATCGTCCGGGAAGCGCTTCCACACATCCTCCATCGCCCGCGCATAGGCTTCATCGCGGCCTCGGCGTCCGGATTCCACTGCGGCAGAATACCTGGCTCCAAGCGCCTCGATATAGGCTCGTTCGGAAGGACTGGCGCGGGCCGCCAAGCTCTTCGCCCGTTGAATGGCCTCGAACGCGCGCCGTTCCTCGGCCGGTCCCATCGGCAAGTTGATGTTCGGC
Source organism: Nitrospiraceae bacterium (assembly GCA_037446055.1). Lineage (GTDB taxonomy): Bacteria > Nitrospirota > Nitrospiria > Nitrospirales > Nitrospiraceae > JBBIJI01. The sequence goes on from JBBIJI010000041.1 coordinate 20,666, forward strand.
CCCAGCGCTAACGCAATTCCCCACCAGGCCATGGCGGCTTTGTCGTCGTATCGCAGGGCCTCCTCGAAGGAGTTGATCGCCTCCTCATGATTGAACGCATAGACAAGCCGCAATCCCTGGTCGAAATACCGCTGCGTCTTGGGATGACGCGTTGTAATGGGATGGGCGAGAGACCCGAGGTTCTCGTAGAGAGGGATGCCTTCCTCCGTCGCCCCTTTGCCGTCGGAGGAATAGGCGACCGGGATCCCGAACACAAGGGCAACCATCATCACGATGAGCAGGCAGTCTCTCCTCATGACCCACACCTCAATTGTTGTCCCCCTTGTCAGGAAGGGATAAATTCACAAAATCCGATGGTAGAGCGAGCGGAGGGCCGCCTCGTTTCCGAACCAGCCGCTCTTTCGCGAATGGCGCTTCATACGACCACCATTCGCGTCGGAGAAGCTCGCGGCGCCTAGCCGCGGTGTGATTGAGTTCCATCACCGCCGAAACCCTCGCATCGCTATTTTGATCAGCCGCCGCTCGCGCCGAAGCCCAACGCGGGCGACGGCTCTCATTTCACACGAGTTCCTCTATCCCCATCCCCCAGCACCTCGCGCATGACAGTCGCCAGGTCCCGCAGCGCCCGTCCCCCGTCTCCCACGAACGCAGATCCGTGCATAAGCGCCAACCGTGTCGGTTGCAGATCGGCCAGCCCTTGCAGGATCGATTCCGTCAACGGCGTGTAAGGATAGGCGTTCGCGAACGGCCCTCTTTGGCCTTCTATCAACGCCCGCCTCGCACGCTCAACCACATCCGACTCTGTCAATGGCTCCACGTCTCCTTCGTGCGTGAACAGATCCGAGCACAGCAGCGTACGTGTCACTTCTTCATACAGTAGGCCCGCTTCCCAGTTGTGCGGCACATGGGGCGTCTGCCGGAAGCGCACGCGGTAGTTCCCCGTCTTGAGTATTTCGTCGTGGGCGAGCACGCGCGCCTGACGAATGGAGAAGTCGTTCACGCTGACGAGCGCTCCGACAAGGCCACACACCGGCTTCGCGTTCGGCGCCAAGGTCAACCATTCATTCAGCGCCCCGCACTCGTCGGCTTCGTAATGGCTGAATGAGATCCATCGGAGCGTCGAAGGATCGATGACCCGCGCAACTGCGTCCCTCACGAGCGGGAACATCTGCTTCATGCCCGTGTGAAACAGCAGCGGTTCCTCGTCCTTGATCAAGAAGTGATTGAAGCGGAGATTGAATTCGGGGACATAGATCGAAATCGAGTAGAGATCCTGGGCGATCTCCGCCACTCTGGCTTTGTCCGTCATCACGCCTCCCTTCTTTCGGCGATGGCCTTCACTTTACGGCGCTCACATCGCAACTGCGGGGTACCCCATCCTCTCCCTGAAGTGTCGGAGCTGCTCCGCCGCCTTGGCCTTCTGCTCCGGCTTCAGCGTGGCATGAAATTCGGCCAACTTCGCGATGACCTGCGGAGCGACCTGGCGCTGGAGCTCCTGTCGCCGCTCGAAGAGCTGGAGCACTTTGGCTTGATCCAGCCGATCAGCCTGAATCTGCGCTACTGCGTCATCGAACAGCATCTGCATGTCTTTGCTGAGTCGACCCCGTGCGGCGAGCATCTCCTGCTTCACCGCCTCCAGTTTGGCGATCTGCTGTTGGTCAAGGTCCAAATGCTTCGCGATGCGCTTGGTCACCCATTCGGCCCGTTCCTCAGGAGTCCAGTGCCGGGAACATCCCGTGAGCGTCAGTGTTCCCATGATCAGAATCGCGCTGGCCAGGGCAAAGATGATCTTCATGGGTCCTTTCTCCTTTCATTGAACTGAGACTTCTGTCGCAGCACTCATCTCCCGGTCGCCGCACGATCGTCAGAAGACCAATCCTGCATTCGGGAGAGTCTGTTGTTCGGCGGGCTTTGAGATGCCGCCTCGATGCGCAAGCCCATGGCGCAGTCGTCCTGCGCCCAGGCGCTGAACGACGAGAACTTTCAGCGCCTGACTCAGACTCGTGTTCGTGATGACCTCGTTCTGCTTCGGATGTAACGCGACGGCGGTCCCGGATGTCAATGCGACGGTCGGCTTGCCATCCACTTTCAGGGCACCCGTGCCCTCCAGGACATAGATGACCTCGTCCCCGTAGCGGAGAGGGCGCGCGTACGCCCCACCAGGGGGTAACGCGACAGTGACGACCTTCCATTCCTCGTCCTCGACGGAGGCGCCATCCGCCTTCGACAGCGTCGTCACGCGCGGCTCCGCGATTTGGATATTGAAGTTCTGATCCGCTGCCGCCGCGAGCGGGAGGGTGCCCGCCGCTAGAAAAAAGAAGAGAGCCGCTAGCACCGTTCTCATATCGTCCTCCGTACGTGAACCTTGCGCAAGCTACTTTTCCGCGTGTTGCTCCCCGCAGGCAACGTCATCGCTTGCTGTCATCTCGGCGGCAATCATCGACCATGCAGAGCTCGTTTTGCCCCTCTCGCTTCCCCCGAGACCGCCCGGCCCCAAAAGACGATTGTGGAGGATGCCCGGATCCACCAGGTCGCCGCACTGCACGCAACGCCGGACCAGAAGATCGACGCACCAATGAGGCACCATCAGGCCGTCACAGCGTGTACAGCGTGCGGCGTCGAGGATGCCCTTCCGTTCAGCGGCATTGAATTCTTTCGGAGCACCTGCTTGAAATCCGACTGCCATCACCCTGCTCCTTAGAAAATCGTCACGTTCTGGCCTTGTCCTGCACGCGGTCCACGGCAAGGATAAGGCCCACCAGCACGAGTGGGATCCAAAACGATGCGAACACAATCAGCCAGGACATGACGGTCATCTCCTCCGAGGCAATCCCGAACGGATGATCAACGTCATCTCGTCAAACCCTCGATGCTATGGGTGGAGGGCATAGACCGTTCCAGGCGACGCGATGGATTCACACAACCGTGCAAGTGGCAGAGAGACGAGGAATTATTGCTCGAAAGCAATAGACGCTGTCGTTGATGCGTGTATGTCGTGACGAAGTAGGCGCGCCGACAGACCGGCACGCTGCCGAGAGTTCGGCGCTACTGTGGGCGGGAGATCCCGAGTTTCTGCATTTTGGACTGAAGGGTCGTCCGTTTCATCCCCAGCTTCGCGGCGGCGCCCGAGACCCCTCCAATGACCCAATTCGTTTCACGGAGAGTCCGCAGGATATGGTCTCGTTCCACATCCTCGAGCGTCGTCGCCGATCCGTTCGTGGTGCCAGCAGCGCGTTTTAATTCGGCCAGCGGGACGAAGAGGTCGGGCCCGGATGTCAGGATCACCGCCCGCTCGATGAAGTTTTCGAGCTCCCTGACGTTGCCGGGCCACGGATATGACCGCAATGCCTTCATGGCCTCCGCGGGAACGGTCTCAATCCGCTTCTTCATCCGTAGGGCGAATTTCTGGACGAAGTGTCGGACGAGCAGCGGAATATCCTCGGCACGCTCCCGCAGGGGCGGCACGGTGATCGGAAATACCTTGAGACGATAATACAGGTCGCTGCGGAACTTCTGTTGCTCGACCATCTGCCCCAAATCTCGATTCGTCGCGGCAACGACCCGGACGTCCACACGGATGGTCCGCGTACTGCCCAAGCGCTCGAACTCCTGTTCCTGGAGCACGCGCAGGAGCTTTACCTGAAGCTCCAAGGGAATTTCACCCACCTCGTCGAGGAAGAGGGTCCCTCGATCCGCCAGCTCGAACCGACCGAGTTTGGTCGCGATGGCGCCGGTGAAGGCGCCTTTTTCGTGCCCAAAGAGCTCGCTTTCGAGCAAACCGGTGGGAATCGCAGCACAGTTGAGTTTGACGAACGTGCGCTCCCGACGATTGCTCAGGTTGTGGAGAGCGCGCGCAACCAGCTCCTTCCCGCTGCCGGTTTCACCCAGGATGAGGACCGTGGAATCCGTCGCAGCCACGGTTTGGATTTCCTTGAGGACGCGTTTGAGGGCCCGGCTCTCGCCGACAATTTCCTTGAAATTGTATTCCGTCTGGATTTCTTCCTCGAGATACAGTTTCTCTTTTGCCAACTTGTCTTTGAGCTGAGCAATCTGCTTATAGGCCAAGGCGTTCTCGACCGCGATGGCGACTTGCTGCGCGACCTGGCCCAGCAGCTCGACATCGTCCGACGTAAAACCGTCGTCCCGTCGCCTGCCGACGTTCAGCGCGCCCAGCGTACTATTGTGCGACAACAGCGGAATGGAGCAGAACGATTTTACCCCACGGTCGAGGAGGTCCTCTGCGCAAGGTGAGGTCTTCGCCATCTCTTTCAGATCCGATTCCCCGAACAATGCGGCTTGGCCCGTTGTAATCGCCTGGCATGACGGGGACTGTGTACCTTCCTCGGCTTGCCCTTCCTCAACGAAGCTTTCATTTCTCTCAAAATCCAACACATGGACACGCCATTGGCCGGTTTCAGCATTGTAGAGTAGGAGACTGGAGCCATCGTGTCGAATGACTTTGCGCAAGCAGGTACTGACGGCCGTGAAGAGGACTTCGAGGTCCAAATGAGCGACGACGGCGTTGTTGACTTCGAGGAGGGACCGCTGGCGATCTCGTTCCCTGGTCAGTTGCTCTTGATACGCCAGCGCCGCTTCCGAATTGAGCGCGTTGTCCACCGCGACCGCCACCTGCTTCGCGACTTGCTGCATGAAACTGAGCTCCGGTTCTCCATACACCCTTTTCTGCAGACTCCCGAACCCCATAGCGCCGAGCCGACGCTGCGCCGTCGTCAGCGGAACCACGCAGAAGGATTGGACGCCGTTTTCCCGCAGCATGGCCATGAGCTTCGGGAACCGGCGTTCTTCCGTGATATCGCTCACGGTCAACGGCCGTTGCGTTTTCCAGACCAACCCCCCCCCCGGAGATTCATCGACGGGCGTCTCAAGACCCGGGTGGACCGTGCTGGGCTGAGACGTCACCAAGAGCCACAGCCGCATGACCTCGCGCGCGGCATCGTGCAAGACCACGTTGATGTAATCGAACGGGACGAGATGGGGGAGCCGTTGGGCGAGGTCTCGCAACAGATCGGTGAGATCGCGGTGCGACGCGATGGACTCCGTCACTTCAAGGAGGAGCCGCAATCGATCGCGATCATGGATGAGGTCTTGATGATGAAGGACGTTGTCGACCGCGACCGCGACCTGTTTGCCGACCTCCTGGAGAAATTCCACGTCCGTTTCGCCATAGGCTCCCCTCTGCAGGCTCGAGAATCCCATGGCTCCCAGTCGTCTTACCGCGGTGGTCAGCGGAACCATGCAGAACGAACCTGTGCCGTCTTCCCTCATACGACCGATCACCCTCGGCCATCGATGCTCTTCGGCAAGATCCGGTACGAGGATGGGCTGTTGCGTTTGCCAGACTGCCCCGGCCGGAGTCTCTTCAATCGGTTCCTCATGGCCGCCCACAAGGTCGGCTGGCACGTTCGCCTGGATCGTGTGCAATCGCATGGTGTTCCGCGCAGGATCGTGCAAGGAGAGGCAGACGAAATTCACGTGCACGACACGGGGAAGGCGTTGCGCGAGATCTCGAAAGAGTTCGTCTAGGTCGCGATGCGCGGAAATTGCTTCCGCAACCTCAAGCAGCGCTTGGTACCGTTCTGCGAGAGTCTCACAAGGAGAGACGGATTGCCCATCCATAGGCCATTAGTATGGGCTAAGACCTAAGACTGCTCAAGAGGGCCCTCGGGCCCGTTGGAAAAGTAGTTTCAGGTGGACGTGACTTCGCAAATATCGACCGATCTGTGCGTGAGACCCTTGGCGCAGAGATCGGCAGGCCTCATGTGATCGTCTGATCGCGCACGGCGAAGCTGCGATGATCACGATTTTGCGTCAAGGTTGTGCTTGAAGCCGGTCTTCTTGTGGGTCCCGTCGCAGAACGGCTTGTTCGCCGACTGCCCGCATCGGCAAAGCCAGGCCTCATTTCCGTCGTAAGCGATCTCCCGGCCGTCCATCGTCGCGATCTTGAACGATCCCTTGACGTAATACGGCCCGTCATTCTTGGGGGTGATGATGACGTCGCTCATGTTGCCCTCCTCGGTTGGCGTCTTCCGCGGCAGCACCTCATTTCACGTCGCTGCTCCATCTGAGCCGGTGGTACTCAGCGATTTCCCTTTTACTGAGCGAGATACCGGTACATCCCCTCGACGTTCTCGGGAAACCAGTCGGCGTAGCGCTGCCACTGCTCGTACTGGGGAAGCTGAACGGCCTTTTTCGCCTCTTCCACGCTCGCGCCCTTTTGAACCTGCTCCCGCACGGCGGCCCTGAGATCCTCGAGATAGCCGCGAAACATCCGCACGTGCTCCTTCTTGCCGAGCTTGCCGTGTCCCGGCACGAGCGTATCGAACTCTAATTGTTCGACTTGTTTGAGCGAGTCGATCCATTCGTCCGGATAGCCATCCGGCGGAGCCCGATACGCGACCGTCTCGACCGGAATAAAGTCCACGGCGAAGAGGACTCGTTCCTGCGGAAGCAAGACGACCAGGCTGTTGTCCGAATGATTCCTGTCGGTATAGATCAGGTCGATGCGCTTGCCGCCGAGATCGAGAAACATCCGATCACTGAACGTCACATCGGGCACGGGGGTCTGAGGGTCCGCTGCTTGGAGAATCTTCTGCCTCGCGGCGGCCTGACTGATGAAGAGAGCTGTATCGGCAAAGACGCTGCCACCGGCGATGTGATCGTTATGGTGGTGGCTATAGATCACATAGCGGACGGGCTGAGCGGTCAGCTTGGCGATCTCGGCTTTCAGCCAAGTCGCCGCGTCAGGACTGATCGGATCGGTGACGATCACGCCCTTCGGCGTGGTGATGAATATGGACTGATGGAACTTGTGCCTGAACAGGTACACGTCGTCGGCCGGCTTCGTGATTTCATCATCGGGTCTCGACTGTTGGGCAGACGCCACGGAACCCCCAACCAGCAGACACCCGACCATCAGCAAGAGCGGGAACCACTTTGGGAGATACATGGGCGCACCTCCTCCAAATGACCTACAGTCTGAGCGGCTTGATCGGCGACACGACAGCGGCCGGGTTGGTTTTCCAGAGCGATTCATCCGCATCCACGTAGAGTTCGACTTCGTTGCCGTCCGGGTCGTGCAGGTACAGGCTTTGGCTCACGGTGTGGTCGCTCATGCCGTCGATGGTGATGCGCGCCGCTTCAAGATCACGTTTGGCCGCGCGCAGTTCATCCAGGCTGTCGCCGATTTTAATACCGATGTGGTAGAGGCCGCGTCGGCGCCCAGGCGGCGGACCCGGCGCGTCGCCTACCTGGATGAGCAACAACTCGTGATGGGTCCGACCGGAGGTGAGGGCTGCTGCCCGGCCGTCGAAGATCCGCCCGACTTCCCGGAACCCAAGCAGATCGCGATAGAAGGTGAGCGATCGTTCCAGATCCTTCACATAAAAGACGACATGGCCGAGATAATGTGCTTTCATGCTGTCATCCTTTGAACGTAATGCCGGTTTTCTGGACCTCTTGATACGGAAGGAGCCAGACCAATGACTCGTCGCTGAGATCGCCGACCTGGATGCGATTGCCCCAGGGATCGCGGAAGTCGCAGCGAAAGCCGGGCTGCATCTTCAGCTTGTACTTCTTGGTCAGCTTGCGTCGGACCTCTTTGATCTGCCGCTCGTCGCGGACCATTAATCCAAAGTGTTTCACGCGATCCGGCTGGAGCTTCTCGACCTCGAAGATGGCCATGAACTGGTGCTCGCCGAGCTTGCACCAAGCCGCCCCTTCGCCGCCGCGCAGCATCGTGAGGCCGAACACGTCCGAATAGAACTCGACGGCCTTTTTCGCATCGGTGACCTCGATGACTACGTGGTTGCAACCGTAAACTTGGACCGCCATGGTTACCTCTTGCTTTGAAAATCGTCCCTCATCTTTCTCCTCTCCCTCAAGTATGGGGGAGAGGGCGGGGGTGAGGGGGCGTTTTCATCCTGCCGGGGACCCATTGCTCCTCAAGATGACTGCTTACTGGACCACGAATGCGCAATCGGTCATGACAAGTGTCCCATCTTCCCGGCCTGATAGTCGTGCACGGCCTGGATCAGCTCCTCGCGGGTGTTCATAACGAAAGGACCGTACCGGGCGATCGGCTCGTTGATCGGCTCGCCGCTCATGACCAACAGTCGGGACTCCTCGCACGCTTCAATCGTGACCTGAGTGCCGCTCCGCTTCAAGACGATCAATTCCGCTTCCCCGGCCTCGCGTGATCCGTTCACCGACGCTCGGCCCTGTACCACAAAGATTGAAGTGTTGTGCCCTTCCGGCAAGGTGAGCGTCACGTATTGTCCCGCTCGTACTTTGAGATCATAGAGCTGAATGGGCGTGAAGGTGCGGGCCGGGCCCTTCTGTCCATTGAACTCCCCCGCGATCACGCGCAGACGACCGGCCCCGTCCTCAAGGACAACCGTCGGGATGTCCTTGCTCAGGAGGGTCTGATAGCCGGGCCTCGACATTTTGAAGGCCCTCGGCAGATTCACCCAGAGTTGAATGGCGTGTAGTGTGCCGCCCTTTTTCGCCCAGGCTTTCTCGTGCATCTCTTCGTGCACAATCCCGGAGGCTGCGGTCATCCACTGCACATCGCCGGCTCCGATGACGCCGGCATTGCCGGCGGAGTCTCGATGGGCCACCAGGCCTTCGTAGACGATGGTGACCGTCTCAAACCCTCGATGGGGATGTTCCCTTACGCCTCGCGGTCGGTCGGTCGGGGGAAAATATTCCGGCCCCGCGTAATCCAGAAGCAGGAACGGGCTGACCTCACGGTCAAGCTCATTGCTCGGAAACAGGTTCCGCACGGGGAACCCGTCGCCGACCATATGGGTCGATCCGGGCTGATAGACGACGACTTCCTTCATGATTGCAGTGTCCGTTGCCATGATGCCCCCCTCCCTCACACCATCCCACGCAAGGCTTCCGAAAGGGTGACGGTCCCCCGCACCAGCTTCTCGGGATATTCGTACCTGATCGTGCCTTTAGCAAAGGACGCGTACATCTCCTCAAAGAGCGTCGCCGCTTCGTCCGAAAAGCCGAGCGATGTGAACGTCGGTACGACCGCACTTAGCGGTGCCTGTTGCGCTGTGACTGTGCGTCCGAGGATCTGGCTCAAGGTCGCTGCGACTTGTTCGGGACTGTAATCCTCAGGTCCCGCCAGCTCGACGATTTGCTTCCCTCGACCGCCAGCGACCAGCCGCTCCGCTCCAATCCGTCCGATGTCCCTGGTTGAGATCATGGGCATCTTGGTCGAAGGCGCGATGAACATCGGCAGCACGCCTTGCGACTTCGCCGTGCCGAGCACGGGAGCCCAGTTGTCCATGAAGTAGCAGGGACGAAGGATCGTCAGATTCTTCGCCACCGATCCAAGCTTCTGCTCGCCGTAGCGAGGAGCGCGGATAGGACCAGTCCCTTCCGGAATGTGGCCACCGACCGACGACAGGAAGACGACGTGCGGAATTCCGCTTGCCTTGACCGCCTCCGCTGCATGATCCATGGTTCGTTTCTGTTCTTCCAGCCATGACTGCGCCCCATAGTTTGGCGGAACCAACAGATAGACGCCCTCCGCACCCTCCAACGCCTTCGTCATCGCGGCGCGGTCATGATATGTCGCGACCGCCACCTCCGCTCCCTTGGCCTTCCACTTCGCGCCCTTGTCCGCCGAGCGGACGACGACCCGCACCGGCTGTTTGTGAGCGAGTAATGTTTCTGCCACCACCGACCCTGTATTCCCAGTCGCTCCCAGCACAACAAACATGATGGCTACTCCTTTCTAAGACTACCCTCACATTTTCTTGGCAATGACTTGATCGACGGACCATCGGCCTGCGCCAGTGACGATCAGCGCAAGCGCGATCCCGACCACGAGCAGGTGGTACTCGTAGCCTTCGCCGGATTGTTTGCCGAACCAGTTCATAAAGAAGCCGTTGGGGAGGTGAACCAAGGCGATAGCGCCCAGCATGATCACTCCGATGCTCGCGGCCGAGAAGCGAGTGAGCAACCCAGCCAGCAATCCTAAGCTGCCGAAGAACTCGCCGATGATGATCAGAAACGCGACCAGCCAAGGCAAATGCATCGTCTCCGTGAAGAATCCCAAGGTCCCCGAGAATCCGAATCCGCCGTACCAGCCCAGCAGTTTCTGCGCCCCATGTGGAAACATCACTAATCCCAGCGTGAGCCTGAGAATCAACCCAACCCATGACTCGTCAGTCTGAAACAGAGCCTTCATGGAGCACCTCCCACATGATGAGATTCAACGCGCCGTTGGTCGTCTTTATCAAGGGCCACAGTGGTAATATGATAGTTCTAGTTAGAACGAAGTCAAGCGGGAAATTGTCGAGGGGATTCGTGCGGGAAGTCTTGGAGCGAAATCAAACGGTTGGGGGAGGCGAGGGGAGATGCGTCCAGAGAGTCTCGCCTTCGAGTCCTCGTCATTCCGAGGTCCTGCTTCTGCTCATTCGGCTCCGGAGCCGGCGTCGCATATTGCAGTTATAGGCGCGGAAGGGTGGCCCGTTAGTCTCCCGTGCTCGCGCAACGCGCACGTAGGTACGGGAGGGGAGTTGGTTCGGGCCCCCTCCCGTGTCGAGCGCCGCTCGACCCGATGGAAGAGGCCCCTCGTTGGACGCACGCAGTGGGGATGGGCCAGGTTGCCGACCGTGCCCATCCCTTCCACCGGACCGCGCGAACCTACAGCTCGAGCCCCCCAATATCCTATTCTCCTCTGGTCCACTGTTCCGAGAAACAGCGAAATCGGCTATACTGGCGACAACTGATTGGAGGGTGGACGCATGGGACAGGAAAAAGCCGAAGCCTTGGAGCTGATTCGGAAGCTCCCAGATGAGGTAACAACGGACGCCATCATGGAAGAGCTCTATTTCAAGCGACAGGTGGATCGAGGGTTGAAGGATGTGACTGAAGGGAGAGTCTTGACCCACCAGGAGCTCAAAGAAAGAATCGCTCAATGGCGGAAGTCTGCTGGTCGCTGACAGCGAGTGCCGATTTACAAGAAATCGAAGACCTCATCGCCCGAGATTCCCCGCTTCACGCCGTCAACTTCGTCGATCGGATCGTCGAAGCCGCAGAGACACTTCATCAAGCCCCACAGCTAGGTCGTGTCGTTCCAGAGTTTGGACGAACGGACCTCCGCGAATTACTCTTCAGAGGTTATCGGATCGTTTATCTCTTGAGAGGTGATGCCGTCAGCATCCTCAGAGTGGTCCACGGGGCTAGGAACCTTGCTGATCTTATTAAGCGAGAACCTTGGGAAATTGAATAGAAGAAGACCGGAATGAACAATCCATGAGGCGGTGTGCTAAAGGACGACAGACAGAGCAAAAGAAAGGGGTCACGTATGAAAAAGACCTGTCAAGAGGGCGAAGATGCCGGTGACGGTCCGGATGTCCTTCGCGCGTCTCAA
>JBBIJI010000042.1:0-30371 GCA_037446055.1 Nitrospiraceae bacterium
TGAAGAGGACATTGCTATTTTGGTGAAAGCGGACATTCTCACTTTGGGATTACAGGATCTGCTCCGGTGCAAGGTCACGGCCAGTAAGGGCGGGCATTCCTTAGGCGATGTCGAGTATGAACGTGTATGGGCACTTAGGTCCGAGACGGCAGCTCTGGCTGCTCAGTCACGGTAAGGACACCCCGCATAATCGGGTGCAGGCGGCAGTGGTAGGGATAACGGCCTGCTGGAAGGCCGGGCAGTGTGTACGTTCCGTTCGGATCGACGGTGCCTGAGGCGAACGCGCAGGTGGCTCCCTCTTCCACACAACCGTCGTGTGTGATGGTATGGTGCGTGGGGGTAGGGTTGTCCCAACGGATCGAAGCCCAAGGTGTGACATAGGCCTTCGCAGGTACGAAGTAGGGGGCGCCGCTTTCGATGGTGATGCGCGTCTGCGGGGGCAGCGCGATGCTTACAGTGACGGACATAGCAAAACCCATCACCACGAACCCTGCAAGCCATATTGGAGTCTTCGCTTTCACGCCAGGCGTCATACCTTGCCTCCTATTCGCATTAGAGGCAACGGGCCGTTGAAGGATTCTTAAGCTTCTGAGGCTGGCGCTCTCAAAGCTGTTGAAATGTTTAGCTCTCTCAACACGCATCTTCACTCTTGAAGCCGGTCTACGGTACACCGATAGTCTAACATCTCCCTGTGGAGCTGTTTTGTTGGAGTGTATAGGCGAATGGGGGCGCCCGGAAACCTCTCGAAGAACGAGAGCCGCAGCGTGTCACTTGACCTGAGTCCACACTTATACGATTCTTCCGGCGCTGAAGATGGTTCGCAGTCGCGCTGTGACAATGCACGGATCATGAGGCCTACCCCGTTGAAGAACGTCCCACGGGTCGTCGGCCTGCTGCTCGTGACCTGTGTCTGCATGACCGGCTTTACCGGTGGCAGTCGTACCTATGCGTTCAATCTGCGTGCTCCCCAACCTGGAGCCGTATTCAAGGCTGGCCAGGAGATCCTAGTCGCGGTGGAATCTGAGGCGGATGTCGGGTTGCGGGAGACTCGCTACTACTGGTACCGGGAAAACGAGGAGCTGCTGGAGGGTTATAAGGAAGCCCCAGCGCTGGTCGCCACGGTGGTCTCCGATCCTCCGTTCGGGGGCCGCATACGAGTGCCGTCGGAAGCCCTCGGCCGCATGCGACTCCTGGTCATCGGCGAGGTCTTACGGGGGAGGTTGGGAGGGTATGAGGATTTCGATGAAGTTGTGGTGACGATCGATTCCCCGGCGGCTTTGCGCGGTATCGAGTTCGCGGCTCAGAAACCTTGGCAGCTCGATACGATCGGAAAATTGGTGGAAGTGCCCGCGGTAGGGCAGTTTGCAGACGGCGTTCTCCGCCACTTGGCCGGCACTCCGACGGGTACCTCCTACCGGTCCTCGAACGAGCGGATCGTGCGTATCGATCCCGAGGGGATGCTGCGGGTTGTTGGAAACGGCCGCGCGACGGTCGCCGTGTTCGCGCAGGGGAAAGAAGGGACACTGGATGTCGTCGTCGATGCTGAAGAGGAGGCCAACGGCATCCCGGTTGCGCGCGTTCCGAGCCAGATTACGGTGAAGTCCGGCATGCGGGTCGTGCTGGACGGGCTGCAGAGCAGTGATCCCGATGGAGACCCTTTGCGCTACCAGTGGAGGCAAGTTCGCGGATTGAAGGTGGCCCTGCTCAACCGTGATGAAGCCAAGGCGACCTTTATGGCCCCAAAGGTCGCCTCCCGGCGGCTCCTGCGCTTTACGCTCCAGGTCACGGATATGAAAGGGCCTGATTCGGTAAAGGGGGCGGACAGTGCGCCGGCTGCGATCGACGTATGGGTAGAGCCCTGACTGTGGCCCTCGTGGACTGGTTGCATCGTGCTGGGAGTTCGTGCTAGATGGTGCCGCCACGCGTCGTTCAAAGAATATTATCGGTAGGAGGAACGGGAGGGAGAGGATGGCAAAGAAGCCAAAGAAGCGTGCAATGAAGAAAGCGCGCAAGGCTGTGTCGAAGGCTCGTGCACGTGGTCGAACAGTCGCCGCGAAGAGCAAGAAGGTCAGCAAGGCCGCCAAACGCTTGAGTAAACCGAAGTCGGCTGGCAAGAAGGCTGCTAAGAAGGGTGCCGCACCCGCGGCGAAGGTCGCCAGCGCCGCTCCGGCTGCCGAAGGAAAAGAGCCGGCCAAGTCTCCGTTGCCACCGATTGAGCCGAGCTCTCACGATTTGGACGAGGAGGAGATGGCGGAGGACCTCGATATGACCGAAGAGGTCGATGAAGAGATGCAGGAGGACCTGGCATTGGAGGACGAGGACGACGACGTCGAATATATTGAAAAATCCGAAGACCTTCTCGACGATAACGACGAGTTTGATCACTAACGTAGAATGACGGTCCGCCGATCTTCACGGGGTGCGGGCCGGGCGGCGGGCAGGTTCTATCCAGCCCGAGGTGCTCGTTCCCCCGCTGATGAGCCACTTCTTGTTTGTAGGCGGTGCCCTACGGGAACGTAGTTCTCTCGAGAGCGTCAAGATCCAACTGGCCCAAGGGGTTTGGGGCCTGCGAACCGCTCTCATCCGAGACAACCTGACCAAGTTTCTCACAAGCCAATCGCAGGGATTGGTCTATGCGCTCAAGGTCGGCATCTGTGCCAGGTTCTTCATCGTCTTACCGGTTCTGCCGTTTTCCGATCTCGACGAGCTGATCCAAGACGAGCTTCGGGACGAGGCGAAATACGGGTTCGTTCGCATTCGGGTGGCGGCGCGGTGGGAGTCCACGCCGGCCCGGACGCATGCGCTGCTCCAACGCGTGTTGAACATCGAGGAACCGGCCGAGCTTTCAAGACGGCTCAGCCTCGGGATGCATCGTCTGACCGAAGAGGAGTTTCAGTTGATCGTCGAGGGATTGGAGCCGAGAAGGAGAGGAGAGTAAACGAGGAAATGGGTTGGAGGGCGGGCCTGCCGCGCGTGACACGCTCCGCGACGGGTTCGCTGTTCAGATGTGCCGACCTGTCATGATGACGTACGCTTCGTCGACTGTGGCGACTTCTTTCACCGTCACATTCAGCTCCAGCGCTAATTCGTTCAGGTTCCACCCCGTATACATCTGGCCCGACGGCACAAGGATCGTTTTATAGCCCTCTCGGGCCGCTGCGCGGATTTTGTCGGGAATTCCGCCGACCCACCCAATCCGGCCTTCGGACTCGAATGTTCCTGTGAGAGCGACGGCTCGCTGGATCCGGTCTCCCTTGAACATGGCGATAAAGCCCACCGCCATTGCGGCGCCCGCACTCGGCCCATCGGAGTTCGCGTTGGCATAGGCGATCCCCGCGACCGTCACAAGGCCGGTGTGCTGAGCGCCCGGCGTTCTCTCGACGGCGTACGCAAAAGCCTCTCCCATCGCATCGAGCTGAGTTTCGCCCAAACGAACTCTGAAGTCGAGCCATTGCAGTTGGACAGGATTCGGCTGGGGCTTTTGATCCCAAATCAGGAGCATCACATTGAGGACGCCGCGATTGTTGGCCTTGATGGCGGCGAGGACCGGCAATTCAACCACCATTTCCGCCTGTGCGGGGAGGGAGTTGCCGCAAAGAAGCATGATCAAGCAGAGGGAAATGACCAACCCAGTGGACCGTCTCCAATTCATGGGCTCACCCGCGGAAATGACTCTTCGGCGTTGATCGAAACTGAAGGGCGATCGATCCCGATTCCACACAGAGAGTCTATCAAAGGCGGTTGCTCTGTAAAGGCGATGGCTCGACCCGATTCGACGTCTTGCGCGGGGCCCGACCCATCGTTTAACGTCCAAATCGGAATGGTGAAACGAGAACCTTCAAAGACCTCGGTGCGTTTGGCATTGGCTGGGGCCGGTCTCTTGCTGACGGTCTGCGGCGATCACGTTGGATGGTCGGCCGGATGCGAGTTCGACCCGGGAAGCCTGAAGAGGACGGATGTGTTTGCCCGTCACCTGGACAGCTCGTGTGCCATCGAGGATCGGGAACGGCTGGCGATACAGGCCTCCGAAGTTCTCGGAGCGCTGGCAGAGGGAAAGGGCGTGGAGTTGGTCGGCGTCGTTGTCCAGGGGGATTTGGATTTGGACAGGCTTCCTCTCCGACCGACGTCTCAACTGAGGGCGCCTTCCGCACTCCTTTCCGAGGTCCTCCAGGGGATTGATTCCGTGCGGGTCGTTCCCGGGCCATTCATCATGCAGGACTCTTTCGTGCGAGGCCGCCTTGCGACCCGCGAGGTGACCGGCAGGCTCGTGATCCAGGGGCCGCTATCCGTGACCGGAAGCACGTTCGACCAGGCGGTCGACCTTTCGCGAAGCGTCTTCGTCGGTCCCGTCGATTTTTCCGGGGCGACACTGAGGCAGGAAGGGATGTTCGTCCAGTCACGTTTCTTACAACCGGCTCGGTTTGCCGACTCAGTCTTTGGTTCCCAATCGCGGTTCCATCGCTCGCGGTTCGAACAGTCCGTCACATTCCGACAAGCGCGGTTCAACGGATCGGCGGAGTTTCTCGAAGTGCTGTTCGAAGGCGATGCCGATTTTTCGGGGGCCAGGTTCGGATCCGGGGTGGGATTCTCAGGCAGTCGTTTCCTTAAGCGGGTCGAAATGTCCAAGGCGAGCTTCGAGCGCGAGGCCTATTTCCTCTTTACCGAGTTTGAGAGCCCCGCAAGCTTCCACCGTGCGACGTTCAAGTCAGTCGCTGATTTCTCTGATGCAAGGTTCCGTCAACCCACGAGCTTCTCGATCACGCGGTTTGTTCAGCGCCCCCGTTTTGACCGCGTCGTTTTTCCTCCCGGCCAAATCGCTCCGCTAGGGGACGCAACGTCATATCAACAGCTTGGGATTACCATCGCTCTCGTAATCGCTGCCGCCCTGCTGGCCGCCTACCTGGTTCGATTGAAATAGTCCCCCCCAGAACCACCATATCTAGGCCTCCCCCTTGCGGTGACCCCCCAAAGCTGGTATAAAGGCCCAATTTATTGGGATCCGGAGGACGAAGGGTTAAGGAGTATGGACCAGAGCGAAACCGCCTATCAGGTACGGATCGAAAACTTCGAAGGTCCGCTCGACCTCCTGTTGCACCTCATCAAGAAGAACGAGATCAATATCTACGATATTCCGATCGCGCTCATTGCCAATCAGTACTTGGAATACCTGAAGGTGATGAAATCCCTCAACCTTGCGGTTGCGGGGGAATTCTTGGTGATGGCGGCGACCCTGCTGCAGATCAAATCGAAGATGCTGCTGCCTCCGGACGAGGTGGAGGGCGACGAGGAAGAAGGGCCGGATCCCAGGGAAGAGTTGGTCAGGCGGCTGCTCGAATACAAGAAGTTCAAGGAGGCTGCGAAGGACCTCGATCGGCAGGAACGACAGTGGCGGGACGTCTTCGGTCGAGAGGCGCAACCGCCTGCTGAGTTGCAGGGCGATGAAACTTTGTTGGAGGACGTGACACTGTTCGACCTTGTCGATGCCCTGCAGCAGGTGCTTGCCAGAAATCCGAGCAAGCAGTTGTTGGAAATCGAACCGGACCACCTCACGGTCCGCGATCGCATGAACGTGATCCTGGAAGCCCTGGAGAAGCGCGATTCCGTCACATTTGGAGAACTGTTCGAAGACGCCGCCCATCGTATGGTTATCATCGTGACGTTCCTCGCGTTGTTGGAATTGATCCGTCTTCGTGCGTTGCGCGTCTTTCAGCCATCCATGTTCGGGCCGATTCTACTGTCGCGCGCCTTTTCACCGGTCACCGATTCAGAGATGGACCTTCTTGCGGATTCAGAATGGAGGAGTACATGAGCACGCCAATCATGCACGTGGACGATCAAATCGGCGCGGGGGAGATGGCCCCTGCGACAACGGAGGTCTCCCCCGGAACCGGCGACGATGACGCTGAAGCTCCAGCTCTAGCAGGGGAGCGGTCCTCAGCGGTCCGCGAGGGGATCGATCAATTCGAGCAGCAAGAGCTTAAGGCCATTCTCGAAGCCCTGTTGTTCGTGTCCTCCGAACCGCTTCCCCTGTCTCGAATGGTGGCACTCCTGGGACACGCATCCAAGACGGCGGTGCAAGAGGCCCTCGATCGCCTGCGAGACGAGTTGGATCAGGAAGGCCGTGGCCTCCGACTCGTCGCAGTCGCAGGAGGCTATCGCCTGGTCACCAGGGCGGAGTACGCGCCGTGGATCAAGCGGTTGGACAAGACGAAGGCCGCGCCGAAACTGTCGCGCTCGGCCCTGGAATCGCTTGCGATCATCGCCTACAAGCAGCCGATCGTGCGGACGGAGTTGGAAAGTATTCGCGGCGTCGAGACTTCCGGCGTGCTCCGGACATTGTTGGAGCGAAAGCTCATCCGTATCGTCGGGCGGCAGGATGTGCCGGGCCGTCCGATCATGTACGGAACCACGAAGTTTTTCCTGGAGCATTTTGGGTTGAAGGATCTCTCCTCTTTGCCGCCGCTGCGCGAGTTCAAAGAGCTCGGCGAAAGCGAACAGGCGTATCTGCCGATCGATGAACGCGACGAAGATGAATCGTTAGCTGGCTCGCAAGATTCGGCTATCGAGGAAGAAACCACCGAGCTCGCCGCCGGCTGAAGGTAGATTGCTGTCAGATTACTGGGTGGCTACAGTCTCCTCATTCTACCCATTGAGGCCCGTCTTCACGGCGTCATCTCTTTCTTCGCTGCTCTCAACAGGTGTGCTTTCACCGCTGTTGAGAGCTTGTGTCCAAAAGCATCCTTTTGACCCTGCTACGCTGGCGGGGCCTTGGTTCTTTATTTGAGTGGGTGAGCTGGCGTCCTTCAGCGCGCGTTGAGCTTTTTTCCCTGCCCCCCTTTGAAACGGGTGTCCTCACCACCCTCAACTGCGCGCATCGACCGAGCACCGCCATTGGTGTAAGAATTCAATCTACTTCGCGTGCGGGGTCTGCGAGCAAAGAGGGTGTGAGGACGACCGTTGACTCCCTTCTTTTCGCTTTGTTAGACTGCAGGGCTCAATCCCTTGAAAGACGAGATTTCTTGCCGTCTTACCACCACAAGCAACACGAGGCAGCACCATGATGAAAGCGTGGCTCCTTGATGAAATGTTCCAGATCACCCGCCGGTATCTTCTGACAGCAGAAGGTGCTCGGGAAGAATGGGGTGCCGGGGACTCCGTGGCTGAGGCGGAAGAGCTTCCTCCTCCGCCCACAGGGCTCACGGCCAAGCCGGGTAACGGACGCATCACGTTGAACTGGAAACCCGTGCCCGACGCCATGTACTACAACGTCTACTTCATGACCTCGAAGGGCGTGCAGATCAAATTTTCCGAGCTCACGAGGCCGATAGCCGGGGCGGAAGATTTCAAGGCCGTCATCGGCGTCAAGAAAGACAAAGCCACCTGCATCGAAGGTCCCTCTCCACCGTTCATCCACGACGACCTCGCGAACGGCACGTGTTATCACTATGTCGTGACCGTCGTCACGCCGAAGGGTGAAAGTGCCGAATCCCAGGAGGTCATGGCGATCCCCTCGCCGTACTTGTTGGCACAGATTATCGGCGAAGAGGGGGTCGAGGACGGGCAGTTCAGTTCGCCCACCGGGATCGCGATCGACAAGGAGGGCAACCTCTACGTTGCCGATACCGATAACCATTCCATCCAAAAGTTCGACAAGGATGGAAAATGTCTTGCCCGTTGGGGCGGTGAGCCAAGCACGCAGGAAGGAGGGTTTTATTATCCGCGAGGTCTTGCGACCAGCCCGCAGGGATACGTGTACATTGCGGATACCGGGAACAATCGCGTCCAGCGCCTCGATGCCGAAGGAAATCCATTGAAGGCCTGGGGGAAGTTCGGCTTTGCGTGGCGCGGAGCCGATATGGGGAAATTCGACGCGCCCTGGGGGGTGACGACCGACCAGGAAGGCAACATCTATGTGGCGGATACCAGCAATGCGCGAATCCAGAAGTTCACCGCGGACGGAACCCCCTTGCTCAAGTGGGGGCGGGACGGCAGCTTCGACGGAGCCTTCTTTTTCCCCCGCGGCGTCGCCGTCGATTTCGTCGGGAACATCTTCGTAGCCGATGAGGGAAATAACCGGATTCAGAAATTCGATGCCCGAGGAAGTTTCCTGACGAAGTGGGGCAAGGAAGGCAGCGGGCCCGGTCAGTTCAAGTCTCCCTGGGGCGTGGCGTGCGATGCGTTGGGTAACGTGTATGTGGTGGATCAGGGGAACCATCGTATCCAGAAGTTCGACGGGAACGGCACGTTCCTCTGTTCGTGGGGGAATCGCGGCAAGGCGGAGGGCCAGCTCAACTTCCCGTCAGGGGTTGCAGTGGACAAAGAGGGCAACGTCTACGTCGTGGACAGCGGCAATCACCGGGTCATGAAGTACGTACCGACCGAGGAAGAAATCAATCGTGGCAAGGAAGCGCAGCAGAAGCCGGCTGAGCCCGCGAAGTATCCGGCCCCTCGCGGTGTTGCGGCGAAGCCCGGGGATACGGAAGCATTCCTGAGCTGGATGGAGATGCCCGGCGCGGTCTCGTACAACGTCTACTTCCATACCGCTCCGAATTTGACGGTGGAAACCGCGACCAAGATCGAAGGCGTGACCAGCCCATTCAACCATACGGGGCTCACGAATGACATTGCCTACTACTACGCAGTCACGGCGGTCTATGAAGACGGCGGGGAAAGCGCCCTCTCGGAAGAGGTGACGGCGACGCCGGTGCTGATCGACATCACGGCGCCCCAGAACCCCTATGCGGTGATCAATCACGGGGCCTTCATGACCAATTCCCCGGAAGTGGTGGTGACCATATCCGCGACGGATCTGGACACGGGCGTGGCGGCCTACTTCATCTCCGAAAATCCCATGACGCCGATGGCCGGTACGCCGGGCTGGGTGGAAGTCGATCGGGCCATCAAATTCGGCGCCACGATCCCCTTCATCTTGTCGCCGGGTGATGGGCAAAAGACGATCTTCGTCTGGTTCAAGGACGTCGGGAACAATGTCTCGACGCCGGCGAGCACGAGCATCCTGGTCAATACCTCGGGCTACCTCTGCGTGTCCAAGTGGGGCAAGCCGGGTCGTGGCGCGTCCCTCCTGCACGGCGGCGAATTCATGGCGCCGCTGTACGGGCTTGCCATCGATCAGCAGGGCTGCCTCTTTGTGGTGGACAACGGCAACAACCGCATCCAGAAGTTCGACTCGGCTGGCAACTTTATCATTCTGTGGGGGAACTTCGGCGCGGCGAACGCCAACTTCCACAATCCGACCGCCATCGCCTGCGACGCGAAGGGCGATGTCTGGGTGGTGGACACGAACAACCATCGGGTTCAAAAGTTCGACGGTAAACTGGGCGGCTATGTGATGAAGTTCGGCTCCCGCGGCAACGGCGAGGGGCAGTTTAACGCCCCCTGGGGCATCGCGGTGGACCGGGTACGCGGCTATGTCTATGTGGTCGACAGTGCGAACTTCCGAGTCCAAAAGTTCGACATGAACGGCGAGTTCATCATGGCCTGGGGGAGCTTCGGCAACGGGGACGGTCAGTTCTATTTCCCCCGCGGTGTGGCGGTCGATCAGTCGGATGGGTCCGTCTACGTGGTGGACATGGGGAATCATCGCATCCAAAAGTTCGACACCAGCACCAATGTCTTGCCGCAATTGCTCACCAAATGGGGCGGCAGCTCGGAACCGGGGCATGCCAGCAGCCCATTGGCACAAGAGGCCGGACAACTGCGCAATCCTTGGGGGATCGCCGTGGACGGGGCGGGGGACGTTTACGTGACCGATACCGGGAACCACCGGGTGGAAAAGTTCGACAAGGAAGGCAACTTCATCACCCAATGGGGCGGTATGGGGATCGGCGACGGCCAGTTCAATTTCCCATACGGGATTGCGGTGGATGCCAAGGGCAGTGTCTTCGTCGTGGACAGCGGCAATACCCGCGTGCAGCAGTTCATGCCGGCCGAGGAAGGCAGTGAGCGGTTGCAGGAGCAGGCGGAGACTGCGGCGGAGTTGGAGCGAGCACAAGGCGCGGCGAAGCAGTGACGGGGTGACGTTCGAACGGTCCACCGGTCCGCTGGAGCAAGGATGCTTGAGAAAGAACTGAAAGTCGGGCTGACCTACGACGACGTGGTGCTGGTGCCGGCCAAGTCGCAGGTGCTTCCCTCCGAGGTGGAGACGAAGACTCTGGTCTCGCGCAATATTCAGGTCAACATTCCGATCGTCAGCGCCGCCATGGATACGGTTACCGAATCGCGGCTGGCCATCGCGCTCGCGCGTGAAGGCGGGATCGGGATCATCCATCGGGTGCTGTCGCCGGCAGACCAGGCTATGGAGGTCGACAAAGTCAAGAAATCGGAAAGTGGAATGATCCTCGATCCCGTGACGATCGCTCCCGATCAGACGATCCGAGACGCCCATGACCTGATGGCCAAGTACCGGATCTCCGGCATCCCCGTCACCAAGAACGGCAAGCTCGTCGGAATTCTGACGAACCGCGATCTGCGCTTCGAAACGCGGATGGACCTCAAGGTTTCTCAGGTGATGAGACGTGAAAAGTTAATTACGGCGCCGGAAGGCACGAGCCTGGAGAAAGCCAGGGAAATCCTGCACGAACATCGCATCGAGAAGTTGCCGGTCGTCAACAAACACTTCGAGTTGAAGGGCTTGATTACGATCAAGGACATCGAAAAGCGGATCAAACACCCGACGGCTTGCAAGGACAGCCATGGCCGACTGCGCGTCGGTGCGGCGGTGGGAGTCGGCCCCGATACGGAAGAGCGAGCGGACTTGTTGGTCAAGGCGGGCGTTGATCTGGTCGTGGTCGATACGGCCCATGGTCACGCGCAGGCGGTGCTCGACACGGTCAAGATGGTCAAGAAGCAGTATCCTCACCTCGATGTGGTCGCGGGGAATATCGCCACCGCCGAGGCCGCAAAAGACCTCCTAAAGGCGGGCGTGGATGCAGTGAAAGTGGGCGTCGGGCCGGGGTCGATCTGCACGACGCGAATCGTATCGGGCGCCGGCATGCCGCAGCTCACGGCGGTGGCGGAGTGCGCGAGGGCTCTGGCGGGCAGCGGGGTTCCCATCATCGCCGACGGAGGGATCAAGTTTTCCGGCGACATCACCAAGGGCTTGGCGGCGGGCGCACACGCGGTGATGCTCGGCGGATTGTTGGCCGGGACGGAAGAGTCGCCCGGCGAGACGGTGCTCTACCAGGCGCGGACCTACAAGGTGTACCGCGGTATGGGGTCGATCGGCGCCATGGAACGAGGGGGAGGCGATCGGTACGGCCAAAGAGGAAGACCTGCCCAGAAACTCGTGCCCGAGGGGATCGAGGGCCGCGTTCCTTACAAAGGACCGGTGGCCGCGGTCGTCTACCAATTGGTGGGAGGCGTCAAGTCCGGCATGGGTTATTGCGGGTGCAGGACCATCCCGGAGTTGCAGCAAAAGGCGACCTTCATTCGACAGACCTTAGCCGGGTTGCGCGAAGGCCATGTGCACGACGTCATCATCACCAAAGAAGCGCCGAACTACCGGATGGATTGGGAGTGACCCCGCGTGAAGCGTATCTCGTGAAGCGTTCCTTGCGACCCGATTTCGCTTTCCCTCGCTAACCGATCGACGCTTCACGTTTCACGAGCAACGACTTCATGGAACTCTGGCACGATAGAATTCTCGTCCTCGATTTCGGGTCGCAGTATACGCAGCTCATCGCGCGTCGCATCCGCGAAGCGCGGGTGTACTCGCTGATCCTGCCTTGCACGGCTCCGCTGGCCACCATCTTGGCCTACCGTCCCAGGGGCATCATCCTCTCAGGCGGGCCTTCAAGCGTATATGAGCGGAAGGCTCCCACCGTTCCGCGCCAGTTGCTCGACCAAGGGATCCCCGTGCTGGGCATCTGCTACGGCATGCAACTGGTGACGCATCTCCTGGATGGCGAAGTCGCGAAGGCATCTCGGCGGGAGTATGGCCGCGCCGAGCTGTGGATCGACGACCGGTCAGGTCTGTTCAAGGGAGTGGGGGAAAGCGGCTCCACCACGGTGTGGATGTCTCATGGCGACCGAATCGAGCGGATGCCCAAAGGCTTCCGCTCCATCGCCCATACGGACAACTCTCCTATCGCAGCCATGAAAATGGAGGGCGGAGGAAAGCGGATCTACTGTTTGCAGTTCCATCCTGAAGTGGCCCACACCGTGGAGGGGGCGACGATTCTCCGCAACTTTGTGTACGACATCTGCGGCTGCCGGCCGACCTGGACGATGAAGTCCTACGTGGACCAGGCCGTGCAACAGATCCGTGAGCAGGTCGGCCAGGGGAAGGCGATCTGCGCCCTCAGCGGCGGCGTCGATTCCTCCGTCGCCGTGACCCTGACCCACCGCGCGATCGGCGATCAACTGACCTGCGTGTTCGTCGACAACGGCGTGCTGCGGGCGGGCGAGGGGGACCAGGTCCAAAAGACTTTTGCATCCCAGATGCATCTCAATCTTCGGTTTCTCGATCGGACCGATCAATTCCTGGCCGGGTTGAAGCATGTGAGCGACCCGGAACGGAAGCGGAAGATCATCGGTCGGTTGTTCATCAAGAACTTCGAGGAGGAGTCCAAGAAGCTGAAGGGGGTCAAGTATCTCGTCCAGGGGACGTTGTATCCTGACGTGATCGAAAGCATAAGCTTCAAAGGGCCGTCGGCGACGATCAAGACCCACCACAATGTCGGCGGACTCCCGACGAGGATGCGGCTCAAGCTGGTGGAGCCCTTGCGGGAGCTGTTCAAAGACGAGGTGCGAGTGCTAGGCAAGGAATTGGGTCTGCCGGACGAGATCGTTTGGCGGCAACCATTCCCGGGGCCGGGGCTCGCTATTCGAGTGCTGGGTGCAGTCACGAAAGACCGGCTGGCCATCTTGCGGGCGGCGGAGACGATCGTGGAGCAAGAGATCCGGGCGGCGGGGCTCTATCGTGAGATCTGGCAGGCGTTCGCCGTGTTGTTGCCGATTCGGACGGTCGGGGTGATGGGTGACCAGCGGACCTATGAGAACGTGATCGCCATTCGCGCGGTGACGAGTCTCGACGGCATGACGGCGGACTGGGTTCGGTTGCCGCCGGATTTGTTAGGCAAGATGTCCAATCGCATCATCAATGAGGTGAAGGGCGTGAATCGAGTCGTCTACGATATCAGCTCGAAGCCTCCGGCGACGATAGAATGGGAATGAGGAGGTGACGGGTGACAGGTGACAAGTGAGGGGAACCAGCAGGTTCTGCCCATTTGTCACGCGTCACGCGTCACGCGTCACGCTTGGAAATCCGGCTTCAAAAATTGATTGCCAGCAGCGGCCTGGCCTCCCGCCGGAAGGCCGAGCAGATCATCGCCGAGGGACGAGTGACGGTGAACGGCAGGGTCGTCCGTGAAATGGGCACGAAAGTCGATCCTGATCAGGACCATGTGAAGGTGGATGGCAGACACCTGAAGGCTGCCCAGCCTTTCGTCTATCTCATCCTGAACAAACCCAGGAACGTCATGTCCACGTTGGAGGACCCTGGAGGACGACCGACGATCAAGGACTTCCTCCACGGCGTGCGCATTCGCGTGTTTCCGGTCGGCCGGCTCGATTTCGACAGCGAAGGTCTCATGCTGCTGACCAATCACGGGGCTTTAGCCCAGGCCTTGTTCCATCCACGGTATGAGGTGCCGAAGACATACTTGACCAAAGTCAAAGGCATCTTGACGGACGAGGAGATCGATCAGTTGGAAAAGGGCCTGTCGCTGGAAGACGGAATGACCGGTCCTGCGAAGGTGAAGAAAATCAGAAAGGCCGAGCAGAATTCCTGGGTCGAGGTCACGATTCACGAAGGTCGCAAGCACCAAGTGAAGCGCATGCTCGATGCCGTCGGACACCCGGTGCTCAAGTTGCAACGGGTCCGGCTCGGACCGTTGCAGTTGGGCGATTTGTCGCCCGGCGAGTATCGCTTTCTGACGGATCGGGAGGCGAACGCGTTGCGTGACGTCATTCGCTCGCGTACGACAGACCGTAGGCCAAGGGTTACTGGTGATAGGGAGGAGCCGTCGAAGTGTTCGTCGTCCGATCTTTCCCGTCGTCCGTCATTTGTCGCCCATCCCCGGCAAGCCCGGAGGGCCGCATGCTGAAGCGTACCCATCGCTGCGGTGAGCTGACCAAGGCACACGTGGGGCAGACCGTGACTCTGAACGGTTGGGTCCAGCGTCGGCGTGATCATGGGACCGTCATCTTCATCGACCTGCGCGACCGGACCGGGATCACCCAGGTCGTGTTCAACGCCGAGCGGAATGTGGCGGTACATCGAGCGGCCCATGCCTTGCGGAGTGAGTGTGTCGTATCGGTGACCGGCCAGGTGATGGCGCGCCCCGACGAATCCAGGAATCCGAATCTCTCGACCGGGGACGTCGAGGTGTTCGTGGATACCGTCGAAATTCTGAACGATGCCAAGACGCCGCCGTTTCTCATCGAGGACGAGAACGACGTCAGCGAAGCGCTTCGCTTGAAGTATCGGTTCTTGGATTTGCGCCGGCCGAGGATGCAGCGTCTCTTGGGCTTGCGTCACGCCGTCATGCAGCATGTCCGGTCCTTCCTCAATAAAGAAGGGTTTCTTGAGATCGAGACGCCGATTTTGACGAAGAGCACACCGGAAGGGGCCCGGGACTATCTGGTCCCGAGCCGTGTCAATCCCGGCTGCTTCTTCGCCCTCCCGCAATCGCCGCAGTTGTTCAAACAGGTGCTGATGGTCAGCGGCGTCGACCGGTATTACCAGATCGCTCGCTGCTTCCGCGACGAAGATTTGCGCAACGATCGACAGCCGGAGTTCACCCAGATCGACCTTGAGATGTCGTTTGTCGATCGCGATCAGGTGATGAGCCTGATGGAAGTGATGATCGCGACCGTCTTCAAGGAGGTGGCCGGTGTCCACCTCCCCACTCCGTTCCCTCGGCTAACCCATGCGGAGGCGATGGGGCGATGGGGTTCGGACAAGCCGGATTTGCGATTCGACATGCCCCTGCGCGACGTGACGGACTTCGCCGCGAAGAGCGAGTTCAAGGTCTTCAAAGACGCCGTAGCCAAGGGCGGCATCGTCAAGGCGCTGATCGTCAAGGGCGGGGCTGCCATCTCGCGGACGCGTGTCGATGGACTCGGCGAAACCGCCAAGAACTTCGGAGCAAAGGGGCTGGCTTGGGTCAAGATCATCGGGGAAGGGCAGCTTGAATCCGTCATCGCCAAGTTCCTGGACGCCAAGGCGTTACTGGCAGCCTTGCCTGACGCAGCGGTCGGCGATTTGCTGCTCTTCGGCGCGGACGAGCCCGCCATCGTGCACGACGTGCTCGGAAGGATACGTCTGATGCTGGGTGAAGAGTTGAAGCTGATCGACAAGACGGCCTGGCGGCCTCTCTGGGTGATGGAATTCCCGCTCCTCGACTACGATCCGCAGGAGAAGCGCTATGTGTTCATGCACAATCCCTTCGCGGCACCTCTCGACGAGGATCTGCCGTTGCTGGACGCGCAGCCGTTGAAGGTTCGGGCCAAGGCCTACGACATGGTGCTGAACGGTGCTGAGATCGGCGGCGGGAGTATTCGGAACCACCGCAGCGACATCCAACTCAAGATCCTCGATCTGCTCGGGATCAACAAGGAGCAGGCGCAAGCCAAGTTCGGATTTCTGCTGGACGCGCTCGACTACGGGGCGCCGCCGCATGGGGGAATCGCGTTCGGCCTGGACCGACTCATCATGTTGCTAGGCGGCGCCGACTCGATCCGCGACGTCATCGCATTTCCGAAGACCCAAAAGGCACAGTGTCCACTCACCGACGCGCCGTCCCAGGTCGGCGCGGACCAGCTCAAAGAGTTGCGGATCAAATTGGATCTCGTCGAATAGCCCTCAGGGCCAGCCGGCATCCGGCGCCGTTCCCGGATCAGCCTCCTCCGAGCACCACTGGAAGCGTCAACTCGATATCCCGCCGACGCACGCGGACGGAGACGCGTTGGCCCGGCGTCGTATGTTCGATCAGAAAGTTTTTCAACTGCGAGGCGTCGGTGATTTCCTGATCTTCGATCGCCAGCAGGAGGTCCCCTTTCTGAATACCCGCGGCCTTGGCGGGCTCGACCACATCCTTTACCGCGAGACGCCAGCGCGTGGCGTCCTTGACGGTCGTCATGTGTATGCCCAGCCGTGAGAATCTCGGTTGTTTTCCCTCGTGGAGCACGGCGACGATCCGTTTGGCCAAGGTGGCCGGCACGGCAAAGGTCAAGCGGCTGCAGTGGCGCTCGGTCTCACTCTGCTCCGTTTGAATGATCGCGTGGACGATGCCGACCAGCTCCCCCCTCGCATTGAATAACCCGCCTCCTGAGTTCCCGCTACAGGCTCCCAGGTCGGCCTGGAGGAGACGCGTGTCCACGGTGGGCAGGAAAATATTGGTGTTGCCGATTCGTCCGAAGGCGACCGTGGGGCCCCAACCGAGCGGGTAGCCGATCGTGAAGACTTCGTCCCCGGATTCGCCGGCCTGCTCTGAGAACGAGACGGCGCCGAGGAGCTGCGACCGGCTGGCTTCGGTAACGCGATAGAGGACGACGTCCACGTACGCGCTGTCCCCTATCAACTGCGCCGGAAGCTCCGCAAGTTCCTGAGTCAACACAGTGATCTCCCGTGGGACGACCGGTGAACTTCCTTTCTCGCGTTCCACGGCGTGACGGGCGGTGACGATATAGCCGTCCTTCAGGTGGACGCCTGTCCCTCGGATGGAGAACCCCCGGCGGTACTCTGTCTGGGTGTCTTCCCCGGTTGCGTTGACGATCCCAACAGTTGCGCGCTTGGCTTGCTCGACGGTCTGCGCGAGCGGGGTCGACGGAGCCGCCGGCCGGCTCTCCGAACCTCGCGATTCTGCGAAGGAGTTCAAGCAGGAACCGGAAAACACCAGCGCCGCTATGAGATGAAGGGAACGGCGGTTGCGCATCAGTATCCATCCTTCCGTGTAAACGCGCCTGAGTGGCTCATGACTTGGAGAGTATAGAGGACTTGATCGGTTTTTTCTCGGTTGAATTTTGTCCTCGTAGGGTCCCAAACTAAGGGGGCAAAGGGAAATGTCACAAGCTCCGAGTATCCTGATCATTCTGCCGTTCGTATCAAAGGCAGATCAAGAAACTCGAATGGAGGGGCGTTGGAACAGGCCCCTATGGCCGATAAACCGGTTCTTCACATGGTGGCATTTGCGAGGTGTAGAATGTTGCACCCTCTTCTCACTCTTTTCAGGAGGTGTCCCATGGCTCGAATACCTGGGCTATTTCCAATAGCCCTAGCGGTCTTGGTGACCGGGGCCTGCTCGGTGATAGTCCCTATGGATACCTATCTCGACTCTCGTGTGGATTTGGCGAGTGAAACGGACATCTTTGAGCAGATGGGCAGCCCCGTCCGCAAAGTGACGACCTCCGCCGGGGAGTCGTTATGGGTGTATCAGATGCGCACCGTACAAGGGGGGGATCGGACCCAATCTATGGGGATCTGGTGCGATGAGTACGTGCTGACGTTCGATTCTCAAGGTGTGCTGCGTCGGTGGAGCCACGAAGCCCAGTTCCATGGGGGCGAGCTCATGCCGTCTTGTGATCTGGGCGGTGCCGTGGCGAAGGCCCAATAACCTCCCCTCCACTCATGAAGCCGAGAGGTGTCTCATGAGATGCTCACTCGTCATCTGCTTGAGTGCCGTGCTTGGCCCGTTCATCGGCTGTACGCTCTTCGTCCCCACGGAAACGCTCTACCTTCAAGCTGCGCAGGATCACGCCACGGCGGCGGAGGTGAAACAAAAGCTTGGGGTTCCCAGGGTCACCACCACCACCGCTACAGGAGAGCACGTCTTAGTCTATCAATCTCGGGAAGAAGACCCCGGCTACGGGTGGACCTCGAAGGGCCTCTGGTGCGACGAATACGTGCTGACATTCGATCGCAGCGACATCTTGCGGCGCTGGACTCATAAGTCCCATCTCCATGGTGGTGAACGTATGCCTCTCTACTGCGTGCCAGGAGGCTATCAAGCAAGCTGATGAGTTCATGGAATCTCGACCCGGCCGACGGGCGGGACGGTTTGGACTCCATCATCTCGGAGGTGATCGATGAGGCGTCCCTGGAGCGCGATCGTGGCTGCAATGATGATGCTCGCGGGCTGCTCCCTCTTCGTGTCGAAGGAGACGCAGTATCTCCAACGAGCGCAGGATCGGGCGACGCAAGCGGAAGTGGAACGCGAGTTAGGGCTGCCGTTGTCGAAGACGATCGGTCCCGAGGGTGAGAGGATCTGGGTCTACGAAGTGCGGGAGATCGAGCCCGGCGCCCAAAGTACGTGGTCGACGTCGGGATTGTGGTGTGATGAATATCGGCTGACGTTCGACGAAAGCGGTGTTCTGCGGCGGTGGACCCATAAATCATTCTTGCACGGTGGAGAACTCATGCCGATCTCCTGCGACGGAACGATCGGCGTTCAGAAGCCGGCTCTTTAACCCACATTATTCATGAGCGCTTCGTCGCGAAATCGCGGAGCCGCGTCACGAGACGGGCGCGCGGAGCCCCGAGAGGCCGAGGCGTACTTGAAACAGTACGTTGAGGCCGCGAGTGGCGAGCCCGCCCACTGGCATGCCTTTAAGTCGCATGCCAGTTTGTCGCAGCAGCGGATCGGCGATTGCAGCAGAAGCGCTCATGAATAATGTGGGTTAAGCTGTCGAGTGTTCGCAACAGGTCAGCTTGCTGCCTGTTGGCAGCGGCGCAACGACACTCTCTTCCGCTTCAAGGCCGCATCAAGAGAGGAGATACGTGATGAAAATCGTCCGCCAGGTTCCGCTCGTGTGTATGACGGTGGCCGTATTCGGCTGCGGTCTCTTTGTCCCCAAGGAAACGCGTTACTTGATCTCGGCCAGGAACCACGCGAGTCAAGAGCAAGTAAGGGAGAATCTCGGACCGCCGGTCGAAACCAAGGTCACGTCCACAGGAGATGCTGTGTGGGTGTATCACGTGCGACAGCTCCAACCCGGCAACTACCTGAGTGCTCCGGGAGACTGGTGCGACGAATATGCGTTGGTGTTCGACCAGCAAGGCGTACTGCGGGACTGGGGGCACCGGTCTTATTTCCATGGCGGTGAGGTGATGCCGACCTACTGCGTCCCTGATGGATACAGTGCAAAGCCGTGAAGCAGCAAATCCGCCGACATTGAGCAGTAGAGGGGACGTCGAGCCAAGAGAACGTCCTGTGGCCGACGCCTCCGTCCCCTTGGGTTCGGGGGCCCCCTGTTGGAAGTCATCGTGAAGAATGTGGGTTAGGCGCCAGGACGGCGCGTTTCAAGCAGGGGCACGATTCCATCCTCGAGCCAGGCGTACTCACCGCTCATGATGGACTTCGCAAGGTTATACACCGTGGTGTCTTTGGTATGGCGGCGAATCGTTCGTGCCAGGGATGAGGCGGGGCGGAGTCTCTCCAATGATTCTTCGCAGAAGTAATCGGCCAGTTCACGAATGCCGGGCTTAGTGCGCATCTCCGGCTGGGATGCGTACCACAGCGTAGCCGCCATGGGAAAGAGCTGGAGGCTGTCGTTTATTAGCTGTTGCAGTAGGAGTTGCTTATTGTGAAGGCTCTGCTGGTGTCGGAGCGTCGCGATGACCGTCGCACACGTCAGCCTCCTGGCAGAGGACTCGATGATGCGCACCCAGCGTCTGTATTCCTGTCCGAACAGCCTAGGGCCGCACCGAGGACTCAGGGAAGGGATGAGGGAACGGATGGTCATGCGGACATAGTAGAGCAGCGCATTCGCCTTTTGTGACGGGGACCCTTCCAGAAACGCGATGCCTTGCTCGATATATGGAGAGAGGGCCTCCCGCGCCATCCAGATGCGCAGGATTTCACTCGTGCCTTCCCAGACGAGATTAATACGTGCGTCTCGGAGCATGCGCATCGCGGGGATACCGATCTCGCCGCATTGGCGCTGGGACTCCATGGTCATGAAGCCCCGCCCCCCTCGGACCTGAAACAGATCGTTGACCACCTCCCAATACCATTCGCTCCCGATGATTTTGGCCGCGGCCGACTCCAGCCGGAGGTCGCCTTTCTTATTGGCCCAGGCCCCGCAAAAGGCCATGGTCGCCTCAAGCGCCAGGGTATAAGCTGCAGCTCGGCAGATTTTCGCTCCAATCAGGTTGTGCTCCCCGATGGGCTTGTTCCATTGGATGCGCGTTCGTCCCCACCACCGCATGATGGACAGGCACTGCTTCACCCCCCCCAGGCAGGCGGCGGGAAGGGTGAGGCGGCCAACGGTCAACGTCGCGAGCGCGATCCGTAATCCATCCTCTTCGCTTCCGAGGCGGTTGTCGACCGGAACGTAGACGTTATCGAACTTCGGCGCTCCGTTGTAGATCCCCTTTACGCCTTCGAAGCGGAGGCGAGTGACCGAGCATCCCGGCCATTGAGGCTCGACGATGAAGGCTCCATAGTGTTTCGGGGCATGGGGATCTTGCAAGTCTTCCGGGCGGTCGACGATTCGCGCAATGACCACGAGCATAGAACATAAAAAGTCGCCGTCGCGCTTGGCAGAATTTGTGATAAAGAACTTCTCTCCTGTGAGCCGATAGCCGACGGTATGACCGTTCAGTTTGACGCGGACCGCATGCGTTTCCACCTTGGAAATATCGCAACCCACGTTCCTTTCCGTCAGCGCAAACCCTGAAATGTCCCCTTTCGCGAGCCTCGGGAGGTACTTGGCTTTCTGGTCTTCTGTTCCAAAGAGGCGCAAGGGCTCAGGCACACCGATCGATTGTGCCGCCGACAACAACACAGTAAGGGAGGCATCGAGACTTCCGCTTAAGATGGCGACCTTCTGGTACTCGTATTGGGTCAGATCCAGCCCGCCGAACCGTTTGGGAATTTTGATTCCGAATCCACCGAGCCCAGCCAATGTTTTGAGGATCGGCTCCGGCAATTCCCCCTCGCCATCAACTTGCTCCGGGTCCAAGGAGATGATCGCGGTTCTGAAACGCTTCAAGAAATCCAGAGCGTCCTGGCTGGTCGTGGGGATCCCGAGGGAGTGAAAGAGATTCCATCGAACATCGCCCTCAAACAAGCCGGCAAGAAACCCGGAAGAATAGGCGGACTTGTCACGGGCTGTCTCCGCAATCGCTACAGACCCTTGAAACACACTCGGTTTTGTCATGGGCGTGACCTACGTGCAGAACAGCCGGTTTCGCTGAACATCTTTTGTGCTTACCACTTTACCACTGTCCTGTCGGAGAATGCTTCGGAAGTTGGTTTGGTCTACCCCCTTCTTGGGGGAGGGCATATACTCCAGAGACGACACGAAGCGTGGGTGAGGATGGTAGGATGTAGTACGCTTTGGTAGGCGAAACGTAACCAGCGACTCCAAGCGCCAAAACTGGTACCGTTTCCTCATTCTTCCTGGCCGGATGATGGTTCATACTATGCGAAACGTGGTCATTGTCGACGGGTTCCGGACTCCGTTCTGCAAAGAAGGTACGGCCTTTCGTGATATCGATGCGGAGGTGCTCGGTTCCTGGGTCGTTCGTGAAATGGTGAATCGGTGTCATCGCTGGAATGTCCCGGTGGAAACAATTGATTGTGTACTGGGGAGCAATGTGGCCACGCCGGCCCATGCGGTCAATCCTACACGCGTTGCTGCCGTCACCGGTGGCCTCCCCGTGAGGATCCCTGCCGATACGGTCGCGGGGAAAAATTGCGGGTCGGGGGTCACAGCACTCTACTATGGAAGCCTTCGCATTCGGAGCGGCGATGCTGACACCGTGCTTGTGATCGGCATGGAAGCGATGAGCCGGATCCCGGTCGCCTATGACCGCACCGTGGCTGATCTCATCCTGCAATATGGCAAGGCCAAGAGTTTCCAGGAACGAGTTGCTGGCGCTCTTGCACTGATCCCGAAACTTCTCAACCTCCGGAAATATCCCCCCCGGGTGGGAGTCTTGCTGGGCCTGACGGACCCCATGTGCGACCTCATTATGGGGCTTACCGCCGAAAATATCGCCAAGGACCCGGCTTTGCACATCTCCAGACGGGACCAGGACGAATTTGCTCTCCGGTCACACAGAAAAGCGGCGGAGGCATGGGAAACGGGATTGTTTTCGGATGAAGTCGTTCCCATGTTCGTTCCTGAGAACGGCACGTATGTGGAACAAGACAATGGAATTCGCAAGGATGCCAGCCAGGACTCGCTCAGCGGACTGAAGCCTGTGTTTGATAGACGGTATGGCACAGTGACGCCGGGGAACTCATCCCAAGTGACCGATGCTGCTGGAGCCGTCTTGCTTATGGAGGAGAACAAAGCCAAGTCACTCGGGTTGCCGATCATGGGGTACGTGACCGAGTACGCGGATTTCGGTTATGAACCTTCCTGCATGGGTCTTGCGCCGGTCGGGGCGATCGCGAAGGTTCTCTCGAAGGCGCGGCTGACGCTCAAAGACTTTGCAGTCTTCGAGATAAACGAGGCGTTTGCAGCCGTCGTGCTGGGCATCGTCCGCATCCTGGAGTCGCCATCGCTCCTGGAACGCAAATTTAGCCGATACGGGTTGTCCGGCCGTTATGGCGAAATTGCACTCGGAGATCTCAACCCTCACGGGGGTGCCATCGCGCTCGGTCATCCGGTCGGGGTTTCCGGTCTTCGATTAGCCATTACTTCCCTCTATGAGCTAAAGCGACGCGGTGCACAAAGGGCTCTGATCAGTGCCTGTGTCGGCGGCGGGCAGGGGGTGGCGATGATTCTGGAGAGGCAATAGGCATGCAGACCAACTACGCTCTATCTTCCGGCTGCCAGAGCCCGGCGGGGCACTTCAAGACTGCCGTGATCGAGGGAGGTGTTCTACTGGCAGGGTTTGACTATTGCGGTAAGCCGGTCAATGTTCTCAACGATGACAGCTTGGCCGGTTGGCAACGAATCGTTCAACAGGCCTTGGAGACGGACGCAATTATCGGTGTCGTGCTCGTGAGCATGAAGGAAGGGAACTTCTGCGCGGGTGCGGATCTCGAGCAGATTCGCCTGGCGCAAGAATCTCGGACTTTTGATGGAGTGGACCGGCTTGTGACGACAGTGCATAAGCTCTTTGACATGATGGAGCGCTCGACGAAGCCTTTTGTTGCCGCTGTAGAGGGTGCCTGTCTTGGTGGAGGTCTCGAGTTGGCGCTCGCCTGCTATGCGCGCATCGCATCGACGCATCCAAAAACCTGCCTTGGACTTCCGGAGGTGAAGCTCGGAATTATTCCGGGTTTTGGAGGGACGCAACGTCTTCCGCGGCTAGTCGGCCTCCCGGCTGCCTTGGACATGATCACAACCGGAAAGACGATCCTCCCTCGACAAGCCCTACGCATGGGGCTCATCGACGGAATGGTCACCTCCGTGCCATCGAGAGTCCGGACCCTAGAAGAAGTTCAGAGAGAAGCGCTTGTCGAAGCGGCGATCGCAAAAGTTCATGCTCTCCGTTCCCTGTCCGCCGCCAAACGGACTCTTCCGATAGGCCAGAGATGCTTGAGCCTTCCTGGAGTTCGATCGGTCCTATATCGCTACGTGCGCCGACAGGTGGTCAAACGACTTCGACAATTCTATCCAGCCCCGCTGCGTGCGATCGATGCTGTGGAGAGAGGAACGCGGTGCAGTGTTCTGGAAGGTTCGTGCGACGTTGAAAAGCCCGTTCTTTTGGAGCTCATGGCCAGTGAAGTCTCCGCGCACCTTGTCGGTTTGTTCCTGGGGAGCGAGACCATCAAACGCAGTGTCACGAGTGCGGCTCTGTCGCCCATGCGTGTGGGTGTGTTGGGGGCGGGTTTAATGGGGTCACAGATTGCAGGGCAACTCGCCGAAAAAGGTTGGTCGGTCGTGTTACGGGATGTCTCGCCTGAGACCCTCGCGCAGGCCATGGGACGAATACACAAGGCCCAAGGTGCCCAGCTGGAGAGAAAAAAGATTCTTCCATCTGAGCTACGCGCTCGCATGCTCCGTCTCGCTCCGACCTTGCGTACGGGAGATCTGGGTGCCCTTCCGTTGGTTATCGAGGCCGTGTCTGAGACACTTCCGGTCAAACGGTCGGTCCTGGCGGAGTTCGAGGCAATCGCCGGTCCCGACGCAATTTTTGCCACGAACACCTCGTCTTACACCGTGGGAGCCATCGCCGAGGGGGCTCGTCATCCTGAGCGATGCGTGGGACTCCATTTCTTCAACCCAGTGGCTAAGATGCAATTGGTTGAAGTGGTGCGGGCTCCCTTTACTTCTGCAGCGGCGGTTTCACACGCGTGCGCCATCGCCAAAGTGTTGGGGAAGATTCCGCTCATAGTGAACGACGGGCCTGGGTTCCTGGTTAACAGAATTCTGGCACGATACCTGGCCGAAGCCGTGATCCTGGTAAGCGAAGGCGTCGCTATTCGCCGCGTCGATGCCGTGGCCAAGGCATTTGGGATGGCGGTGGATAGCGGTCACGCCATGGGACCTCTTGAACTGCTTGATCTGATCGGGCTTGAGGTCGCGAGGCACGTGCTCACCTCACTGTCAACTTTAGGGCCTCGGATCGAATCTCGGGATGAGATTCTTGAGGCTTTGCTTCCCGCGGGTGAACCGACGGTGAAGTTTTGGAAATCGGGGAAAGAGAACCCGCAAGCTGTGGAAGCGATTGCGCAGTATCGTCGGCTTGGCCAAGGGGATGCAGGATCTGTCTCCGATGAGGATATCCGGAGTCGTCTCTTTCTCCCGATGGTCGATGAAGCCGTACGCTGTCTCCACGATGGTATCGTTGATCAGGCCTGGAAAGTCGACCTAGCTCTGATCCATGGAATTGGGTTCCCTGCGTTTCGAGGAGGTTTGCTCACGTGGGCCAGGAAGACGATGGCGCCATCTCGGATCGCCGAAGAGATGGATTCGCTGTCAGCCAGGTACGGGAAGCGCTTTGAGCCCTGTGCGTATCTCACTCAGGAGACATGGTAGCCGTGGCGATTCCATGACCATCAGGCGTTGTGTGCGCGAGCGAAGTCGGATCGTGTCTGTCAAGAGGGTAGGTGCTGCTGTGGACGTCTCCTCGAACCAATCCTGGCAAGGCAGGTCCTTCTATGTCTGACTCACCCTGGCTGCTGCACTACCCTGAAGGCGTTCCTCCTGAACTTTCCATCAGGCCCGAGACGCTTTTAACTGTGTTTACAAAGAGCGTCCAGCGATTCTCTCGCCGTAAGGCACTCTATTTTTTTGGCCAGACTTTCTCCTATCAAGAACTTAGTGACTTGGTTGATCGATTCGCTTGCGGGCTTGCTGCACTGGGAATTTGCAAGGGTGATCGCGTGGCTCTTTGCTTGCCGAATTCTCCTCAAGCGGTCATCGCGTATTTCGGTATTCTAAAGGCCGGCGGGATCGTGGTGGCGTGTAACCCGACCTACACCGCGCACGAGCTGTCCTTTCAGCTTCTCGATTCGGGGGCACGAGCCATCGTGGTTCTCGACGCGATGTACTCCAAAATCCAACACCTCGATCTTGAGCCAGTCATCGTGACTCGGATCACCGATTTCATGACTGTTCTCGCGAGATATGTGTACAGACGCCGGAATCATAAGTCACCCATCGTGATTCCTGACAGCAACACGATCAGGTGGTTCCATGATGTTCTCAATATGGACGCTCGTGTCGACTCCCGGCGTCTTCCGGGCATTGCTCCGGAAGACGTCGCGCTCCTCCAGTACACCGGTGGGACGACAGGGATTCCAAAGGGTGCGGTGCTGCGGCACAGCAATCTGACAGCGAATATTCAACAACTGGTGAAGTGGTTTTCTCCCTCTGAGGGAACAGAGAATTTCCTTGCTGCCCTCCCGCTCTTTCATGTGTTCGGCATGACGGTCACCCAAAATATTTGCCTCGCCGTGGGTGGACGCATGGTGCTCGTGCCGGACCCCCGAGACTTACAGGTTCTTCTCGGGCTGATCCGCAAAGAAGGGCCGACCGTGATCACTCTGGTCCCCGCGCTGGTACGAAAACTACTCGACATCTGTCATAGGCAGGATTTTGCTGCGGCGCGGTTTTGCATCAGCGGCGCCTCTGCATTGCCGTATAGCCTTCTCAAGAAGTTTAAGGAGTGGACCGGCCATATGCTTGTGGAGGGATACGGTCTCTCCGAGGCTTCACCCGTGACGCACTGCAACATACCCGGTGGTCTTTCCGTGAAACGTTCCATCGGATTGCCCATTCCCAACACGAACGCGAAAATTGTCGATGAGGCCGGCCACGAAGTCCCTGTTGGAGGAATAGGAGAGCTCTGGGTCCGTGGGCCGCAGGTGATGCAGCAGTATTGGAACAAACCTGAGGAGACCGCAAACGTCCTGAAGCTTGATGGCTGGTTGGCTACCGGCGATATGGCACGCATGGATGAGGACGGCTTTTTCCACATAGTGGATCGGAAGAAAGATATGATCTTATCCTCATCGGGATTCAACGTCTATCCGTCTGAGGTCGAACGGGTGCTCCTGCTCCACCCTCACGTGCGAGATGCGGCTGTCATCGGGATTTCACGCGGGGACGGCAACGAATCCATCAAGGCATTCGTCGTTTCTGCCGGTGGTGCGGTCTGTGCAGACGAGCTTGTGGCCCACTGCCGGCGGTACTTGGCGCCCTACAAGGTTCCAAAAAGAATAGAATTCCGGAGCGAACTCCCCCGGACGACATATGGAAAGATCCTCTACCGCGATTTGCGGAAGGAAGAAGAGAACAAGCCGCACGCTCAAGACGTGCGAGCGTCATGAATTCAGAGGGAACATTAGCCTGAAGGACGAAAACGCCGCTCGAGACAAGCCATCCCACTGACACGTCTGGCTATTGCTAGCGCTGCCGAGAGTCCGGGAGATTCAATTCCGATCAGGTTGACCAGAGGAGGATCCTCGCAGTCGGCTGAGATAATAAAGTCGCCTTTCCCGTCGCTGTTCCCAGACCTTGCGCATGCGCGAATTCCCGAATAGGCCCATCGAAGATCGCGTTCTTCAAGCGCAGGCAGAAATTTCTGCCAGGCTTCGACAAACACACTCGGCGGTGTCTTCTCTGATGTGTAATCTCCCTTGTCCTTGACAGGCACGGTGTTCGGTCCCAAGAATACCTGACCGTTCGGGCGCGGACCAAAGTGGATGCCCTTGCCCACAGCATGGGGAGGCAAGGCAGGGTACACCAGCCGTCTCAATAGGTTCTTCTTCTCCGGTGTAACAACCTCATAATACTCACCACGAACCGGGTGGATGGTATACTTGTTGGCAGGCATGGCGAGTGCCGCAATTTCATCGGCGTACACACCGGCGGCGTTGATCAGACAAGCAGCAAAAAGCTTCTGGCGATCGGTCGTGAGGAGGTAACCGGTGGCCCCCGGATCGATGCCGATCACCTGGTTGTTGAACGCGAACTCAACGCCGTTTGCTTCCGCGGCGCTTCTTAGCGATTGCACCAAGGCGTAAGAGTCGATGACGGAGACGCTTGGAATAAAAATGCCGCAGGCTGCATGGAGATTCGGCTCCCAGACACGGAGCCGGGAGGGTGTGACGAGAGTCACTCGGATGTTTGTCTTCCATGCATTCAACCATAGCCGGCACAGAGACGACGCCTCGCGCCAAAGCCCTCGCCGGATGTCACTCGACGATATGGCAATGATCATTCCCGTTTTCAGATGAGGAATTCTGTTCTGGAGAGCGTATGAAAGAGCCAATGCACTGCCTTCACGGGCTAGACGCGCCTTAAGTGAATGAGGCCTCTCATGGATACCGCTATGGAGCACCCCGCTGTTCCGCCCGCTGCTCTCCTCTCCAACCTCGGCGTGTTTTTCAAGTACGATGATGCGAAGGGATTTGTCTCTGTACTTGGCTGCGAGCTCGTGGGCGATGGCGCATCCCACGACCCCCGCACCAATGATGCTGATGTCACATGATGTCATCTGGTCAAAGATCCCGATTTTCCCACCAGACCAAGCACACCGTGCTTTGGACGAACTTTCGATCGGGCAGCCGTGGCCTCGGGAGATGGGCGTGGTAGGGTGTCAAGATCGTTTGGGAAATACGGGAGGGCAAGCCTTCCGTGACTGAGCTTGTTCGAAGCAAATACGGCAACATCCTCTTCGTCTTTTGCGGCGGCGGCTGTAAGGCTGTCATACAAGCCGTCGCTGCCACGGAACTGGTACGCGCTGGGTTTACTCCGACACATATCGTGAGCTCCTCCGCCGGCACTTGCAATGCGCTGGGGTTTGTCGAGAATCCCGGGCTGGTCGGCGCCGAGAACACTGTCCGCATCTGGGAAGAATATATCACCTCGCCCGAAGCGATCTATGAAATCCATCCGTTCCTCAGGGACAAAGTGACGAAGCTGTTGGGGTTCGTTCCTCGCGTCTCCCGGGATACCCGATCGAGCGACTCGTTCCTGCACAGCGTCAGACGGACGATGAGATTCCTGTCCCTGGTCTTGGGCTTGGCACTCCGCATGCCTCTCCAGTACGCGCATCGTATGGTCGATGTCGTGCTTCATTTGAATGACGCCTTGGCGTCTCCCCACAAGTCCTTTCGGCGTTTTGTGCTTGAACCCGAAATCCAGAAAATATTCGAGGAGGTGAACCAATACTTTGAGCTAGACCGGATGAGAGCGTTCCTTGATCCGTTTCCCCTCTTGGCGAGGCTTGCTGAGCAAATCGATCTGCAAAAGGTGCTGACGAGTCCGATCACCTGGAACATCGTAGCTGAGCGCTACGAAGACGGAGCCACGGTCATCTTTTCGAACAAAGATCGAGAGCTTGCGGTTGATGTCGGCGATGACGCGCGAAGCCTGAAGGTGAAACACGACCGGTTCTTTAAGAGCGTGCGTGCCTCCATGGCTCTGTATCCGTTGTTTGAGATGGTTGAGATCGATGGGTATCGGTACCTGGATGCAGACATGGCCAATCCGCTTCCGATCGAATGCATCTTCGGTCCCGCTTGCGAGACGGTATTCATATTTCTGAATGTTCCAGAAAAGGTCGTGCGTGTCGAGCCATACCCTCTCCGAGATCTGTTTGAGCTCAAAGTACTCATGAGAGTCAACGAGCGGTACATTCACCAGCGTATACGAGAAGCGCAGGCCAGAGCCAAGGAGGCCGGCGTGAATCTGTTCGTCATTCGCCCGGATGATATCCCCTCGGGACTCGGACTGCTGGATATTAATCGCAAGGTGATTGACCACATCAGGACTCGCGAGCAACGGCACATGCGGGAGTACCTTGCGAACTTGGAAGCGCATAACCTACGATGGGCGCCGCCGATCTCCTGAGCTCTGTGTCTAGGAATTCCCACGGAGCCGCGCTCCTAGAGCACACCACCACGTACTGAAATCCAGGATGTGAGAGGCTCGCGACACTGAGATCAGTGACAGGTTGAATAGCTGGGGTCTAACTACCGGCTTTCAGCAATGGTAGAGGTGGGCGATGTTGAGGATTGGTCATCGCGGAGCGGCAGGCTACTCGCCGGAGAACAGTCTCGCGTCGATTCAGAAGGGGATCGTGCTGGGTGTGGATCTGATCGAGGTCGACGTCCGTCGAACTCGCGATGGGCACCTCGTCCTGCTGCACGATGAGCGAGTAAATCGCACGACCAACGGCCGTGGACGCGTGGCCGACATGACCCTGGCTCAAGTCAAACAGCTACGCCTAGGAGCTGGCCAAGGAATCCCGACACTCGAGGAGGCGCTCGAAACAGCCAATGGCCACGTGGGGCTGATGTTAGAGCTCAAAGTCGAGGGAATCGGTAAGCAAACCTGCGAGATCGTCCGGCGTAGCGTGTTTAAGGGTGCTGTGATCTACGCTTCTTTTATTACGGATGAATTGTTGCCGATCCTGGACATCGAGCCGCACTCCGCCACTATGGCACTCATCGATAAGTTGCCGAAGGACCCCCTGGTCTATGCCACAAAGGCACGAGCAACCCATATCGGTCTAAAGTGGAGGACCGCCACGCCGGCGCTGGTTCAGGCCTGTCATGATGCTGGGCTCCAGGTATTCGTGTACACGGTCAACAACCTCAAGGACATCCGGAAAATGCGGGACCTTGGAGTCGATGCGATAATCTCGGATTTTCCTGACCGCCTCTAGAGCGATGTCTCGAAACTTTGCTTCTGACTTCCTGTTCGCAAGTCGTCCCAGGTAACCCTCAGCGCGAGACCGCCTTGTGTTCCCGTGCCTCAGAAAGCGGCCGTTCATGGAAGTCTTTTAGGACAAATTGCCCCACATCTTGTATCACCCCTGCCAGTAGTTCAATGCTCGCCAGTCATCGCGCCTTTCAGTGCAAGGAAGTAAAAATGTCGATTCACTACTGTCCGACAGGTTTCTGGGTCAACAACTGAAACACAAGAACTGGCGC
>JBBIJI010000043.1:0-29626 GCA_037446055.1 Nitrospiraceae bacterium
CAAGCTTCGACCAGGGATTCTTCACGGAAGCAAGTTAATGCAACTTGACCAAGACCTTGCCTTCGGATGGGATCCTCCCTGGTGGAACGAACGCGAACTTCATGACGAGCTGTGGGGCTTGACACGCGTTGCCTTGCGCAATTGGATGAAGAATCCACCTATGACCTGATCGGATCCACTAGGCTGGTTGCACAAGCGTTTCCCTCCCTTAAGGCCGGGTGCGATCATCCTAACTGTGCGTGTCACTCTCAACCCCCCCTGATCGCACCAAGACGCGCCATCCCCAGGCGAGCACATTTGCTATAGCACTTACCGAACTTGCTCGTTAATTCTCCTGGGAACAGCGCCCGTGGTGGTTCTACTGCGGCCGTCGCCCGCGTTTAACTCTTCACTCCAAGCTCTCTCGTTCCTGGTCCCTCACAGGCGTGGCCCCGGCAATCCTCGACTGCGCGCGTCGAACGAGCACCGCCCTTAGTCTAAGCTTCAGATCAGCCTGGGTGCGGGTTCCGCGAGCAAAGAGGATTGTTGGGGTTGCGCCTGCTCCTTTCGTACTCGGGGAGCAAAAGGCTACCATAGGCGCTGGCCTTCTCATGAAGGGGCAGCGTGAGAACAGGATCATCACACCCGCCGCTCGGTGATCTTTGACAAGAGTTTACGGCAGATTGTGCTTCGCCATCCGGTAGCGGAGGGTATTGCGCGTGATCTTGAGGAGCCGGCTGGCTTCGGAGACGTTCCCGCCGGTTTTCTTGAGGGCCTCTTCCAGCATCGCCTTCTCGATTTCCGCCACCGACATCCTGAACGACAACAGCGAGGTGGGCTGTTGGGTTGACGGGGAAGGAACGCCAGTCAGTTATCTGGCATCCGATCCACTACGCGGTCCCATTCCTTGATGGCGGGTTTCACGTGGTGCTCAAGATGGGTTAGGGCCGCGTACAGCCGTCCTTCATACTCGTCTCGCTTCTCATCTCCAGGCAAAAGTGATTTCAAGAGCGCGACAAGTCCTCGAATCTCCTCGATGGTCTCAAGAATCTCATCGAGGTGATTATCCAGGAGAGAACTCGATGGTGTGAGGAACGAGTCCTTTTCAAGCACCACCGATTGCCGTCGTTTCTTAATCATGGCGCTTCCCTCTCCTCAACCGTCGCTCGATACTCTTCACGGTCTGTTCCCAAGCTTTAATCTCGACCTCCCAATGCCGGATGAGGCTTCGATCAGGAGTCGCACGCTGATGCTCAAGTGCGATTTTGATTCGATGATCGGTGATCCGCCGTCTCAAACTTTCGAGACGAATTCGCAACTTCTTGTTACGCCCCATGCCCTCCCCGATGGGCACACCGTATCGCCGACTGGTGGGCCCTGTCAATTGAGGAGGCCACCAGTCTCACGTTCATATTCAGCATCCTACGGCAGGTTGTGCTTCGCCATTCGGTAGCGGAGGGTATTGCGCGTGATCTTGAGGAGCCGGCTGGCTTCGGAGATGTTCCCGCCCGTTTTTTTGAGGGCTTCTTCCAGCATCGCTTTTTCGACTTCCGCTACGGACATCCCGAACGAGAGCAGCGACGGAATTGATTGAGCCGCTGAAGACGTGGCCGCCTTGGTCCCCCTCACTTCCTGAGGAAGGTGCTCAGGCTTGATCTCGCTCTCCTTGCACGTGATCGTCAGCCACTCCATCACGTTCTGCAGCTCGCGCACGTTCCCCGGCCAATCGTGCTCTTGCAAGATCGTCAGCGCGCTTGGCGTGATCCCTCGGATGCGGCAGCCCCGCTCGACTCTCGCTTTCTCGAGGAATGCAACGAGAATCGGCTCGATGTCTTCCCGCCGCTCCCGCAAGGGCGGAATGCGGAGTTGGTAGACGTTCAGCCTGTAGTAGAGATCCAGTCTGAACTTGCCCGCCTTGATCTGAGCAGGGAGATCTTCGTTGGTCGCGGCGATGACACGAAGGTCTACTTTGATGCCGCGCACGTCCCCCAGCGGCTCGATCGTGTGGTCTTCGAGCACCCGCAGAAGCTTGGCCTGCGCGGTCATACTCAGTTCCCCGATTTCGTCCAGGAACAGCGTGCCGCCTTGGGCGAGTTGGAAGCGCCCCGGCTTGCTCTGCTTCGCGTCGGTGAACGCGCCCCGCTGATACCCGAAGAGCTCCGATTCCATCAGGTGCTCCGGAATCCCCGCGCAGTTCAGCGTCACGAGCGGACCGCACACCCGAGGGCTCGCCCGATGGATGGCGCGTGCCAGTAACTCTTTGCCGGTGCCGCTCTCTCCCGTAATCAGCACCGTGGCGTGGGTTCTTGCCACTTCGGCCGCCAACCGCTTGATGAGGCCCATCTGCGGCGATCGGCTGACGATTTCATCGAACTCCGCGGCAGGGAGGGTGGGGCCGGGCACGACATCATTCGCGCGCTGCCACACCCGAAGCAAGGAGGCGCGGAGATCCTCTCGGGTCACCGGCTGAGGAAGATAGTCGGCTGCACCTTCTCTCATCGCCTCGATGGCCGTCTTGACCGACGTGCAGGTTCCCATAACGATCACCGGTATGGGCACCTGTAGTTGGTGCGTCACCGAGAGGATGGGATGGCAGGCGATACTACCGTCTCGTTCATCACACAGGATGAGGCCGATCGACGGCTGCTCTCGGAGTAGCTGCAAGGCCTGGTCAGTCGTCTCAGCGGACAGAATTATAGTCGGCGTGTCGTGCAGAGCCTGCTCGACGAGCGAGCGGGCGACCGGCTCGTGGCTGACAAGCAGAAGCGTCGGAGGATGCATAGCCCCTCGCGAACCCCCGATAAGACCAGCCTAGACTACCACCAATCAGTCAACAGAATGAAGAGGGGACCAGCCGAAGTGAGGCGTGAAAAGTGACGAGTGACGGGTGAACTGGCAAAGAGTTAGGAACTGTGGGACGGCATTGAACCTGTCGGTCTCGACGCCGACGTCACAGCGGCCTGCTGTTCGTTCCGCTGGGCGATTGCGACGTTCCTAAGCAATCCTCCGTGCTTGGCCCGCTTGATGGGGCTTTTGGCAAAGATCGAGGCAAACTCCGACGTAGTCATGCGTGCCAACTCGTCGAGGCGCGGTGCAAGGGTCGTAGCGGTGGGACGAAAGGCCGGTTCCCCTGTTTCCTTTGCATGGACATTGT
This sequence comes from Nitrospiraceae bacterium, assembly GCA_037446055.1. Taxonomy (GTDB): domain Bacteria; phylum Nitrospirota; class Nitrospiria; order Nitrospirales; family Nitrospiraceae; genus JBBIJI01. The sequence continues at coordinate 3,134 of JBBIJI010000043.1, forward strand.
ACGGACAGACATCGAGGCAATCGTCGCACCCGAAGATTCGGTTGCCCGTGGCGCGGGCGAGTTCCGGCGTGATGGCGTCAGCCGTATCGCGCAGCTCGATCGTGAGATAGGAGATGCACCGCCGGGCATCGAGCACATAGGGCTCGACGATCGCGCCGGTCGGGCAGGCCCGGATGCAGAGGCTGCAGCTTCCACAGAGGTCTGTGCCAGGCTCGTCCGGCTCGAGCTCCAGTGTAGTTAGAATATCGCCGAGTAGGAGCCAGGAGCCAAATTCCGTCGAGACAAGGTTGCTGTGCTTGCCGATCCAGCCGAGCCCTGCCCGCTCGGCCCAGGCTTTTTCCATCACGGGCCCCGTGTCCACATAACTTCGGGTCTTCGCGTCAGGCGCGTGTTCCTTGATCCGATCTTCCAACTGAGCCAGCCGTCCCCCCAACACCTGGTGGTAATCCTGCCCCCAGGCATAGCGGGCGATACGCCCACGGCCCGGACGTTCATCCGCCCTCTGGCCGGTGTAGTAGTTCATGCCGAGGGAGATGATGGACCTGCAGCCCGGCAACACCTGGCAGGGGTCGGCGCGACGAGCCGGCTCGCGAGCCATCCAGGCCATTGTGCCGTGATAGCCACGGCTGAGCCAGTCCAGGAGACGCTTGGTGAGGAACTGCGAAATCCCCTCACCCCAGCCCTCTCCCCCGCTGGGGGGAGAGGGAGTGGAGAGAGGGATTGGCTGAGAGCCGACGGTCGATGGCTGATGGCTATCGAAGACGCGGCTGATGCCGACCGCGTCGAAGCCTAGTGCTCTCGCCTCTTTCTTGATGGCTTCCGAGAGGGACATGGAGCGACAGTGACGGGTGACGCGTGACAGGTGACCGGTGACCGGTAGTGAAGATGGCCTATGAGTTCTACAGGCAGTTCCTTACTTATCACTCGTCACGCGTCACATGCCTTAGCGCGTGGAGCAATCAAATCGGACGATGAACTGTGCGGAACACTGTCTGGATGAACAGCGGCCGCAGGTGCCGGTGATTTTTGTTTTCCAGTCGGTCGCCTTTTCGTCAAAGCGGCAGAGCGTTTTGCCGCCCTTGGAGATGGTGGTCCAGGGTTTCGTGGTGCCTGGAATGTTGGCGACCGTGCAGCCTTGGGGGAACGGTACCTGACATTTCTGTGACGGTTGTCCTTTGGCCATGCCGAAGCTACAGGATTGCTCAGTGGTGGCTGTGGACTCCTGCATCGGCTGGGCGTCGGCCCTGCCGCAGAGGGCGAGGCTGAGTAGAGCGGCCGTCCCTATAGCCAGGCTCACCTTCACGGTTGAGCATACGCAAGTGCATTCCGTCATGCCGGCATCCTAGCACGGACGCTGCCGTTGCGGCGACCCCCGGCAGGCCGTACAATGCGACGTTGAAACGTCGGATGTGTGGCCATGTCCCTCCCCCATAGCCTATGGGAATCAGATGGATAAGCGGGAAATCGCGCGCATTCTTGAAGAAATCGGCCTGTTGCTCGAGCTCAAGGGAGAAAATCCTTTCAAGAGCCAGGCCTACTACACTGCCGCGCGGACGATCGAGGCGCTCACGGAGGACGTGGGGGCGCTGGTCGCCTCGGGGAGAATTCGAGACCTGAAGGGCATCGGTCACGCGCTGGCGGAAAAACTCGCCGAGTTGGTCGGCACGGGCCAGCTTCGTTACTACGAAGAACTGAAACAGAGCATACCGGCCGGCTTGTTAGAGATGACCGCCATTCCCGGCCTGGGCCCCAAAAAGATTACAGCGGTGTGGCAACAACTGGGGATCACCACTGTCGGCGAACTGGAGTATGCCTGCGTGGAGAACCGGCTTGTCGGCCTCCCGGGCTTTGGCCAGAAGACGCAGGACAAAATCAGGCAAGGCATCCTTCAACTCAAGAAGCGACGAGGCTACCACTTGTTTGCCACAGTGATTGGGACGGCCACCGAGTTGGTGGAACGGCTGAAAACGCAGCCGGGCATTCAGCACGTTGCTCTTGTCGGCGACTTACGACGCCGGATGGAGATCGTCCAGTCGATCGATCTGCTCGTGGCGTGCGATCGGCCGGAGCTGGTGAGCCGGGCCTTGAAGCAGATCGAAGGATTGGGTCAGGTCGTTACGGAGAGTACGCGGGTGGTGGCCAAGTCCGCGCTTGGTGTTCTGGTGCAGGTCGAGGTGAGGGGATCCATTACCCCGCACGCTCTGCTCTCCGCGACGGGCAGCGAGCGGCATCTGGCCGCCTTGGCGGAACGAGCGGCAAGGCGGGGAGTGGCCTGGGATCTGACCGGTGAGACCGGCACGTTGAAACCGGACGCAGAGTCGGAGGCGGTGCTCTATGCGACGCTGGGCCTTCCCTTTATAGAGCCGGAGTTGCGCGAAGGGGAGGGTGAAATTGAAGCCGCAGAAGCGGGCCGATTAGAACCCTTGGTGGAGGCTGATCACATTCAGGGTGTCTTCCATAATCACACCTCGGCCAGTGACGGATCGGCGACGCTCGATGAGATGGTCGCAGGCGCAAGAGCGCTCGGCTATCGGTACATCGGCATTTCCGATCACAGTCAATCGGCCTTCTACGCTAATGGACTGAAAGAAGATCGCATCCGTGAACAGCACGCGGCGATCGATGGGTTACGAAAACGAGTGAGCGGTATCGCCGTGTTCAAAGGGATCGAAGCGGACATTCTCGCCGACGGGTCGATGGATTATCCGGATGAGGTTCTGGCGCGATTTGATTTCGTCATCGCATCGGTGCACAGCCGGTTTAATCTCTCGGAGGAAGAACAGACGGCGCGCATCGTTCGGGCGCTTTCCAATCCGTATGTCACGATGCTGGGTCATCCGACCGGCCGGCTGTTGCTGTCACGGGAAGGCTATCGTGTCGACCTGACGAAAGTCGTCGAGGCCGCGGCCGAACACGGCAAGGTGCTGGAGATCAATGCCAACCCACACCGGCTCGACCTCGACTGGCGTGTCTGCCGGACCGTCAAAGCCAAGGGAGTGAAAGTGAGCATCAATCCGGATGCTCACGCGGTTGAGGGCCTTTCCGATGTCCCCTTCGGCGTGAACGTCGCGCGGAAGGGAGGGCTGACGGCGCGCGATGTGCTCAACACCTTGGGAGCAGACGAGGTGTTGGATGAGGTTCGCCGCCGGCACGCGTCACGGAGTTAGGAGTCTGCGTGAACGCTCCAGGCGACAGGCGATGGATTAGAGATTCGAGGCGCGGGGCAGGGGGCGTTGGGCTAACGCCAGGCGAGTCACAGCACAGCTCCCTTTAGCCATTTGCCTCGGACCGTTGGCCTCGGCGCTTACCTCGTGCCTCTACGTATATTTTAAGAGAAGGAGGCTCCATGCTGGCCACCCGCGTTCGACAGAAAGAAGGCACCTTCTATTTCATCGCGTACAAGGCGTTGGACCTGCTGGAGAAGGTCCGATTCACAAGCCGCTACTATTTCGAAGGCGAGGAGATCGCGCAGAGCAAGATCTCTGAGCATGATGAAGTGGCTCAATTCATCGCCGGCATCGAACGGAGCGAGAAGGGATTCCAGCGCGTGTTGAATCGGCAGAAGATCAAACAGATCGTCAACTTCTACGAAACCGTGGTCGCGCAGCCCATGATTCCCGGAACGGTCCTGCTCTTTACGGATGAAACGCTCCGGTTTCAGAAACTGGACGGACACGAATCCCTTGGGCATCTGAGTGAACCGAAGGGCAAGTATCTGGTGATCGACGGTCAACACAGGCTGGCCGGCTTACATTTCTTCCGGCAACGGCATCCGGATCAGATCGATCGTGTGGAAGTCCCCTGCGTGCTGTTCGACGGCAGGAGCGGAGACTTTGCCACGGAAATGTTCGTCATCATCAATTCCACCCATACCCGCATCAACCGCTCGCACCTGGTGGACCTCTATGAGAAAGTCTCGTGGGAAAGTCAGGAGAAGAAATTTGCGGCCAAGGTCGTCAACCTCCTGTATGGCGAGGATGACTCGCCGCTGCAGTACAAGATCAATCGGTTGGGTGGTCGAAGCAAGCAAGAAAAGTGGATTCTCCAGTCTGAAATCTTCAACGAGCTGTTCAAGGTGGTGACGGCTCACAAGCGCTGGATGGAATCGCACTTGGGGATGAAGGCCGATCGATGCTACGCCCTGGTGCGCGACTATCTGAAGGGCGTGAAGGAGGTAATGGCCGACGTGTGGGGCCAAAACGATCGCTATACGTTCACGCGCGATGTGACGCTAAAGGCCTTGATCCGCGTGTTGGACGACCTGGTTGTCGATCGGAAGTTGATCAGTGACTGGGACGAGCAGCGGTCGCACAAGCCATTCGCTGAGATTCTCAGGCCGTGGGCCTCGCTGGCCAAAGAGTTCCGTGCCGACGGGTTTTATGAACGATTCCCGGCAAAGGGTCAGCTCGAGCGTGTCCGGCGAATTCATCAGCGGTTGCTCGATGCGATCGTGGGTTAGACTCGCCTGTTGGACCACGTCTGTTGCGGGAGCCTGTCTTCTCTGTTTGTTTTCTGCCGCGGTCCTTTGGACGGTGCCGTCGTCTGCCGCCGATCCTCCCCGGGTGGATAGCTTGACCGTGAATACCGATCCCGGCGGCGGCGTGCGCGCCGCGGCGACCGTCTTCTTTCCCGCCAGACCGGAAGTGCTGCAGGCCATCCTCACCGACTATCCGCACTGGCCGGAATTGTTCGAAACGCGGATGAGGATGGCGCGGATCGAGCGCCACGGGGACCGGACGCTCACGGAAATCGTCATCGATCACTCGTTGTTGCCAGGAGAGCGGCGCCTGCTGTCTGAATCCTACGCACTCTCCGAAGGTGGATTAGTCACGGACCTGCGGGGCGGAGATTTCAAACGATACCATCGCGTGTGGAGGCTCAGCAGTGAGGCCGGCGGCAGTCAGACGCGAGCGGAGTTCGAGTTGATCGTGGAAGTCGATACCATCCTGCCGGACTGGCTCGTCGCGCTCGCCATGCGGCGCGAACTGGAGGCGCATTTTCGCATCGTGCGCGAGAAGGCGCTGCAGAGAGCTAAACCGGGAAGCTGAATTCGCTCAACTCGGCCTTGTCGATCCCCTGCTTCACGAGGGCGCTGATATCGAGACCGCGCTCGATCTTGCGGATGTCGTCGATCCGAGTTCTGGTGCTGGGATGTGCCGGCACGAAGAGCTTGCAACAGTCCTGGTCCGGCTCGATGGAGATGTCGAAGGTGCCCAGGTGCCGGGCTTCTGCAGTGATTTCAACCTTGTCCATGCCGATGAGCGGCCGAAGGATGGGCAATTCCGCGGACTCTGACACAACCGTTAGGTTTTCGGGGGTCTGTGAGGCGACCTGCCCCAGGCTGTCGCCTGTGACCAGGGCCCAGCAGCCGTCTCGGCGGGCCAATTCCTCCGCAATCCGCACCATCATGCGTCGATAGAGCACCACGCGGAAGGGCTCGGGCGTAGCGGTGATGATGTCTCGCTGAATCTCGCCGAACGGAACCACGTAGAGGCGAGAGGCGTATTGATACGTCGTCAGCACGGTGACGAGCTCTCGGACTTTCTCCTCCGACGCCCGACTGACCAATGGCCGCCCTGAGAAATGAACGAATGCGGCGGTGCAACCCCTTTTCATCATGCGATAGGCCGCGACCGGCGAGTCGATACCACCCGAGATCAAACAGGCGACCTTCCCACTCACACCGACCGGCATGCCACCGGGACCGACGCATTTCTCGACTGCAACGTGGGCTTCCCCGGTAAGCAACTCGACATACACGGTCAGGTCCGGGTGGGACAAATCCACGGCCCAACCGGTGCGGGCTTGAATGTGCGCACCCAGCTCGCGTTCGACGTCCATCGATGTGAACGGTAGCCGTTTCTCCGCTCGCTTGGCGGAGACGCGGAATGAGCTGAACGTCCGCCCTCGAAGCGCGCTTACGACGCGCTCCTTGAGCGGAGTGAGGTCGGGTTGTCTGAAACTCAATGGGACCGACTCCGTCAGCAGGAAGTTCGTGACGCCGAACACACGAGAGAGACGAGCCCGGAGCGTCTCCTCGCTTGCATCGTCCGACAAGGAGATCCGGACGCGGCCTCTGAGTGCCTCAACGTGCGTCTGACCGAGGTCTTGGACCGCATGCCGCAGGTTGTGAACGAGCTGCTGCTCGAAGAAGTGCCGGTTCCGCCCTTTCAAGGCGAGTTCGTGGTAGTGGATGAGCGCGTGACGCATGGGCGTGGCCGCGAGCAAAAGGCTATAGACGATGGGTTATGGGAATCGGGCTATTGGCTATAGGCGAGGGGCTATAGGTAAGAGCATTGTGCTTTCATCCAAATACTCTATGACCCGTTTGCCCATCACCTTCACCTTGGCTGCGGTTCCTATTGCCCATAGCCTAGCCTTCTGCTTCCAGATATCGTTCCGCATCCATCGCGGCCATGCAACCGGAGCCGGCGGCGGTGACGGCCTGGCGGTACCGAGAGTCCTGCACATCGCCGGCGGCGAACACGCCGGGAATACTCGTCGCGGTTCCGTTTCTCGTGATGATGTACCCCTTCTCGTCCATCTCCAGTTGCCCCTCAAACAGCTTCGTGTTGGGACGATGGCCGATGGCGACAAACAAGCCGGCGCAAGGGAGTTCCGTGGTTTTGCTTGTGGCGACGTTGTGTACGCGAACCCCCGTGACGACGCGGTCACCCAGGATATCCTCGATGACCGAATTCCACACGAACGTGATTTTCTCGTTGCGCATCGCCCGATCCTGCATGATCTTGGAGGCGCGCAACTTGTCGCGGCGGTGCACGACCGAGACGCGGGTGGCAAACTTGGTGAGGAAGAGAGCTTCCTCCATCGCGCTATCCCCGCCGCCGACCACCACGAGTTCCTTGCCCCTGAAGAAGTAGCCGTCGCAAGTGGCGCAGGTAGACACACCGTGCCCCATCAGGCGAGATTCATTCGGGAGCCCGAGGTGAATCGCCGAGGCGCCAGTCGCAATGATCAGCGCGCGGGAGGTGATGGTGCGCTCCCCGTCCACTGTGACGGACAGCGGACGTGTTCTGATCTCAGCGGCCGTCACGTCCCCGGTCATAAATTCCGTGCCGAACCGCTCGGCCTGAGAGCGCATTTCCTTCATGAGATCGGGACCCATCACGGCATGCGAAAATCCGGGATAGTTCTCCACGTCGGTCGTCGTAGTGAGCTGTCCACCCGCTTGCCACCCTTCGATGAGCAACGGGGACAGGTTCGCCCGTCCGGCATAGATGGCCGCCGTCAGGCCGGCCGGGCCTGAGCCCATGATCACGACGTTACGCATCGGTGTACTCTACCACAGCGATCCGTGTCGGTTCTCACCCTTCGTGACGGAGCTATTTCCGCTTTCCCAACGTGTCCTGTAAGATCTTCTTCCACTCATCTCGATTGACCGCGGGCATGGTGCTGATCTGAATATGCCCCATCGACGAATTGAGCAGCGCAGCTTTCATGGCCGCGCGGTTATCCGGGAACTCCCAGATCGCTACGACGTCGTACTCCCCGAGACAGTAATAGGCCTGAATCAACTTCCCGCCATGGGCTTGCGCGTTTTTCTTGACCATCTCCGCGCGCTCCATTCCGTGATCCTTCATTGTGGACAGACCGTGCTGCGTGAACTTCACGAGACTGACATAGGTCGGCATGAGGCACCTCCAATCCCCGCTTGGCGTGTGCCGCACGCCACTCAATTGCGGCGCGCGGATGAACACCTCACGTCTCCGCAGGCTAAGGGTAGTTTGGATCGCCACCCAACTGCGTCGGGAAGGAACTGTAGCACACACTGATTAAGAGCGGAAGGCTGGCGAGATGACGTTCTGAGTGTGAGAATCTTAGATCAATCGAGTTGTGGCGACGAGAGGGCTTTGGAGGAGAGACTCTTGAGTTCTCGGTAGAGCTGGCCCACGCGTTTGCGAACCTGCGAGCGAGGCAGTGTGCCGTCGATCAGGTAGTCCGCCAGTTTGATTTTTTTCTCCAGTGGCATCTGGCTGTTAATGCGACGGAGGGCATCCTCGCGGCTGAGATGGTTTCGCTTTTTGAGCCGGTCGATTTGGGTTTTGCGATCAGCGGTCACCACGATGGTCTTGTCCACTCGTTTGTCCACTCCGGCTTCGAAGAGCAGGGGGACGTCGTAGATCACGACAGCCTGCGGATTCTTCCTCGTCGCTTGTCTTGCCAGCTCGGCTTGGAGTCGCGCCACCCGGGGATGAATGATGCGCTCGATCCGGCGAAGCCTGTCGCGGCGTCCGAACACCAGTCGTCCGAGTGCGCGCCGATTCACCGATCGATCAGGATTGAGGATCCGGGAGCCGAATGTCCTCGTGATCTCCCGCCAGGCGGGCTTGTCCGGCTCGACAACCTGCCGAGCGAGCACGTCCGCATCGATGACCACGGCCCCGCATTTGCGAAACATGCGGGCGACCGTGGTTTTCCCTGTCGCGACGCCTCCGGTCAAGCCTACAAGGATCATGGCGCGGAGAATAACACGGCCTTCTTTCGAGCCACAAGAAACGGCTGTGGCGCTTCGACGGCGCCTAGTTCAGCGGTTCGACCAGCCCACCGTGGCGAGCGGAGTCGAGCCACAGGCACACCACGCTGAGCAAAGTCGAAGGACATGCACATCTTGGAAAAGTGGCCTCACGGGCGCGGCTCAACGGGGCTTCTGCGCCAGCCCCGCCGGCCACGACGCGGCAGATGATGGATTGACTTCTCGCTGGTGCTCCCTGTATCAGGCTTCCTATGCTGGTGAAACGCAGAACGGTCGGCGTGTGGTCAGCCCTGCTCTGGGGGATCCTCGGAGTGCTCCAGATCGTAGGGGCGGGGAGCGTTGGTGCAGCGTCTTCCTTCACCCCTCGCACGTTGGTGGTATCGCCGGATGGCTCGGGTGATTTCACTTCGATTCAGGCCGCGGTCGATGCCTCCGGGAAGGGAGACACGATCCTGATCAAAGCCGGCACCTACCGCGAGGATGTGACGGTACACAGTAAGGACGGACTCAAGCTGATCGGCGAGGGGATCGATCGCGTGACGATTCTCGGCCGAGAACGGGTCGGGGTCTTCCACATCGGTAAGTGGCCGTATGGAGCCACCGATATCGAGATCAGTGACGTGACGATCAACGAACATGGCGGTCACGCGATGGGCATATTCAACGGGCGTGGGATCGTACTGCGGCGCGTGCGAATCAAAGGGATGTTGTTCGGTCAACAAGTGCGGGATGTGCGGATCGAAGATTGCGTCATCGGCGGCAGCGAAACAACCGGTGTGCAGTTCGCCGATTCTCATGCGGTCCTGATCGGTAATTTCATTCACGACAATGACCACGGGGTGACGGTAGCCGGCAAATCCGACGTGCGCCTCGAACGCAATGTCATCACGCGCAGCCTCTTCGAAGGCGTCGTGGTGTTTGACAAGGCCCGGGTCAGCTTGGTCAGCAACACGGTCGCGCTCAACGGCGGGGGGATCGCGTTTCTCGACGGCTCGGAGGGTGAGGCCACAGCCAACATTGTGGGGCTCAACAAAGTCGGCTTTGTGCTGGCGCCCTCCAGCTTGGCGAAGCTCTCTCACAATGCGCTGGCGAATGCCGGGGGGGATTACGTCGGCCCGGGGCCTTCCTATGCGCCGACACCGGGGCGCAGATCCGAAAGCGATATTCTGGAAGCTCCCGGGTTCGTGGACGCCGCGCATGATGATTTTCGTCTACTTCCCGATTCACCATTGATTCGAGCAGGCGAGTTTGCTTTTCTAGGAGCTCTGCCTCCCGCCACGACTCCTCAAGTGAATCAAAAAAGATAATTAACTCAGAAGCTTAGGCCGATCCACTATACGCTTCTCAGTCGTATGGTATGCTTTAACTGCGCAACACATCAGGTTCTCCGGCTCGTGGCTTAAGAATTGCTTTGAGTCGTCCGAGTAGAAAGCGAGCGAGTCGCCTGTGGCCAGTTACCGATCAGAGTTAGAAAAGCGGTCTGACGGAATTCCCAGCCTGGACGAAGTCGAATCCGGCAAGCTCGTTGGTGCCATCCTCCCCATGTCAGAGCGGGCCCAATCCCAGCTTCGCGACAGCATCGAAGTGATCGACTACTTGCTCAATCAGGAAACTGTCGTCTGGAGTTGACGGCTTTTCCTCCTCTTCTTCCCCACGGTCTCTCCCGAACGTCCCGGTCCGTACGATAAGGTTTCCCGTCTGATCAGCAGTCCTCTTTGGATTGCAGCACGTAGTTACACCCTGTAAGGACGACGGGCTTAACCCGACAGACGGGCAGGAGCACCGCGATTTCAGCGAGTCGGATAGGCCTGCTTCACAGAGAGGAGGACACGTGGGGTCTGGTTCGGTCGAGGCCCGGCTCGTCCGGTTAGTGGACGAGCGAACCTCCCTCGAAGGTGAGCGTCTGGCCCGGTGTTTCCCGCCTTCACAGGGAACCAACCGTTTTCAGCTCTTGATCGTTTCAGCCGAGAAGGGAAGGTACGCCTGCATCATCCGGACCATACCGAGTACGTGGTTTCGTGTGTTGCGGGGCGCTTGGATCGAGATATGAGTGAGGTCTCCTTACGCCTGACAGCGCTTGCATCCTTGGGAAGTTGGCGTTCTAATAGAGCACCGTCGGTAAAGCCAGTCGTCCACCTACAAGCGAGGCAGATCGTGAAACGGCCATCGTTTAGCGCACCCCGAGCAAGCACAAAACCTCTGGCGGAGTGGCAACGCCTTGAGGAGGATGCCCGTCGAGAGAAACATTGGAGACGATGGGGGCCATACCTGAGTGAACGGGCCTGGGGAACGGTGCGCGAAGACTACAGTCCCTATGGTACGGCCTGGGAAGCTTTTCCTCATGACCATGCACGCTCTCGAGCCTACCGATGGAATGAGGACGGCCTTGCCGGGATCTGCGACCGGCACCAGTACATCTGCTTGGCCTGGGCCTTCTGGAACGGTCGCGACCCGATCCTCAAGGAGCGGATCTTCGGCCTTACCGGCAACGAAGGGAACCATGGCGAGGACGTCAAAGAATACTACTTCTACCTCGATTCGACTCCGACCCACTCTTACATGAAATGTCTGTACAAGTACCCGCAAGCGGCGTTTCCCTACGCCAGGCTGATCGAAGAGAACCGGCGGCGCGGGCGGGGCGAATTGGAGTACGAGCTCGTTGACACCGGAGTTTTCCAAGAGAATCGGTACTTCGATGTCGTGGTCGAGTATGCCAAGGGCTCGCCCGAAGATATCTTGATTCGACTACAGGTCGTGAATCGCGGCCCAGATCCCGCCGAGTTGACTGTGCTCCCGACACTGTGGTTCCGCAATACCTGGTCGTGGGGCCTAGATGTTCGGCGCCCGCGTCTGCGCAAAGGCGAGCCGGTGAGGGATATGAGCGTGATCGAATTGAACCATGACTATTACGGTGACCGCCGTCTTTTGTGCGAGGGGGCGCCCAATCTGCTGTTCACGGAAAACGACACGAATACGCGCCGGCTCTATGGCGATCCAGAGGGTCCGCGCTACGTGAAAGACAGCATCAACGACTACATCATTCATGGGGACAAGGAAGCGGTGAATCCCGACCAGGTCGGCACGAAGGCAGCGGCCCATTATGTTCTGAACTTGGCGTCTGGCGCATCACGGACCCTTCGGCTGCGGTTTACCAATCGACGAGACGACGCGTCGCTGACATTGTCGGACTTCGATGCCACCTTCAAAAACAGGCTGCAGGAAGCCGACGAGTTCTACAACAGCCTGGCGCCGGCGGACCTCTCCGAGGATGCGCGGCGCGTTCAGCGTCAAGCCTTCGCCGGTCTCTTGTGGAGCAAGCAGTTCTATCACTATGAGGTGTCGCGATGGCTCAAGGGTGATCCTGCCGGGCCGGAACCCCCGCGTGAACGGCTGCGAGGAAGAAATTCGGACTGGACTCATTTGTATAACGCCGACGTCATCTCCATGCCGGATAAATGGGAGTACCCGTGGTACGCGGCGTGGGATCTGGCCTTTCATTGCATCCCGCTGGCGCTCGTGGATCCGACCTTTGCCAAAGAACAACTCATACTCATGCTGCGCGAGTGGTACATGCATCCGAACGGCCAGATCCCGGCCTACGAATGGGCGTTCGGGGACGTGAACCCCCCTGTTCATGCTTGGGCCGCCTGGCGCGTGTACAAGATCGAGAAGAAGCGAAAAAGCGTCGGCGACCGGGTATTTCTCGAACGGGTGTTCCAGAAGCTGCTGCTCAACTTCACGTGGTGGGTGAACCGCAAGGATGCGGAGGGTAAAAACATCTTTCAGGGAGGCTTCCTTGGCCTCGACAACATCGGCGTGTTCGACCGGAGCGCCCCGCTCCCCACCGGCGGCCATATCGAACAATCGGACGCCACGAGTTGGATGGGCATGTACTGTCTTAACATGCTGGCGATTGCGTTGGAGCTGGCCCGCGAGAACCGCGCCTACGAGGACGTCGCCAGCAAGTTCTTCGAGCACTTCGTCTATATCTGCCGGGCGATGAACAACATCGGAGGGGAAAAGATCGAGTTATGGGACAAGCAGGACGGATTTTTTTACGACGTGCTTCATCTGCCCGACGGTCGTACGTTCCACATGAAGGTTCGCTCGATGGTCGGGCTTATCCCGCTCTTTGCCGTGGAAACCCTGGATTCCGAACTGATCGATCAGCTCCCTCGATTCAAGCACCGCATGCAGTGGTTCATCGAGAACCGGCCGGACTTCGGCGCGCACGTCGAAACCCAATCGCATGATGGTGGGGTCCGTCGCTTCCTCTCCTTGGTCAATCGCCATCGGCTGAAGTCCGTGCTGCGGTACGTGTTGGATGAGCAAGAATTCCTTTCACCCTATGGGATTCGGGCCCTCTCGCGGTACCATAAGGATCATCCGTACATCTTGTCGGCCATGGGCATGGACTATCGCGTGGACTACGAACCGGCGGAATCCGGCACCGGCCTCTTCGGCGGTAATTCGAACTGGCGCGGCCCGATCTGGTTTCCGGTGAATTACCTGTTGATCGAGTCCTTGCAGAAGTTCCACTACTTCCTGGGGGATTCATACAAAGTCGAGTATCCAACCGGCTCTGGCAAGCTGGCCACATTGGCTGAAGTGGCGGCGGAAATTTCGCGACGGCTGACGCGGATCTTCCTGAAAGGCAAGGACGGGCGACGGCCGGTCTTCGGGGGAACCGACAAATTCCAGCGCGACGAGCACTGGCGCGATCTCATTCTCTTCTACGAGTACTTCCACGGCGATGACGGTGCGGGGATCGGCGCCAGCCACCAGACCGGATGGACGGGATTGGTGGCGAAGTTGATTCAACAAAGCGGTGAGTGACAGGAAGGAGTAAGGGCAAGGGGAGGCGCTCGCTGCGGCACACCTCAGTCGCGAAGAGCTGAACCATGGAAGTCAGTGCAGCGGATTGTCGGAAAATCGAGCGGGTGCTCGATCTGGAATGGCTGGAGACCAACGGCCGCGGAGGATTTTCATCCGGGACCGTGAGTGGAGCGAACACCCGCCGCTACCATGCCCTCTTGCTCGTCGCGCGCAATCCGCCGGTCGATCGGTACACCTTCGTAAACCACGTCGAAGAGTGGGTGGAGGTCGGCGGACAGGCGTTTCCCCTGTCGAGCAACGTCTACTCGGGCATCATCCATCCGGATGGCTATCATCGATGCGCAGGCTTTACGACCGTCCCCTGGCCGACGTGGCTCTATGAGGATCAGGGCATCCGGATCCAGCGCGAGCTTTTCATTCCAGCCGAGCGGGACATGACCGTGATGCGCTGGCATCTGCTCACGGAGGGGACGCCACCGGTTCGCCTGAAGATTCGGCCGATGCTGACGGGTCGGGATTATCATTCGACGCACCACGAGAACGGGGCTGTCCTCGTGCAAGCCTGGATCTCGGAGCGGAACGTGGCGTGGCAGCCGTACGACGGACTTCCCAAGGTGTACGCCTGTCATAATGGGGACTATCGCCATGCGCCGGACTGGTATCGCCGAGTCCAATTCCCGGCCGAGCGGGAGCGAGGGCTCGACCACGAAGAAGATTGGTGGTCCCCGGGAGAGATTTCCTTCATGCTCTCACGAGGGGGAACGGCGGAGCTCGTGTTCAGTACCGAGCCGATGGAATCGATCGATGTAGGTCGGCTGGTCGAGGACGAGCGGCGGCGACGCAAGCGGGTCGTAGAGAGAGCCCCCAAGACTGATCTCTTGGCTCAGTCGCTCTGGTGCGCCGCGGAATCCTATCTCTCGGCCCGGGGAACCGGCCGGACGGTTGTGGCAGGCTATCCCTGGTTCACCGATTGGGGACGGGACACCTTCATCGCGCTCCCCGGCCTGTGCCTGGTCACCGGTCACCACGAGGCGGCGTGGGAGGTCATCGAGGCCTTCGCCTCCCATGTTTCGGAGGGGATGGTGCCGAACCGGTTCCCTGATGCGGGCGAGCAACCCGAATACAACACCATCGACGCCTCTCTCTGGTTCATCCATGCCATTGACCGGTACCTCGCTTACACGGACGACGATGAGTCAGTCCGGCAGGTCGCCTGGCCGGCGATCGAGCAGATTCTCGACGGATACCGGCAGGGAACGCGCTTCGGCATTCGTATGGATGGAGACGGACTCATTACGGGCGGGGTGCCGGGAGCCCAATTGACCTGGATGGACGCCAAGGTCGGCGACTGGGTCGTGACGCCACGGCATGGGAAGCCGGTAGAGATCCAAGCTTTGTGGATTCGAGCTCTGGCAGTTGGCGAATTGTTAGCGAGCAGATTCGGCCGGTCGGCCTTAGCGTTCCGGTATCGCCAGGATCGTGACCTCGCGGTCCGGTCCTTCCGCAACCGCTTCTGGTACGAAGCGGGAGGATACCTGTGCGACGTCATCGATGGGCCCGGCGGAGACGATGTTTCGCTGCGCCCTAACCAGATCTATGCCGTCTCGTTGACCGACGATGTGCTGACGCGGGAGCAAAGTCAGCGAATCGTGAAGGTGGTCGAAGAGCAGTTGGTGACGCCGGTGGGGCTTCGAACGCTCGCGCCCTCAGACCCGCGCTATCGTCCTCGGTATCAGGGTGGAGTGGTCGAGCGGGATGGCGCGTACCACCAGGGGACGGTGTGGCCCTTCCTCCTGGGGCCGTTTGTCACGGCGTGGCTGAACGCGCACGGACGAAGCGAACCGATGAAAAAGAAGGCGCGGGCGTTTCTCGACGGGTTGGCCCATCATCTGGGCGAAGCCTGCCTGGGCCAGGTGTCGGAGATCTTCGACGCGGAGGCGCCGCATGTGCCACGGGGATGTTTCGCGCAAGCGTGGTCTGTGGCCGAACCCTTGCGAGCCTTGGTTGAAGACTTGGGAATCACGCCGGCACCGGAACAAACCGTTCTTCCGCGCACAAGGAGCCGCTCGCGCACGAGCCCGTCTCAAACCACGTTCCGTCGCTTCAGGTAGGACGGCGCGAGACGGGAGCCTGTATGTCGCCCGGTCATCCAGCGTTGACCTCTCGCGGGTGGGCTCATGTATTTTCCTCGCATGCAACACCCTGAGTTCATCATGCAAGTTGGCCCCGATCGCAACGACGTGGACCAGAAACCGAGGGGCGGGATCGTTACCCGGCTGCTGAGCCGAATGACGCCCAACTGTAAGGAGATGGCCCGCTTCCTGTCGGAAGGTATGGATCGTCCGCTTCCGATCGGCACGCGGATCAAGATGCGCCTCCATCTCCTGATCTGTGAAGCATGCGCGCGGTACCGCAAGCAGCTCCGAGCGATCCGCCAGGCCCTCGGCCGGCACCCGGATAATCCGGAAGGGCAGAGGGGAAGCGGTGTGAGTCCCCTCTCCGCAGAAGCCAAGGCCCGCCTCCATCAGGCGCTGAAGTCCCGAAAGCGGTAACTACTGATCTTCCATTCCTTCCGGCATGCTCCCTGTGTTCCCCCCTCATGGTGACCCTACTCCATTCCCGTAAGAAAACGCTCGCCAAGACGACTCTGTTTCGGGTACACTCCCGCGGTCGAATTGCTGGGTGGCATACGGTTATGAAGCGCGTAGGGGCCATTCTCTTCAGCGGGATTCTTTTGGGTAGCGCGGGGTGTCAGACCTTGATGCCTGTCCAGGACATCATGGCGCTGCAGCACGAAAACTTTGCTAAGACCTGGAGGCTTTACGGGTCCTGTCGCGCGAGTCAGAGCTATCGGGACATGGTATCGTTGGCAACGCAGCTCCTTCAGATAGCGTCTCCCCGCGCTCCGTGGTCCAGTTTGCTTCCCCCTACTCTCTCTACCGTCACTCGCCAACCCGTTCGGCTTTCGGTTGACCCAAGAGCCCTCGCAGCCGATTGTACCTTGTGGGCCGCTCAGAACGCGGAGGCCGGAGGCCAGCCGGTTGTGGCGCAGGCGCTCTTCATGACAGTGTTGTCGCACTACACAGAGCCGGAATATGCCTTCTACGCGGAGCGTGCCCGTCGGGCACTGACGGGTGAAGCCGAGCCGGCTTTGCGTACCACAGTCGCCTGGCCTGTCTCGACGCGGTAGGCGAGATCGAGAGCTTTCGCCCTTTCTTCCGGTTTTCTGATCCTTCCCCAGCCTTCCCCACGAGGTTCGTCCGGCGGCTTCTGACTCGGTGTAAGGCCTGCCGCCGTTCTGCGACAAAGCACCAGAACGAACGAGGTGCTTCGATGAGCGCACGAACAGATAGGTGGATGATGAAATGGCGGGAAACAGTTCGGAAAGCTCGTCTGGGATGGCAACTCTGGTGGTTGCGACAACAGGTGGAGTTCTTCGAGTGGCGAATGCACTGGAGCACTCTGCAGCCCCAATCAGTTGTGACTGGTACAGGATTCATGAAATCTTCAGGCGGTTATCGTGGAGTGCGGACGCTTTTATGGGGCCATGATCAGTGAAAGGTCGTACGACCTGTTCGATAACAATGGACGGGTGCGCGTCAGTGTGGGTGAACCGAAAGGAGGCGACGATGCGCTGTCATTACTGCAACCGGATGATGCTGAGCCGAAGCAGCCAGACTCTTGAGGAGAGGGACCGAGCGTTGATCGTTACCTCGCTCTGGTGCAAGACGTGCGATCACGTTATCGAGGAGATTTGGACGAGCTTACGGTTCAGCAAGCCCCAACGACAGGTGCGCTATCGTGTGGCTCCTCCGATCGACGGTGGAAGTCGGCTGACCCACGAAGCCGGCGCTCGCAAAGGGCCCTCCCTCCATGTCTGCTCTGTCTGAGGCCCTCCGGAAACACTGGCCCGAGTACCTCATGGAGGCAGCCGGGCTGGGAATATTCATGGTCCTGGCCGCCGTCGTTACATCTCTCTTGGAGTATCCCAAGTCGCCGATTCATACCCTGTTTCCCAATCCGGCCCTCCGTCGTGTGCTGGTCGGCATTGCGATGGGGCTCACGGCGATCGCGATCATTTACTCGCCCTGGGGTAAGCAATCGGGCGCGCATTTGAACCCGGCCGTGACGTTGACGTTTGCTCGCTTAGGCAAGATCGCCGGAGCCGATGCATGTTTGTATGTGGTCGCTCAATGTGTCGGGGGACTGATCGGCGTGATCCTGGCGGCATCAGCGATCGGCATGGCGGTGGCCCACCCGGCCGTGAATTATGTGGTGACCGTGCCGGGAAATGCCGGCCCCGGCATTGCCTTCCTCGCCGAGGGTATAATCTCGTTCGGGCTCATGCTGACGGTATTGCTGGTCTCCAACCAGAGGAGGCTTGCCCCGGTCACCGGTCTCTTTGCGGGCTGTCTCGTGGCCACCTATATCAGTCTTGAGGCGCCGCTGTCCGGTATGAGCATGAACCCGGCCCGCACCTTCGCCTCGGCCGTGCCGGCCGGTATTTGGACCGCGTTCTGGGTTTACCTCACTGCCCCGCCGCTCGGCATGCTGCTCGCCGCCGAAGTCTATGTGCGAGCGAAAGGCCTCCAGCAGGTCTATTGCGCCAAACTGCATCACCGGAACGACAAGCGCTGCATCTTCCGCTGTAACTATCCTGCTCTATCTGGCATCGAGGCCCCATCCGCCGTCGCTGGCGCGGCCCGGTCAAACCCCTCTCTGCAAGCTCAGGTCTAACCTCCGCGAGCTCAACGAAACGGATCCCGAAGTCCTAGTCTCCATCCCCTCTGTTGACCAACGGGGTGACTGTCAGCTAGAAGCAAGGCCATGCATCGACGACATCTGCCGATGGTGCTTGGGCTCGGTGGTTGGCTGACCGTGGCCTTCGTGGCAATGGGTCAAGCCGCGGACGGAGAGCCGCCTCGCTCCGCTCCTGCACCAGCGACCTCGCAAGTCTTCCGTGCGTCAGACTGGAAGGGCGGGACCGACGTTGCGTTCGAAGGGTGCAAAGCCAACTCGGGTGAATACACCCTCTGGGTCTATGCGGCCGGCACCAAGTGCGGAGTGCCGCGCGAGCAGGCCGATCGGGTTGTGATGTTCCGTCAGCCGCTTCCCGGAGTTTCGCCGATTCGAGCGAGTTCGCGGTTGCCGGAAGGCCGGTATGCCGTCTGGGTGTATGGAGCGGGCGATCCGGGACATCCCTGGGTGAACCTGTGCGCGAAAACCTGCGTGAAGGGAGAACTACCCTCGACGCCGGGGTGGGAGCTCCTCGGATGGATCGATGTGCGGGATAATCACATGCTCCTGCTCAAAACGTGGGAACAACCGGACGGCCACCAGCTCTACGTGCAAGCGATCGTCCTCACCGCGTCCGACGCCAAGCCAGACTGGACTCCATGAAGGAACAAGCTATCGTCCAAACATCGTAGTCAGGATCTTCTGCGCCGCGTTCATCACCTGCTCGCGGTCAGCCTCGTTGGCCGTAATCGTCTCCAGACGCGCATGCGCGCCCGCGTTGTCAGGTTTCAACTCGATCGACAAGCGAAGAGACTCGGTAGCGCCTGTCACGTCTCCCTGCACCATCTGCACGAGCCCTAAGTCGGCATAGGCTTCCGCGTCGTCCGGATTCAGCCTGGTGGCAGTCCGGAGGGCAGTCGCCGCCGCCGGCCAGTCGCCCAGTCCCATGAAGCCAAGCCCCAGCCAGTAATACGTCTGGCCATCGTCTTCTCCCAGCCGAAGCGCCTGTTCGAGCGCTGCCACTGCACCGGCATAATCGTGATAGTCCAGCAAGAGAACGCCGAGATCGCGATAGGCCTCAACGAAGCGGGGGTTGCGTTGCACGGCAAGGCGATATTCTTCCGCCGCGCCGTTCAAATCGCCCCGATGATGAAGGGTTTTAGCCAGACGATAATGAGTCTCCGCGTTGTCACCCTGGAATTCTGGCGATGCCCGCAGAAGTTCTCGCGCTCGACGGAACTCCGTTTCCAAATCTTCTTCGGTCGGCCCGATCGCGGGGCCGGCTATACGCTGGATAGCGGAGAAGCAAGCGCGGTTGCAGTCTGCGAAGACGATCTGAATCAGGAGGACAGGGACAGCGATCCAGTGGAGGACAGGAAACATGAAAACATTCTAGGAGAGCCATGCGACCGCTTGCAACGAGGCGCCCGCATGCGGCTCAAGCACTCCGCCGAGCTCAATGCCCTGAGACGGCTCGCAGGCACTTGTGTGTCGCTAGGAGGACTGCGGAGGTAGACCTGAGACGGCCGGTTGGTGGATCGGTAGGCGAATCAGAAATGTCGTGCCCTTCCCTTCTTCACTTTCAACGGCGATCTGCCCTCCATGCGCATCGATGGCGTCTTTGACGATCTTCGTGCCCAATCCCGTGCCGCCCGCTTTCCTGCTGATCACGCGGGTCGTGAAGAGGCTGTCGCGGACCTCGGGAAGCATGCCCTTTCCTGTGTCTTGGATGGTGAGCATGATGGACTGATGGTCCGGATCCAGCCGGCCACGGATCGTGATGGAGCCGAGCGCCGGAACTTCGGGAATGGCATTGTGCACCAGGTTGTAGAGCGCCGAATAGATCCGATTTTCGTCGGCCATGATCGGCGGCAATGCGTCGAGGCCCTCGATCCGCAACGTAATCCGTTTGTCATCCGCGAGCACGCGCAGAGACTTCTCGACGCTTTCAGCGACCTTGGCGATCTGGCATGGGTCGAACTTGCGCGGTGCGCGCGTGATCGCCACGTAATCGGCGATCCCCTTCATGCGACCTTGGATTCGCTCTGAGGTGTTTCGCAGCATCTGGATGACTTCGTTGCACACGTTGTGACTTTCCTGGGCACGAACGGCCTCCATTTCAGGCAGTTTCTCGAACAACTCGTCGATTTCGTCCGCCAGGAGATCCGTTCCCGTAACGAGCGGCATCAGCAGATTCTTCACGTCGTGACTGATCTCTCCCAGGAGCCGGGTGATCTCGTTCTTCACCTCGTTCTGCTCCAGCGCCTTGGTCACGACCGACTCGAGTTGACTGGGTTGGAACGGTTTCGCGATGAAATCGACGGCCCCTTCTTTCATGGCCTCCACGGCCAGCCGGATTGTTCCGTAGGCGGTCAGAATGATCACCGGCAGATCCGGCCGGCGCTGCTTGATGCGCTTGAGGACTTCGATCCCGCTCAGCTTCGGCATCGCGACATCGAGAAAGACGAGATCGAAGGGTTTTGCCTCCAATATGGAGAGCGCGGCCTGGCCGTCGCAGGCTGAGGCCACCTCGTGTCCCAGCGACGACAGGCGATCACAGAGGCTCAGGACAATGTCCGGCTCATCGTCAGCGACAAGGATTCGAATAGCCATCGTTCTTCCTCGTGGTCTAGGCCTGTCGAAGGAACAAATACAGGCAACTATTATATGCAGACCCTCACTACTCAGCTATATCCCTCGGACCAGCGCTTGGGCTTGAAATGAATGATCGGCTTTTCGGAACGCACGGGCTCGATGATCGCCGGGTTGATATCAAGGGAGACAGCTCTCTCCGGCGATATGAGAGGAAGCGGAAACATGACGATGAATCGTGCGGACTTCTTGCCTGGGTGGAGAGCCACGGGGCTCGTAATGGGATCGCGCCACTCAGAGGAACGTGGAATCGGAGTGGGCGGGTCTTGAGGGGCCTCGCGGCGGGCCTTGACGAAGGCATCGATGACCTGACGTTCCCGTTCCAGGTTGTCGACCCACACCGAAGTCGGGCGAAACTCCTTGCCATCCACGGTGAGTACGAGCAGCCGCGGATCGACCGTCACACCTGAACCGTGCGCGGTAATTTGCAGGGACAGCTCCAAGGCCTCGGCGTCCCGATGACGGAATTCATCCCAGAAGTTCAGGTAGGTCGGAATGATGTAGAGGATGACTTCGAACTGATAGGTGCGGAGGGTGTTGTTCAAGGATAGGTGCAGCGTCAAGCCGGGAAGGACGATCTCATGCGGCCACGGAGGGTGAACGGAAGTTTGCGACGAATCGCTCTCGCCGACATGGGGGACGCTTTCGATCCCTCCGCGAAAGCCGCCGCAGCCGGAGAGCAGCAAAGAGACCAACACGTATGACAGACATCTCATGGACAGTGGTCCGCCTGAGGCTGTCGGCCGAAAGCCGTCCCTATGACAGATGCATGGTCGCTTACCGCTCATGTGTAGGTGAGGCCCTCCAGGATCAAAGTGATGCTTGAGTCAACGGTCGCGCGAAGGATGGTTATTGCCCCAAATGCTTCAGCTTGTGATACCCCGCAGCTTGCTGCGGGGAGCTTCATCGCCGACCAGGCTGAACCACCAGAGCGGGCACGATGCGCAGTATGGCGCTCATGTTCTTCTCCGTCGCGCGGATTGGCATCAGCGGCAGGTTCCAGTTCTGCAGGCTGCGTGAGAAAGCAGAAACGGACATAGGCTACGTTTTCGGAGGGACCGTGTCAACGGGATGGTGGTGGGCAGGAATACAGAATCTCAGAAACTCTCGCATCAGAAAAGAGGACAGCCGGCAGGCCCTCCACCAAGGCCGTTGAACCTACTAGCCCAGTACGGGACGGGCGGAGTTCTTGGATAGCGTGGTCGGTGAAAGCAAAGAGTGTCCAGCAAGATTTCTGAGCCAGGCTAAGCGATCAGAACCGGAAGGGCTGGATCTTTCGGCGGGCCTATCTGGAGCTGGTAAAGCTGTAAAAACGGGTGTGGTCTGCTTCAATAGCGGCTCGTACTTGGCGCTCCCTCGACAGCCTCGGCCATCGCGCTGTCGAGGGAGCGTGGAACGATCAGACGACTTCAATCACGAGGTTGGTCAGGTGTTCCATGCCTAGGCAATCCAGTATACAATAGGCGCGATAGCGGGTTCTGCCGTTTTCGCCGGCCTGAAATTCGATGCCGGCCTTCTTGTTCAATATCCAAATCTTCCCCGTTTCCTCTTTCCACCCATCTTCCGCCTTAAGCGCAATTTGATGGGTGTCGCCGATGGCGAGGCTGGTCATATCTTCATTGAATAAGAAGGTAACCCTGACCAGCGTGCCCTTGGACACTCTCAAGGGGTTCTTGGGCCCGTACATGCGACCTTTGTCATCGAGAAATCCTTTCTCGTTGACCCGAACGGTAATTTCAACGGGCGCTTGGTCGCCCGTGCCTGCGTAAGCGATGCCCTGACCGAGAGTCAAAAAGGCAAATGCGAGAGCGGTGACTGCCGCACTGATTCGTCGTGTTCCTCGGTTCATGGTCCTTGCCTCATGGTTGTGTTCGTGATGGCGTGAGTGTGGCTGTGGCTGCATAGTCCCGTTACTTACCTGCGGACAGCGAGCGCCGTCAGTCGGAGTGCTGCCGCGCTTAGCCGATGACGTTCGGACCGATTTGGGCAAGATCCTCTAAGTGCTTCTGAACCTCTGTCTTGTGAACTTCCAGTGCCTCGGACGTGTGAATGCAATCTTTGTGACAGGGTGGAGCACCGGCGCCATGGTGGAATTCCGAGCACGCCGTCACATTCATGCCGTGAAGATCCGGATTTCTGAAGACGTTCACGGCAAAGTCTACCTGCCGCTCCTGTTTGAGGTGCGGACACTCCAGATTGATTGATACATGGGGCATTCCCGTTTCCATCTTTCATCCCTCCCTTTAGCCATGACGATCAATTTGCTTCTGAGCCCATTCTCTCGCGGATCCGCTGTGGGAGCCATTCCGCATCTGGTGGGTCTTCTGTGAGAAAACAGTCATACGAAAAGTTGACGAAGGTCATAACAATCCGGCCGCTGGTTCAACGGTTGAAAGCCGAACTAAGCAGGAGGCATGCGGTTCGGGAGGTGTAGATCGCCTCCGAGCCCGTTACAAAGCCCCAACACTCAGGCAACCAGAGCTCTCTGCGGGAGTGCGCCCAAGAACTCAGTCTGTCACAGGGTTAGTTGGACAAGACTTTGGAGGAACCAGGGGAGCGGGCTATAGCGGGCAGCACCGGCACGCTAGCAGGTTGTTAGGAATCTAGTTTGCCACGACTGAAATACTGAATTGGAGGAGTTCACGCACCGGAACTGTACAGGCTGAAGCCGGTACAAAATGTCGTCGCACCTGCCGGGCAGTGACTCTGGCTGCAGGAAGCGAAGAGGCGAGGCTTGCGGAGAGCTGCGTCCGGATCGCTCATTGCCGTGGGCGCAGTGGGGTAGAGTTGCAACGGGTAGACGGTACGTAGAGTCCCTGGGCGCCGCGATCAGTCCGCCGGGCGGGCACCCGCCCGGCGGACTGTTTCAGTCCATATAGGCAACCTGCTAGTTAAGGAATCTAGCGGCGGTTGGCCTGGTCGCGTCGACAACTTTCTTCTGCCAGCATCCGCTGGCCTGCGCTGGCATCCCTGGGAATGCGCGCCATACAGGCATCAAGGGAATCTCCCTGGGTGCCCGAAGCCGCCCGGTCATTGCTTTTTGTCGTGGCCGTGCCCACAACAGCCGTTCGGAACGCTTCATCTCGTCGGCAGCTCTCTTCCGCAACTTGTCTCGTGCCGGGAGAAGCGGCCGAGGCGATTCTTGCCAGGCACGCTTGCAATGAGTCGCTCTGAATCGCCGTTGCTCCAGAACCGGCTGCCGAGGGGACCGCCCCCCCACCGGATGCCGGCCCCGCGCCTGAGGGCCCCATCGTCCCCTCACTTGCACAACCTGTCATCGCGAGAACAATCGCACTGACCAAGCCGAATAGAAGAACCGATCGCTGTGCGCTCACAATGTCCCTCCCTGTGTGATGAACAAAAATGAGTGTTAGAGGCGCCGATCCTACACTCTCTGCCCCGGCAGAGCAAGCCGATCTCGTGCGATACAGAGAAAGGTCATCCAAGAAGCGGATCAGGTGCCGGACGGGTGGGACGTAGCCTTGTCGGTCGGCTGCTCAAAGGACAGATCCGCCGCGCGGTGAAAAGGAGAGCTGACATCGTCGCCGTGCAATCCAGAATTTTCGAGAAGAGGCGCGACTGCTCTCTGGGTTTGGGTGATTACAGACCTGTCCGAGTGTTACGGCCCGCCTTGAGGAGACTTGCGGTTGGCGGTGCCTTTCAAGTCCATGTCAAACAGGACCGGGCTGTCGGATTTCTTGGGGTCGAGTCGGGTCGGCATCCGGTCGGCGACAAGTTTGACGAGCGGAACGGCGACGATGTGCGTGGCCTTGTCCGAAGGATTGGAATAGAGTGCGATTCGGACACTCTTCGGCCGTGTGCTGGGCGTCAATTGAGGCATGAGGTCCGGCCCCACGAATCCCACCACCATCCCGCTCCCGTCGGCAAGCTTGTGGATCTCGTAGGCATTGATGGCGGGAGGCACCCGTTCCAACGTGAGATCCGGACTCTGGGTCACCAAGGCCATACCCAGGAACTGTGGAGCGATGAAGCCGAAGCTCCCCGTCGGAGCTTGCGAGAAGCGGATCCCCGACACGGAAGCGCTGAGCTCGGTGACCCCGTTCTTGGCCCGCAATTGACGCCGCAAATCCGCTTCGCTCCCAGGCGTCTCTATGAAGACGACCGCCGGCGCGGCTTTCTCCACGGGCAACACCTCCGTCTTGCCGCCTCGTGCTGCGTCGAGCGAGGCCGGAAGCCAGGTCAGGAGGATCAGGCCTAGGAGGGTGAAGGTGAACTGGTGACGGACAGGCGGTCTTTGAGTCGATCGTAGAACAGTGTGAGACATGGGCACGTATCCTCCTAGTAGAGCGAACTCATCGGTACAGGATTCTAAAAAGCTGCGTCTTGAAAATCAAACAGGCTGGGCGACAAGTAAAGACGCCCCGCGCCGCGAAACGGGGCTGAAACTTTTCTCACTGCGATGTGAATTGAACACAAGCCGTCATGATTTTAGCGGAGCAGAAGGTCGCCGCATGTGTCGCCATGCACGCCGTACCAAACCTGGCCTCCCCGACGATTCGATGGACTTGACCACCTGACGCCGCAGCACACGATCAAACCCGTCGGCTCGGTCCCATTGGTTTCGCCACCACGCCAACCATCCTCCAAAGCGCACAGCCCAATACATCGGATACTTTTGCCAAGCAGGCACGCGCAGAACTGTCATCGCCTCAAGAAACACGCTGTCAGCCTCAGCGCGAGAAAAAGCCTGCTGGGACCAATAGAGCCAGTCGTGAATGACAGCGGCGTTCCCATACTTACCCCCCTTTCGGAAGGATCACCCATAATGGCCTTGGCACCGAAGCGAAATCTGTCATAAATCCAATCTCGACTTGAATCCGATCACCGCTTCCTTCCACACTGCGATCATAGCCAAACGGCCTCACTACGACCCACGTTTTGCCATCAGCCAATGGAGACACGACAAGCGCTTCAGTAAACTGACTCATGCGATGACCTATAGCTCAATCCGAAAGAGAAAACAGCGCGAAACTACTCCCTGCGATGGGCAGCGTCAAGTTCGGCGCTGCGAGAGAGGTAGGTATTCAAAAGGTGGGACGCCGCGCGCCGTGAGACCTTTCTCAGCTTTCTTCCTTCCAGCCTCCATAGATGATCCCGAAAAGGCAACCGATTTGCGCGGTCAGGAGGAAGAGCAAGGGCCCGTTACCACCCGATGTGCCCGTGCTGTATTCATAGATTACTCCTCCCAATGCGCCTCCAAGCGCACCAACTACGGTTCCAGCCACAGCGAACCGTACTCCATTGGCAGCAGTGCTTTTCACAATTGCTAAGATTCGCTGTGACAGGCTTTCGCGAGCCATCAGTCAGACCTTCAATTGAACTGCCGTACTAGGAACGGCCGCGCGTCGCGAAACGAGAACATCCCTGCATTTTTCTTACGCCTGTTTATCCGACCCGATCGTCATCTACTCTGACGCCACTCAGTCTCCTCTTAGCTTCGCGAGCCAGCTTTCCTGAAACAATGACCACAAAGTGTCTATTCTGATAAAAACGTAGCCACCAGATACTGCTATCGGGATCGTCTGTTGCAGTGCTATGTCGATATGGAAATGCCGTTCCGCCTATTGCAGAGACGCTTGTGAGTTGTAGGGTTTCAATGATTGGAGTTCCATCAGCGTCAATGTGTACATCGAAGGTTGTTTGAGGATTCGTCTTAACTTTGTAGTGATGCCACAGAAGAACGCGGACGATTCTTATTACTAGAACCTATCTCAAAATTGCTTGAGCAGCATAGTGATCGATGCGAGCTGTAC
>JBBIJI010000044.1:0-29202 GCA_037446055.1 Nitrospiraceae bacterium
TCGGGAGGGCGGCAAGACCGTCGGCTCCGGCGTCGTCACGGAAATCCTGGCGTGATTAAGGCCGCGACCAGTGACAAGTGACGCGTGACGACGGGTGATTCAATCCTGTCACTGCTCACTCGTCACCAGTCACGAGGAGTTGAAGAGTGAAAGTCGATCAACGGATCAGAATCAGGCTTCGCGGGTTTGACTATCGCGTGCTCGATCAGTCGGTGGCCGAGATTGTCGAGACGGTGCGGCGAAGCGGCGCCAAGATCGTGGGGCCGATTCCCTTGCCGACGAAGATCGAACGGTTTACCGTTCAGCGGTCGACGCACGTGGACAAGAAATCGCGAGAGCAGTTCGAGATTCGAACGCACAAGCGTCTCCTGGATATTATGGAGCCGACGCCTGAAACGATGGATTCGTTGATGAAGCTGAATTTGTCCGCCGGTGTGGATGTAGAGATTAAGTTATGAGTGTTGAGTTCTCAGTTGTCTAAAGGTTGTCGACTCAACACTCAGAACCCATAACTCACCACTCACCAGCGAGAGCGAGATGACAAACGGATTAGTGGGAAAAAAGTTGGGCATGACGCAGATGTATGACGACAGCGTGCTGACGCCCGTGACGGTGATCGAGGCCGGCCCCTGTCGCGTCGTGACCGTGAAAACCAAGGAGCGGGACGGTTACGAAGCGGTTCAGCTCTCCTTCGGAGAGGTGAAAGAGCGCAAGCTCTCGAAGGCCGAGTTGGGGCATCTGAAGAAACAGCAGGCTCCGCCCAGCCGTTGGCTGCGGGAATTTAAGAAAGTCGGAGACATCTCGGTGGGACAGACGGTGACGGTGGAGATGTTCAAGAAAGGCGACTGGGTCGACGTCGAAGGCATTTCCAAGGGGAAAGGCTTTCAAGGCGTGATCAAGCGGCACCACTATCGAGGCGGACCGGAAACCCACGGGCACATGTTTCATCGGGCGCCGGGCTCGATCGGCAGCAGCGCCTTTCCCTCCCGCGTGTGGGCGGGGAAGACCCTGCCGGGGCACATGGGAGCGGAGCGGGTGACGGTCCATCGCCTGAAGGTCGTCGACTCGAGGCCTGCGGAACATTTGCTCTTCGTGCGAGGCGCGGTTCCGGGAGCGGAGAACGGCCTCGTGGTCGTCCGCAAATCCAAGAAGGGATAGCACGCAGATGCCCACCGCCAACGTGTTCGATGCGAATAAGCAGCCGGTCGGTTCGACCGAGCTTCCCAACGAAGTTTTTGGATGCAAGCCGCGTCCCACGCTCGTGCACGAAGCGGTAGTGATGCAACGGGCCTGCGAGCGACAGGGAACGGCGTCAACGTTGCGACGCGGCGAAGTGAGCGGATCGGGCAAGAAGCCCTGGAAGCAGAAGCACACAGGGCGGGCGCGTGCGGGGTCGATCCGGTCCCCGCTCTGGCGCCACGGCGGCAGTGTGTTCGGTCCCAAGCCGCGGAGCTATGCGTACACGATGCCGAAGCAGAAATATCGCGCGGCGTTGCAGAGCGCGCTCTCGGATAAATTGGCGGCCGGGGGTATCGTGATCGTCTCCGACCTCGTCCTTGAACAACCGAAGACGAAGCTCTTGGCGAAAACGCTGGCCCGGCTGGGTGTCAGTGGCCGGACGATTCTCGTGGCCGGGCCCGGCCGAATGGATCTTATGCAAGCCGCCGGGAATCTGCCCGAGGTGACCGTGCTCAGTCCGGAGGAGCTCAACGTCTATGACGTCGTGGCGTCGAGCTTCATGGTCATTCCGGAGCGGGAGCTGGCGCGCGTCAAGGAGGCCTGGTCGTGAGGGTGCGTGACGAGCACGATGTGCTGGTGCAACCGTTGCTGACTGAGAAGGTCACGGCGATGCGGGAGTCGACCAATACCGTGGGCTTTCTCGTGAGGCGGGAGGCGAATCGATTGCAGATCAAGCGGGCCGTCGAGGCGCTGCTGAAAGTCAAAGTCGCCCGCGTGAACGTCCTGAACGTCATGGGCAAGACGAAGCGGCTGGGCCGTTTTGCCGGAAAGCGCCCGGATTGGAAGAAAGCCTACGTGACGCTGAAGCCGGGAGAGAAGCTGGAGTTGTACGAGAGCGCGTAACGAGATCCTATTTCTGGTGATGCAATGGGACTGATTACTTATCGACCGACTTCTCCCGGACGCCGCGGAATGACGGCGTTGACGAAGGAGGAGATCACCAAGAAGAAGCCGGAGAAATCCCTCACGGAGTTTCACATCCGCACGGGCGGACGAAACACGGATGGGCGCACGACCGTCCGATTCCGGGGCGGTGGCCACAAGCGGCTGTATCGGATCATCGATTTTCTCCGCGACAAGATCGGGATTCCGGCGCGGGTGGCCGCCATCGAGTACGATCCGAACCGCTCGGCACGCATCGCTCTTCTCCGCTATGCCGACGGGGAGAAGCGGTACATCCTCGCGCCGGTGGGTCTGAGCGTAGGCGATACGGTGCACGCCGGCCAGGAAGCCGAAGTTCGCCCGGGTAACGCGCTTCCCCTGGCGAATATGCCGCTGGGAGCGACGATCCATAATATCGAACTCAAGCCGGGACGGGGGGGACAGCTGATCAGGAGTGCGGGCAGCTTCGCCCAAGTGATGGGGCGCGACGGCGATTATGTTCAGCTCCGTCTGAAATCCGGAGAAATGCGCAAAGTTCTGGCCGCATGTATGGCCACGGTCGGTCAAGTCGGCAATGTCGACCACGAGAACATCAGTATCGGAAAAGCAGGGCGCGCCCGCTGGAAAGGGCGGAGACCTCATGTGCGCGGGGTCGTCATGAATCCGGTCGATCATCCTCACGGCGGCGGCGAGGGGAAATCCGGGCAGGGGAATCCGCACCCGGTGTCGCCCTGGGGTCTTCCGACGAAGGGCTATAAGACGCGGAAAAATAAACGGACGGAAAAATTCCGGATCGCACGGCGCAAGTAGGAGACGGCCATGCCTCGCTCAGTCAGCAAAGGCCCCTTTGTGGACAGTCATCTGCTCAAGAAGGTGGAGCAGATGAACCAGACGAAAGATCGAAAAATGATCAAGACGTGGTCTCGACGGTCGACCGTCGTCCCGGACATGATCGGCCACACGTTCGCCGTCCACAACGGGAAGAAGTTTATCCCGGTCTTCGTCACGGAGAATATGGTGGGGCATAAACTCGGGGAATTCGCGCCGACCCGATTCTTTAAGGGGCATGGACAGGCCAAGACCGAGAAAGCGGTGCCGCTGAAGTAGGACGTGACAAGTGACGGGTGACGAGTGATCGGTAGCGATCAAATCGGAATGCGAAACGCGATGGTGTCGCGCGTGGCTCGTCACGTGTCACGCGTCACGAGGTTCTGACGATGGCTGAAGCAAGAGCAGTGCTGAGATTTGTCCGTGTCTCGCCGAGGAAAGCACGGCCGGTGATCGATATGATCCGGGGACAAGAGGTGCCGAAGGCGCTCGCCATGCTCAAGCACACTCCTCGTGCGGCTGCCAAGGTCGTGGAGAAACTGCTGCGCTCCGCCGTGGCCAACGCCGAGCAGAAGGAGCTGGGAGACACCGATTCCCTGCGAATTGCCGAGGCCTATGTGGACGGGGGGCCGACCTACAAGCGGTTTCGGGCCAGGTCTATGGGGCGAGCCAATCCCATACACAAGCGCACGAGTCACATTACGATCGTCGTCGAAGCGCCGGCGGTATCCGCCGGTGAGAAATAATCGGACCTTTCTGACCTGAAGCACGGAGACGTATGGGACAGAAAACGCATCCGGTCGGTTATCGCATCGGGTACACCTACACATGGAGTTCCCGGTGGTTTGCGGGGAAAGAGTTTGCCCGATTGCTGCACGAGGACATCCGTATCAGGAAGATGGTCAAGGACAAACTCTATCACGCGGGCGTGTCGAAGGTGGAGATCGAGCGTTCTGGTGATCAGACTCGCGTGATCATCCATACGGCCAGGCCCGGCATCATCATCGGACGAAAAGGCGCGGAAGTCGACAAGCTGAAAGCGACCTTGGAAAAGGAATACGGCGGGCAGGTGTACATCAACGTCAAAGAGATCAAGAAGCCGGAGCTGGACGCCCAGCTCGTGAGCGAGAACGTCGCCATGCAGTTGGAAAAACGCGTGGCGTTCCGCCGGGCCATGAAGCGCAGCGTACAGTCCGCGCTTCGACTCGGCGCGCAGGGGATCAAAATCATGGTCGCCGGACGCCTGGGCGGAGCCGAAATCGCCAGAACCGAGTGGTATAGGGAAGGCCGCGTCCCGCTGCACACGCTCCGGGCGGAAGTGGACTTTGGGTTTGCCGAAGCGCGCACGACGATGGGGCAGATCGGGGTGAAGACTTGGATCTACAAAGGCGAGATCATGCCCGGCCAAGCGCAAAAGCCTGAACTCGGCCTTGAGCGGCGAGTGGTGTAAGGAGCACGGCACGAGTGTTAGCTCCGAAGAAAGTCAAGTTCCGCAAAATGCAGAAGGGCCGGATGCGCGGAAAAGCATATCGCGGCGGCGACATCACACTCGGCGAGTACGGCTTGAAGGCCATGGAGCCCGGCTGGATTACCAGCCGTCAGATCGAGGCCGCCCGGATCGCCATCACGCGCTACGTCAAGCGAGGGGGGCAGGTGTGGACGCGCGTGTTTCCGGATAAGCCGATCACGAAAAAGCCTGCGGAAACCCGTATGGGCAAGGGGAAAGGGAACCCGGAATATTGGGTGGCGGTCGTCAAGCCCGGCCGGATTCTCTACGAAATGGACGGAGTGACGCCCGAGGTCGCGCACGAGGCCTTCAGGTTGGCGGCCCATAAGCTGCCGATCACGACGCGCGTCGTCAAGCGCGGGGAGTTTTAGGCGATGCCGGTGGACTTGAAAGAGCTGAGACAGATGTCGGCCCCGGAATTGGCGGAAAAGGTGAAGCAGCTCGTGCAGGAGTTGTTCAACCTGCGCTTCCAACTCGGCACCGGCCGACTTGAAAATCCGATGCAACTCCGGAAAGCGAGGCGCGACCTGGCCCGCGTCAAGACCGTTCTGCGGCAATTGGAGCTCAGCCAGGAGCGTGCCCCCTCGGAAGGTAAGAGGTGAGCGGTATGGGACAAGCAGCGGGACCACGCCGCGAGTGGGTCGGCAAGGTCGTCAGCAACAGGATGAATAAGACGGTGGTGGTCTCCGTCGAGCGATCGGTCATACACCCGATGTACCGAAAGGTGCTCCGTCGGGTGACGAAACTCAAGGCGCATGACGAACAGAATCAGTGTCAGATCGGAGACCGAGTACGGATGATCGAAACCCGGCCGATCAGCAAGGAAAAGCACTGGCGGGTGGTTGAAATCCTCGAGAAGGGAAGGCCGGAATAATCGCGGCGCTCGGATGTCGACTCTCAGCCGTCGCCTTCTTGGTTCACGCGGCTGGCCGAGAGCTGAGAGCTGATGATTGTTAGGGATCGGGCATGATTCAGAACTACACCTACATGGATGTCGCGGACAATTCCGGCGCCAAACAGGTGATGTGCTTTCATGTGCTGGGCGGTTCCAAGCGCCGCTACGGGTCCCTCGGTGACGTTGTGGTGGTGACGGTCAAAGAAGCCATTCCCCAGGCCACCGTGAAGAAGGGCGATGTGAGTCGGGCGGTGATCGTCCGGACGACCAAGGGCGTGCGGCGGGAGGATGGGTCGTACATCAAGTTCGACCGGAACGCCTGCGTGTTGATCAACAAGGAAGGGGAACCGGTGGGCACTCGTATCTTCGGGCCGGTTGCGCGAGAGCTCCGCTGGAAGAAGTTCATGAAGATCATCTCCCTGGCGCCGGAGGTGCTCTAGGAGCTCGGGGTATGGACGCGACGCGAAGAAGCAGGATTCGGAAAGGCGACACGGTCGTCGTGATTGCCGGTCGTGAGCGAGGCAAGTCCGGGAAAGTGTTGTCCGTGGATTCCTCCGCGGGGACCGTTCTCGTAGAAAAACTGAACATCGTGAAACGCCATACCAAACCCAATCCGAAACTCAAGCAGGGCGGCATCATCGAGCGGGAGGCGCCGCTTGCCATCTCCAATGTGATGTATCTCTGTCCGGTGACGCGCAAGCCCACCCGCTTGGGCATCCGCCGTCTTGAGGACGGCCGACGGGCAAGATTCAGTAAGCAATCGAAGGAACTCGTGGAATAGGCGAGAGTCACACGTCATGGCCAAGCAGGAAAAGGGCAAAGGCGGGAAGCCGCCGGAGAGGAAACCGGCCGGTAAGAAAGAGGCGGCGGCGGACACGGCGAAGCACGAAGAGGTACATGAACCGCCGGTCGAACCGCGTCTTCGGGCCATGTACCGTGACCAAGTCGTCCCCGTCTTGATGAAGGAGTTTGGTTACAAGAATCCGATGCAGGTCCCGCGCCTTGAGCGGATCGTCTTGAACGTCGGTATGGGCGAAGCCATTCAAAACGTCAAGTTGCTCGAGAGCGCGACTGCCGAACTGGGCGTGATTTCTGGACAGAAGCCGGTCGTCACCCGAGCCAAAAAAGCCATCGCCGGGTTCAAGCTGCGGCAAGGGATGCCGATCGG
Organism: Nitrospiraceae bacterium; assembly: GCA_037446055.1. Lineage (GTDB taxonomy): Bacteria > Nitrospirota > Nitrospiria > Nitrospirales > Nitrospiraceae > JBBIJI01. Next base: position 6,520 of record JBBIJI010000044.1, read on the forward strand.
AGCAAAAGTGACGTTACGCAGCCGACGGATGTATGAGTTCTTTGATCGTCTCGTGACCTTGGCCCTCCCGCGCATTCGGGACTTTCGAGGGGTCTCGCCCAAAGCGTTCGACGGACGAGGCAACTATGCGCTGGGATTGAAGGAGCAGTTGATTTTCCCCGAAATCAAATACGACAGCGTAGCCTCGATTCATGGGATGGATATCACGATCGTAACATCGGCCAGGACGAACGACGAAGGGAAGGCGCTGCTGAAACACCTGGGCATGCCGTTCAGGACCTAGGAGGTCTAAGGCGTCGGACGAGAAGGGAGTGAACGCGTGGCACGGTTGGCACTGAGGAACAAGGCGGCGGCGAAAGCCAAGTTTTCGACGAGGGACTACCATCGGTGTCCGCTCTGCGGACGGGTACGAGGCTATTTACGGCGTTTTCGGATGTGCAGAATTTGCTTCCGCTTCCTGAGCCTGCGCGGAGAGATTCCCGGCGTGAGGAAGGCGAGCTGGTAGTGGGCCTAAGGTCGAATTGTGAATTCTGAATTATGAATTTTGAATTGGTCGGAGTAGAAATTCATAATTCACCATTACTCGTGATTCAACATTCGCCTCGTTGGAGTGTGATGGTATGGTGACCGATCCGATTGCTGATCTGATTATTCGGTTGCAGAACGCCTCGCGGCGCGGGTATGAGACGACGACGGTTCCGGCATCCGGTCTGAAGCGTCGATTGCTTCAGCTTCTTCAGGGGGAAGGGTTTGTGGGGCCGATCGAGGAAGTCCAGGAGCGAGGCCACCCCGCGCTGCGTGTCCGACTCCGGTATGTCGGAGGCGAGCGGCCGATGATTACCGGCATGCAGCGTATCAGCAAGCCGGGTCGACGGGTCTACGTGGGGAAGCAGGAGATCCCGAAGGTCCGTAACGGACTCGGCGTCGCCATACTCTCGACATCCAAGGGACTGATGACCGACCAGGAATCTCGACGCGCCGGGCTCGGTGGCGAGGTCTTGTGCTCGGTGTGGTAAGGGTGCGAGCTTGTTGGAAAGGACGGTTGGGCGATGTCTCGGATAGGCAACAAACCGGTGGCGATTCCTGGCGGCGTCGAGGTCAAGGTGACCGGAGGCACCGTGTCGGTGAAGGGACCGCTCGGTCAGCTGGACTGGCCCGTCGCGGAAGGGATCACCGTCGAAGTCAAGGATGGCCAGATCCGGGTTGTGCGCCGGGGGGACGACCGGAAGGTGCGGGCGCTGCATGGTCTCGTCCGCGCGGAATTGAACAACATGGTGCACGGGGTGACAAAGGGGTACGAGCGGTCTCTCGAAATCACCGGTGTCGGCTATAAGGCGCAAGCACAGGGGCGTCAAGTGAGCTTTAACGTCGGCTATATCAATCCGGTGGTGTACGACTTGCCCGCCGGGGTCGATGTCAAGATTGACAAGCAGACCCTCCTCACCTTGCGCGGGGTGGACAAGCGGATGGTGGGTCAGGTGGCTGCCGACATGCGGGCGATCAAGCCCCCCGACGTCTATAAGCAAAAAGGGATTCGTTACGCCGGAGAAGTTCTGCGGAAGAAGGAAGGCAAGACCGGAAAGTAAAGTAAGGGTTTGCGATGAACGTCGAGGAAAAGAAGCGACAGCTCGAACGTCGACGGCGGCGTGTCAGGCAACGCGTGTTCGGGACTTCGGACCGTCCTCGGCTCAACGTGTTCCGGAGCCGTGCCCATATTTATGCCCAGATTATCGATGACATGAAGGGTGCCACTCTCGCATCGGCTTCGACCCTCGATAAGGAGCTGCGGCAATCGCTCAAATCGACCGGCTCAATCTCAGCGGCAAAGGCCGTAGGGAAACTGTTGGCCGAACGGGCCAAGGCGGTCAAGGTGATGGCGGTCGTCTTTGATCGGGGGGGAAGGCTTTACCACGGCCGCATCAAGGCCCTGGCGGACGCGTCACGTGAAGGTGGCTTACAGTTTTAGTCTCGGGCGGTCAATCTTCACGGTCGGCTTTTGACTCAGGGTTGAATGCTCAGAGAGAGGAGTAGGAACTCGTGCGGGTCAACCCAGATGAATTGAGCTTGAAAGATAAAGTCGTCTTTATCAATCGGGTCGCGAAAGTGGTGAAAGGTGGGAAGCGCTTTAACTTCTGTGCCTTGGTCGTCGTCGGAGATGGTCAGGGATGGGTCGGTGTGGGGAAGGGCAAAGCGGCCGAGGTGCCTGTGGCGATCTCGAAGGCGGTTGAGCAAGCCAAAAAACACTTGGTCCAGGTTCCGCTCAAGTCAGGGACGATCCCACACGAAGTGCACGGGTTGTTCGGCGGCGAGCATGTGCTGCTCAAGCCGGCCGTCGCGGGTACGGGGATCATCGCGGGTGGTGCGGTCCGCGCGGTCGTGGAAGTAGTCGGTGCCCACAACATCATCGCCAAGACATTGGGGCGCGGGAATCCATTCAACACTGTGCGGGCGACCCTGAACGGACTCCAACAGCTGCGCGATCCGGAGCAGACGGTGCGGCTACGAAAGACCGTGATGGCGGAAACCGCCTAAGTCTCGGTGAACGGGATGAGTCCCTTGAAGGCCAAGAACTCGTCGGAATCGGGGCTGCGGATCACGCTGAAACGGAGTCCCATCGGGACACCGATGCGCCACCGCTTGGTGCTCCAAGGACTCGGGCTGCGGAAGATCCACCAATCGGTGATCAGGCCCGATACGCCGCAAGTGCGTGGGATGATCCACAAGGTGGGTTATCTTCTCCATGTGCAATCGCCATGAAACTTCATGAACTGGCTCCCCCACCGGGAGCGACGCACAAACGAAAACGAGTCGGTCGTGGACCCGGTTCGGGTCATGGAAAGACCGCCACGAAGGGTCATAAGGGTTTGCTCGCTCGGTCCGGCGGCGGGAAGCGACCGGGGTTTGAAGGCGGACAGATGCCGCTGGTCAGGCGGCTGCCGAAGTTCGGGTTCGCGAATCCTTTCCGGGTTGAATACGCGGTGGTCAATCTGAAGTCGCTGGCCGGACTGGAAGCCGCTGAGACGATCACCCCGGCGTTGCTGCATGACGCCGGATTGGTCAAGCAAAAGCACTCGCCGGTGAAGATCCTGGGCGTGGGCGAGCTCGCTCGCCCGCTCGTCATTCAGGCGCACAAGTTCAGCAAATCCGCGGAGGCTAAGATCCAAGCGGCTGGGGGGAGAGCCGAGGTCATTAGCAGTGTTTGAGCGACTCCTGACCAGTTTCCAGAATATTTTCAAAATCCCCGAGTTACGAACACGGATCCTGTTCACCCTGGGGATGCTCGTGGTCTATCGCGTCGGGGCCCACATCCCGACCCCCGGGATCAACGGCGAAGCGCTTTCGGAGTTCCTGCAGAAACAAGGCGGGGCGCTACTCGGGTTTTTGGACATTTTCTCCGGCGGGTCGTTGTCCAAATTAACGATCTTCGCGCTGGGGATCATGCCATATATCAGCGCGTCGATCATCCTGCAGTTGCTCACGGTGGTCATCCCCCACCTGTCGAAGCTGGCCAAGGAGGGAGAGCGGGGCCGCAAGAAAATCATCCAGTACACGAGGTTCGGGACGATCGGGATTGCGCTCATCCAGGGATTCGGGATCGCGATCGGGCTGGAGGGCATGAATCAAGGCCAATTCGTCCTCTCCCCAGGGTGGGGATTCCGAGTCATGACCGTGATCACGTTGACCGCGGGGACCGGGTTCCTGATGTGGCTGGGCGAACAGATCACCGAACGCGGGATTGGGAACGGCATCTCGCTGATCATCTTCGCCGGTATCGTGGCTAGGCTTCCCAGTGCCGTTGCGCAGACGTTCGACCTCTACAAAGTCGGACAGTTAAGCTTTCTGCTCCTGGTCTTCCTGGCTTTGGTCATGTTGGGGGTCGTCGGGGCAATCGTATTTCTGGAAAGCGGGCGGAGGAAAGTTCCCGTCCAATACGCGAAACGAGTGATCGGTCGGCGTGTGTATGGGGGGCAGAGCACGCACATTCCGCTGAAAATCAATACGTCCGGGGTGATTCCCCCGATCTTCGCATCATCCATCATCGCGTTTCCCGCGACGATCACAGGGTTCTTTGAAACCCCGTGGATCAAGTCGATCGGGGCGCACTTGGCCCCGGGGTCCTTGGTCTATACGCTGTTGTACGTCGGCTTGATCGTCTTCTTTTGTTTCTTTTATACGGCCGTCGTCTTGAACCCGGTGGACATGGCCGATAACATGAAGAAATACGGAGGATTCATCCCGGGAATTCGTCCGGGCCAGCGAACCTCCGACTACATCTATAAGGTGTTGACGAGAATTACCTTCGTCGGGGCGATCTATCTGGCGATCGTGTGCGTCATCCCGGAGTTCCTGATCTACAAGCTGAATGTGCCGTTCTACTTCGGCGGCACGTCGTTGTTGATCGTCATCGGGGTCGGATTGGACACCGCATCGCAGATCGAATCTCACATGCTCATGCGCAACTACGAAGGGTTCTTGGGGAAGGGGGCCAGTCCGTTACGAGGGCGGAGTTCTTAGGCATGCGGCTGGTCTTTCTCGGTGCACCGGGGGTTGGGAAGGGCACGCAGGCGGACAGGCTTGCGCGAGAGTCCCAGCGTCCGAAGATCTCCACCGGAGACTTACTCAGGGAGGCCGTGAAGAACCAAACGCCGTTGGGCAAGAAGGCCCAAGAGTACATGGAGAAAGGAAGCCTGGTCCCCGATTCGGTGGTCATCGGCATGGTGAAAGAGAAGGTGAACGAGCCCACGTGCGGCAAGGGATTTATTCTGGACGGCTTTCCTCGAACCGTACCGCAAGCGGAGGAGTTGACGAAGCTGCTCGATGCGAAGGGCGTGAAATTGGATCGCGTGATCAACTTCCTGGTGCCCCGCAACGACGTGGTGCGGCGGCTCAGCGGTCGGCGCAGTTGTCCGAAGTGTCAGGCAGTGTTCCACATCGAGTTTGCGCCGCCGGAACGGGCAGGGGTGTGCGACCGATGCGGAACCGGGCTCGTTCAGCGGAGCGACGACAGACAGGAGACGATCGAAGCTCGCCTGAAGGTGTATGAGGAGCAGACGGCCCCGTTGATCCGGTACTACGAAAGTAAACGGCTCTTGTCGTCCCTGGACGGATCGGGACCGGTCGACGATGTCTACGGACGACTGACCAAGCTCCTTGCGGTCCAAGGGGTGACATGATCATCCTGAAGACCCCGGCTGAAATCGAAGTCATGGCGCGGGCGTCGCGGGTGGTGGCTGAAGTACTGGAGATCCTGAAGAATGAAGTGAAGCCCGGTATCACGACGGACGAGTTGGACCGGGTTGCGGAACGGGAAATTCGAGCTCGGGGCGCAATCCCCGCGTTTAAGGGGTATCGGAACTATCCGAAGACTCTCTGCGCGTCGGTCAACGACCAAGTGGTGCATGGCATTCCATCCGGTCGCCGGTTGCGGGAAGGAGACATTATCGGACTCGATCTCGGCGCCATCGTGGGCGGGTATTACGGCGACTCCGCCATCACGGTCCCGGTGGGACGGATCGACCTCGCTGCCGACCGGCTGATTCGCGTGACCGAGCAGGCCTTGCACTTGGGAATCCAACAGGCGGTGGTAGGCAATCGACTCAGTGACATCTCGCATGCCATTCAACGACAGGTGGAAGCTGCGGGCTATTCCGTCGTCACGGACTTTGTCGGGCACGGTATCGGTCGGCAACTGCACGAGGAGCCCCAGGTACCCAACTATGGAAGACCCGGGCAAGGCCCTCGGCTGCAAGCGGGAATGGTGTTGGCCATCGAACCGATGGTCAATATGGGGGGAAGCGGGGTCCGCATTCTTGACGATCAGTGGACCGCGGTCACGAAGGATGGGAGCCTGTCGGCTCACTTCGAGCATACGATCGTTGTGCAACCGTCCGGCCCGGCGTGCGTGTTGAGTCGCACGTAGGACGGGCTGGGGAGTCTGCGTGGGAAAAGAAGACGTCATCGAGGTTCAAGGAACTGTCGCTGAGACACTGCCGAACGCGATGTTTCGCGTTCAACTGGACAATGGCCATAAGATTCTCGCGCATATTTCCGGTAAAATGCGGATGCACTTCATCCGAATACTTCCTGGAGACAAAGTGACCGTCGAGTTATCTCCTTATGATCTGACTCGAGGGCGGATCACGTACCGATTCAAATGAAGCCGACAGGTTTCGGGGCAGGCGCAACGCGGCGGCGCTCTCGACAACGCGGCGACCGTGCTCCGCGCCGGCGCACAATCTCCAACGCAGAGGTCCAGGGATGAAGGTCAAATCGTCGGTCAAACCAATCTGCTCGAAGTGCAAGGTCGTGCGGAGGCGGGGCGTTGTCCGGGTCTTGTGCGAGAATCCTAGGCACAAGCAACGGCAAGGATGAGGGGAAGGGTGGCGGGAGTGCCCTTCGTGCTCGCGCACCGCGCACCCAAGATCATTAAGAAGTTTTCATTGAAGTGGGCGGTGCTCGGTGGATGCGCGCAGTAAAGGGCACCCCCGCCACCATCAGGAAGAGCAGGAAAGGAGAAGAGATGGCACGGATCGCGGGAGTAGACTTGCCGAGGGAGAAACGGGTCGACGTAGGGCTCACGTATATCTACGGGATCGCTCGGGCCTCGGCGCAACAGATTTTGAAGAAGGCCGGCGTGGACGGCTCGATCCGGGTCAAGGATCTCAGCGAGGACAAGATCGTGAAGTTGAGAGAAGTCATCGATCACGATTTTCAGGTAGAGGGCGATCTCCGCAAGGACGTCTCCATGAATATCAAGCGACTGATCGACACGGGGACGTACCGGGGCTTGCGGCATCGCAAAGGGTTGCCGGTACGGGGTCAACGGACGAGAACGAACGCCAGAACGAGAAAAGGCCGGCGGGCGGGTGTGGGGAGCAAGCCCAAGAAACCTGTCGCGGCTCCGAGCGGCGCGTAGGGTGGAGGACTTGGGGGACGTAAGGAGTCAACATGAGCGTCAAGAAGGGTAAGAAGAAGGAACGGAAGATCGTGCAAGCCGGCATCGCGCACGTGCAGGCGTCATTCAACAATACGATCGTTACGATCACCGACATGAGCGGCAACACAGTGGTGTGGTCCAGCGCGGGCAATATGGGCTTCAAGGGCTCTCGGAAGAGCACACCGTTTGCCGCGCAGCGGGCGGGTGAGACCGCGGCGCGCAAGGCAATGGAGTACGGCCTGAGGCAGGTGGACGTGTATGTGAACGGGCCCGGCGCCGGACGGGAATCGGCCATCCGGTCGCTGCAGGGCGCCGGATTGCGGATCAATCTCATTCGCGACGTCACTCCCATCCCCCACAATGGGTGCCGTCCACCGAAAAGGCGACGAGTCTAGAAGAAAGTATGATTGTGAGATTTGGTGATTTGGTGATTGTTTCCATCCGGGACCAGGCCGATCCTTCAATCACTAAATCGCCAGATCGCCAAGTCACAAATTTCTGACGGAGGAAGACACGTGGCTAAGTATAGAGGTCCGGTTTGCCGACTCTGCCGGAGAGAAGGCGAAAAATTATTTCTGAAGGGTTCCCGGTGCATGACGGAGAAGTGCGCCATCGAGCGGCGCAGTTATCCCCCGGGCCAGCACGGTCAGGGGCGGCACCGCACGACGGAATACAGTCTCCAGTTACGGGAGAAGCAGAAACTGCGACGAATTTACGGGTTGCAAGAGCGGCAGTTCCGCGGGATTTTCCGACGCGCAGAGCGCCAAGTCGGCGTCACGGGAGAGGCATTGCTGCGGCTGCTGGAGTGCCGTTTGGACAACGTCGTCTATCGTCTAGGCTTCGGTGCCTCGAGGAAAGAAGCGCGGCAGTTGGTAAATCACGGGCATATCACGGTCAACGGGCGGATGCGTACCGTTCCGGGGGCGCTCGTCAAGTCCGGCGATGTCGTGGCCGTACACGAGGGGAGTCGTTCACTCATCCCGATTCAAGCCGCGCTTGATGCTGTGGAGGGTCGGGGAATTCCGGAATGGTTGGAGTTGGACAAAGCCGGCTTTAAGGGGACGGTGCGGGCGTTGCCGACGAAGGACCAGATCGTGTTGCCAGTGAATGAGCAGATGATCGTCGAGTTGTATTCACGCTAACGACATCACGGCTCGTCCGAGGGGGCTCTGCGTTGGCTATCGCGTCCTCGTACTGCTGGCGTTTATTGAGACGAAGGGGGAGACATGATTAAAGCAATGAAAGACTTTCAAGTCCCGGTGCGGGTGGAAGTCGACAAGGATTCTCTTTCGCCTACGTTCGCTCGGTTTACGGCGGAGGCGTTCGAGCGAGGATTTGGCACGACGGTCGGGAATTCACTGCGTCGCGTGCTCCTGTCCTCGTTGACGGGTGCGGCTGTCACCACGGTCAAGATCGAAGGGGTCCTTCACGAGTTCTCCACGATACCGGGCGTGACCGAGGACGTGACCTCCATCATCTTGAACGTCAAGAGCCTTCGCCTGGCGCTGCATTCCGACAAGCCAAAGACGATCCGGTTGAAGAAGAAGGGACCGGGCGAAGCGAAGGGGTCGGACATCCTCCATGATGCCGATGTGACGATCCTCACCCCGGACCTGCACATCGCGACGCTCGATAAGGACGCCATGCTCGACATGGAGATGATGGTGAAGCATGGGCGAGGGTACGTGCCGGCGGAACGAAACAAGGAAGAGGGTTTGCCGATCGGAGTGATCGCCGTCGACTCGATTTTTTCACCGATCAAGCGGGTCAATTTCCACGTGGAAAACGCTCGGGTCGGGCGGATGACCGACTACGACAAGCTGACTCTGGAAATTTGGACGGACGGCACGATCTCGCCGCGAGACGCGCTGTCCACCGCCGCGAGCATTCTGCGCGATCACCTCGATATCTTCATCCACGCGGAGGATCGCGTGGAGGCGGGCGCGGAGGCGCAGAAACCGGAGGTCACGCATGAAGTGAACCGGAACTTGTTCCGGAGCGTCAACGAGCTCGAGCTGTCGGTGCGGGCCGCGAACTGTCTAAAAAACGCCAACATCAAGACCATTGCGGACCTTGTGCAGAAGACCGAGTCGGAAATGCTCAGAACCAAGAATTTCGGAAAGAAGTCTCTTAATGAGATCAAGGAGATTCTCGCGGAGATGGGCCTGGGTCTGGGCACACGCTTAGATGGCGGCTCGTCTCCCGAGGGCGGACGACAATCCACCAGCTAACCGGGAGTCATGGCCGTGCGGCATAAGAAAAAAGGGCGACAATTCGGGCGAAAGACGAAACACCGCTGGGCGATGTTCCGCAGCCTCGTGACGTCTCTGCTGGAGCAGGAACGGATTGAAACGACCGAAGCGAAAGCAAAAGAAATCCGTGGGTTCACGGATCGCATGATCACTCTGGGTAAAGAAGGGACATTGCCGGCGCGCCGGCGTGCGCTTGGGTTCCTGCGGAAGAAAGACATCGTCGCGAAGCTGTTCAGCGATGTAGCCCCGCGATTCCGCGATCGTCCCGGGGGCTATACGCGTCTCATAAAGACCCGCCGCCGTGTGGGCGACTCCGCTGAAATGGTCGCGATCGAGCTCGTGGCACGCGCAGGCGAAGGGGCTGACAAGAAGGCGGCGTTGCCACGAAAAGGCGGGAAACCCGGCGAGCAGACCTCTGCAGAACCGACGGTCTCTCCCTAATTATCCCCCGAACAGCGCCTGAGCGCTCTCCGTCTCTCACGGATCGCGAGGCGCTTCTTGCGACCTTCCTAGCGTCCTCTCCTGTTGAAGCCAGCGAGTTTACTTGCCCCCGCCGGCATGCTACTATCATGCCACACTGGTCCGGTGCCCGTTTGTCTGGAGTCAGCAGGAAACGATTTAGATGTGGGAACGCTGGGTTCGGCGAACCTTTCTTATCGTTGCGATTGCGCTTGCCTCCTCCGTCGCTTACCACCTCTTTACACGGTCAGCATCTATTTCGACGACCAAGCCGCTCGTGTCGCAGGAGGCCGAGGCCGCCGATGCAAGCATCGAGGATTTTGTCTTTACTCAAACCAAGGACGGGACCGTTCAGTGGGAGGTCCGTGCCAAGAAGGCACGGTTGTTTGAGCGGGAGAACCGCGCCCTTCTCCAGCAGGTGACGGTCACACTATACGACCATGGTGGCAAGGAGATGAGCCTTGAAGGGGACGAGGGCACACTCGATACAGTTAGGAAGGATTTTCTGTTGGTGAATCACGATGCAGTGATCATCGTCACGACCCACAGCGGATATACGATCGCCACCAATCACCTCTTGTGGAACGAAGATCGCCAAGAAATCACGACCTCCGACCCGGTATCCATCACCGGCCATGGTCTGCAAGTCAACGGGCGAGGGCTTCAGGGCAAATTACGAATCGAGGAATTTGCGGTGTTGGACGATGTACATGTGGCTATCGTACCCGTATCTTAGCGCAGGAGTCCTGATCGTCGCCGTTATCGCGGGAGTGGAGTCGCATCCTGCCCGAGGAGCTGAGAGCAGTGATCATCCGAGTACCACGATCACGGCCAAAAAAATGACGGTCAGGAATCAGGAGAGTCAGGCCATATTTGAAGGCGCTGTGGTCCTGATGCGTGGGGGGTTAGTGGTTCACTCGGACAAGATGATCGTCTCTTTCAAGCCAGCCGGTCCACCCTCTTCGGCTTCTCATAGCTCTCATGGGCCTGTCTCGAACGGACGGAAGACGACGGCTATCGACAGGAACTCGAAGCCGGCTCCCGACAGCTTACCGACGGTGTCCAACCGGGCAGTGAAGACGATCGAGGCGACCGGTCGCGTACGGATTGAAAAGGAAGGAGGCAGCGCCACGTGCCAGAAGGCCGTGTATTTTCAGGATGAGGAAAAGATCGTCATGACGGGGGATCCGGTGGCGTGGCAAAAGGGAGCTCGAGTGGCAGGGAAGCAGATCACGATGTTCCTGGCTGAAGATCGCAGTGTCGTCGAAGGAGGGTCTCACGTGACGATCGAGGGTGAATCGGAGACCCCACGATGATCGAAGCCACTCGCGAGGTCCAGGTTTCGGTGCATCAGGTCCATGCTGCGGGACCATGGGGCCAACGGTTCGCGGCGAAGGGTCTGGAGAAGAGCTTCAAGGGGCGATGTGTCGTCAAAGGAGTCTCCCTTGAAGTCCAAGCTGGAGAGATCGTCGGCCTGTTGGGGCCCAACGGTGCCGGCAAGACCACGATCTTTGACATGATGGTCGGGTTGTGTCAGCCGGACAACGGAGCCATCTTCTTGGACGGCGAAGCGATTACGGACCTGCCGATGTACAAACGAGCAAGGAAGGGCATCGGTTACTTACCGCAAGAATCGTCGGTCTTCCGCCGCTTGTCGGTTGAGGACAATATCGTGGCCATTCTCGAAATGATGGATCTCTCTCCCATGGAGCGAAGCGGCCGGCTTGAGGCCCTCCTCGTCGAATTGGACCTCGCCCAGATCCGAAAGAGCAAGGGGTATGCGTTGTCGGGCGGAGAACGACGGCGACTGGAGATCACCCGGGCGCTGGCGCCGCAACCGCTCTTCATGCTGCTTGACGAGCCGTTCGCGGGCATCGACCCGATTGCGGTAGGGGAAATCCAACAAATTGTCACCCGCTTGAAATGCAAAGGGATCGGCATCTTGATGACCGACCACAATGTGCAGGAAACATTGTCCATAACGGACCGAGCCTATATTATTAATGAAGGCGCCATTATCGAAGCCGGAACGCCCGACGCCATTGTGAAGAGCGAGACGGCCCGTGCGGTATACCTAGGGGAAGGGTTTCGCCTGTAGCTGAAACTCAACTGGACTGCCATGAAGCTACGTCTCGACCTCCGCCTGAGTCAGAAGCTCATCATGACGCCGCAATTGCAGCAGGCGATCAAGCTGCTGCAGCTTTCGCGGCTGGAACTTCAGCAGACCTTAGCGCAGCATCTCATGGAAAACCCTCTGCTTGAAGAGCTTCAGGCCGATGGCGAAGAAGCGGACGAAGCGTCCGTTGACGAGCGACAGGGCGCGGAACTTGAGACGACCACGGATCGAGTCGGGGAAGAGGGGGCGCCCAAGGAAGACGCGGAAACCACTGAGGACCTCTCGCCGGCGAGTTGGGAAGATTACTTCGACAGCGATCGCCGGGCCGGTGATTCCGAGAATCCCTCCTCCTCCCAGGACGAATTTCCCTCCTATGAGCAGACCGTCGCGAAAGCGACGTCGCTCGAAGACCATCTGCTCTGGCAACTCTCTCTCTCGGGCCTGGCGGACCGTGAGAAGGAAATCGGGCAGCTCATCATCGGCAACTTGGATGATGACGGATACCTGCGGACTCCGCTGGCGGAGGTCGTCGCCGGCACCAGCTTCACCGTGGATGAGGCCGAATCCGTCTTGAGTGCCATACAGTCGTTCGATCCCACTGGTGTCGCAGCCCGCAATCTCCCCGAGTGCCTGCTCCTGCAATTGGGGCATCTCGGCCGGAGTCCGATGGGAGCCATTGGGGCCAGGCCCGGTGCGTTGAAGGGATCCGTCGTGGAGCAAGTCATCCTCTACCATCTGAAGGATCTCGAAAAGAAACAATACGGCAAGATCGCAAAGGCGCTCGATATCGCGCTGGACGAAGTGTTCCAGGCGACGAAGGTCATCGAAGGACTCGAGCCGAAGCCAGGGCGACCGTTCAGCAATACGCAGAACTACGTCATCGTGCCGGACGTATTTGTGGTGAAAAACGAGGGCGAGTGGGTCGTGCTGTTGAACGACGATGGCTTGCCTCGCATGCGGATCAGTCCCTATTACAAACAGATGCTGGCGAGCGGCCGCTCCGGGTCACCCGAGACAAAGGCGTACCTGGACGAGAAATTACGGGCGGCACAGTGGGTCATTCGGAGCATAGAGCAACGGAATAAGACCATTGTGAAGGTCGTCTCCAGCATCGTCAAATTTCAACAACAGTTCTTCGAGCACGGGGTCCAAGCGCTGAAACCGCTGGTGCTCAAGCAGGTGGCCGAAGATATCGGGATGCACGAATCGACGATCAGTCGGGTCACGGCCAACAAGTACATGTATTGCCCGCAAGGGATGCTCGAACTTAAATTCTTCTTCAATGCCGGGCTCCAGCGGGCGGACCACACCGCCGACATGATGTCATCGGTCACCGTCAGGGAAATGATCAAGAAGATGGTGGCGGAAGAGGATGCGCATAAACCCCTCAAGGATGAAGAAATCGCCGCTCGCCTTCGGACTCAACAGATCATGATTGCCAGACGGACAGTCGCCAAATACAGAGCCGAAGAGAATATCCCATCGGCCAGCCAACGACGCAAGTTCTTCTAGTCAGCTCCGTGAGACTCGCGCGCTCCATTGCACATGTGACGGATCCGGCAGTGTGACCCTCGTATCGTGCTGCGAGAAAGCGGCAGTGTGTACCGAGATACGGCTCGCCGCAACCGGGGGAATTGTGCGCCACAGGACAGTGTTCCGGCGGAAAGGGTAGGAATGAATCTGAGACTGGTCGGAAGACACGTGAAAATTACACCTGCTTTGAGACGATACATCGCGGATCGCGTGCTCCGATTGGATCGCTTTGGTCTCCAGGGCACGCCCGTCCAGGTATTGGTGGGAGTCGATAAGCTGCGGCACACGGCGGAGGCGCTCGTCATCCTTCGCGGCCGTCGTATCCAAGCGAGAGCGGTCACGTCGGAGATGTACGCCTCCGTCGACAAGCTGGTCGACAAGCTGGCCACGCAACTCAGAAAACACAAGGAGCGTCTCGTGGCGCGCAAGGGCCGAGCTGCGGTCAAACACGGTCCCCCGGCTGAGCGCCTCGCACGTCAGGAGGTGCCCGCGTTCCGGGTCACGCGGCCGACACTGCCCCGGTTGTCCGTCGAGGAAGCCCGCGACCAGTTGCGTTCCCGCGCGCTGGATTTCCTCATTTACTTAGACGCGACCACGTCGAAGGTTCAGTTGATGCATAGACTGGGCAGCGGGGACATTCAGTTGGTGGACCCTCAAGGGTGAGTCGGGACGATGGGTCGCGCTGGACCGCCTGGCCTCCATCTTGTCGTGGTGAGCGGTCTGTCCGGCTCGGGGAAGAGCCACGCGCTCAAGTGCCTCGAGGATTGCGGATACTTCTGCGTTGATAACCTGCCGCCGGCGCTGATCCCCACGTTTGTCGATCTGTGCAATCAACAGGGCGGCGAAATTCGAAATGTGGCGCTGGGCATCGACATTCGTGAACGTGTGTTTTTCACCGATCTCATGGGTATCCTGGACCGCGTTAAAGCCATGGGGCACTCCGTGGAGCTGGTCTTCCTCGAGGCGAAAGAGGAAGTACTCGTCAGGCGGTTCTCCGAATCTCGGCGGCCCCATCCCATGCTGCCCCAACTCCCTGTCCTTGAAGGAGTGCGATTTGAAAAAGACCGAATGGCCGAGCTCCGCCGTGGCGCGGACCGAATTATCGATACCTCCGATCTCACGGTCCACGAGCTGCGCGAACTCCTCTCTCGCCAGTTTCGGAGAAGCGGGGTGCCGAAGCGTCTGACAGTTGCGATCATTACGTTCGGCTACAAGTTCGGCGTGCCATACGATATCGACCTCTTGTTCGACGTGCGTTTCCTGCGCAACCCGTTCTTCGTGCCGGAATTGAAACCGCTCAGCGGCGAAGACCCTCGCGTTCGTGCGTATGTGTTGGATGATTCCGAAGCGATTCAATTTCTGCGCTTGGTCGAAGACATGTTCAAGTTTCTGGTCCCTCTCTATGAGCGTGAGCAGCGCAGCTATCTCACCATTGCCGTCGGATGTACGGGCGGACGGCACCGTTCCGTTGCGGTCGCCAGCCGACTTAAGGAAAGTCTGGCCGCGCTCGGGTACCAGGTCACACTCACCCACCGCGATCTCCTCAAGAGCTGATCATCTGCCGCACACGCACGCGTGCAGCATTTTCTGTTTTCTTTGACAGGTGAAGCATACTGACTATACTCAGCTTGTATTCACGATCGACTCATTTCCTCGGACATGTTGGGTGCAGTGAAACAGGACGGCAGCACGACAAGGAAAAAGCTGTACAAGACGAACCAAATCTGTGACTTGTTCGACGTCTCTCGTGCGACACTCTTCCGTTGGGAACGCGAAGGTCTCATTTCGGGTCCTCCCCGAGATTGGCGCAATTGGCGATTGTATACGGCGGACAATGTCCGTGAAATCAAGCGAGTGATCCGTACGAAGAAGGGCGTGGCGTAGGGAGAGAACCGGCGATGCTGAGCCTCGTGAAAAACATGATGGAGATGGACGTCCTGACGATGTTCTCTCCGAAACGTCTCCTCGTGGGCTTGGATATCGGTTCCAGCGGTATCAAGGTGGTGCAATTGAAGGAGACGAAGGGAAGATATCTGCTCCAGAAGTTCGGCGTGAGGTCTCTGGAGCCTGAGGTCATCGTGGACGGGACGGTCATGGATGAGGGACGGGTCATTTCCTCCATCAAGGACCTTCTGGACGAGACACGTATCAAGAGCAAGGAGGTCGCGATCTCGATCTCCGGACACGCGGTGATCATCAAGAAGATCGGTCTCCCGCCGATGCCCGACGAAGAGCTGAACGATCAAGTGCGGCTGGCCGCAGAGCAATACATCCCGTTTGACATCAATGAAGTGAACTTGGACTTCCATGTGATCCCGCCCACTGAATCCGGCGTCGGCGGAGAGAACGAGATGTCCGTGATCCTCGTCGCCGCCAAGAAGGACAAAATCAATGAGCTGACCGAGCTGGTGAGGGGAGCTGGATTGAGTCCGATGGTGATGGATGTCGACGCATTTGCGATCGAGAACATGCACGATGTGAATTACCCGGTCGGTCATGATACGACGACCACGTTGGTGAACATCGGGGCGAGCGTGATGAATGTGAACATCGTTCGCGGTGGGACATCGCTCTTTACGCGGGACATTCCATTGGGCGGGAACCGCTATACCGAAGCTATCCAGCGGGAGTTGGGTTTGTCGTATGAGGAAGCGGACGAAGCAAAGAGAATGGGACAGTCGGGCAGCGGCAAGCAGGCCACTGTGGATCACGTGATCGATAG
The DNA here is from genome assembly GCA_037446055.1 of Nitrospiraceae bacterium. Classification (GTDB taxonomy): domain Bacteria; phylum Nitrospirota; class Nitrospiria; order Nitrospirales; family Nitrospiraceae; genus JBBIJI01. Next base: position 22,539 of record JBBIJI010000044.1, read on the forward strand.
CGTGAACGCGGAGGTGGCGTCCGAGATCGGTCGCACCATCGACTATTTCAAGACCACTGCCACCGACACAGAAATAACGCGGGTCTTGCTCTGCGGCGGAGGGGCAAAGGTGAAGGGGCTCGCCCAACAACTGGGGGATCGCATGCATCTGTCCGTTGAAGTGGCAAATCCCTTCGCCGAAATCGATACGTCGATGAGCGGGCTGGATCCTGAATTCCTCGAAGAAATGGCGCCCCTGGGGGCGGTAGGGGTCGGGCTGGCATTGCGATCGGTTGGTGACTAATGATCAGAATTAACCTCCTATCCGGGCCCAGGCAGCGTCAAGTCAAACCTCAGTGGGATGTACGGGCAGAACTCTTGGCCGGGGTGGGGATACTCCTCGTGGCTCTCGCGGGATGTTGGTGGTACGCCGATGCTCTGGACAACGAGCTCCTGGCGCTCCAGATGCAGAAAGCGGAGAAGGAGAAGCATGTCGCGCAATTGAGGGAACAGGTCAAGCAAGTCGATGACTTTGAAAAGAAAAAGAAACTCCTCGAAGACAAGAATCGAGTCATCGATCAACTGGAGAAGTCTCGTTCAGGCCCCGTCCGCACGCTGGATTATATCAGTCAAAGCCTCGATCCGTTGAAAGTTTGGCTCGTAGGCCTGGATGTGGCGGGAAACAAGATCGAACTTGACGGCCGTGCGCTATCGAACGACGATGTGGTCGACTTCTGGAACAACCTGAGACGGACCGATTATTTCACCAACATTGTACTGAAGGAAACGAAGTCGGCCGCTGACAACAAGATCAACATCTATCACTTCCGTCTCACCCTCTACGAAAAGGGATAACGTGAACCTGCCTTCGCTCAATCTGGATGCCCTTCGCGACGTCCCTCTCGGCCAGAAGGTAGCGCTGCTCGGTCTGATATTGGTGGGCATCGGAGTCGGCTTCTACTATTACGTGGTCGAGCCGAAGGAAATAGTGATCGAGAGCGTGCGGACAGAGGTAGCGAAGCTTGATGCGGAAATACAGACCTTGGATATCAAAGCCAAGCATCTGCAGGAGCTTATCGCGGCCAGCAAGCAGCTCGAGATCGATTTGGCGAAAAAGCGCGAGCGTCTCCCGCCCGCGGAAGAAGCGGTCATGCTGCTCAAACAATTGGGCGACGTTGCGATTCGCTTGGGTCTCGACATCAAATTATGGAAGCCTTCGGATCCTCAGTTGGATCAGAAGACTCAGTTGTTTGTGACGATGCCGACCGAAGTCGAGGTGGCTGGCTCGTACCATACCGTGGCTTCGTTCTTCGATCGGCTGGCCAAGCTCCCGAGGATCATCAATGTCCCCACGGTCAAGATGGGGGAACCTAAGGTCGATCAGGGACGAGTGGTCACGAAGACCACGTTTAAGCTTGAGGCCTACGCGGCAGCGCCTGACTCCAAGACGCCATCGCCGGCGCCTGCGCAGAAAAAATGAGGCGGCAGGAATGGGGATGTAAGCGGCCATGACTCCGCGCATGAACACTCGGACTTCAAGGGTGCTTGGTCTCCGCGCTCCGTCTCGGAATTGCTGTGTGGGAATCTGCCTGTCTATCACGTTATTCGGGACCGGATTGACGTTCGCACAGGACGTGGCCCGTACGAGTCCGCCCGGGACCGGCTCTCCGTCGCAAGCTCAAGCATCGATTCCAGCGCCGCCATCGCCCGGTGGAGTCCCTCCGTTACCCGACGCCATATTGAACCCCGAAACCGGTGGCTTCACCTATGACGCGTCCGGGCGTCGCGACCCTTTTGCTCCTGTCATTCAGCGCCAGGACGGCCAATCGAGCTATGACGCAACATTGCCTCCTCTTCAGCGCGTCGGCCTCACGGAGTTGAATCTCATCGGGATCGTCTGGGGAGGATATGGGTATACGGCCATGGTCCAGACGCCTGATGGCCGCGGATACGCGGTGCGTCGAGGAACCCGCATCGGACCGAATAACGGCGTCGTGAGCGCGATCACAGAAAAGGGCATCATTGTGCAGGAGCGGTTCACGGACCTTTATGGCAAAAAGCAGGAGCGAGAGTATGTCAAGCTCCTGCACACGAAAGAGGCCTCAGAATGAGTCGGACACACACTCGCGTTTACCCGGCAGCGTTCCTCTACACCTGTGCGGTTCTGTCGGCTTGGCCGTCGTCCGGAATTCATGCAGGCGCGATGCCGAAGGAAATGGGGACCTCCTCGATTCAGGCGACCGGCTTGAGCGTGACGCCTCAGTCGGTGAGGTCGGAGGACGTACCGGGCGAAGTGCCGTCCGCGGCTGCCACCCTGCCACCTGCCCGGCTCCTGACCAGCATTGTAGTGTCGCGAGGAGAGAGTGAGGCTACGGTCATCCTGACCGGAGACGGCCGGCTGTCGTACGAGGCTCAGGTCGTCGACGATAAGAGAATTCTCGTTGATGTACCGAACGTCACGTCAGCAGTTTCAAAGCCGGTCATACAGGTAAAACATCCGTTGCTGAAGCGGATCAGGGTCGGCTATCATCCGGACAAGATTCGGTTGGTAATGGACCTGGAACAATCTGCGCGGTATGAGGCCAAAGAGGAAAAGGATCAGCTCGTCATTCGTTTGGTTCCTGATCGCGCGAACGAAGCTCTGAAAGCCTCGGTTCCCATGACGGCCGCGGCGCTTCCTGATTTGGACGCCGTCCCGGAGCCCGCCTGGAGCCAGCTCCCACCGGCAAAGGCAGAGCCTGTTTCTCTCGCGCCCTCAAAGAGAGCGCCCTTGTCTGAGCGCGGCGTGAGCGACAGGCCGAAGCCTCCTCGTGTCAAAGCGCGTTTGGTGCAGATGGCTGCGCCGGCGGTCCCGACGACCCAAGAAGAGCCGGAAGCCGGAGGGAAGTCGAACGGCAAAGAGCAGGACCTCGTTGCAGGGCAGACCAGGTGGGTTGGCCGTCGAATTTCCCTCGATTTTCAACAGGCGGATATCAGCAATGTCCTCCGTCTCATCGCGGAGGTCAGCGGCATCAATATCGTTGTGGGCGAGGGAGTCAAGGCGAAAGTCACGATGAAGCTCGTCAGCGTGCCGTGGGACCAGGCTCTCGACATGTTGTTGCGGATGAACGGGCTCGGCATGATCCGGCAGGGGAACATCGTGTGGGTCGATTCGTTGGCGAATATCGCCAAGCAACAGGATGAGGAAGCCCGCGCCAAGGAATCAAAGAGCAAGGCCGAGGAATTGGTCACGCGCGTGTTCTATGTCCGTAATGTGACCGCGCAAGACCTACAGAATTCGCTTCGGCAATATCTCAGCCCCCGCGGGGTGATGAACATCAACCAGGCGACGAATGCGCTCATCGTGAAAGATGCTGAATCCAAAATGGCGGCCATCAAGCAGCTCGTGGAGGGCCTGGATCTCGAAGTGCCCCAAGTCCAAATCGAGGCGCGGATCGTTCAGGCCGATACCACCTATTCGAGGTCCTTCGGGGTTCAGTGGGGATTCAATCGCGCGTACCAAACGGATGGACGGACCTACGTGATCTCGAACTTGACCGGTCCCTTCTCGCAGCTGACGACCCAAGGTAATACCGGCGCTGTGACCAATAGCTTCATCGTGAACTTGCCGGCGGCCGTGAGTGGGCTCACCGCCGTGCCGGCAATCGGTTTCACGACGGCACGAATCGGCGGCATGACCACCGATATCGATGTCCGGTTGTCGGCGGGCGAGCTGCTCGGCTTGGCCAAAGTCATCGCGTCGCCCAAGATCGTGACGATGGACAATAAGGAAGCCAAGATTGCACAGGGAGAATCGATTCCGTTCCAGACGACATCCCTCCAGGGTACGCAGACCACCTTCGTCGACGCGAATTTGGAGTTACAGGTGACCCCGCAGATTACCTCGCGGGATCCCAGAGAGGAAGGCAAGCGCATTCTCTTGAAAGTCAGGGCGACAAGGAATGCCGTCGGCGCCCGCAGCAATCCGGCGGGTCCGAGTATCGATCGTCGCGAAGCCACCACACAAGTCTTGATCCGAGACGGGGAGACCGTCGTCCTCGGGGGCGTGTTCGTCGATACGCAAAACAACAACGTCGCAGGCTTGCCCTATTTGTCTCGCATTCCAGTCCTGGGCTGGTTGTTTAAGAACAAGACCGAGTCCGTGTCGAAACAAGAGCTCCTGATCTTCTTGACACCCAGCATTGTGAAGGCGTAAGAACGCCTTCACAATGCTGCGGTACCTGAACGCGGGCGAATCCCACGGTAAATATCTCCTGGCGGTTATCGAAGGCGTTCCTGCCGGCCTTCCGCTTACGGCCGACATGATCAATGCCGACCTGGCCCGTCGCCAGCGCGGCTATGGCCGTGGCGGGCGTATGCGCGTGGAAGAGGATCGCGTGGAATTTGCGTGCGGCGTGCGCAAGGGCAAGACCCTCGGCAATCCACTCGGACTGCTGGTTGCAAATAGGGACTGGGAGAACTGGAAGGACGTCATGGCGGTGGAACCAGGCCCGGTGCCGGAAGAAAAGGTCGTGACCAGGCCTAGGCCGGGTCATGCAGACCTGGTGGGTGCCATCAAGTACGGCCACCGGGACATTCGCAACGTCCTGGAAAAGGCCAGCGCGAGGGAAACCGCGATCCGTGTCGCCGTCGGCGGAGTCGCCAAGGCGTTGCTCGCTCAGTTCAACATGAAAGTGCTCAGTTACACAGTGGAGATCGGGGGCATCACGGCTCGGCGCGGGGAAACGCCGCTCGACTCGTTTGAGCGAGCTGAAGCCTCCGAAGTGCGCTCACCAGATCCCGAGGCGGGCGCTAAGATGATCGAACTCATCCGAACCGCCAAGCACCGCGGGGATACGCTCGGCGGGGTCTTTGAAGTGGTGGTGACCAATCCACCGATCGGGCTGGGGAGCTATGCGCAGTGGGATCGTCGGCTCAGCACGAGGCTGGCCATGGCCACGATGAGCATCCAGGCCATGAAAGGCGTGGAAATCGGGATGGGGTTCGAAGCCGCTCGGCGATTCGGCTCCGAGGTCCATGACGAGATTTATTACGATGAAACACGACGGGAATTCGTCCGGAAGACGAACAACGCGGGCGGACTAGAGGGCGGCATTACCAACGGCCAGCCGATCGTCCTGCGCGTCGCGATGAAGCCGATTTCGACGCTCTATAGCCCCAAGAAAAGTGTCGATATTGTGACGAAGGAGCCGTTTGACGCGACCGTGGAACGGTCCGACATCTGTACCGTCCCAGCGGCGGGTGTCGTGGGGGAAGCGGTCGTCGCGTTCGAGATCGCCAACGCGATAATCGAGAAGTTCGGAGGTGACAGCCTCGACGAAATGAGACGTAATTTCGAGTCGTATCAGGCCTACGTCAAATCCTTTTAGTTTCCGCTAGGATATGCTACCATCCTTCTGTTTATAGCCGGAAGCCTCCGTTCTCCTCGACAAGTTCTTCGCCGCCTCAGGCGCGAACCGGCGCCCACGGCTGCATCTGCTGATTTCTGTCATGGAAACCGTGAGTGAACACACCATTCAAGTCAAATTGGGTCGGCGGAGCTACGACATTCGTATCCGCCCCGGCTGCGCTTCCCATATCGGCCCCATGTTGGATCAGCTCGGCCTTCGGGGCAAGATAGGGGTCGTGACGGATTGCAACGTGGCCTCACACTATCTCCGGCCCGCGATGCGTTCATTGACGAGCAGCGGATTTCGACCGGTGCCAATCGTGCTCCCGCCGGGCGAACGGACGAAGACTCTCCGAACGATCGAGAAGATCCTCGACGAGTTGGTCACGGAGAAGTTCGAGCGACGATCATCGCTGCTGGCTCTTGGGGGCGGCGTCATCGGGGATCTGACCGGCTTTGCGGCGGCAATCTACCAGCGGGGGATTCCCTTCGTACAGGTTCCGACGACGCTCGTGGCTCAGGTGGATTCCAGCGTGGGCGGCAAAACCGGCGTCGATCACCGACTCGGGAAGAACTTGATCGGCGCCTTTCACCAGCCGACGGCGGTCTTAATCGACCCGCGAACGCTGCACACCTTGCCGGAGCGGGAACGCGTGGCCGGGCTGGCGGAGGTGATCAAATACGGGATCATCGCAGACGAAGCCTTTTTCGCGTACCAAGAGAAGGCTGTGGGAGCCTTCCTGAAGCTCGACGAGGAATCGATCACGCATGTCATCACACGTTCGTGCGAAATCAAGGCGCAGGTGGTCGCAGAGGACGAACGGGAGTCTGACCGACGGAGAATCCTGAACTATGGCCACACAATCGGGCATGCCCTCGAGGCGATGGGAGGGTATCGCACGCTCATTCACGGCGAGGCCGTGGGCATCGGTCTTGTGCAGGAAGCGGATCTTGCGCGGTTTCAGGGCATCTGCGGAGCGGACGTCCCGGCCCGAATCAGTGCTTTGGTGCAGTCGGCGGGCTTGGACAGCGCGATGCCGAGGATCCGCTTCGGCGCATTGTGGACTGCGATGCAACGTGACAAGAAAGTGGCCGACGGACAAATTGTCGGAGTGTGGCCGGAACGAATCGGCTCCGTCAGGATGGCACCGTTGGCTCGGAGCGTCTGTCGGGATTGGCTGAAGTCCGTACGGAAGCGAAAGCCACGGACTGGACCCGCCTGATCCTTTTGTGACGATGGATCACTACTGTCCGACAGGTTTCTGGGTCAACAACTGAAACACAAGAACTGGCGCG
>JBBIJI010000045.1:0-28472 GCA_037446055.1 Nitrospiraceae bacterium
GGATGAATTGCGCGGTGATGTCACGCTGTTCGTGTAAGTTGGTCAAGGATGCCCTAGCGCCACACCTAGTTAAAATCGGTGAAAGATGACGGAACTGACCGATTGGGTTGTCCATCACGAACCAGTTCTTCGTTCATATGACTCCACTTTTTTCGGCCGACTCGTTCAGCTTCGCCGTTTCCATTGCAGCCGCAGCCAGGTCTCCGCTTCCACCACGAGATAGACGGTCACAGCCGACGCCAGGATCAGTACCCAGGCGGGTCCGTCGATCGGAGCCGTGTGAAACAACCGATTCATAGTCGGGCTGTACGTCAATAGAAGTTGTAACGCGGTCATCGCCCCTATGCCACGCCAGATCCAGGGATTGCTGAACAGGCCGACCTGGAACATGGTGTGCTCGAGCGACCGACAGTTGAACAGGTAGAACAGCTCCACCATGACGAAGACGTTCACCGCAGCCGTGCGGGCCGCTACCACGGAGGCGGTCCGCTCCAGTTCCCAGAGAAACACCCCGTAGGCGCCGGCCAGCATCAGGAGGGATACCAGGACGATCCGTTCCACCAAGACACCCGTCAGGATCGGCTGATTGGGATCGCGAGGCGGCCGCGCCATGATCCCGGGCTCCTTGGGTTCAAAGGCCAACATCAAGCCGAGCGCCACCGCAGTCGTCATGTTGATCCAGAGAATCTGAACCGGAAGGATCGGGAGCACGGCGCCGAACGCAATCGCCGTGAGCAGAACCAGTCCTTCACCCATGTTCGTCGGCAAGGTCCAGACGATAAATTTCGTCAGGTTGTCGAAGACGCAACGGCCTTCCTCCACCGCCGCTTCGATCGAGGCGAAATTGTCGTCGGTCAGCACCATGTCGGCGGCTTCTTTGGCCACTTCCGTCCCGCCGCGTCCCATCGCCACACCGATGTTTGCCTGTTTCAACGCCGGGGCATCGTTCACACCGTCGCCGGTCATGGCGACCACATGCTTGCGAGCCTGCAACGCTTCCACCAGCCGCAACTTCTGTTCCGGAGACACTCGCGCAAAGACCGCCGTGCGATCCGCCGCGTCTGGAAGCCGCTCCTCGGCGATGTCAGCCAGCTCCTGTCCGGTCAACGCGACGAGTTCCCCGTTCTCGCGGTGTTTCCGCCCGTCCAACCCGATCTGCGCCGCGATGGCTCGCGCCGTGACGGCATGGTCGCCGGTGATCATCTTGACGGCGATCCCCGCCTGCTGACAGGCTCGCACCGCCGCGACGGCCTCCGGTCTCGGCGGGTCCATCATGGCCTGGAGCCCGAGGAAAGTGAGACCGCCTTCGACCTCGTGGTCCGTCAATGAAACGGCGGACGGCGGCGCCGACTTGCGCGCCAACGCCAGCACGCGAAGTCCCCGTCCTGCAAAGGCCTCCGTGCAATTCAGGACTCGCTGGGGATCGAGCCGCTGGTCGGTACCGTCCGCCGCAACCATCCGATCACAGAGCCGGAGCACTCTTTCCACGGCCCCCTTAAGATAAATCGTACCGTCACGGTCCGATTCCAGCCGATGCAGCGTCGCCATGAACTGCCGCTCCGACTCGAACGGAATGGCGTCGACTCGGACACAGTCGCTCATGAGACGATCCACATCGATGCCGCCCTTCCGTGCCGCCACTAACAACGCTCCCTCTGTCGGATCCCCCACGACGGTCCATTCTCCGTCACGTTGCACGAGCTGAGCATCATTGCACAGCGCTCCCGCGAGAAGACATTCCCGCAGTGCGGGAGTCTTATCGATCGTAACCTCCGTTCCGTCAGCATGGATCGCACCGGTCGGCTCATAGCCGACGCCTTCAACATCGAACACGTGATCTCCCGCTAAAATCGCTTGGACCGTCATTTCGTTCTTCGTCAACGTCCCGGTTTTATCCGAACAGATGACGGTGGTGCTGCCAAGCGTTTCCACCGCCGGCAACTTACGAATGATGGCATTCCGCCGTGCCATCCGGCCGACGCCGATCGCCAGCGTGATCGTGACCGCGGCGGGCAACCCTTCGGGAATCGCACCCACTGCCAGCGCGACCGCCGCCATGAAGATTTCCGTCACCGGCTGGCCTCGCCATAAACCCAGTGCGAAGGTCACCGCCGCCAGTCCTAGGATCGCGACCGTGAGCACCTTGCTGAACGACGCCAGCTTTTTCGTGAGTGGGGTTGCCAGCTGCGTCGTCTCACCCATCAATTGGTGAATGCGACCCAGCTCGGTTTCGGTTCCGGTGCCGACGACGACACCGGTACCCTGCCCATAAGTGACGAGGGTGCCGGAGAACGCCATGTTCTTCCGGTCCCCAACGACCGTGTCGGGGGGCAGGACCTGATCGGCCTTCTCCACCGGCACCGATTCCCCCGTCAACGCCGATTCATCGACGCGCAGCTCACGAATCGCCGTGAGCCGTAGATCCGCCGGTACCTTATCCCCTGACTCCAGCAGCACGACATCGCCGGGGACGACGTCGGCGGACGCAATCCGCAGTTTTCGTCCGTCACGCCGGACCACCGCCTCGGTCTTCATCATCGCCGCCAGCGATTCGAGCGCCGCCTCCGCGCGCGATTCCTGGATGAACCCGACCACGGCGTTCACCAACACCACGCCGAAGATGACGCCGGCATCCACCCACTCGCCCAACAAGGCCGTCACAATAGTCGCCGCTAAAAGCACGTAGATGAGCGGATGATGAAGTTGCAGCAGGAAACGGATCACCGGCCCGTGTCGTCTGGCTTTCGGTAATACGTTTGGCCCCAACCGTTCCAATCGCCGCGCCGCTTCGTCCGCGTCGAGGCCCTTGGCCACGTCGGTTTCCAGCAGAAGGACAATCTCGTGCACTGCAAGATGGTGATGGCCTGCCATTACACGACCTCGATGTCCCGGTCATCCGGAGGTTCCTCGGAGGACGAAACCGGATGCCGCCTTTCAAGAATCGAACGCAATCGGAGGAAAGAAAGCTGATCGGTGAAGGCCAACAAGGAATCATGGACCTCCAGTACGGTCGTCCCGTCCGGAACAAAACACCGGCCGTTTCGAGCGATCAGGAGGATGAAAGCGCCTTTGGGCAGGCCCAGATCCAGCAATCGCTGGCCGATCGCCGTGGAGCGTTCCGGGATCCGCACTTCGAGAAGCCCGCTCTTGAGATTCGTCGGCGCATCCCATACTGGGGAGGACTCCTTGCGCGGTGACAATGGCTCATCGACACCTAGCCAGCGGGCCACGATCGGGATGGAGGTCCCTTGCAGCAAGACCGATGTCAAGACGATGAAAAATACGAGATGAAACGTCGTGGTGGCCTGAGGAATGTTCGCGAGGAGTGGAAACGTGGCCAGAATAATGGGCACGGCTCCACGTAATCCGACCCAGGCGACCATGGTTTTCTCCTTCAGGCTGAGACGCGTGAACGCCATGGTCGCAAAAACGGCTACGGGACGGGCGATGAACATCAGGAACAGCGCCAAAAGCAGACCGGTGCCGGTAATCGGCACGAGTTGCGTGGGGAAAACCTGCAGGCCAAGCGTGAGAAACATGGTGATTTGCATCAGCCAAGCCAAGCCGTCGTGAAAACGGGTCAGGCTCCGCTTATGGACGAACTCGCTGTTGCCCATCATGAGCCCGGCGAGATACACGGCTAAAAACCCGTTTCCGCCGAGCCAAGTACTGCCGCTGTAAGTAAAGAGTACGAATGACAGGGTCAGGACGGGGTAGAGCCCTTCATATTCGAGGCGCAATCGATTCACCAGCGATACCATCAACAGGCCAATTCCGTACCCGATCGCCGCGCCCAGCACCATCTGCCGTATGAACATCGGAACTAAATCAAGCGGTGAGTTGGACGTTCCCGTGATCAAGGAAATCAGACCGATAGTAAGAAAGACCGCCATTGGATCGTTGCTGCCTGACTCGAGCTCTAGCAAAGGCTTTAAGATTCCACGGAGGCTGACATAACGTGATCGCATGACGGCAAACACCGCCGCCGCATCGGTCGAGGACACGATCGCGCCGATGAGGAGTCCTTCCAACCATGACATGTTCAGTGCAGCTGTGGCGAACCAGCCGACCAATCCGGCCGTCACCGCCACTCCCACGGTGGACAAACCGATTCCGATTCCCAACACCCTCCGCACGCTTGCCCACTCGGTGTCCATTCCGCCTGCGAATAGAATGAAGGTCAGCGCCACCACACCGAGGGACTGAGCCAACCAGGGATAGTCGAAGTGAATCCCGCCTGGACCGTCGGATCCCGCAAGCATCCCGATGCCTAGAAACAACAAGAGCGCCGGAATACCCATGCGGCCGAATGCTTTGCTGGCGATCACGCTGAGCAGTAGAAGCCCGGAAGCGGCGAAGAGAATATCCTCAATCGTCAGATTCATACGTGCTATTCGGTGGAGTCTCGCATTGCGACCGTCAGTACGGCACATCCGGCCCGCTTGAGGAGCGTTGCCGCCACACTACCGAGAATCATTCGACTGAGTCCCCTCCGTCCCCTCGTACCGACTGCAAGGAGATCCGCTTGATACACTGCAGCTTGCCTCAGAATGGCCTCGACCGGTTCACCTTGCACACAACCTCCCTCTGCTTCGATCCCGTCATTCCGGAGCTCTCGCACGTATTTCGCGATTCTTGTGCCTGCATCCCTGCGGCTCGAAGAAGATTGTGACGCATGCATAACATAAACCGAGGCCCGAAGCTTCGGAGCCAGTCGACGAACGACTCGAATAGCAGAATTAGCGTCCTTTGAGAAGTCGGTTGCAACGAGCAAGCGTCTGAGACGCACCGTAGCAGGATGACGACGTACATCTCCGGCAAGACCCCCGTGTACGGTCATGACAGGACAAGGCGCCTCACGAACGACACCCTCTGCCGTGCTCCCGATCCGTAACCGATCCCAGCCGGTACGTCCTTCGGTGCCCATCACAATCATCTCCGCATGAACGCGGATCGCGGTTTCCAACACACAGCCAATCGGGTTCCCGTAGAGCAACAGTGGTTGTGCCGCCACGCCACGTTCTTTCGCCAGCCGAGTCAGGCGTCCAAGCTCCAGCATGGCCGAGGTCCGGAGCGATCGCAGAAAGCGACTGTCGGGGGCCTTGTGGGATAGATCCGTCGGTGTCTTGATGACATGCAGAATGGTGAGCTGAGTCCCTAATGCGGTCGCCAGCTTGATGGCATGGAACAACGCCCGTCTGGCCGGCTCTTGAAAATCCGTCGGCACCAGAAGAGAGGACTGTCCTTTACGTGCATCGACATGGAGCAGACGTCTCTCATGATGTCGATTCTTGCTCACTATTGTTCTTCCCGAAATCCGTTGTGCAATAGATAAATGAGTGTGGCGAACATCATAGATGTATAAGCTCATTGGGGGGAATTGTCTTGTGTCTTCCGACCGGCTCCTTCCATCTGACGGATGCGCTCACCCTGGGACTGGACCGTCTGCTCCAACTGCCGAATGTCTCGAGCGCGCCTGATTCTCGGGCCAAGAGACGCCACAAACGTCAGGATCGCACCCAAGGTAGCCGAACCGAGAATGATCAGCACCAAAGAAGTCTCGTACTCCCACGCAAGAAATCGTACATGTACCGTCACGGTGTTCTGCAGGGCAAAGATAGCGATCACAATCGCAAACATCAATGCAACCAGCATCGTGACCATCTTCTGGTCCTCCTTGGAGACTACGCTGCATTTTCACACGCCATATCATCGTCGAGAATTCGGCGACTGCGACTCGTCCTCGACCTCTCCTTCCTAGACCAAGCTCTCAACTGGAGTGGCACCAACTCGAGGAGCGAGAACAGCGGACAATCTTGGGCTGACATCAGCGCTGTATCCCCGCTTCTTTATTGTTCCTGTCCAATGCCTTTCAGGAAGAACCAACCAATGGTTCCCGCCAGCGTCGAGGCAGTCAAGATGCCCACTTTTGCCGGAGTATCGAGCGGCGTCTTCCCGAACGCCAGTCCTTCGATGAACAGTGACATCGTGAAACCGATGCCGGCCAGGAAACCCGTCCCCACGAGGTAGCGCCAGGTCAGGTCAGACGGCATCGTGGCAAGTCCGACACGAATCGCCAGCCATGAAGCCAGCGTCACCCCGACCGGCTTGCCGATGACGAGGCCGGCCAAGATGCCGAGTGCGACAGGATGTCCCAACGTCGCGAACACGTCGCCTTCGATCATGACTCCGGCGTTGGCCAAGGCAAAGATCGGGAGAACCACCGCCGTGACCCACGGGTGCAGGGTCTGCTCCAGACGTTGCAACGGGGTGCCGACTTCTTGAGCCACCTCCTGCAAGCGAGCGGCTACGTTCTGGCGGGCTTTGTTCGAAAGCGGCGGCTCCCTCGGCTTCATCGCCTTTTGGAATTTTTCGAGCAGCGCGCGGCTCCGTGTGAGGAACTCTTCGCCGGACAACTGCGGTCGGGCGGGGATCGTGAACGCAGCCAGCACGCCGGCGATCGTCGGATGGACACCGGATAACAGGAACGCCAGCCACAGCCCACCGATCCCCAGCATTCCATACACAAGCGGGTGACGGATACCGAGAAGGTTCGCGCCGATCAGGGCGATCAGGAACCCCCCTCCCACTTGGAGGCTCATCCAGGAGATTGTCGACGTATAGAAGAAGGCGATGATCAGGACCGCGCCCAAATCATCGGCGATGGCCAGCGCGACGAGGAAGACTTTCAACGCGAGAGGCACGCGCTTGCCGAGTAACGAGAGAACCCCCAGCGAGAAGGCGATGTCCGTGGCCATGGGGACCCCCCACCCCTTGGCGCCTTCCGTTCCATGATTGAGCCCCGCATAGAGCAAGGCCGGAAGGATCGATCCGCCCAGTGCGGCGGCAAGAGGCAGTGTGGCTTGACGCAAGGACGAGAGTTCTCCCACTAGCACTTCGCGCTTGATCTCCAAGCCAATGACAAAAAAGAACATGGCCATCAGGCCGTCATTGATCCAAAGAACCAAGGGCTCCGTGAGGACGAAGTCGCCCACACCCACCGTCACCGGCAGTCGTCGAAAAGCGGTATAGACTTCCGACCACGGAGAATTGGCCCAGATCAAGGCGACGACGGTCGAGATCATCAACAGGATGCCTGCCGCCGACTCGGCATGAATGAACTTTTGAAAAGGCTCCACCACCGGTTGGATCAGCGGCGCTTCGCCCCGGTCTTCAATCGAACGCGACATAGTTTCCTCTGGATGCGCGTGGGAATCCGCCTTCCTCGAACTTTCTGATTTCGCTGTCACAGACCGAGGTGGGATCTGATCTGTGCCACGATCCGGTCGGGCGAATCGCCGATGTCGACCACCAACGCCTCGCCCGGCTCCTCTAAAATTTCAACTGATTCGCGAGCAAATCCCTGTGCATGAAATGATCGTTGCGACCGGCCAGACGCCGCTCAATGAGTTCGAAGCTCCCCTTGAGGTACACGAACCGAACCCGGTTTTCCAATCCTCGAACCAGGTGGCGCCGATAACCGGATTTGAGCGCCGAACAGGCCAACACCGTGGAACGGTTTTCCTTGCTCCAGGCTCTGATCGCCGATCGGATCTGTTCCAGCCATGGGCCACGATCGTCGTCGCTCAGGGGAACGCCCCCCGTCAGCTTGTTGCGATTCGTGTCAGAATGAAACTCGTCCGCATCAGAGAAGCTCCATCCCAACTCCTCGGCCAGCAACCGGCCGATCGTCGTTTTCCCCGATCCTGAAACACCCATGATGAGAACGACCAGCGGCGCAGGCAGTCCATGCATCGTGTCTTGATCTCTGGCACGCTCCATTCGGTGATTTTCGTCCCCCTCACCTTTTCATTTCACCCATTTCCCTTGCTTCATTCACGTCTCGCGGCGGCTCCGAGCGCAATCTTCCAAGCATCGAGTCACCAGCGCCGTCCACCCGGTCTGATGACCGGCGCCGCAGCCTCTCCCCTTGTCGCCGTCGAAGTATTCGTGAAACAGGGTCAACGGACGCCAATGCGGATCGTCCGCGAACCGCCGATCTTCACCGTGCCAGGGACGCAGGCCCTGGTTATTCGGCAGAAAGATGCCGGCGAGACGCGAGGCCAGCGACGTCGCGATCGCGCGCAAGGATTTCTTCTGGCCGGAACCGGTCGGATACTCGACTTGGAATCCGTCGCCGTAGAAATGATGATATCGTTCAAGCGCCTCGATGAGCAGATAGTTCGTAGGGAACCAGACCGGGCCGCGCCAGTTGGAGTTCCCGCCGAAGAGGTCGTTGTCGGATTCGCCGGGCATATAAGCCACCCGATAATCCTGGCCTTGGACCTGAAAGACATACGGATGATCCGCGTGAACCCGCGACAGCGAGCGGATCCCGTAGGGTGACAAGAACTCCTGTTCATCGAGCGCGTACCGCAACACCCGCTCCAGCCGGTCGCGGGTCGGAATGGCCAGAAGCAGGCGATCGTGCGAGGTGTCCTTCAGCGATTCCATGTACGAGATCTGCTGCGCCAAGTCCTTCCGATTTTCAACGAACCATCTCATACGCTTGGTGAAGCCGGGCAAGCGGTCCAGGCACTCCCGCTCCAAAACCTCCACGGCTATGAGCGGCAACAGACCCACCATCGACCGCACCTTCAACGGAATCGGTTCGCCGTTGATGTGGAGATGGTCGTAGTAAAAGCCGTCGCCTTCTTCCCACAAGCCGGTTCCATCGAGGTGGTTCATGGCATCCGCGATCGCGACGAAATGCTCGAAAAACTTGGAGGCGACGTCTTCATAACTTGGGTCTTCTTGAGCCAATTCGAGAGCCATCGCCAACATGGTCAGACAATAGAAGGCCATCCAGGCCGTGCCGTCGGCCTGCTCCAAATGTCCACCGGTGGGGAGTGCCTTGGACCGGTCGAACACGCCGATGTTGTCCAGCCCGAGAAAGCCTCCGGAAAAGAGGTGCTTGCCGCGGACATCCTTGCGATTCACCCACCAGGTGAAGTTGATGAGCAGTTTCTGGAAGGCGCGGGCCAGGAACACTCGATCTCGTTTGCCTTTCTTTCCTGTCATTTTGTAGACCCGCCAACAGGCCCAGGCGTGGACAGGGGGATTGGTATCGGTGAAGGCGAACTCATAGGCCGGGATTTCCCCGTTCGGGTGCATATACCATTCGCGCATGAACAGAAGCAGCTGCGACTTGGCAAAGTGGGGATCGATGGCGGCAAACGGAATCATGTGAAAGGCCGAGTCCCAGACCGCATACCAGGGGAACTCCCATTTATCCGGCATGGAAATGACGTCGCGATTGTACAGATGCGCCCAGTCGCTGTTCCGACCGTCGCGTCTGGCCGAAGGCGGTGTCGGCTGCGCCGGGTCTCCCTCCAGCCACTCCTTGATGGAATAGAAATAGAACTGTTTCGTCCAGAGAAGGCCGGCATACGCTTGGCGCGCCGGCCGTCGCTCCTCGTCGGAGAGAGCGGCAGGAATCCTTGCGGCGTAGAACTCATCCGCTTGCTCGATGCGCTCGTCGAAGAGCCGATCGAACTCCACTCCAAAGGGTGACTTCGGCTTATTGTCTTCCCCAAAAAGCCGAAATTGCACGGTCACCTCGTTACCGGCCGGCACCTCAAGTCGGTAGAGAGCCGCGACTTTTGTTCCGACACCCGATGGGTTGATCGTGTCGGCTCGGCCCTGGATTACATACTCGTGGAAGGCATCCTTGACATAGGGAGAGGGATTCGTTGTGCCGAATAAACGAGCCGCATTGGTTTCGTTCTCGGTGAAGAGGAACTTCGGACCGTCGTGCCCTGGCACCGGGTTTGCCATAAAGCGAAACCGTCCCAATTCGTAATGGTCAGCTAGGAGCGCCGTTTCGTTGCCGCGCACGATCTGCGGCTTCGGCCCATATCCCTCGCCGGAACGGCCCCAGCTCCAGGTGTTGCGAAACCACAGGGTCGGCAAGAGATGAAGTGTCGCGGGCTCCGGCGCCCGATTGGCCACCGTGATCCGGATCAGGATGTCGTTGGGTGATCCCTTGGCATATTCCGCAAAGATGTCCCAGTAGCGACCGCTGTCGAACACGCCCGTGTCGGTCAGTTCGAATTCGCGGTTGTCTTTTCCGCGTCGACGGTTTTCCTCCACCAGCCGGCGATAGGGAAATTCGGCTTGCGGGTACTTGTACAGCGCTTTCATATAGGAATGCGTCGGCGTCGAATCAAGGTAGAAGTAACATTCCTTCACGTCCTCCCCGTGGTTACCCTCCGGGCCGGACAGGCCGAAGAGGCGCTCTTTCAGGATCGGGTCCCGTCCGTTCCAGAGCGCGAGCGCGAAACAGAGGCGAGCGCGCCGGTCGCAGATCCCCAGCAAACCGTCTTCTCCCCATCGGTAGGCGCGACTGCGCGCATGGTCATGGGGAAAATAATCCCAACAGGTCCCGTCGGCTGAATAGTCTTCCCTGACGGTTCCCCACTGCCGCTCAGAGAGATACGGCCCCCATCGTTTCCAATCGTGTTTACGTTCCGCGTCCTCGACCAGGCGTTTCGATTCACCACTGCGTGGCTTGGTCTTCGTCATGTTCTTCCCCCTACGGTGATGCTGCATCATTCCGACCGGTAGGCTCTGAAGTCATGTGATACAGGCCGGCGACTCATGGGCCTGTTTAAGACAGTCGGCCCGTCATCTGTTTGATGATCACACTCAAATCCCTGTCGGACCGTCTGACCCGGCGGGATAATCGATCAACGGCACCCCGCCCTTGTCCCAAACCTCCAGGATCGGTTCGACGATCCGCCAGGACTCCTCCGCTTCGTCGTCGCGAATCGACAGCGTCGGATCGCCGTCCAAGATATCGAGGAGCAAGCGGGCATAGGCCGGCAATCCTCCGGACGGGAACCGTTTATCCAGTTCGATCCGCTCCAGATCGCATAGGTCGCCCGGCTCGTTGACATTGACCGAGAGCGCGATACGGTCGGGGTCCAATTCGATGGCGAGCACGTTCGGTATCGGCTGCGCCTCTTGTCCGAAGGCCAAATGGGGAACGGGTTTGAAATGAACGGCGATCGCGCGGCGATCGCGCCCCAAGGCCTTTCCCGTACGGAGCACGAAGGGGACACCCGCCCATCGCCAGTTGTCGATCGAAAGGGTCACCTGAGCGAAGGTTTCCGTCTTGCGCTCCGCCCGAACGCCCTTTTCCTGCAGGTAGGGGAGGATCTTTTCCTTCCCGACGGCGCCACGAGCGTACCGTCCGCGCACCGTCTGCCTCGGGACTTCGTCCGGCGTGAGGCGGCGCACGGCCCGCAGCACAGCCACCTTATGGTCCCGCAAGGTCCGCTCGTCCAGCGCATGCAGCGGCTCCATGGCGACCAGCGCCAGCAACTGCAGCAGGTGATTCTGGACCATGTCGCGAAGCGCTCCCGTGGCGTCGTAGAAGGAGGCTCGACCGGCCGCCGTGATCGTTTCGTCCCAAATGATCTCGACCCGCTCGATATGATGGGTGTTCCAGATAGGCTCAAAGATGCGATTGGCGAAGCGCAGCCCCAGAATATTTTGCACCGTCTGTTTCCCGAGAAAATGATCGAGCCGGAAAACGTCGCGCTCGGGGAATGACTCGTGCAGAAGGCGATTCAACGCCTGCGCCGATTCCAGACTTTCCCCGAACGGCTTTTCCAGCACCACCTTGCTCCCCTTGGGCAACTTCAGCGCGACCAGCGACTCGATCGACGGGGCAAACAATGCGGGAGGCAGCGCCAAATAAGCCACCAGAGGATCCGTCCTATCGCCCAAGGCCCGAGTGAGCTGATCTCGGCTTGTCACGTCGGCACGACAATAGTCCACCTTCCCGAGAATCGTTTCGCGCAAGCCCGAGACATCGCCGGTGCCGGACGAGTCCAGCTTCTGCTCGAGGTGGCTCCGGAATTTCTCCGTGTTCCAGTCGTCCTGCGCGACCCCCGTCACCCGAACCCCCTCCGGCAACTTGCCCGCGTGATGAAGCCGAGCGAGGGCCGGCATCAAGAACCTCGATGTCAAATCCCCTGAAGCCCCGAAAATCACCAGATTCTGAATCATGTCCCTACCCCCTTCTTTCTGAACGAGTGTGCTTAGGGCCGACCGGTTTCAGCAGCGCACGGGCCGGCGCCCCGTCGCCGGCGGCAATTTTCAGAGGCAGGCAGAGCATGTCGTACACACCGGGCCGAACTCCCGACAAATTCAAGCCTTCGATGATCCAAATGCCTGCCTTGAGCAAGATCGTATGGATCGCCGCCGTGTCCGACTCGTACCCCGCGATGGACAGATAATCGATGCCGACCGTGCGCACACGGCGGGCCACCAGCCAACGGGCCGCCGGTTCGCTGAGCGAGACGAAATCTTTGAGAAAGCGGTCCGTCTTCCAGCACCGGGGTGAGTTGCGCGTTTTGAAGACGATGCGCTCACCGCGCCGGATTCGTTGCCGTCGCAATTCCTCGACCGTGATGAGCGCCGGATCGTTGACGGCGATGACTCGCGCTCGACCGATCCCCGCGCCGACCGGCATCGCGTCGATCCCGAGGCCGGACCGCAAAAAATGCAGCGGCGCATCCATGTGCGTGCCGGAATGCACCCCAAGCGAGAGCGCCGTGAGCGTGCACTCGTCGCCCCGGTTCAGGTCCAGCACCCGCCGTACCTGCACCGGCGGATTGCCCGGCCATCGGACCATGCCTGTTCGGAGCGACACCGTCACATCAATCCATCCGCCATTCATCGCACGGTGACTTTGGCGCCTGACTTGCGGCAGCTTCACGATGCTCCGCAGGAGACTCGGAAGTACGCCACGATCTTCCAGGCCTTCTCCTCAATGACCATATCTGGCCTGCACACCACCATCTGCCTGTCCTGAATTTCCATCTTCATGATCCAATCCGGCTCCTCTTCGATTCAATCGTAGGCAATTCATCCATTCGAACAAGACCATCGCTACAGCGTCTTCTCTTCCTTTCGCAGCAATCGAGCCAAATTGACCCCGCTCGAAATCACGCCGATGTGGCTGAAGGCCTGCGGGTAGTTCCCAAGGAAGGCTCCGGTCGACGGATCGATTTCTTCCGGCAGCAATCCTAATGTGCCGGCCCGAGAGCAGAGTGAATCGTAGAGCTCCACTGCTTCATCAAGCCGACCTTGCCTGGCAAGATTATCCACCAGCCAAAAGCTGCAAAGGAGAAAGGCTCCTTCATGCCCGGCAATGCCGTCGGGCGATTCATCAGGCAAGTACCGATAGAGCAACCCTTTCCCCGCACCTAATCGTTCCGAAATCGCACGCGTCGTCGCGATCATTTTGGGATCATCCGCCCGCACGACGTGACGGAGCGGTAGAGCCAAGAGACTCGCATCCAATCCGCCTCCTCCGAGATGTTCCGTCAACGACTGTACCTTCTCGTCCCACGCTTCCTCCATGATCGCCTGCCTGATCTCATCCGCCGTGGTGTTCCATGTCTCGAAAGATCCGGGGAGTGAAAACCGCGTCGCCATGCGAGCGGCGCGGTCCAACGCCACCTGGCACATGGCCGCCGAGTAGGTAAAGGGGCGCCCGCTCGTGCGAACTTCCCAGATCCCGTGGTCCGGGGTCCGCCACTCCAGGGAAGCGGCAGCCGCCAGCTTCCGGAGCCGTTCCCAGAGCGGCCCGGGAATAGTTCCATGATGCGCAGCCCACTGATACGCGCAGTCCAGGATTTCTCCGTAGACATCGTGCTGATGTTGCGCGGCCGCCGCGTTGCCCCAACGAACCGGTTTAGAACGTCGGTACCCTTCGAGTTCTTTATCCTCCGTTTCTGCCGGCGGAAATCGGCCATCCAGGTCGTACATGACTCTGGGCCTTCCGTCCCGCTCCACCGCATCCAGCACCCAGGATAAAAATCCGGCCGCTTCGTGCGAAAGGCCGACACGATGGAGGGCGTAGACGGAAAAAGCCGCATCCCGCACCCATGCATAGCGGTAGTCCCAGTTGCGGGCTCCTCCGATCAGCTCGGGCAACGAGGATGTGGGCGCAGCGACGATCGCGCCGTTCTCGAAGTGATCCAGCAACTTGATCGTTATGGCAGATCGCCGAACGAGCGCGGCTTGAGGGCCGCGATACTCCAGATGGCTCATCCAGCGTCGCCACACCGTGACCGTATCCTCATAGCGCTGCTGAGGATCGAACGACGGCGGATGCGCATGCGAGGATCGCCAGCAGAGCAGCAGGTGACGCGATCGACCTGCTTTGAGCGTGATCGACGTTCTCAGCTCCGTCAGCGGAACGGTGGAGTCGAGAGACAGCATAAGATTCGGTTGCGCGCGGCACCGGATCCGAACCCCGCCGTCTCGGGGTTCTATCTCCGCACCGCCGCGGGGCTCGATGTGAATCCGCAGTGTCAACGTCCCCTCGACAACCATCACGCTACGCAGCAACTCGCCCCGCGTCGCCGCCAGATCTTCAGTCAGGTCTGCTCCGGCAACCAAGGGACAGAAATCGGTGATCCGAAGCAACCCCTCGCGACTTCGGATCTCCGTCACTAGGACCGGTGTGTCAGGTTCATAGTATTGGCGCGATACCTGCGGATCTTCCGGCGTAACCAGGAAGATTCCACCTCGTGTCGTATCCAAGAGACTGCAAAACAGCGGCGGCGAGTCGAACCGCGGCAAGCACAGCCAACCTATTCCTCCGTCGCGGCCGATCAGTGCAGCGGTTGCGCCGTCTCCGATCAGTCCATAGTCCTCGATCGGCAAGTAACCCTCGATCCGAGTGATCGGCTTGAAATACGATTCATGCATTGCTCACCTCGATATCTCCGTCGGGCCACAAGCCGACGTTCTCAGGACGCGTACCACCGTCTTCTCCATGGTGTGCATTCGGCAAGACGACGGTCGGCTCAGCCTCTTTGTAACTACCGGCCACAGTGCCTCTCGTAGTGAAACGGGCGCTCTTTCTGTCGCAAAAGCTCTCCTGCCGAGCATGGGCCGGATCAAGTTTCATCTCAAGGATCGTTCATCCTGTTTCTTTCAGAGTTGGCCCGTTCGAGTTCGCGTTCCGGCCTGAGCCCGTCCCGCTGCAGACCGGTGCGGCCCTCGCTCCCGAGGCACTGAGCCACATCGACGTTCGAAGGAGGAATCTCAGGTAACGTCACCTCCGCTCTCCACATGTCGACTATGGTGATGGCCACGGCGACAACCATCGGTCCCGCCACGATTCCGACCAACCCGAACAATTGGAGTCCTCCTAAGACCGAGAAGAAGACCAAGAGCGTGTGCAGGTTCGACCGGCCGCCGACCAGGATATTGCGAATCAGATAATCCATGACCGCGATCACGATTCCGAATCCGACCAGGATGAGGGCTTTCCCATAGGCCCCCTGCCAAGTCAGATAGCCTGCGGCTGGAATCCACACCAGACCGGCGCCGACCAACGGAAGATAAGCCAGCATCGCCATGATCGCCCCCCACAGAACCGGAGCGGGCAATCCGACAAGCCAGAAGGCAATCCCGCCCGTCAGGCCTTCCAGCAGGGCGATGACGGTATTACCGTACACTGCGCCCTTGATGACATCGTCGAACCGCCGGGCGAGCAATCGCTGGCGCTCCGGTTCAATCACCGCCGTGGAGCCCAACCACTCGATCAACGCGTCCCCGTCGCGGAAGAAATAAAAGGCGCACAGCAGAATCATGGCCAGTTGCACGAGCGCCTGGAGTGCGTGGGTGACGATTCGTGTGACCTGCTCAACAAGCATCTTCCCCAGTTCCGTAAGATTCTCGACGAGACTCGTCCGCAGATCGGTACCGGTGAGGCGTTCCAAGTTCTCCAGGGCCATGGCCGGCGCAGCTAGAAGAGGATTTTTCCGCCATCCTTCGAACCAGAGTCGGTCACCTTCGCGCAATGAGACCACCCATGTCCGATAGGTCTTCGTCACATCTTCTGCGACCACCAACGAGAGATAGACGAGAGGAACGATGATCCCCACAGTCAGTACCACGCACATGGCCAGTGCGCTCAAGGCGCGGCGTCCGCCGCTGACTCGTACCATCCAGATGTAGACTGGGTTCAAGGCGTAACAGAGCACTCCCGCCCAGAGCAGCGGAGACAGAAACGGACTGAGCAACGCCGCCGCGAGAATCAAGATTCCGATCGTCAGCACAAGTCGAACGGTCTTGAGTATCCGGTGTTCCATTTCCCCCTGAAGCGGTTTCATCATCTCCGCCTTCGAACCGGGCGACGCGCCGGCGTCCTCACAAATCGCTTCGGTCATGCTGCTGAGGCCGCCCGAGGAAGGTCGCCCATTCCCGGCGAGTCCGATTCCAACGTGCCCGGCGCATCCAATTCCATCTTCGCGGCCAGCACCCGCAGGAGATGATCGCGCGTGATCATGCCCACAAGCCGATCTCCTGCCGCCACAGGAACCTGATTGATGTCTCGACCTTCCAGGAGCTGCAACACGTCGAGGAGCGGCCGATCGGGTGCCACGATACGCAGCTGCGAGACCGGCGTCATGGCCTCACCGACCGACATCTGGACCCAACGCTCTTGCGGCACCGCTTTGATCTGATGCAGAGTGATTAATCCCTCCAGCCTACTCCCATCGGCCACGACGAAGCACCGCTGTCCCGTTCTGAGAATGTGTTCGCGCACCAACTCGGCCAAAGCCATCCGGGCCGACACGGTCGGACAGTCGCGATTCATGACATCTTCCGCCACCAATCCGCTCAGCGCGGAACGCACGCTGACTTGCACGACACTTTCTTGCGCTGCGTTCATGAGGAACCAGCCGATGAACGCCAACCAGAGCCCGCTGAACCAATTGGCGGTGAACCCGATCCAGATCCCGAGGAAGATGAGCGCATACCCGACCCCTTGTCCTGTTGCTGCCGCGATACGCGTCGCTTTGGCAAGACTGCCGGTCATGTGCCAGAGCGCGGCACGAAACACTCGTCCTCCGTCGAGCGGAAAGCCGGGCACAAGATTGAATACCGCGAGCATCAGGTTGATCGATGCGAGCCAACCGGCAAGCGCCGAGAGCCGTTCAAACTGATCGCCACCGAGATAGGCAATCACGCCGAATCCCACGGCCAGCAGGGCGCTGGCGATGGGTCCAGCGATCGCAATCTGAAACTCCGTCATGGGTCGATCCGGCTCCCGTCCGATCTGCGCGACGCCGCCGAACACGAAGAGGGTGACCGAACGAACCGGAATCCCTTTGGCCAGCGCGACGAAACTGTGGGCCAGCTCATGCACCAGAATGGAGCCGAAGAACAGGAGGCTTGTGGCGATCCCCACCATGTAATGCTCAGTGAGCGTCCACTGGGGATGCGCCGACGCAAACCGCGCCGTCAGCGAAAACGTGATGAGCGCAAAGATGATGAACCATGAGTAATGAATACCGACCTCGATTCCCCGAACCTTTGAGACTTTGATGGATTGTCCGATCATAGGCAGTACCTCCGTGAATTGCCGTGCCGCACCCCTATCCATTGTTGGGGTGTCGCTCAGCTCGGCACTCATCCCACCGGCACGTCCAACAGATACAGTTCACCTTCCACGTTGGGGTGCAAATCGCACCGGAAGCTCATCTTGCCCTGTCGGCCGGGCGTCAGCCGGATCACCGCCGTCTGACCGGGCGCGACATGCACCCCTTCGATATCCCTTCCGAACACCTCGATGCCTCGTGCCTCCACCGTCACCTGCAAACCGGAGAACATCGGGGAAATGAACCCATGTGGAATCGGGTCCTCGTTGCGGATCACCAGCACCATCGGCATCTCGGCACGGATCGGCACGGTCTTGGTGCGCATGTAGGTCGAGTTGCGAATGGCGATTTCAATGCGCGGTTCCTGCGCCGGCATCGTATCCAGCGCCATGCTCCGTTCGACGCTGAGCCACGACAGGCTTACCATCGTCGCCAGACTGAACAAGCCCCAGTGCGCACTCCATGCTCCACGTGTTTTGCCCGCCTTCATGTCGTTCCTCCGACTGGTGTACAGACCCTGCTGATCCGGTGTTCGGACTCAGCGAACGTTCTTCTTTTTCCCTTTCATCAGCACGATCACGCCCACGAGACCGATGACGACTGCCAGGATACCGAGCAACAAGAATGGATCCATGTCCCCCCCCTCTCCTTCTTTTCACCAGGCCGGCAGTTCGCTCTGGAGCCTGACATTTCATCGGTCAGATAAGAGAGCCATCCCGGCAGGGTCGTCAGCATCGAAGCATCTTCCGAAGATTCCCCTGACCGCAACACTCCATGCAACTCAAGACGACGCATCATGATGCACAAGTTGCTCTTCTCGGCACCGGCTTTCTCACCCAAGTAAAGTGAAACCATCGGAGCCAACTGAACAACCTATTCATAGCCTTCCTCAAACAGGACTCGCTCTACTTTCCCTCGGAAACTCAGGTAGACCCAGACGGTATAGGCGATGACCAGACTGATGCCGATGCTGAACCAGACAAGACCGACGCGCAACCCGTAGGCCGACGCGGCGCTGTTGTAGATGGTCAAGCTGTACGTCGGGTCTTCTGTCGCGATCAACAAATTGGGAAACAGTCCCCAGGCAGCGCTGCCCAAAGTCCCCAGGATAAAAAGAATCCAACTAAAGAAAACGGCTCCATCCCATCGGCGGCGACGACCATACAGTGCGGTGATCAATGCAACCACAGCCGTGAGCGGCAAGACTAACCCGACCGGATGCGCGTCATACCTGTGCCATAAGAACGGCTGGACAGATGGAACTGTTGGAATGGCCACCATTGCTAGGAGAATCACGCTCCGCACGCCGACGTCGGCAATTCGGCTTGCCCGATTGTGGATCGCCTCATCCGTCTTGACGATGAGATAGTTCGCCCCATGAACGGTAAAGATCGCAACGGTGAGTACGCCCATGAGGATTGTAAACCAGTCTAGGATTCCCGGCTGTGGCCCGGGCGTGAAAGTGGTCCAGAGTGCGGCAAAGAATTGCCCATCTGAGGTAAGAGGCACGCCCCGAATAATGTTGCCCAAGGCAGCGCCGAAGACCACCGCAAGCAGAAGGCTGGCGGCGGCGAAGATCGCGTCCCAGAAATCTCGCCACAGTGAATGGTGGAGCTGAGCCCGTAACGCAATCGACATCCCGCGCAGGATCAGCGACCACAAGACAAGGTTGAGGGCCAGGTAAAAACCGCTGAATCCGGCGGCGAAGGCTTTGGGAAAGGCGAGGAACAAGAGGCCCCCTCCCGCCACGAGCCACACTTCATTGCCCTTCCAAACCGGACCGATGGCTTTCAAGACCAGCTCTCGCTCCGCGTCTGTTCGAGCGACGAACGGGTAGATGATTCCCGCCCCAAAAATGAATCCATCTAGGATCGCATACACGGCGAACACCGTGACGACGATCACAAACCACAGTATCTCGTTCGACATCATCGCCTCCGTCACTTAAGCCATTCGCCTAGAGACGAAATGAGGTCCGTCGGGTGCGCCTGGGCCGCGAGAGACGATCTGGAAGAACAAAAAGAGAAACAGTAGGCCCAGCAGCAGATACAAGCCGAGGAAGCCGAGCAACGAGAACAGGACATTGCCTGAACCCACCAGTGGTGAGTTGCCGTCGGCTGTTCGGTACAGGCCATAGACGAGCCACGGCTGCCGCCCAAGTTCGGCAGTCATCCACCCGGCGGTCGTGGCAATGTACGGAAACGGCACCATGAGCATGATCGTCCAAAGCATCCACCTCGCCTGAAACAAACGTCCTCGCCAGAGCAGCACCACCGCCGTCAGCATCAATGGGATGAATATCGACCCCAGGCCGACCATGATGTGGTAGGTGTAGTAGAGAAGCGGCATGGTATCCGGCCAGTCTTCACGAGGAAAATCGGTCAGTCCTTTAATCTCCGCGTCGAAGTGCTTATGGATGATGAAACTGAGCATTTGTGGAGCGACCAGCGGGTTGTCGATCGTCAGCGTGTCCATATTAGGCTGGCCGAATATCAGCAAGTCGGCCCCCGATTCGGTGTAAAAGTGGCCCTCGAACGCGGCTCCCTTGATGGGTTGGTGTTCAAAGACCTGCAGCGCCGCGTGGTGTCCAGTCGGAAACAGAAGCAGGAAGCTGGCGATCGCCGCAGCCACCACCCCAGTCCGTAGAAACGTCTTCGCGAAATCGACGTGGACTCCGGAGAGCAGATAATAGGCTCCCACTGCCGCCATCACAAAGGAGCCGGTGACGACCGCGGCCGTCATGGTATGGGTGAATTGCCAGACCAGCCAGGGATTGGTCAGCAAGCCCCAGAGACTCGTCACGTGGACCGCGCCATCATCATCGACAGCATAGGCCACCGGATGTTGCATCCATGAATTGGTCGCAAGAATGAACAATCCCGAAAGCCACGACCCGAGGAACAGCATCACCGCCGCAATCCAATGGACAAACGGGCCTAATCTCTTCTTGCCGAACAACAGGACGCCGAGAAACGTGGATTCCAGAAAAAACGCGAAGACACCTTCCATGGCCAACGTCTGGCCGATGACGCCGCCGGCAAACGTGGAAAACCTCGCCCAATTCATGCCGAACTGAAATTCCAAAGGGATGCCGGTCACGACACCGAACGCAAAGCTCAAGGCGAAGATCTTCGTCCAGAAATGTGCCGCCTCATCGTAGTGAGCGTCATGGCTCCAATAGGCGCGGCTTTTCAAGTACAGCAGCAAGGCCGCCAAGCCCATCGTCAACTGAGGGAAGAGGTAATGGAAAGTGGCCGTGACGGCGAACTGTAATCGATCGTAGAATAGTGCGCTCGTCATGACGGTTTTCCTTCGTTCAGAAGCTCCCGTTTCCGGTCACGTCTTCGCACATGCAGGCCGGCCAGCTCATTTTCGTCATGACGTCTACTGCTGAAGTCAATGGACAACCTCTTCAACGACTTGAGGAATGATCACCCCATGTGGGCTCCGCTTCCCGTCGAGCGCCCGGCGTTCGTCTTCGCTCAGCAGTTCAGCATCTGACAAATGCAGCAACCGGGCTGTCGCTCTCAGGCAGTGGGCCCAACTGCATCGATTCACAAAGGTCATCCCCGGCGTGCTGAGCGTTCCACCGTGATTGGTGTAGCCGAGTCCGACCGTCGCGGCTCCCGTGTGTAATGGGCCCAGTACTCCGAGTATCGTTTCGGGCCTGGTATGGGTCACGAACAGCCTGGCATGGACATTGGCCGGAAAGAGACGTGTCGTTACATCCGGCGATGCACCATGTGCCTGTTCCTGCTCGGAACGTGGCGCGCGGAAGCGACCCGGCTCCAGCAGATAGACGACCGCATGGGCGATCGGCCGTTCAGCCAGTCGCCGCGACGCTTGCAGCACATCCATCAGTTGATATGCTCCGACTGCCACGAGGATGATGCGCGCATGTTCCCCCTGGTAGCCGGCCCACTCCAACCGCAGGCCGCCGTCTTTGACCAGCCTTCGAGCTTCCTCGGAAGTGAAGAGATCGGGAATGACATCCGCTTTCGGCACGACGAGCGTCCAGATCTGTCCGTGCGTCCGATAGATCTGTTCCATCACCGCGGCCGCGCCGTTGAAGTCCGGCGGAAAGAGCACGCGCGAGACGTGCGACGGCTCGCCCAGCATCGCTTCCGCCATGCTGGGGTCTTGGTGCGACTGCTCGTTCTTCCCGTTCTCCCAGGTGTGGGAGGTCAGGATCAGCGGCATCGACAACCATCGCTGCGGACGGCCTGCTTCTAGACAGTGATTCGCGAAAATAATCTCTTGCCGCACCGCACCGTGCATCTTGCTGCCGAAGGCTTCGTAGGTATGCGCCAGGTTGATCCCTCCCTTGTTGGCGAGTGCAGCCGAAACCACCGCCTCTTCGTTCAACGCCGTGATAACCGCGCCATCGACAGATTCCGGAACGGCCGGTTCGGGATCGGTCACGCGGAACTTTAACCGTCCCAGTGTCGAGACCAGTCGGTTCGACAACATCTCGTCGGGATTACCGACGCGAGGACGCAGATCGGGATTGGCTTCCAGGATGGAAACGAACATGCGATCGATCGCCGTCATCGGCGAGGCGGTCGTCCACTGGTCAGGCGCAGGACGCGACTCCGGTGAAACCGGCCGGAATGGAGGATCCGGAATCGTCACCACCTGCACATCGCGGTGCGCCAACGCATGGTCGCGTTCGCGTGCTCGACCGGAGGTCTCATGCCGTTGGAACAGGGCGACAGCCCCGGCAAGATCCGCCGGAGGGACCCAGAGACGCCGTGCCCCTTCATTGAAGAGAGCTGCGGCGCGGCTGTCGATGCGAGGGTTGGCCATCAAGGGAAGATTATGCGCGAGATTCGTACCCTCTCCGGGGAAACCGGCGCCTTTAGGGGCGACAGCGATGCCGTAAGGCAGTGGAACGGGGTAGCGACCTTTCCCTTCTTCGATTGCCTCGGCGGCGCATGCGAGACGGCGTTCCATTTCAAGGATCGCCCAGAGGAACGCAGCCGGGTCGCGGCCGTCGAAGACGATCGGATCAAACCCGTTCAGCCTGAGATGGTCGGCGAACCAGGCGGCGCCGCCCTGCTGGGACATCGTCGTGCGTTGATCGATGCGGCGGCCGTTCTTGATCATGATCGGCGTGACAAGCCCGGAGTCCTCCGCGCGCCACCAGCGCGGCGCCCAATCGCTGCCTCGCTGCTCTTCGAAGGCGCCGTCGGACAGAAACGCGACCAGCCGTTCGCCCGGCAGCGGCATGTGGACGTACTGCAATTCGGCGAATCCCAGATAGCCGCCTTCCGCCACACCTCCCGCCGTATGGACGTTCACGTGGCTGCCCAGGGGAGAATCCTGGCGCCCATCCTCGCGCAGGCGATACGAATAGAAATCCCGCACGTAGCGGGTGAGCCCCTCATCGGTGACGTTGTATCGGGCGGCATGAACATCCGTCATGTTGCCGATCAGGAAGTTCAATGAGTCCACGGCGGCCACGCAATGGCCCTGGCCCATCAGCCAGGCTCTGGTACAACCTGTGACGACATTCGCGCCGAGATAGCCGGCATAGGCCGGCACCATGTTGAGCGACCCGCCGGTGTGGCCTTCCGGGCGCACCTTGAAATCTTCGGTGTCGAGCGCACGACCGTCGAGATAGACGCTGCGTGCGTAGGTTTGGTGGACCACGAGCCACAAACCTGCACTCGCCAGCCGATCCAGTCCGACGAGCAGATCGTAAAGGTCGATGGTGTCTCCGGCCCTGTCGCGGCCCGACAAGGATTGCGCCAGCTCATAGACATGAACCTGCGTCTCATCGCTGTGCTGGATGACCCCATAGCCCTTCGCCCAGCGGGCAAAAACAGGATCCTCTCGACGATAGTGCGCCGCGCGCTCGGCCTCATGATGTTCGACGTGTCCTTCCTTCACCATCATCCTCCTTTCTCACCTGTCTCACCTGCAGACAAGACAGAGTTTTCGATCTCTTTCCTCTTCCGCCCTTCCGTTCAAGACTCAAAGCTGTCTGGTGGGATACGCCACGCGACCCACAGTAAGTAGAGAAAGCCCATCACGCCCAGAACCTCCAGGATATGAATGAGATGCCGGCCCGCCGTGAACTCGACTTCCAGGATCACAAACACCAGCGTCGCGATGAGAAACACGATGATATGCCGCCGCGGCATACTGAACACCTCGCGGAGAAATGTTCGCATCCAGGTCGATGTGCGCCGGGATCGTTCAACCATCTGTATTTCGTCTCTTGTGCTGCCTTCCCCCAGCGCGCTTTTCCATGCCCTCCATACTGGGTGCTGTGTTTCGCCACCTCTCGATGCAGGAAGCACCAATCTTCGAGAAGGACCGCAAACGTAGTGCCAGGGGACTGTGAGGCGACCTAACTCCTGTTCCGTAGCGAACATGGAGCTTCGTGGGCGAGGGACATTCGTATTGGAAGGCACTGCTTACCGGGGCATTTCAGGTCAGTTACCAATGTCGTTTGCTGCCAAACGCCACTGCCGGTGGCTTCGACCCTGACCGAGGTCGCAGACCACAGAGTTCCAGATGAGCAGGAACCTCAATACAAAAGAGGCTGCAGTCTTTCTTCTCTACTGATGACTCGAACACTTCTCCCTTTTCCCAGAGGTCATCACGGTGAAGCGGTCAGAAGAAGTCATAGCAACGCCTTCCGTCGGCCCACGGATTGATCCGCTCTCAGGTTCCATCACGATGGGTTCGACCGTCTCTCTGAAAGCCCCCTGTCACCCCACCTACTCGTCAGTTCACTGGTCTTGCTTCCCATCCGCTCCGGCACCCGACCTCGGTCGTTTAAGCCGCCCCGACTTCGTTTTCTCTTTCTCTTCCTCCACATCGATCACCGTACCGGTCTCGGCATCGATGTGGACCTCCATCACTTTGTTCTCGGCCGTGACAACCTCGACTTCCCAGACAAGCTTGTTATGCTTCCGTTCCAACTCCGCTTCGATGATCTTACCCGCAAGTTTTTCCGACGCCGTTTTGATCGCCTCATCAATCGTGACCTTGGCTGCCGCAGCCATCTCGCGCTTGTTGTGTTCCTCGCCAAAGGCCGAGTCGGCCACCGTCAGGGTGCCAGATGCCGACAGCAGCATGGCCAAAGCACATACCGTCTGAGATTTCCGTCTCATGAGTTTCTCCTTCTTGTTGGTATCACAGGGCATTCCCTCCTTCTCCCCTATCACCAGAACTTTCAGATGTGAGGCGCAAGGGCAAGAATTCACTCGACATCCAGCCGGTCATCCATGCAAGAGCAGGAGTATGGTGCGGTGTGACGCCCCTACTCGATTCCCGCCGGCGTCACGGACCTTTTCTTATCAAGGAGTAGTGTCGCGCGGCCAAATCGCGCGCTTCATGCATGGCTCTCCGATAGTCATCCGCCATGGCACGGAGATTTTCGATATGCTTATGCACGTTCTCGGCGCCGCCGGAATACTCTTCCGGAAACTTTTCGTAATATTCGGCAATAAACTCCCACTTATCCGCCTTGGTCTTGAGGTTCTTCGCTTCTTCGAGATAGTACATCTGAAGCTTTCGATGATCCCCGGCCTTGATCAGGTCTTCAAGCTCGTCCGCTGCCAAGACCGGCATGCTCATCAGGAAACTGAGAGCCAAAAATAAACAGGTCCATTTCGCCATCTTCATGGTATGCCCTCCTTCGATATTCCGAACACGTGATCGCGAGTAGTCTGAGACGGTTCGTTGAGTACCGGAACTCACCTGTCCTGCTTTCAACCCTCCCTTCAGTCAACCAGGAGCTCATTAAGATTGATTTGATCGACCTCTTCCCCAGTTCCTATAGGGGGAAGGCGCCGCCGCCATGCTCATCCCGTTTTCTCCGGTCCATTTTCCATCCTGCCACCTCGAAAGATCTCCGATCTTGAATGAGCCGATCCCCGCCATCGAGAACGCCGTCGTTTCCACCTCACCGTCCCTTACTGCTTGGGTGTTCGGCGATTGGCCACGATCAGCGGATCGATCCGCTCACCGCAGTTGACGCAGCGCCAGCCGGGTAGCTCACTCCAATCCAACACGACTTCCTCGGAACCATCGAGGATCATCGGCACCATGAATCCGCGACAACGGGGACAGACCTCGTTCCGTTCCACAATCAAGCTCATGTACCCAACTCTGTCCCGCACGACATTCACCCTGACATCGTCTCTTTTAGAATTCCGACTCAGCATCGTCCCTATGCGTTAGCACCCTAATGAAACCTCTTGCTGCCGCACTACTAGGGGATCACCTGGTGCGTCACGGAGACTTTGCCAGCGTGTATGATGCGGGAGGCCGTTCTGCAACCGTGAGAAGGCAGTGGCGTTTCATGACGCCTTAAGTCGCCTACCCGCTAGGGGTTGACCCAGTGTGGAATGGAAAGGTTACTAGCGGAACGTTTCACTGCAGATCGGAAGTCCTGCGGCTCTTGCGAGGACTGTCGCTGGGACTTATGATTGCCCTCCATGATGCAATCCATCCTGGAGGGTCAGGTTGTTCCACAGAAGATAGAACGACGTCCGCTGACGACCAGGCCGACTCTAGTCGCGTCCTTCCTGCTGTCCACAGCGGTGGGCGGAGTATTCGTACTGGACATGCTCACGCCACGCGGCTTCTCCGTGTCGATACTCTATATGCCGGTCTGTCTGGGCGCCCTCTGGCTGAGAGGGTGGCGATTCGCCTTCGTCATAGGCGTATTGTCCTCCGGGCTCATGATCGCCGGCCTCCTTCTGTCACCGTCGGGAGTTCCTGTTACCTGGTCTGCGGTAGACCGAGGCATCAGCTTTGTTGCCCTCTGGTCTGTGCTGTGGGGCGGGAAGATCTTCGCTCGACGCACCGTCGAGTTAGAACGTACAAAAGTGGATCTTCAACAGGAAATCGAACAACGTAGGGAGGCAGAACGAGCCTTGCTCACTATCAACGAAGAATTGGAATCCCGCGTTGCCCAACGTACCACGCAACTCCAGACTGCCCTGGATCGCTGGGATCTCGTGACGCAAGCCACACACGATGGCGTGTATGACTGGGACTTAACGACACACCGAGTCGTGTATTCGCATCACTGGAAGGAGATGCATGGGTTTTCTCAGAAGGACGCAGGAGATGAGTCAACCGAGCAGTGGGCGAAACGGATCCATCAGGACGACCGCGACCGTGTGCTCGGCCATCTTTATGACTATCTGGCCAAAAGGCGCCAGGACTTTCGGGAAGAATATCGAATCCGACGATGGGACGGAAGTTGGATGTGGGTCTTGGACCGAGGCATCGCGCTCTGGAGCGAAGTAGGCCAAGCCGTCCGTATGGTGGGATCGCAAAAGGACATCACCGAACGGAAACAGGGGGAAGAGCTGCTGCGCCGGAATGAAGCACGACTTGAGGAATTGACCGCAAAGATGCTGTCGGCTCAAGAGCGGGAGCGGGAGCGTCTTGCGCGAGAAATGCACGATGATTTCACACAACGGCTTGCTGTCCTGGCCGTCGATATCGGTTCACTCGAACGATCCTTCTCTTCAGACCCATCGCTTCGAGATCACCTTTTGCGTCTTCGACAGGCCGCCGGGCAATTGGCTCATGACGTTCACAACTTTGCATACCAACTCCACCCCTCGCTGCTTGATCATCTGGGCTTGGAGGCGGCCATTCGAGACCAGGCCGAGGAATTCAGAAGGCGAACGGGATTGACCGTTCGGTATGCGCGTCGAAACATTGCCCGGTCCCTTCCGATCGACACGACTACGTGTTTGTACCGTGTGACACAGGAATGCCTTCAGAACATCCACAAACATGCCGAGGCCTCGGAGGTGTTGGTCCGACTCTTGAGCACGCCCAAGGGCGTGGGAGTGTGTATCCGAGACAACGGAAAGGGATTCCCTCAAGATCCGACTGGCGTCCATTTTCCCGGCCTGGGGCTCATTAGTATGGAAGAACGAGTTCATCTCTTAAAAGGCACGTTCCGCATCCGTACGCAGCCCGGAATGGGAACGGAAGTGCATGCCTGGGTGCCGCTGCGTGATTCAGTTGCTGAGGTAACCCATGACTGAACCGCTTACACTGGCCTTAACCTGATCGGTGCGGCGATCTGGGGATGATCCATCGATGAAGAAACCGCAGGTCCTTTTGGCCGATGATCACAAGATGATGCTGGCCGGATTGCACAAGCTGCTCGAAGACACCTGCGAGATCGTCGGGACAGCCCAAGACGGTCGCGCGCTCGTCGAGGCGGCTCAGCGCCTTGAGCCAGACTTGATCATCTTGGATATTGCCATGCCCTTGCTGAACGGGATCGATGCCGCCCGTCAGATTAAAGCGCTACATCCCAACGTGAAACTCATCTTCCTGACCATGCAGACCAGTCCAACCTACGCGACCGAAGCATTTGAGGCAGGAGCGAGCGGGTATTTGCTCAAACACTCGGCTCCCGTGGAGCTGCCGTTGGCGATCGAGGCCGCTCTGCATGGGCAGCATTACCTGACCCCCTCCATCGCCAAGCCGGTGCTGGAGGGCACACTGAACCCCGAGCGTGTTCCTCTCATCAAACGTTCCGTCTCCGAATTGACGCCCCGCCGACGCGAAGTCCTGCAATTGATCGGTGAGGGGAAGGGGACCAAAGAGATCGCCGCGCTGCTCAACGTATCCGTAAAGACCGTCGAGTTCCACAAGACTCGTCTTATGGAAGAACTGGATATCCACACCACGGCGGAGTTGATGCGCTTCGCGATTGTGCAAGGCCTCGCCAGCTCCCAACCGTAACGCTTCCGCTTACACCCCACTGGCAAGCTTTGTCTGTCAGACCGAGTCATCCCCTAGTTCCGCCAGCCTGAAGTGAGCTTGTACAGTCACCTCCATGATAGAAAACCGGTAAGTCTGGTCCATCTCAGTGGATTTCTTGAGAAATGCCTGTGTGGACGGCTTGGCTTCCTAGTCGGCGCTGTGCACGCTAATGGCCGGGGTGACGGTTGCTGCGGCAGCGGTGGCAAGACCCAACACAACCATGCGAATCATGAACTCCTCCTTAATATTGTTTGTGAAAGTGATGTCCGATACCCGGCGGACCTTGCCGAGGTTGAGGGC
>JBBIJI010000046.1:0-28314 GCA_037446055.1 Nitrospiraceae bacterium
ATGCCGCGCACCAGGTGGGACTGTCGATCGAATCCTTTTCGTTTCTTCCGGGCTACGGGTTGGCCGTGGCGGCTGCGACGATGGTAGGGCAGAGTATCGGGGCGGGCAAATACACGAGGGCGAAGATCGAGAACTGGGAGGCCAATCGGATCGCGGCTGCGATTATGGCCGCGATGGGAATCATGTTCTTTTTCTTCCCCTATGGCCTCCTCCGCGCATTCACCCAGGATGCAGCGGTGATCGCATTGGGCACGGTGTTTCTGAAGATCGTGGCGCTCCTCCAAATTCCCCTTGCTCTCACGATGGTTCTAGCCGGGTCCCTGCGGGGCGCCGGTGACACTCGGTTCATCATGGTGGCCACGCTTGTGGGGATGTGGGTCGTTCGCGTCCCGATCGCCTGTGTGGCCGGACTCTGGTTCCAGGCGGAACTCGTGTACGTCTGGTGTGCGATGATCGCGGACTGGACGATCAGGATGCTACTGCTCTTATGGCGCTATCGCACGGAGCAGTGGCGGGCTATCCAGGTCATACGATGACTCAGAATTCCGCAGCGCAAAGCGGTTTTCACCCTCTCAATTCTCACTTCGTACTTGTCACTTTTTTATGGACGGTCTGGTATCCCGCCCCATGCCCTTGGTGATCTCGATCCTTCCGACTCCCTTCACGTTGGCGCAAAGATCGCCTAGACCGGGTGTCACGAGACGGAACGGGCCTCCTTTGGCCTCCGGTAAGGGCTGGCCGTCCACTTCGTAGATCAAAATGCCGTGCTCGAGCGCCTGGTTCAATGTGAGGCTGGCAGAGAATGTTTCGTCGTGCGAATGGAAGGTGACATGGTCCGCTCCGATCGCAAGGGCCGGCACCTCTAGCAGCCCTTTGATGAGAACGCCCCTCCCCTTCACCCCCGGCAGCACCGCGCTGACATCGGGCACCTGCTGTGCTTCGGGCAGCGCCGACAGCGCGGTCCGATCGAGGGTGACCGATTGGACGACCGCTCCTTCGATCCGCAGCACGTCCGGCCCGCTCCGCTCTCTTTCCGTGATCGCCTTGATCATCGCGGTCAGCGCTTCATTGACTGGAGTCGGGATGCCGATCTCGCGCCCGCGGCGGACGATATACCCGTTGAGATAGTCGATCTCCGTCGGCCGGCCCGCCTTCCAATCATCGTACATGGAGGTGTGAATGTCCCGGAGCTCCTGAGTCCACTTCACGACCTTATCCGCCATATCCTCCGCCAATGGGACCTTCGATGCGGCGGCAACCGCCTTGACTTCTTCGACAATCTGCCGGATCACATTCAACATCTCCGGATGATCCAGCGCCTTGGCCACCTGGTCGTCGATCAGGACCGTGATCGGGTTGAACACGCAATTCCAACACATCTTTTCCCACTTGGCCCGACGGATGTCGTCGGACACGTGGCACATGATTCCGGCTCGCTTGAACAGCTCGGCGATCTTCGCGACACGCTCGCTCTTTTGCCCCATCAACTCGCCGATACCGAGCGTCCCCTTTTTGAAGTGCTCGATGACACCGGGTTCGGCGATCTTGGAATAGATGAAGGCGACGCCGCCAACTACACAATCCCGCTTGAACCGAGCGATGACGCGGTCTTCCGTATCGACTCCGTTCTGAAGCGTGAGAATAACCGTGCGCTCCGTCACGACCGGCTCGAGCTGGGTCAGGACCTCATCCAGATCGTAGGCTTTGACGCCGAGGATGATCAGATCAGGCCGAGGCAGCTCCCGCGGGTCGGCGGCCGCCGGCGGCGTGACGGTGAAGGTTCCGGTGGCGCTCCGAATCGTGAGCCCTCGTTGTTGGACGGCTTCCAACGTTCTCGGCCTGAGCAAGAACGAGACCTTTGGGTTGTCCTTCGCGAGATAGGCGCCGAAAAATCCGCCGACGGATCCGGCCCCGACCACCATGATCTGTTCCATAGAGCACAACTCCCGACTTAGCTGTTACCGTTCAGATATCAGCGTTCGGTCATACGCCTGAGAGCCTTTCGCTTCCACGACCGCAATGGATCGCCTGAGTTTCGCAAGCGTAGTGTACAATGCGCGTCGAAGCAACAGCCATGTGCTCCATCGACGACCTCGAACGAGTGCGCACCGCGTTGAAGAACGCGCGCTCCGTCACCGTGCTCACGGGTGCCGGCATATCCGCGGACAGCGGAGTGCCGACTTTTCGCGGTGCAGACGGACTGTGGAAGAATTTTCGGGCGGAGGATCTCGCGACCCCGGAAGCCTTCGCGCGAGATCCCCGCCTGGTTTGGGAGTGGTACAACTGGCGGCGAGAGTTGATCGCAACCAAACAGCCCAATCCGGCGCATCACGCCGTCGCGCGGATGGAAGAGCGGTTCCCGCAGTTCTGGCTGATTACCCAAAACGTCGATGGCCTGCACCGAGCCGCCGGGTCGCAGCGGCTCTCGGAAATTCACGGTAATATCTGGATGGTCCGGTGCACCGCCTGCAGCAGGGTGACTGAAAACCGCGACGTGCCGATCCCGATCCTCCCCCATTGTCCTGCGTGCCAAGGGCTCTTGCGTCCCCACATCGTGTGGTTCGGAGAATCCCTTGCGCCGACCGATCTTCAAAGGAGTTACGACTCGCTCCAAGCCTGCGAAGTCTGTCTTATCATCGGCACCTCCGGTGTCGTCTATCCGGCGGCAGGGTTCGCCGCCGTCGCGAAAGGAGCCGGAGCCTTTGTGGCGGAGATCAATCTGGATGCGGCACCCCACTCCCCTCTGGTCGATGTCTCGCTCCAAGGTCGGGCCAAGGACATCGTCCCGTTACTGTTGGAGAGTTGAGAGCAGCGGCAGCAGCTCCTCCAGCGTCCGGATGCAGGCGGCTTCCGTCCGGTGGCCGCCTTGACGATCGAGCAACAGACCCGTCAGACCCGCCTGCCTCGCCCCTTCCACGTCGTCCTTGAGACTATCCCCGACATGGATCGCTTCTTTCGGGTCTACGACATGTTTCTCCAAAGCCACGTGAAAGATACGCGGTGCCGGTTTGGCGGCATGAGCCAAGCT
Source organism: Nitrospiraceae bacterium (assembly GCA_037446055.1). Taxonomy (GTDB): domain Bacteria; phylum Nitrospirota; class Nitrospiria; order Nitrospirales; family Nitrospiraceae; genus JBBIJI01. The sequence continues at coordinate 3,029 of JBBIJI010000046.1, forward strand.
GGAAATGGTGACCGTGTCGAAATAGCGTTCCAGCCCCAATCCACGCAGTACGTTGAACAGTCTCGAATCAAAGTTCGAGACGATACCGAGTTCCAACCCGGCTTGTTTGAGACGGCCCAAGACCGACTCGGTTTCGGGAAACAGAGTCCAGCAGGCCGGCCCGTCAAACGCGTGAAAGACTTCATCGAAGAACTCGTCGAATCGGTCGAACATGCCGACACGGTAAAACACGTTGTGGATGATGTCGAACCACCAGAGCCGCTCGCACTGCTTGATCTCAGCCGGCTCGGTCGTCGCAAAAACGGGCGGCGGTGCCTCGGCGAACGCGCGGCGGAATGCTTCCCGAATGGCTTGTCGTGAATCAGTCCTGCGCTTGAATCCGTGCTTCTCGGCGAATTCAAGGTAGAGATCCTCGACCGAACCCTTGACTCGAAAGAGCGTCCCTGCCGCATCGAAGAAAACCACTCGAACACGTTGGTTCATGATCTGACTGCTCACCGCAAGGCTAAGTTCACATGCTAGGGTCTACACCTAGCTTTACACCCTTGGCCTTCCGCACAGTACCGAATGGCAGTTTCGTTGACAAAGGGGGGACCCTTTGTTAGCTTACGATCGTCCGATAAAATTGGTGACTGAGGTGCCCACCACGATCTTTATTGTGGATAGTAGTCCCGCCGTCCGGCGAATGGTCGAACAGATCTCAACGCCCCAAGGGTATGAGGTGGTTGGGTTCAGCGACGGCCCGACGGCCTTGGACGCAGCCAGACGGCAGACGCCTAACGTGATCATCGTAGACTATCATCTCGAAAACATCACCTTCTCCGGGTTCTGCAAGGAGCTTCGTAAGCACGACAGCCTCGCGGACACCCAGATTGTCTCCTTGGTCAATCCAGCGGACGGTCCCGATGAGGGCCGCCTGCGTTCCCTCGGCGTCAAAGCATGTCTCCGCAAACCCTTCCAATCGGAACATCTGGTGGATCTCATCAAGGATCTCCAAGAAGACCAGGAACGGAACGGCGCGGCGCGCATCCCCAAGCGACGTTCCTGGCCTCCAACGTCGTCAGCCACCGACGCGGAGGAGGACGAGGAGCGTTCCGATGTCTCCGTACATCACGATGATCAGGCGGAACCAGAGGACGCGACGATTCCTGAGCCCGCAGCGGCGTCGTGCGAACGTCCCGTGAGTGAACACGTCCCGGCACAAAGATCCCAGGCTGACACGGCGGCAGAGGGAACGATTCTAGCGGAGACCCTGCCGGACCGGGCCGGAGCAGATCAGACTGAACCACAGCACCGAGATCCACGCCCCGAGTCGATCGGGAAAGAAGTGGCCGCGCAACTGCCGGATCTTGTGGCCAAGACAGTTCGGGCTCAACTGCCCGATGCCCTCCATTCGGACCGCTTGAAGGGGACCCTCAGTGAGGCGTTAAGAGAAGCCGTACAGCCGTTCGTCCAGGAGCAATTACAGCGCATCGTGCGAGGTGTGCTGCCCGATATACTGGAACCGATGGTCCGAGAAACGGTGGACCGCCTCTGTCGCGAGGCCGCCGAGTCCGGCATCCGCAAGCACCTCCCCGACGCGGTGCGGGAACAGCTCGGCTCGATGGACCTCCTCGTCAAAGAAGAAATCCGCCGACTCGGCGAGAGCCGACTGCGGTGCATGGTGGAGGAAGCCTCCGAAGAACTCATCCCCACTCACCTCCAGGAGGCAGTACAGCGAATCGTCCCGGAGATTGCGGAGTCACAGGTCAAGGAAGAGATTCGGAAACTGACGGCGGAATCTTAACGGTTCACGGCGATCATCCCTTCTTGCCTCGTTTACTGCGTCTCGCCTTCGCGAGTGCCTTCATCCGCTGGATATTCTTTCGATGCTTCCGTCTGGTCTTCCGATCCTTCTCGCGACCCCGCGCCATTGGTCCTCCCTTCCGTCCGCGCATCTCCCGCGCTCGGTTCGCCGTCGACAACGGCGCCGCGGTGTATAGCACAGGCTCGTCCTCCATACAAGCCGGATTCCGTACCGTTTACCTTGTGGCCCTCTACCCGCCATGCTAAGATTTCGCACGATCTTTTGAGTTCTGGCGCATGACCATCCGAACACTCGACAAAGTCTACGACCCTCGACAGGTCGAAGAACGGTGGAGCCGATTCTGGATCGAGGAAGGCCTCTTCCACGCATCACCGGAAGACCCCGGACAGCCCTATTGCATCGTGATCCCCCCTCCCAACGTAACGGGATCGCTCCACATCGGCCACGCCCTCAATAATTCGCTTCAAGATATTCTGATCCGTTGGCGTCGCATGCAGGGACGGAATGTTCTCTGGATGCCCGGCACGGACCACGCCGGCATCGCTACGCAGAACGTCGTCGAAAAGCAGCTCGCACATGAAGGCACGTCTCGCGAGGCCTTAGGACGCGATCGGTTCTTGGCTCGAGTGTGGCAATGGAAGGCCAAGTCGGGTGATACGATCATTCAACAGTTGAAGCGGCTGGGCGCGTCCTGTGATTGGGACCGCACGCGCTTTACGATGGACGAGGGGCTCTCCCGTGCCGTCCGTGAAGTCTTCGTTCGCCTGTACGAAGAAGGTCTCATCTATCGGGGCGAGCGCCTCATCAATTGGTGTCCGCGCTGCTTGACCGCCTTGTCCGACATCGAGGTCGAGCGGGAGGAGATCAAAGGCAAGCTGTATTCGATCGAGTACCCGGTCGTCGATGAGCCTTCTCTGCGTCTCATTGTCGCGACGACTCGACCGGAAACGATGCTGGGCGACACCGCCGTGGCAGTTCATCCGGACGACGACCGCTATCGTCACGTGATCGGACGGAAAGTCCGCTTGCCCCTGACGGGCAGAACCGTGCCGATCGTGGGCGATTCCATTCTGGTCGATCGAGAGTTCGGAACCGGGGCCGTAAAGATCACCCCGGCCCACGACTTTAACGACTTTGACGCCGGCGAACGACATCGCCTGCCCCGCCTGCCCATCTTCGACTACCGCGCCCATCTCGACCGGAAGGGCATGCAGGAAGCCGAAGTCGACGCCTCGGTGATCGCCGCGCTCGCCGCGCTCCCCGTGCCGAAAGCGCGCTCTAGGATCGAGCTGCTCTTGCGCGACGGTGGTTTCCTCCGGAAAGTGGAAGACCACACGATGGCGGTGGGCAAGTGCTACCGCTGCAAGACGGTCGTCGAACCCTACCTCTCACCCCAATGGTTCGTGAAGATCGGGCCCTTGGTCGAACCGGCCGTGAAAGTCGTGGAAGAAGGTCGGATTCGTATCATCCCCGAAGGATGGATCAACAACTATCTGGGCTGGATGCGCGACATCAAGGACTGGTGCATCTCGCGTCAAATCTGGTGGGGGCATCAGATTCCGGCCTGGTATTGTCGGTCCTGCAATGGAGAATTCATCAAAGGACCGGCACCCATAGATTCTTCGTTCCCGGGAGAGGATCGACCGTCCGCACCCGAACGGCTCACCATCCTTCCCGGGGCGAAACCGATCGTCGCAAAGGAGGCGCCGGTCCGTTGCCCCGACTGCGGTGCGCACGAGTTCTTGCGCGATCCCGACGTGCTCGATACCTGGTTCTCCTCGGCCCTCTGGCCGTTTTCCACATTAGGATGGCCCGATCAGACCGTCGAGCTCAAGACCTATTATCCCACGGCCGCGCTCGTGACCGGCCTGGACATTCTTTTTTTCTGGGTCGCCCGCATGATCATGATGGGGTTGAAGTTCATGGGCGACGTGCCTTTTCGCGACGTCTACATCCACGCCTTGGTGAGGGACGCCGAAGGCCAGAAGATGAGCAAGTCCAAAGGCAACGTGATCGATCCCCTGGGCGTGATGGATCAGTACGGAACGGACGCGTTGCGGTTCACGCTTGCCTCGATGGCTTCCCCCGGACGGGACATCAAGTTGGCGGAGGAGCGGATCGAGGGGTATCGGAACTTCGCCAACAAGATCTGGAACGTCGCGCGGTTCGTCCATCTCAATCTGAACGGCGACCGTGAACCGTGTCCCCCAGAGTCTCGATCGTTTGCCGATCGCTGGATTCTCAGCCGACTCAACGCGGCCATTCGAGCCGTCTCGAGTGAGCTCGAGCAATACCGATTCGATCGAGCCGCCAGCGCCTTGTACCAATTCATCTGGCACGAATACTGTGATTGGTATCTGGAGCTGATCAAGCCGGTTCTCCAGCAAGCGACGACGCCGGAAGCGTTACGGACGCGGGAGACACTGGTCGAGTCATTCGAGCGCATTCTTCGCTTGCTGCATCCGTTCATGCCCTTCATTACTGAGGAGATCTGGCAGACGCTGCCTCACAAGGGAACGAGCATCGTACGACAGCCATACCCGATCCCGTCGCCGGAGTGGGACTCAAAGGAGATTGAAGAAGCCTTCACGCTCCTGTCGAAGTGTTTGAGTCTCGTCCGTACGGGAAGAGCATTGCTCAACTACGCACCAGGCGCGACGATCGCGTTTTTCGCCTGCGGGACCACCCCGCCTGAGCAGGATGTCTTGAGCGGGCTCCGGCCGCAGCTTTCCCATCTGGGTCGGGGAAACGTTGAGGTCAGCCGACACGACAGCTGGCCGACCACGGACGTCCTGCATCTGGCATCTGAAGGGATCACCGTCGGTGTGACCGTGGAAGGAGACGTGGATCTACAGAAGGCGCTCGACCGCATCATGAAGCAACGGAGTGACACGGAGAAAGAAGCGAACCGTATCGAAGGGAAGCTCGCGAGCGTCAACTTCACCGAGAAAGCCCCGCCGGATGTGGTGGCGGAGCATCAAGATCGCTTGAAGACACTTCGACGGGACGCCGCGATTTTGGCCAGCAGTGAAACGCAGATCAGAGCTATGCTAGGAACCAGGGGCGCATGACCCTTCCCCCACCCTTTCAGCTTCGCGCCATCGTTCGGATCGCGCTTGCGGAGGACCTGGGCTCTGGAGACGTCACCAGTCTCGCGTTGTTTCCCACCCCTCGGCAGGCTTCCGCAACGATCCGGGTTCACCAGGACGCCGTGATTGCCGGAGTCGCGGTCGCGGCGACCGTCTTTTCAGAGGTCGATCCCGACATCCACGTCAGGCGGAAGGTCCCGGACGGCGCCCGGGTACGGACCGGTGCGGAGATCCTCCGGGCCGTCGGCGATGCGCGCTCGCTCTTGATGGCCGAGCGAGTCGCGCTGAACTTCCTGCAACGGCTCTCCGGGATCGCGACGCTCACCGCCCGCTATTGTGACGCGGTCCGCGGCTATCCTGCGAAAATCCTCGATACGCGCAAGACGACGGCCGGCTTACGGGCCCTGGAAAAGTGGGCGGTCGTGCTTGGAGGGGGATCCAACCACCGCATGACGCTCGGTGACGGCATCTTGATCAAGGACAACCACCTCGTCCTCCTCCGATCGCAAGGGCGCGACACGGCGGCCGCATGTCGCCTCGCGAGAGAACGGGCGCCTCACGGGCTCAAAGTCGTCGTGGAATGCGAATCTTTGCCCCAAGTCAGCCAAGCCCTTGAGGGACAGGCCGATGTGCTGCTTCTCGATAACATGACACCGGCGGAGGTCCGCCGGGCGGTCGATCTGGTCAAAGGCCGAGCCTTGATCGAGGCCTCCGGAGGCATGACGCTCGCCCGAGCCCGCGAGATGGCCCAAGCCGGAGCGGACCTGATATCCGTCGGAGCCTTAACCCACTCCGCTCCGGCCGTCAATCTCAGTCTGGATCTCTCGCCGCTCTCCCGAAAGAGGACGAAACGTTCGTAAATGCCCTCCGCCCGATCGCACCAACCGATCACCGCCGAGGCGCTCCGCTCTCAGCTCTCAACGAAATGGGTAGGACGGCGACTGCACATGCTCGATGAGGTCGACTCCACCAATCGCGAAGCCTGCTCGCTGGCGCGCGACCTAGCGCCGTCGGGCACCGTCGTGGTCGCCGACGTCCAGACCGCAGGCCGGGGTCGACATGGGCGTTCGTGGTTCTCGCCACGGGGGCTGCACTTGTATTGCTCTCTCATCGTGCATCAACCGACGACTCTTCCGGTGGCGACATGGTTGAGCTTCCTTCCGGTGGTTGCGGGGCTGGCCGCGGTTCAAGCCGTGAGAGACGTATCGGGCCTCTCGGTCTCGTTGAAGTGGCCGAACGATGTGATGATCGAGGACCGCAAGGCGGGAGGCATCTTGTGCGAGACGACGAAGGCGAAGGAAGGGGACACGATCGCGGTGGTCGGGATCGGTCTGAACGTCAATGGACCTCGAGACACCTTTCCCCCGGATATTCGATCGACGGCGACCACCCTCGAAGCGGAAGCGGGGCACCCCGTCGAACGGATTCCCTTGCTGGCCGCCTTGTTGAATGCCATCGAACGGCAGCTCGATCGCCTCGCATCGAATCGGTTGGCTTTGATTCGGGACGATTACGGGAGTGTCTGCTCAACCCTGGGCCGGTCAGTCAGAGTGGCCTTTACGGACGGCACATCACTCGAGGGGGTCGCGGTGGCAATCGGCCCGGACGGCCGCCTTCAGGTACAGATGGCACAGGGTTCTGGGAAGCCTCCGACGAGGGAACTGGTCGAGATTCAAGCGGGCGACGTCATCCACCTCCGGTAGATTGAGGGCTCACGTGGGAGCACGATCCATAGATGTTGCTCGCCATCGACATCGGAAACAGTAAGGTTGCGGTGGGATTGTTCAAGGCTTCCTTGCTGTATGACCACCGGCAGTTCCCCTCCGATAAGCAAACAGGCGCAGATGACTACGGACGGCTGCTTTCGGATCAGCTCTCGGCCGCCGGTGTGCAGGCCGATGAGATTTCGGGCACGATCATTTCATGCGTCGTTCCTTCGCTGGCAGACACCTTCAGGACGATAGTCGTGCGGGCGTGTGCGCACGAACCATTGTTCGTCTCCCCACGGATGAAGACAGGCCTCACGATCCGGTATTCAAATCCCACGGAGCTCGGCAGCGACCGCATCGCGAACGCGGTGGCTGCGTTCCAACTGTACCGGACCGACGTGATCGTGGTCGATCTAGGAACCGCGACCACCTTTTCTGTCGTCACACGAGAGGGAGAATTTCTCGGGGGAGCCATTGCTCCGGGGTTGGGTATTGCGGCCGACGCCCTCTATTCGAAGACGGCTCAACTTCCACGCGTCCCCCTTCAGCGGCCCTCGTCCGTCATCGGGCGCGACACCAGCAGCAACATTCAGGCCGGGCTCTTGCTAGGCCATGCAGGTCTGGTAGACTCCATGATCGAACGAATGGAAACCGAGCTTGGCAGGAAGATGGTTGCCGTCGCGACGGGCGGCCTCGCGGAGGTGATCGCCCCGGAGTCCCGCCGGATCGAGAAAGTTCACCCGTTCTTGACCCTGGAAGGGTTGGAGCTGCTGTATAGGCTGTCACGACCATCGCTGCTATAACCCGCCCACTCCCGGAACGAGGCACTGGACTATGCCCTTGCTCAAATGACGCCGGCCACGTCTATGCTCGTGATAGAGCAAGGGCACTTTTTTCCCGTTGACTTTGAAACCGGGGTGGCTATCTCCTTCCCGATAAGGTTTATCCTGTGAATCAAAACGAACAAAAGCCCAATACTACCGATACGTTAGAGGGAAAAGCCGGAGGGGAAGGAATCGGCGGTAACGGTGAGCAAGCGCTGAAGGACCTGCAACTGACCCTCCAGGAAAAGACTGAAGAATACAAGCTGCTCTACGACAAGTATCTCAGACAAGCCGCGGAGTTTGAGAACTACAAGCGGCTCAACCAACGAGAGCAGCGCGAGCAGATTCGGTTCGGCAACGAGCAACTCCTCAAGGCGCTGCTGCCTGCCGTCGATAACCTCGAACGTGCGATCGCCTCAGCGCGCGACGCAAAAGGGGCCGATGCCCTCGTCCAGGGCGTGGATTTGACGCTCAAGCAACTACTCGGTGCTCTGGCCAAGTTCGGAGTCAATCCGATTCAGACTGTTGGGCAGCCTTTCGATCCGGCTTCCCACCAGGCCGTCGCCCACGTTCCATCGGACGAGATCCCTGTGAACTCCGTCGTCGAAGAGCTTCAGAAGGGTTACAAACTTCACGATCGGATTCTGCGGGCGGCCATGGTGACCGTCTCGGCCGGTCCGGGCGAGTCAATCGGCTCCAATGGGACCGAGGGTAATGGCGCTGAGAAATAGAGTTTTCGGAGCGAAGATGAGCATAAGGTACCGATTCCTCACGAGAAGGAGATCCCCATGGGTAAGGTTATAGGCATCGATTTGGGAACCACAAACTCCTGTGTGGCCATCATGAGCGGCGGAGATCCGCTGGTAATTGCGAACGCTGAAGGGAGCCGGACGACCCCCTCAGTCGTGGCGTTGACCGATAAGGGCGAACGTCTGGTGGGGCAGATCGCCAAACGCCAAGCCATCACCAATCCCGAGAACACGATCTTCTCCGTCAAACGGTTGATGGGTCGCAAGTTCCGCAGCCGAGAGGTCCAGGAGGCTCTCAAGCGGCTCCCCTATAAAGTCGTGGAAGCCGACAACGGAGACGCTCACGTAGAGCTGCGAGGCAAACGTTACAGTCCGCCTGAAATTTCGGCCATGATTCTGCAGAAGATGCGGCAGACGGCTGAGGACTATCTGGGCGAGAAAGTGACGGAAGCCGTCGTCACGGTGCCCGCCTATTTCGACGACAGCCAGCGGCAGGCCACGAAAGATGCCGGCCAGATCGCGGGACTGAACGTCCTCCGCATCATCAACGAACCGACCGCGGCCTCGCTCGCCTATGGGCTCGACAAGAAAAAGGACGAGCGGATCGCGGTATACGACCTCGGCGGCGGCACGTTCGACATCTCCATCCTGGAAATCGGCGACGGCGTCTTCGAAGTGAAATCGACGAATGGGGACACATACCTAGGAGGCGACGACTTCGATCTTCGAATCATGGATTGGCTCGTCGACGAGTTCAAGCGCGATCAGGGTATCGATCTGCGCAAGGACCGCATGGCGCTTCAACGCCTGAAGGAAGCCGCCGAGCGGGCCAAAATCGAGCTGTCGTCCTCGCAGGAGTCGGAAATCAATCTTCCGTTCATCACGGCGGACGCCAGCGGGCCGAAGCACCTGGTCCTGAAGCTCACCCGTGCCAAGTTGGAGCAACTGGTGGACGATCTCATCCAGCGTACGATCGAACCCTGCAAGAAGGCGCTGGCCGATGCCGGCGTATCCGCGCGGGACGTCAATGAGGTGGTGCTCGTCGGCGGCATGACCCGTATGCCGAAGGTCATCCAGGTGGTACGCGAGTTCTTCGGAAAGGAGCCGCATCGGGGAGTCAACCCGGACGAAGTGGTCGCCGTCGGCGCCGGCATACAAGGCGGCGTGTTGAAGGGCGAAGTCAAAGACGTCCTGTTGCTGGACGTCACCCCGCTGTCGTTGGGGATCGAAACACTCGGCGGTGTCTTCACCAAGCTCATCGAGCGGAATACGACCATCCCGACGAAGAAGAGCCAGGTCTTCTCGACTGCCGCGGACAACCAAACGGCTGTGACGATCCGGGTCTTCCAAGGCGAGCGGGAAATGGCCAACGACAACAAACTGCTGGGCCAGTTCGATCTCGTCGGGATTCCTCCGGCACCGCGCGGACTCCCGCAAATCGACGTGACCTTCGACATCGACGCCAACGGCATCGTGCACGTCTCGGCGAAAGACTTGGCCACGCAGAAAGAGCAGTCCATCAAGATCACCGCCTCCAGCGGGTTGAGCAAAGAAGAAGTCGAGAAACTCGTCAAGGAGGCGAAAGCCCATACCGAAGAGGACAGGAAACGCCGGCAGCTTGCGGAAGCCAAGAACCAGGCCGATTCGCTGATCTATACCACCGAAAAGAATCTCAAGGAACATGGCGACAAGATCAGCGAATCCGACAAGACCAAAATTCAGGACGCGATCACCGCGTTGCGCAAGGCGATGGAAGGCGATGATGCATCCGCGATCGAGGCGGCCACGCAGACGTTGACGACGGCCTCACACAAGCTGGCCGAAGAAATGTACAAGAAAGCCGCGGGTCCCACCCCTGGCTCGGCCGAATCGGCGAGGGGCGACGGCGCCAGCCAGGCCAAGACCGACGAAAAGGTCGTGGACGCGGAGTTCGAAGAAGTAGACAAGGACAAAAAGTAAGCTAGAATACGAGCCATGACGAAGACCGAGCTCCGTGACTCCGCGGAACTCGGTCTTTCTACATTTGACGGGATCCGATGAGCCCAGCGGCAAAACGCGACTACTACAGCACCCTCGGCATCGACCGGAACGCTTCGGATGAGGACATCAAGAAGGCGTATCGGAAGCTGGCGCGGCAATATCATCCCGATCTTCAAACGGGCGATCAGCAAAAAAAATCGGCCGAGGAGAAATTCAAGGAGATCAACGAGGCCTACGAGACACTCAGCGATCAGGATAAACGCCGGCGCTACGACATGTTCGGCCACGCCGGGGCCCAGCAGGGACCGGGAGGGTTCGAAGGCTTCGACTTCGGAGGAGGCGGGTTCGGAGACGTCTTCAACGACATCTTCGAGGATTTCTTCGGAGGCGGACGCGGACAAACCCGCGCAGAGCGCGGCCGCGATCTTCAGTACAACCTTGAGATTACCTTTGAAGAAGCCGTCTTCGGAAAAGAAGCCAAGCTCAAAATCCCGCGCTGGGAAACCTGTTCGGATTGCCGTGGTACCGGCGCACGTTCCGCCACGGCCATTAAGGCGTGCCCCACCTGCAAAGGATCCGGCCAACTCCGGTTCCAACAGGGATTCTTCAGCGTCAGTCGTCCCTGCGGCCAGTGCAACGGGGCCGGCCAGATCATCAGCGAACCTTGCACGACGTGCCACGGACGTCAACGCGTCCAGAAGGAACGCACCCTGTCCGTGCATATTCCGGCCGGGGTCGAATCGGGCATGCGGCTCCGACTCCAGAGCGAGGGCGAGCACGGAGTGAACGGCGGTCCGCCCGGGGATCTGTACGTCGCCGTCTCGGTCAAACCGCATCCCCTGTTCACACGACATGGCAACGACATCGTCTGCGACTTGCCGATTCACTTTGTCACGGCCGCCCTTGGAGGGAAAGTGGAAGTGCCGACCCTCAAGGGCAAGACGGTCATCAAGGTTCCGCCGGGCACACAACAGGGCAAGATTCTGCGGTTGAAAGGACTCGGCATTCCGAGTCTGAAGGGCCACCAAACGGGCGATCAGATTTACAACGTTCGGATCGAGGTCCCCACAAAGTTAAGCCAGCGCCAGAAAGAGCTCCTGACGGAGTTCGCCCGCGAAAGCGGTCTGTCCGCCGACACGGAAGGCGACGGGTTCTTCGACAAAATGAAGACCTTCTTCGAGTAGCCGTCCCTTCGCAGTCCTCCGTACGCCCACGATGCCCGTGTTCTTCATCAGCCCCGACTCCGTCAGCGGAGGCATCGCCCGCGTGACGGGTCACCTCCTTCCGCACCTGCGAGACAGCTTGCGCATCCGCGCGGGTGAGCGCCTCCGACTCTGCGACGGAAACATGCGGTACCATGTGCACGTCACCGACGTGAGCCGTGAGGCGCTGGTTGGGACCGTGCTGCACCGTGAGCCGCGACCGACGAACGACCTCCCGCCCGTCCTGCTGGCCCAGGCCCTCCTCAAGGGAGATCACATGGATTGGGTGATTCAGAAGGCGACCGAACTGGGGGTGACGACCATCGTCCCTCTGATCACGCGCCTTACGGTGGTCCGCCCCCGGCAGGGACGCATCACCGATCAACAAGTCAGATGGCAACGGATCGCCATCGAGGCGGCGCAGCAATCCGAACGCTGGAGCGTTCCGACGATCGCGCAGCCGCTCCCCTCCCGGGAGTTCTTCGCAGAACGCGATCCCTCTCGCACCGTGTTCTTCGTGCAGGAACGCGCTCAGTATCCCAGCCTGGCTACGGTGGTCCTGTCACCCGGCCGAGATCGGGTGTTCGCGATCGCGATTGGACCGGAGGGGGGGTGGTCGGAAGAAGAAGTGAACGAGGCCGCCGCAGCCGGGTTCACCCCGGTCTCGCTGGGGCCGACGATCCTTCGGTCGGAAACTGCCGCGCTGGCCTCGCTCGCGATCTTACAAAGTCGCCTTGGGGCACTGGGATAAGTCCAGCCCTAAAGATTCGGCGAGCAGTCTTTTATGGAGAGAGGCTGATCCGCAGGATCATGCCCTGTTCACCCACCGCCCACCCGTGGCTTGGATCGGGAAACGAGAGACCCAACAACGACACTTTGGAAGGAGACTCCTGTTCGGACCAATTGAACCCCGCGTCGTCGGTCCGAAAGATCGTCCCGCGGTCGCCGACGATCCAGCCCGTTTGCGGAGAAGTGAAGCGAACTCGGATGAGATCAGTCAGCTTGGTACAGCTCCCACTGCAAGGAAGGCTCCGATCGATCCACCGTTGCCCTCCGTCTGTGGTCTGAAACAGCGCGCCCGCGTTGCCCACCGCCCACGCATTGTTGGTATCCGCCATGACCACGTCGAAGAAGGTGGCAGCACTCCGCGTCTCGTGGCTGACCCACGTGGCTCCCCCATCCTCCGTTTGCAGAATGGTCCCGAGGGCTCCGACCACGATCCCCCTCCGGTCGTTCAGAAAATGAACGCCATAGAGCGTTGCATTGGTCGAACTGATTTGTTCCATCCAATGGACGCCCCCATCGGTCGTATGCAAAATGGTCCCGTTGCCGCCGACGATCCACCCGACATCGGCCGACACAAACCAGATTCCGTACAGAGGCACGGAAATCTCGACCGCTTGTGCCTTCCAACTGGCCCCCCCGTCCGTTGTCGCGCGGATCGTGCCGTTGGCACCGATGATCCACCCTTTTCGGTTGTTGACAAACACCACGGCTGTCAAGAGAGAGGCCGTCCCGCCGGCAACCTTCCTCCATTTCTTGCCGCCGTCGTTGGTCTTCAGAATCAGGCCGCCCGTGCCTACGATCCATCCGGAGTTACTGTCCCTGAAATACACACCCATGAGCGTGACATCCGTGCCGCTGTTCTGAGGCGTCAACGCAGGGGCGGACCTCGCCTCACCGGTGATCGGCAGGAAAAGCACTGCCGTGATCAACAGGCCGAGCATCGAGGTGCGATACACGGCGAACCTGTGCCTGATGGGCGGTTTCACTGGTTGGTGTTTGCGTCCGGACGGGTATCGGTGAAGTAACTTTGGTTAGGAAGGCCTTTTGCTTCGATCGTGAATGGGCCGGCTTCGACGGTGAGCCATTTCTTGGGCGTGCAGCAACTCCCGTCGGGCAGGAGATCCCACGAGCCTCGACGGACGACCAGGGGACCCGTCGTCACATCCGGGAGGAACTCCCCCTTCTTCCCGACACCGAACACGTGCCGTCGAGGAACCCGCGCTTTGATCTGTGTATCGGTCCAGGAAAGGACGACAGCCGCCATATTGTTGAACAGCACTTCAGTGCGCGAGACATTCTCACCCAGCTCCGTTTCTTCCCCCCTGTAGATCTGCTCGGTCATTCCGGGCTTGCCGGCTTCAGCCGTTTTCAAAAAAGCTCCGAAGCCGGAGCCCTTGATCGTAACCGTCTCATCGAGCCCAGCGGAGGTTGGGCTGTAGGAGTCGATTTTCGGCGTGGCGACAGTAAACACGCCCGCCACGGTCGAGACGATCCCCTGCTCCGCACAACACGTGCCGTCCGGTTTCGGCCTGGTGCCGCCGCGTTTCACGACCACGGGCCCGCTCTTCGCGCTGAAAGGAACCCACACATCGATCCGGTCGTCGTGCCAGCGATAGACGACGGCCGGAACCCCTCCGATTTCGACGCGGTTTTCTCCCTTGTTGAAATCGGTGAACGCGAAGGGAGTGTCTCCAGCCTCCGAATAGAACCCGAAGTGTTCGCCCGTGATTTTGAGCAACGTTCCGATGGGCCCGCTTGGCGGGCTGATCCCGGTGGCTTTCGACACACGCACCGTGAAGGTTCCGAGCGTTCGATCCTTTCCATCCCGCCTCAGGACGATAGGGCCGCTTTCGGCATCCAAGGGGACATGAATCACGATCAGATTCTCCCGCCACAGTGCCACTGTCGCGGGATGACCGCCGAACAGCACGCCGCCGCCGTCGCCGGGCATTTCTCCGAACTCCTGCCCGAAGAGGACGACTTTGGTTCCGACCGGTCCGCTGGTCGGGTCGACCCGCACGGACGGAATCACCCTCAACGAGACCGCGTTGCTCAACGTATGTTCGACAGGCGCACAGCACGATCCATCCGGCAAGGGATCGGAAGATGCGAGCCTGACCACGACGTCGCCGGACACGGCATTGGCCGGCACTTCCACCTCGATCCCATTGTCCTTCCAGCGGCGCGGCCTCACGGGCACACCGCCGACGAGGACGTCATTGACTCCGAACATGCTGTTCGGATCGCGAGGACCGGCGGTATTGCCGAAATGTTCACCGGAAATATGAAGGAGGGTTCCGGGTTCGGCCTCAGCGGGAGTGATGTCCTTGATCGCCGGCCGAACGACCGTGAAGGTGCCGGCGCTCAGCTTCTTTTTGCCGATCAGCACCTGCACGGGCCCGGTGACCGCCCGAAACGGCACTTTCACTTCAATGAGCTCAGGCTCCCATCGTTGCACCAGTGCCGCTTGACCGCCGAACATCACTCGATTCGCACGGGTAGACTTGAACGACCCGAATCCCTTGCCGGTGATCGACACCGTGGAACCTGGGGTCGCATGGTCGGGACTGAGCTGTGCGTGAAGGGAGGCCGCGAAACTGAGTCCCCCCAAAGTTACAAACCACATCAAACCCGCCGCCAGCAGGGCGAGGGTCTTGGCCTTGCCTGAATCGCGCAGGACAAACATAATTTTCGTTCTCCGAAGTTCTGTTATCTCCAGGCCACCGATATCACATGCCACTAGGTCTCAGCGGAATGTTTGGAGGAAGAGCGCCTTGCGCGTGGCGGAAGCACCTCTCGCCACAGAGGCATGGATCGAAGCGGAAGAACAGCGTTAAGTTAGAGACCTGAGACGACTATAACAACCTGTTTTTTTGACTGTCAAGGCGTCATGTCCGGCGCGACGTGCGTGTGAGCGGCGAGAACTGCCGCCGCAGCTTGAGCGACCGAGCGATCCGGATCGTCCGACACGAGCTGTTCCAAGCGCACCTTTACCGCCTTCCCCCAAGGCAGTCTCCCAAGCGAGTCGATGGCCTGGAGGCGGACGTCTCGGGATTTGTGGCTGAGTAATTCCATGAGAACCGGCACCGCGCGGGAGTCTCCCAGGCGACCGAGCTCCCTGATCGTGTTCTCACGGGCCGACATCATGTAGTATGTGTCGCTCTGTTGCATGCCGTGGTCGGAGGCCGGGCCCTCCACGCTGCGTCGTTCGCCGTCGAGCAAGGCCTGAAAGCCATGGAGCAATCCACCGGTCAGGTCTGCTCCGTTCCCAACAACCTGCGCGGCGATGTCACCCAGGAAATAGAAATAGGGATTCGTGTCGAACTTCTCCAACACCTCCAGATAGGGCGCTGTTCCCATCTCATAAGTCCCTGATTCTTCATGAATCGAGACATGCAGGAGCCGCGAGCCCTCGTTGGATTCCATATCAATCGCGCAGTCGATGACCGTTCCGAACGTATCGATCCGATACTGTTGCCCTCGCGTCTCCCTGTAACTGACCTTCATCCGATAGTCGTGAGATTCCTCAGGAGTCGCCACGAGGGTGAAGCCCGCCCCACGTAACTTGACGCGAATCGCCGGTTCAATTTGCGACAACGTTCGTCCACGCGGGTGCCAAGTCGAGAAGGACACCTGGATCACCACACGGCCGAGTCCGCCGCCAGGAGTTGATCTTGGAGCTGATTCGTCCAATCCATCAGCAAACGCATGGCCGACTCCCAGCAAGGCGATCAGCAAGGCACTGAGCAAACGCATGGCGCCAAGATAACGGAACGGCTCGACAAAAGATAGACGCACAGGGATGAGGTCTTAGCCGACTTGAACGATGAGCTCGAGTTCGATGGGGGCGTTCAGAGGGAGTTCGGCTGCGCCGAGCGCGACACGGGCATGCCGGCCGGCCTCTCCGAAAATCTGAACGAGCAAGTCGGATGCGCCGTTGATGACAGCGGGATGCTGGACGAAGCCCTCCGCCGAAGCCACGTGACCGACCATCCGCACGATTTTTCCGACCCTGTCCAATGAGCCGAGCTCCTGCCGAATGATGGCCAAGGCATTCAGCAAGGCAATGCGCGCCGCTTCCTTCCCCTGCTCGACGGTAAGCTCGCGTCCGAGTTTGCCGGTAACGACCACCTGCCCGTCGCGCAGGGGAATGACTCCGCTGAGGAACAAGAGAGCCCCCGCTTGCACGGCCGGGATATAGTTCGCCACCGGCTTAGGCGCCGCAGGAAGTTCGATTCCCAGTTGCCTAAGCTTGTGCTCGAATGATCCCGGACGCTCCGCCATACTCGTCCACTCGCCTCTAACCCCTCGCCCCTTTATCTCTTCACGAGCCGACTAGCCCGCGCGCAGCGCATCAAGAAAGCTTTCTCCGTGCGAGAGTCGTTCAGCCCCAAGGGCTTCGGCGATCGTCTGTCCCACATCGGCCGCCGTCGCTCGAACCCCAAGATTCACTCCGCGGGCCAGTTTGGGACCGTAGACCAACAAGGGGGCGTACTCCCGGGAATGGGCCGGAGTCGCACGAGACAGATCGAAGCCATGGTCGGAGGTGACGCAGAGCAGATCAGTCGGCCGCAGCACGGCCATGAGGCTCGGAAGGCGTCGATCAAACTCTCCGAGCGCTGCCGTCGTCGTGGCCTCGTCCGTACCCACCACATCCATGTTCGCCCAGAGCAGGCCCCGGGGCACTTTGTTCAAGAGATTTTCCAATTGATCTATCACGGATCCGGCGACCTGGGCGGAGGAAGAGCGTGTGACGCCGCGCCCTCCGAAGAGATCATTGACCTTTCCGACAGCCATCACGAGTTGCCCTGCGCGAATCAGACCGTCCAACAACGTGTCCCCGGGCGGTTCTCCGGCAAAGTGTTTCCGTCCGTGTCCCCAACTCTGGCGGCAAACCCCATCCTTGAGGGGATGCGCCACCACTCTGGAGAGACCTCCGCGTTCCGTCGCCCGTTTTCTCACTTCACGGCAGAGCTTGTAGAGATCCTCCGAGCGCATGACTCCCTCATGCGCCGCCACATGCAACACTCCGATCGGATCGCCCCACACGATCGGCGCTCCCGTCCGGCGGTGCTCGATCAGAGAGGCCTCGACCAGCGGCAGGCCCTGCTCCACTCGATTGCCGAGCGTGTGCTTCCCGCAGGTCGAACGCACCACATCCAGTACGGACGGAGGGATGTCCCCGTTCCATTGTCGAGGCGCATCGGTCACGACAAGACCGGCCAGTTCCCAGTGACCGTGGAGCGAGTCCTTGGCGTTCGTCGCGAAAGCGATTTTCCCGAAACATCCTTCCGGCTGACTCACCGTGCGAATCCCCGAGAAGGGACCGAGCTGCCCGAGACCCAAGGTCTCAAGATTCGGAAGCCTCAACCCATCGGCGTGTTCCGCCAGTCGCCCCAGGGTGTTGCATCCGTCGTCGCCGAAAACCCCCGCGTCGGGAAGGGCCCCCACCCCCAGCCCATCCGCCACGATGACGATGACCCGGCTGATTGGACGTGGCTTCATATCCGTACCGTCTCTCTCCATTCCTCGATGATCTTCACGCTGGCACTCGTGCCGATCCGGTCGGCCCCCGCTTCCAGCAGAGCCCGCGCCGTTTTCCAGTCACGAATGCCGCCCGACGCCTTCACCTTCGCGCGCCCGGCCACGATCTCCCTCATCAAGCGGACGTCTTCGACGGTCGCGCCGCCCGGCCCGAACCCGGTCGACGTCTTGACGTAGTCCATGCCGGCCTCCACCGCCAGCTGGCAGGCCATGATTTTTTCGTCTCGCGTCAAGTAACAGGTTTCGAGAATGACTTTATGACCGACGCCGGGAGTGGCGCGAACGACTTCGAGCATATCGCTGCGGACATAGTCGTGATCGCCGGACTTCAGCCGGCTGATGTTGATCACCATATCCACTTCTTTCGCGCCCAAGCCTGCTCCTTCTACCGCTTCCGCAACTTTGCTCTTCGTGGTCGTTCCACCCAAAGGGAAGCCCACGGGAATGCCGACTCGAATGCTCGTCCCTTCCACCGCGCGGATCGCGTCCGATAAATAGCACGGCGGCACAAAGATCACCACGAACCCGTGCCGTCTGGCTTCTTCGCACAGCCGAAGGACATCGGCCCTGGTCGCTTCAGGACGCAGGATCGTGTGGTCGATAAGACCCGGCAGATGGAGAGAGGCGGCCCCGATCATCGACCGTTCCTGTTGACCAAGACGGCGGCGGCGCCGGATTTCACGTCCAGGCGAAACGCCTCGCCTGCATCCGATCTCCGATGCAGCCGGCGCTGGTACTTTTCGACCGCCTGGTTATGCTCGATCAAGGTTGCCGAAAACTGGTGGGTCCCATCGTTCCTGGATACGAAATAGAGATACGGGGTGTGCGCCGGATAAAGGGCGGCATGGATGGCGTCGGCGCCCGGACTTGCGATCGGCCCCGGCGGAAGACCGCGAACCCGGTATGTATTGTACGGGCTGGGGCTCGAGAGATCCTTCTTCCGAAGATTCCCGTCGAAGTCGGGCAAGCCATAGATGACGGTCGGATCACTTTGCAGCGGGATGCGCTTGCGCAAGCGGTTATGGAACACGGCTGAGATCAGCGGGCGCTCCTGCCCGTCCTTGGTTTCCTTTTCGATCACTGAGGCGAGCGTCAGCACTTCGTGCACGCTGAGCTGCACCTCCTGGGCCCGTGTGCGCAGCTCCGGCGCGAACACCTGCCAGAGATTGCCGACCATCGTCCGAATGACGTCCTTGCCCTTCGTCGCTCGCGGAAACCTGTACGTGTCCGGATACAAGTATCCTTCCAACGTTTCGGCATCGATGTTCAAGGAGCGGATGAACTGCCGGTCCTTCGCCAGCTTGAGAAATTCCGACCCGTCCGTGATGGCTTGGCGGTCCAGGATCTCGGCGATCTGTACCATCGTCAAGCCCTCGGGGATCGTGACTTGATGCAGCAGGATGCGTCCGGTCAGGAGTTTGGTCAAGATGTCGGCGGGCGACATCGCCGCGTGGAGCTCGTACTCGCCCGGATGAATCCTGCGGTCCGCGTCCTGGGTCTTGGCGAGCAGCACGAAGGCGGACCGACTCCTGATCAAACGTTCGCGCTCGAGCAAGGCGGCAACTTGTTGGAAGGTCGCGCCCTCGGGAATGATGACCACCTTGGACGGAGGCTGTTCACCTTCGGTGGCGACGGGTTCCTGCGTCCACTGCACCACGAGGTATGCCGCGGCGGCGAGGCTCACGAGGACGATCAAGAGTACCCACAGGATCGGTCGGCGTATCATGCGAGTCTGATTGAATGACCTGTTCCTCACCGGCATCGCTCCCGATCGGCGGGATGACCTTCGGCGTTGCCGGTTGTTCCTCCGAACGATGTTCCAGGTACGACTGAAGCAGGATGGCTGCCGCCACGCGATCCACGACATCCCGCCGTTTTCTCCGGGAGACATCGGCCGCGATGAGCAGGTCCTCCGCCTCCTTCGTCGTCAGGCGCTCGTCCCAGGTCACGACCGGGACTGGAAGCGCCCGCTCAAGGCAGCCGGCGAACTCACGGACCGCCCGGGCGGCGGGGCCTTCCTCTCCGTTCAGCCTAAGCGGGAGCCCAACCAGAACCTGCTCGACGGCGTGCGCGTCGACCAACGCTCGGATGTGCGCCACGTCCGCCTGCAGTCCCTTGCGAGTAAACGTCTCGAGTGGCTGCGCGGTCCAGCCCAGTTCATCGCTGAGGGCCACGCCGATCCGCTTGGTTCCGTGATCGAGTGCAAGAATTCTCGCGTTCCGCATCAGTTTACCGCTGCAGGGCCGATTCAACCAGCCCAAACACCTTTTCCAACGCCGCAGGGAGGCCCACGGGATTTTTCCCGCCCGCCTGTGCCATCTCGGGCCGACCCCCACCGGTTCCGCCGACCTCCGCCGCCATCGCTTTGGCCAGATCGCCGGCCTTGACGCGCGTGGACAGGTCCTTGGTGACCACCACCAGCAGCGAGACCTTCTCGTCGCTCACCCCACCCAGCGCGATGACGCCGGACTTCATCTTATCCCGAAGCTGATCCGCCAGAGCCCGCATGGCTGAGACATCAAGCCCGTCGGTCCGCTGAACATGCACCTTGACGCCCTGGATGGTCTTGGCTTCCGTTTCGACCGATGAGCCGCTCGCCATTTTGAGCTTGAGCTCTTCCAGCTCACGTTCCTTGTCCTTGAGCTGCGCGGCGAGCTTTTTGGCTTTCATCACCACTTCCGAAGGCCCCACCTTGAACAATTCGGACAGTTCCCTGATGTCCGCCTCCAGCTTCTTCATCTGGGCCAAGGCCCCGCTGCCCGTCTGGGCCTCGAGGCGCCTGACCCCGGCGGCCACGCCGGTTTCGGACATGATACGGAAGAGCCCGATCTCGCCCGTGTGCTGACAGTGCGTCCCTCCACAGAGCTCCTTGCTGAAGGATTCGATCGAAACGACGCGAACCTGGTCGCCATATTTGTCACCGAAAAACGCCAGGGCTCCCTTGGCGACCGCCTCTTGAATGCCCATGACCTCGGTCCTGACCGCTTCGTTCTTCCTGATCTCGGCGTTGACCAAGGCTTCGATTTCATCGATATCGCGCGAGGACAGCGGTTTGAAATGCGCAAAGTCGAACCGCAACCGGTTCGGGGCGACGAGCGACCCATACTGCTTCACGTGAGGACCCAACAATTCGCGGAGCGCCGCATGGACGAGATGCGTCGCCGTATGGTTCCGCGCCGCGTCGTGACGCATGGTCGGATTGACGGCCATCCGAAGCGGCTCGCCTTCGCGAACCCGCCCTTTCGTTACGGTGCCCTTGTGAAGGATGAGCGTGGGCACCGGCCTCGTGGTTTCTTTGATCTCCACCCGACCATCCTGTCCGACCAGGACGCCTTGATCGCCGACTTGCCCTCCGCCTTCGGCATAGAAAGACGTCACGTCGAGAACCAACTCGACCTCGTCGCCTTCGACGGCTTCCTTGACTAAGCGTTCGTCCTTCAGGATGGCTTGCACGACGCCCTCTGTATCAAGGCGGTCGTAGCCGACGAACCTGGTTGTCCCGACCCGGCTTGCGATCTGGGCCACGAGCGGCCGCGCCGTTTCCGCTTCAAACCCGGCGGTCCTGCGCGCGCGAGTGCGCTGCTCTTCGATCGCCTCCTCGAAGCCTGCCTCGTCGAGGGTCATCCCCTGCTCCCGGCAACCTTCGCTGATCAGGTCCAGGGGAAAGCCATAGGTGTCGTAGAGTTTGAAGATTTCGGCGCCGGCCAACACCTTCTTCCCCGCTGCTCGGGTTCGCGCGATCATCTCGTTGAGGATCGGGAGCCCTTGATCGAGCGTGGCGATGAATCGTTCCTCTTCGCCGCGCGTCGCCTCGGCGAGCGTGCCGGCGGCGCTCCGGACCTCCGGGTAGGCCTCGGCCATCTGGTCGACGACCACCGTGGCCAGCTCGTGAAGAAACGGCTCGACGATTCCGAGCAACCTCCCGTGCCGCGCGGCTCGCCGCAGAATTCTCCGGAGCACATAGCCACGGCCTTCGTTGGAGGGCAGCACCCCGTCGGCCATCAAGAAGGTGATGGCGCGAAGATGATCGGCCACCACCCGCATCGAGCGATCGGCCGGTTCCTTCTCGCCGTAGCGAGTCCCGGCCCGCTTCGCCACGGCATCGAGCAAAGGAACGAAGAGATCGCTGTCGTAGTTGCTGTGCTTGCCCTGCGCCACCGCGGAGAGCCGTTCCAATCCCATGCCCGTGTCGATACTGGGTTTGGGCAGCGGATGGAGCTTCCCGGACGCGTCGCGGTTGAACTGCATGAAGACGAGGTTCCAAATTTCGATGACCCGGTCGCCCTCCCCGTTCGGCACATCGTCCCCCGGAACCGACGGCCCTTGGTCAAAATGGATTTCAGAGCAGGGCCCGCAGGGCCCCGTGTCGGCCATCTGCCAGAAGTTGTCCTTCTCGTCGCAGCGCACGATGCGCGAGGCCGGCACCCCGATCTTCTTCCAGAGCCGGTCTGCCTCGTCGTCCTCGCGAAAGATCGTCACCCACATCCGATCCTTCGGCAGCCCGACGGTCTTGGTCAGGAACTCCCACCCGAACCGGATCGCGTCGTCCTTGAAGTAGTCGCCGAAGGAGAAGTTCCCCAACATCTCGAAGAACGTATGGTGCCGCCTCGTATAGCCCACGTTCTCCAGGTCGTTGTGTTTGCCCCCGGCCCGCAGGCATTTCTGGACCGAGACGGCCCGCTTGTACGGGCGCGTCTCTTCACCGAGGAACACCCGCTTGAATTGATTCATCCCGGCGTTCGTGAACAGCAAGGTCGGATCGGCCTGAGGAATCAGGGCCGAGCTGGGCACTGCCTGGTGTCCCTGCTGCTCGAAGTAGCGGATGAACCCCTGTCGCAACTCCCGGGCGCTAGACTTCATGTCGTCCTACCGGTCATCCCGATGCACACGACCGACGACCGATTCGATCGTGTCTTCATCGAACCCCCGCTCACGCAACAGCCGTGTCGCTCGACGCAGGTCACGCTCTGTTCCATGACCTTCTCGGGAGTTCAACACCCGCAAGGCCAACTCCTCCTCACTCACCCACCGCCAGGCAACCCGAACGGCTTCCTCGACCACTCGCTCCGGCAATCCCTTGGTCAGTAATTCCGCCTTGAGCCGCTCCTTGCCCATCGGCCTGCGGGTCAATCGCTTCTCAATCCACCGCCTGGCATAGGAGGCATCATCGAGATAGTTGAGGCGCTTCAGTCGCTCGATAGCACGCTTTGCCTGGGTTGCAGTCGCGCCTTTCCCCGTCAAGAACGCCGCGACCTGGGCCTCCGTCCGGTCGAAGCGTGCCAAATATCCTGTGGCGAGTTGGAACCATGTATCGGCGGAAGACGAACCGTTCCGTCTGACCGGCTTCCGAACTCGGTGCAACGACCCTCCATTCAAACTCCGACCTTGTGAGGCCGCTTGTCCTCTCGTTTCTCGTCCTTGCCCTCGGGCCGCTTTTCGCCCGCGCGGCCCGGCACGCCCGCCAGTTCGCGCAACTTCGCTTCGATGTCCTTCGCCACGCCGGTATTGCTCCTGAGATACTCTCTCGCCGCATCGCGCCCTTGCCCGATCCGCTCGCCTTTATACGAGTACCAGGCCCCGGATTTTTCCAGCACCTTCTTCTCGATTCCAAGATCGATGAGCTCTCCCGTTTTCGAAATGCCTTCCGCGAACATGATGTCGAACTCCGCCTGCTTGAACGGCGGCGCCATCTTGTTCTTCACGACCTTGACGCGGACGCGGCTCCCCGTCACGTCCTGTCCTTCTTTGATCGATTCGATCCGGCGAATGTCGAGACGAACCGAGGAGTAGAACTTCAGGGCGTTCCCTCCGGTGGTCGTCTCCGGATTGCCGAACATCACGCCGAGCTTCATCCTGATTTGATTGATGAAAATGACGGTCGTGAGGGACTTGGCGATCGCGGCGGTGAGCTTCCGCAAGGCTTGGGACATCAGCCGAGCCTGGAGTCCCATATGGGCGTCACCCATCTCGCCTTCGATCTCAGCCCGCGGGGTGAGTGCCGCAACCGAGTCGACCACGATGATGTCGATCGCGCCGCTCCGAACCAACGTTTCGGCGATCTCCAGAGCCTGTTCGCCCGTGTCGGGCTGAGAGACAAGCAGGTCGTCCACTTGCACGCCGAGCTTCTTCGCATAGCCCAGGTCAAGGGCATGTTCCGCGTCGATAAAGGCCGCCACCCCGCCGGACCTTTGCACTTCGGCAATCGCATGGAGCGTCAAAGTTGTCTTGCCCGACGCTTCGGGGCCGAAAATCTCGACCACACGCCCGCGTGGAAACCCGCCGACACCCAAGGCAATGTCCAAGCCTAACGATCCGGTTGAGATCGCCGGCACGATGACCGGCGGTTCCGCCGTCCCGAGTTTCATAATGGCCCCCTTCCCATATTGCTTCTCAATCTGGGACAGAGCCAGGTCTAACGCACGTCTCTTGTCGTCTTTCTCAGCCATATCAGACTCCTGTGGTTGGACCAAAATCGGGCAATTATACCGGAGTCGGGAGGGATAAACCTAGTGGTCACCAAGCATGACGCGTGAGCGGGCAATAACCATTTTCTACCCGATCTACAACGGTTCTTCGAACGGGAGAGCAGGTTTGTTAGCGCGGGCTTCCGGCCTCTTGAACCTGAAATGCCAATCTTGCTGCCCGGTCTCTGGAGAAAAGCGGAACCAGCCTTCGGCGGTGAGATGCCGGTCAGACGTTGACTTCCCCTCCGGATAGAACTTGAAACGGAGATTCCCGCGGCGCTCGCCCTTCACGTCATCAGGGTCGATGTGGCCCGTGATTTCCAAGTGGTCCTCCAGCGCATCGAGGGCCTGGTTGAGAAGCGCGCGAAGCACACTCGTCGAGAACGCCTGCTCGAACGGCTGATCGGGATTAAAAGGGGCTGCGTCACCAGCCCACGCAGGGATGCTCACGCACATGAGGAAGAGGGCCAGTGGCAATGTCTTTCGCATGCAAGTACTCTATTCCCAGCACCCTGCCCGGTCAAGCACAGCCAAGACGAAGCTGTTCCAGGGACCATTTCCTGCTTTTCACCTGCGGAGAGCGACGCGGGGCTCCGGAACGGCAGCCGGTGCTCAACGCCTTTCGGCAACTCAAATCAACACACAGCAAGCAGCCGCCTTGGCGGGAACGGTCATCGCGGGAAACACCCTCCCTGTGAAAGGGGAACGCGCATAGGCACAGGTCTAGTTTCAATGGCCTGTCAAACAGCCTGTAGCGGCAATGGCAAGGCGAACCTTTCCGCCCAGCGGTTCGACTACTGGGACTAGCGCCGCTCCAATTCCCGACTCCGCTGTTCCAGTCGCCAGCGTTCATTCTCTACGCGTTGCCGTTCATACCGCTGGCGGGATTCGGCCGCATAGTCCGTGTTAAACGGCTCCCAAATGAACCCCTGACTCTTCTTTCCATCGGGCGAACTGAACGTGTACATCGAGAACCCTGGCATTAGCTCCTGACAAGCCCTTGATTGCCCTTACTGTCATAGAGCCAGTATTGCGAGCGAGGCGATGCCGGGGAGCAGAAAGCCGAGTAATCATCGCATGGCAGACATCCTTGAGGCGTTTCAACCCTCGACCGTTCCGAAGGACAGAATCG
>JBBIJI010000047.1:0-26760 GCA_037446055.1 Nitrospiraceae bacterium
TTGAGACGCGCAAAGGACATCCGGACCGCCACCGGCATCCTCGCCCTCTTGACAGGTCTTTTTCATACGTGACCCCATTCTTTGTGCGCGCCGGAATCCGGTGATTCGGGCGTTCTATCAGCGCCTCTGTCAGGCAGGGAAGGCAAAGAAGTTGGCGTTGACGGCCTGCATGCGGAAACTGCTCACCATCTTGAATGCGATGGTCAAGAGCGGAACCCCGTGGCGGCATGGAACGGAACTGGTTCGTGCGGGGGGATAGGAGAGCCCGGACTCGACGGAGATCGTGGTTTCTAGGCCAATTGTGTGCGAAGATTTTTCACGGGTGAATCTCAAACAACCCTTTTCGGCTCTTGACGGAAAAGACAGTTGCTGTCCCTCAATCCGCTCAATCCTCGCCGTGATTCTGCACGCCGCGCGTGCCGCTCTACTGGCAGAGGGAGTCACGGTCACCTCCCATCGGGGAGTACGAAGACTCTTTGGTCAGCATTTGATCAAATCAGGCAAACTCCCGCCGAATCTGGCGGAGATCCTGGCCGACGAACAAGACGATCGGATTCTCGCCGATTACGATGTGTTGTTTGATCCCGAAGTGGACCGAGTGCAAAAGCGCGTGAATGATGCCGACAATTTCTTGGAGACAATCAAGGCCTTTTTGAAAAGGCAGATGGGGCTTTGACCCTGGCCCCCTGCCCCTTCCCCGTTGCCGCAACCTTTACTGAATCGTGGCAGGATATTGGACGAAGGTCAGGCTGTTGATCGGAGTGATGACGCCCGTCGCGCCATCCAGATCGAAGGCCGTCCAGAGTGTGCCTGGCCTAGCCGGCGGCACGTTGAAGACCACTGGAGTCGGATTCGATTCGTGCCGAGACAGACCCGGACTTGTCACCGATCAGAAAAAGATTCCCGACCCGTTAGAGTTGCCGCTCCTCATTGATCCTGAGACGCTTCCCGCAACAGCGCCAGCGTGTGCCCACCGCCGATTGAGACTATCGCCTCCGCAGCGTTGCGCTGGACAACAAGGTCTTGATCTTTCAACGCTCGACCTAGCGCGCGCAATGCTCGCGGAGAACCAATCTCGGCCAGGGCATCGGTTGCAGCTCGCCGCACCTTCTTGTCACTGTCGCTGAGGAGGAGAAGCCCCAGCGCGTCCACGGCGGACTCATCGCCCAACTCACCCAGCGCTTTGACCGCCGTTCGCCTGGACCGAGGATCTGCGTCGTGCGTAGCGCTCAAGAGCGAGGCCAGGGCACTGCGATCTCCTATCGCAGAGCCCTGGACGCCCTCAGAGGTACCCAGACGTGGATCGGGCCCTGTGGCCACCTCGCTCGATGGACCGTTGGGCATTGGCTCAGTTCTGGCTGCCAGGACCCGAACCGCCACGATTTTGGCCCCCCCAAGCTTGTCGTGTGTCTCGTCACTGTACGTCAGGGCATAATTTTCCCCCTGCAGGATTCGCTTGATACCTTCTTCGAGCGGGAGATTCGCAAACTCCGCCGCTACAGTCTCGGTGGCCGCCGCTCCCTCCACATGCACATGAATCCCTGTCTGCCTGGCCAGTTCCGCCAAGATATCGCCCACCGAGGCCTGCCGCAGCGTGGCAGTCAGCCGGTCGCCGTGCAGGGACAGGACCATGGAGGGGCTCCCCGACTCGGAGCCCCCTCCACAGGCCCAGAGAACGAGCAACAAGAGCGGCCCGCCGAGACCGACCAGCCAACGCCGCCTTTGCTGCTCCCTCATGGTCGAACCCCCTTGCCATTCCACCGCTTACTCGAATTCGGCTGCCACGGTGGCGCTGCCCTGATCATTGCCAATGATGAGTGTCACAGTGACTGGATTTGCCGTGCCGGTGAGATTCACCCCATTCCCCTCTGCCTTGAACTCGAACGAATCGGCCCCCAGTGGGGTGATCTTAGCTTCCATCGCGACACCATTGATGATCCCCTCAAACTTGAAGAACGCAGGCTTATTCGGTTTTGCCGGCTTGAGCTTGAAGGAGCCGGCCGGGATGGTCGCAGAGAAAGAGCCGACTTGGATGGTCACCGCTTCTGTCAGCGGGGCAATCCCATCACTGCTCGTACCCAAGGTCAAGGCGGCCTTGACCTCAAACTCGTCATCGTTGGCCAGCGGGCCCAACTCGATTTCGACTTTGGGATTGAAGACGGCGAAAGGCACGTTCCCGTTAGCGTTAGTGAGGACCCATGCGTCGTTGAATACAGTTCCCCCGACGTTGCCGCCGAAGACCGTCAATCGATTGTTCGCCTCATCGTAGACCGCGCTGTTATCGCCCCTTGGACCTGGTGAAGCTCCCGTAATACTGAGTTGGGTCCAGCTTGGAGTGCCTCCCACACCGTTGGCATTACGTAACACCCAAACCTCATCAAAACCTCCCCCAAACAGTATCAACCTGTTGTTTGCCCTATCGTACCCTGCTTGTTTGATCGATCGCGTCGTTGGCCCTGTTCCGCTCGGTGATAATTGCGTCCAAGCGGGAGTTCCACCGGTGCCGTTCGCATTCGAGAGGACGAAAACATTACTGTTTGTATCAAACACGATTAACTGATTGGTAGCTGGATCATATGCTGAAGCGTTAGCCCCTCCGAGGGGCGGAGTACCAGAGGGCGCTAGTTGTGTCCATGTGGGTATTCCACCAAGACCGTTGGCATTGGTGAGAACCCATGTGTCCGTAAAAAGACCAAAACAATTACTGCCACCATGGACTATCAGCCGATTGTTCGCTGCATCATAAGCCGTTGAATGCTGAAATCTTGCAGGAATTGATCCCGAAGGGGAAAGTTGGGTCCAGGTTGGGGTGCCAGTCATGCCGTTTGCGTTAGTCAGAACAAAGACCTGATCTGAGCAAGGGGCATTAAAGCCTATCGAACCGCCAAAGACGATCATTCTGTTGTTGGCCAAATCATAGGCCGCCTTATGAACCCATCGAGGCGATGGTGCTGTACCGGAAGGCGTGATCTGGGTCCACTGCGGTGTTCCTAGACCATTCGCATTTGATAAGCCCCATAGATCATTTAGATGTAGAAACGCTCCGTTATCTCCCCCAAACACGATCATCTGATTCGTGGTTGGGTCTAAGACGGCACTGTGGCCCATTCTCACACCTGGAGGTCCTCCGGTTGGCGCGAGCTGCGTCCACGATTGTGCGCGAGCAGGATTTTCCTGGAAAACAAGAAGCTCTAAGAGGAGCACAGTTACAGCCAGAGCCCATAACCTAGCACCAGATTTCCGTTTCATGGCCTTCTCTCCTTTCTCGATAAGGGAAACGAGCTTAGTTGAGAGATGTCCGTGTTCCTACTACGAACAATAGCAAAGCAGTGTGGTCACTCAGGGTGGTCCACGTAGCTCAATAGCGTTGAAAGACATCTGGGCTGGGCGTTCGCGCGAAGTTCCCCTGTATTGGGGCAACAGAAATGGCGCAGAGCTTAACTGGAGAAAGTGATTAAGTGGAAGGTGAGTGAGTGAGTGAGTGAGTGAGTGAGTGAGTTCAAAGCGCAAGCCAGGTGGTTAAGCCCAGGCTTGGCGGATGTCGCAGTACAAGCGTATGGGGAAGCGTTGCGGAAGGAGCTGAGCGCGTGCCGGGGTTCGCCGTGGCCCATGGTGGCGACCGCAGATATTTCCCGTGATACGCGGCCTCATCGCGGGAGCGAAGAATACGGACGGCGGAATTCTACTCTTCGATTGAACTTCTTAGCAAGGGACACGAGCTGGTGTGGTTTAGAGAAATACTCCTCTTTCCCGACGCAAGAAGCAGACCATCCGCACTCTTTGCTTTGCCTGAAGGAACATTAAAGAGAATGGTTGTTTTAATTTCCGCAGCAAAAACGCGAGGAAACAGAAGAGATCCAGCGGCGTTCCAACTATTTGCCAAAAGCTTTCGCCCCTCCTCATCTTTTCCTCTCCCCCCTGGAGGGGGAGAGAGTGGGTGAAGAGGGGGTCGGCAAATTTGGTTCCCAGCCGGAACGGTAACTGGGGAGAAGAACTGGCGAGAGCGGAAACGATTCAGTCGGTTCAGCCGCGTGCCGCCTTGACGCGTCGTTTGGACCGTCTTGACCTGCTCGCCATACGAGTTGCCAGCCACTTCCTGAAAGAGGACTGGCTTTCACCGGAGGGTTTTCCCGCCAACACGCCTTCGACACTAATATCTTCGTCGAGGTCATCCCAGTGGATCCCTTGCCCTTTCCCGATCAATCGCCAGTTCCTGCGTTCAGCCGGCGTGGCGTGGAGTAATCTCGGAAACCAAGCAAGCGGAACAGACAGACTTCGCCCATCACTAAGTTCCACCGTCAACGTGTCCTCGCTGACCGTGACTGCTTCAGCCGCCGGAATGTCGATGTCAACTGCGGAAATATTCATTCCATGCCTCCAGGAGACTTTTCTGATGCGCGCTCACCAGCCTTTGGATGCGACCAATTTCTGATCGGGAAAAGCCACCGCTCCGTTGCAATCGAACCGGGTCGAGCCAGAGTTTCGCAACTTTTTCCTCTCGCTCAATATGGACATGTGGCGGTTCATCCCGATCCCCAGCGTAAAAGAAGAACCGGTAGGGACCTACCCTCAGGATCGTCGGCATCTACGTTCGTTCATAAACACCAACGTATGATAGCACGTCCGTTCTCCGAATCCGAAGGTTTCCCCCCCTTATCCCAGGGCAGCCTGGTTTGATTCCCTCACTGCGGCCGTCGAGCGAGTTGCGATGCTGCCTCCAAGCTCGCTTGTTTCACTCCCCAGAGGGCGCCCTCGTCGATCCCCAAGTGCGCGCGTTGAACGACCACGTCGTTCTCCTTTCGCGATATCAATATTGTCAGACGTGAGGGTTCCGCGAGCACAATATTCCAATGCTCCTTCCAAGCTTGCTCGTTGTCCGCTCCGAGGAAGGACACCCGTGCCGGTCCGACTGCGGCCGTCGAGCGACGTACGATGCTCCCTCCAAGCTTGCCTGCACCCCCCGCTCCTAAGGGCGACTGGTCAAACCTCAAATGCGGGCGTTCACCGAGCACATCGTCTACCGACAGTTTAATTTCGACTATCAGATGTGCGGGGTGCGCGAGGAAAAATATTCCAATGCTCCCCCCAAGCTTGCTCGCTACTCTCCCCAGAGGGTGGCCTGGCCGATCCCCCACTGCGCGCGTCGAACGACCACGTCGTTCTCCTCTCGCGATATCACAATTGTCAGACGTGGGGGTTCCGCGAGCAACGGGGATCGGCCAGGCTGCCCTTATCTTTTCGCTTCTGGCGGCGGCCAATTCATCTCGGCCTGGCGGCCGCAGTAGAAGCAGGAGAGGCGATACTTTGCTTTGCGGCGAGGATTGGGAAGGGAGTGGAAGACCACAGGCGTGTCGTCGAATGAAGAGAAAATGAACCGGGGTCTTTATGACTCCACTCCATGCGAATGCGCTGAACCTTGGAGGGACGGACTGAGACCGGCTATGGCGAGGGAGCTACTGTGCCCAATTCTCCAGGGCCAGGCCCTCGATACGGCTAAAGTGACGGAGATTATTCGTCACGAGGACGGCGTCCGACGACAAGGCCACCGATGCGATGAACAGATCTGAATCGTCCAGCAGATTCCTGCTTCTCTTGAGATCGGCCTTGAGCTTTCCGAACAGGACGGCAGCTGCGGTGTCAAAATCCAAGATTCGCGTCGCCCGTCGGAAGCTATCCAACGTCCTCAGGTTTTCCTCGACGTACGCTGAGCTGAACGCACCATAGTAGAGCTCGGCAAGGTTGATCATCGTCGTCGCGATAAGGTCCTCGCCGACGGCCGTGATCCTGTCGGCAACCGCGCGACTACCCCTCAGCAGAGACACGATCGTGTCCGTGTCCAGGAGATAGGTCATAGGGCCACGCGCTCGGAACGGCGATTGCGCTCCCGATCTCTGAAAATCTCTGCGACGATCTCTTTGGCTGTGCGCTCGTCCTGCCAGGCACCCACGAGCGCCTTCAACCGAGCACCGCCGCCGGGTTTCGCCAGCGAGGCCTCAAGGAGCGCTTCGATAATCTTTGAGCGGCTCCGGCCCTCCCTCCTGGCAAGCCGGTCTACCTTCCTGACTAATTCTTCATTCAGATAGATTGAAACTTGCATGGGATCCTCCTTGCCAGAATAAAATCATTAAAACATAATATGTTTGCTTCCGGCAAGCTGAGTGGCGGACAGGCGACGCAAGGACCCCAGCGACCAAATAAGGGACCCTCGCTCAGCGACGATCCCTCTCACGGTATCTGCCCTTCGATGGCAAGGCGCTTGGGGAGAGACCCAACACGCGATGGTCGGTTGTGCTTCGCGGTGACCCTGATGAAGATTCATTGTGCGCGAGAGGCCTTGAACGGGACCGGAAACGGTTTCCAGGAACCTTTTCCTGCTCAACCGACCTATTCCTTCATTCACTTTTCCTTTGAGGAGCAGCTCGGCTGTCCTTCACTGCGCGCTCATTCTCACCTGCCCACCCCGAGCGCGCCGAGACGCGCTCTGACCCAGGCGAGCACATAACAATGCTCCTTCCGAGCTTGCTCGCCTGTTCCCTGCCTGGGACTGACACGCGCGTTGGCTCTACTGCGGCCGTCGAGGGAGCACCTCCCTTAAGTTACAGATCTGATTAACCGAGGGTGCGGCCTCCGGGAGCAAAGAGCCAATGCGGGGGCAGTCCCTAATCTCTTGTATGCGGGGTGCGCGAGCGCAATATTCCAATGCTCCCTCCAAGCTTGCTCGTTGTCCTCTCCAAGGAAGGACACCCGTGCCGGTCCGACTGCGGCCGTCGAGCGACGTACGATGCTCCCTCCAAGCTTGCCTGCACCCCCGCTCCTAAGGGCGACTGGTCAATCCTCAAATGCGGGCGTTCACCGAGCACATCGTCTACCGACAGTTTAATTTCGATTATCAGATGTGCGGGGTGCGCGAGCAAAGAGGATTGACCAGTCGCCCTTATCTACCTTTTCGCTTCTGGCGGCGGCCAATTCATCTCGGCCTGGCGGCCGCAAAAGAAGCAGGAGAGGCGATACTTTGCTTTGCGGCGGGGATTGGGGAGGGAGTGGAAGACCACCGGCGTGTCGTCGAAGGGGCAAAGCGGTTGCTGATGCATGAGGTGTTCATCGGCCATCATCAGCAAGGTAGCCTCATCCCACGGAGGCGTCGGTTCTTCCCGACCGGCGATCCTCATTTGCCAGCCACATGTTTGACAGCGCGCCTCGAAGACCTTCACGCGGTCCCGGTGCTGCGAGAGGTCCATCGTCTCGACCGGCCCCGGACATTTCGGCGTCGCGCACGTCAAAGGCTCGTGCTGCAGCGCTCGGACAAAGCGGCGATGGGCGATTTGTTCGTCACGAGTCCTGCCGGCGGGCTTTGCTAGTCCCATGCTTCAGTTCCGTATCATGGCTTTCGACTGGCGCTCGAACTGGATTGAGTCTAGTCCTTGACCGGCGTGACGGTCGAGGAAAACTCGGAATTTGGAGTAGCCCCGTTCCGGGGAAACGGGATATCGAGCAGCGCGTAGGGGTTCACTCGGGCGCCGTTGATCTTGATCCCCCAATGCAGGTGCGGACCGGTGGCGCGGCCGGTCGCGCCGACCTTGCCAATCACCTGACCGGTCCTCACGAGATCGCCGTCCTTCACGAGGATTTCGGACAGATGGAAGTACATCGAGTACAGCCCCAGCCCGTGATCCAGAAAGATGCCCCGGCCGGAAAAGAAATGATCCACAGTCAATCGCACGACGCCATCGTTGCTTGCCACAACATCCGTCCCGAGCGGGGCTCCGATATCCTCACCGTTGTGGGGGCTGCGGGCCTGGCCGTTAAGGATCCGAACGCTCCCAAAAATCCCGGTCTTCTTGCCCTGGACCGGCTCGACAAAGCTCGCATGCCAGAGCCGCATGGCCGATTCCTCCGCAAGAGCTTTCTTCACCTGCTCTTGCTCTTCCTTCCACCGCAAGGCGTCCTTCTCGCTCAGATCCACCTGGTCTTTCGGCAGTTTGAGATGCTCGACCTTGAACTTCTCCTTGAGGACCAGCACATTGTAGCTGAGCTGGTTCGTCCGCTCCCCGTGGCGAACCTCGACCTTCAGCTCATGGGTGCCAGGCTCCTCCTGCAGGTCGAGCCCGAGCAAGGCCACGTAGCCGGGCGCCTCACCCTGACGGAATTCCGGGAAGAACGGAACCTTCCGGCCCAGAAATCGGCCTTCCACTTGCGAGGCCCCTTCCTCGCCCGCGACTTTCACCACCAGCACCTGGCCTTGCTTGCCGCTGTACTGTCCGTCGATCCCGCTCGGATGGGGCTGCGTGTGCGGCACCACCTCTACCGGCAAGACACTCGCCACCACGATGACGGCCGTGATGAGTCGCCGGTCACCCATAGACAAGCATCGAGGCTTCTCGTCGAGCATGGGTGTCCTTATCGATAGAACCGCAGGCCGGAGACCTGCGAGACGAGCTCATCCACGCGGCGATTCACCGCGCTGAAGGGATCCATGCACAGAATCGTCTCTTCCCAATACCCATTGAGCTTGAGGTAGGTCCAATCGACGGTGTAGGAGCGGTTCTTCGCCCGCGCGAAGCGGATGAAGTCTCCCCGCACCTTCGCACGCGTGGTCTGAGGCGGCACCGACATGGCGCGCTGCACCGCTTCCTCCTCCACGATCCGCTCCATCAGATCCTTCGACTCCATCAAGTAGTACAGCCCGCGCGTCCGCTTCACGTCGTGGAACTGCAGATCCAAGAGGAACACCCGTGGATCGTCCCATCCGCAATCCCTTTTCTCGATGTAGGATTGGATCACATGTTTTTTCGCCACCCAATCGATCTCCCGCACCAGATCCATCGGTTCGTCGTCCAGTCTGTCCAGAATCGAGAGCCACTTCTTCCACACATCGTCCAGGAGCGGATCGTGGTCCTGCACGTCCAGATAATTCTTGGCCTGCTCGAGGTAGACCCGCTGAATCTCCACGGCGGTCAGTTGACGGCCGTCGTCGAGCTTGATCTTTTTCTTCAACGTCGGGTCGCGCGAGACCTCCCGGATGGCTTTCACCGGGTCCTCCAGCTCCATCCCGTGAACGGAGAAGCCGTCTTCCACCATGGAGAGCACCAGCGCCGCCGTCCCTACTTTGAGATAGGTGGCGTACTCCGACATGTTCGAGTCGCCGACGATGATATGCAGCCGGCGGTATTTCTCGGCGTCGGCATGGGGTTCGTCGCGGGTGTTGATGATGCTGCGGGACGAAGTCGTGGATGACGATGTCTTCTCGTGGATGTGCTGGGCCCGCTGCGAGATGAAGAATTGCGGCTTGCCGGACACCTTGAGCACCTTCCCCGATCCGGCATAGATCTGACGCGTGACGAAGAACGGGATCAGTTGCTCGGTGACCTTCCAGAAGTCCACGTCGCGCCGCATGAGGTAGTTCTCATGGCAGCCGTAGGTGTTTCCGAGCGAATCGGTGTTGTTCTTGAAGATGTAGATTTCGCCCGAGAGCCCTTCTTCACGCAGCCGCTCTTCAGCCGCCGGCAAACAGGCTTCCAGCAAGCGTTCACCGGCTTTGTCGTGGACGACAAGGTCGACAATATTGTCGCATTCGGGCGTCGAGTACTCGGGATGGCAGCCTGTGTCCTGGTAGAAGCGCGCCCCGTTGACCAGGAAGGCGTTCGAGGGCCAACTGTTGGGAATCAGGCCCTCGAAGATATACCCGAGGACCTTCTCCATGGGAAGGTAAATGCGGCCGTTCGGCGAAAAGATCAGGCCGTACTCGTTTTCGAGACCGAAGATCCGTTGCTTCATGACGCCGGCCCGCGCGGTTATGACCTCCTTCAGGATACACTGCTCGCCCCCCGTCTTCAACCGAACGGGCTGAACTGTCCACGATTTCTTCGGGCTTACTTAGGGTTTGAGGAGCTTCTTGGTTTCCACTGAAGACAGGCGCCGGAATTTCCGTCCATCGCGCGTCCGGTCGAGGATCGCCACCTCTAAGCCTTCCGCCGACAGCTTTTGACCGGCGCCATGTTCGAGCGCCGCGACCGAAAGCGAGATGGCTTTGGCGAGATCCGGTGTATCCTGTGTCATCCGTTCCTTGAGGAAGGCCTGGACTGCTTCGGCTTTTCCCCCGATCACCGCGAAGCCCCGCTCGTCGATGATGCTGCCGTCGAAGGAGATCCGATAGATCTCATTGGGACGACCGTTGCCGCCGACCTGCACCACGAGAATCTCGACTTCCAGCGGTTTGAGTTCCTGACTGAAGACGGTGCCGAGCGCCTGCGAGTAGCCGTCGGCCAACGACCGACCGGTGACGTCTTCGCGGCTGTACATGAACCCCTTGAGGTCGGCATGGCGGATGCCGGCTTTGCGAAGATTCTCAAACTCGCTGTATTTCCCGGCGCCGGCAAACGCGATGTTGTCGTAAACCTCCGAAATCTTGTGCAGAGAGGCGCTGGGGTTGTCCGCCGCGAGCAGCACACCCTCGGTATATTCCATCGCGACGATAGACCGGCCTTTGGCGATGCCCTTCTTGGCGTACTCCGCCTTGTCCTGCATCATTTGTTCGGGCGAGACGTAGTAGGGCAAGGGCATCGGATTATCCTTCAGGCCGGCGCGACGCCAGCAACGTTTCGTAGATGGCCTTGATCCGCTCTTCCGACACGTCGAGGATGCCGGCCGCGTTGACCAGCTTGGCGGTCGGGTAGATTCCGCGGATGGGATCGGGGCCGCCGGTGCCGACATCTTCATCGGCCGCGTTGTAGAGCGCCAGCAGCGCCAGCTTCACGGCCTCTTCTTCCGACAGCCCCTTTTTGAAATATTCGCGCATGGTGTTCCGGGCGTCTTTTCCGCCCGATCCGATCGAATGGTAATCGGACTCTTCGTATCTGCCGCCGGCCAGGTCGTACTTGAAGATACGGCCTTCGCCCCGTTTCACGTCGTACCCCACGTACAGCGGCATGACGACCAGGCCCTGGAAGACCATCGGGAGATTGGCCTTGACCATCTGGCCGAGTTTGTTAGCCTTCCCCTCGCAGGAGAGCGGCATGCCTTCCAGTTTTTCGTAATGCTCCAATTCAGTTTGAAACAATCGGGCCATTTCGATGCAAGGACCGGCGGCCCCCGCAATGGCCATTGCCGAGTGGTCGTCGATCTTGAAGACCTTCTCGATGCGACGCTCGGCAATCTGGTATCCCTCGGTCGCCCGGCGATCGCCGGCGATGACCACGCCGCCGA
Organism: Nitrospiraceae bacterium; assembly: GCA_037446055.1. GTDB lineage: Bacteria > Nitrospirota > Nitrospiria > Nitrospirales > Nitrospiraceae > JBBIJI01. Next base: position 11,203 of record JBBIJI010000047.1, read on the forward strand.
GGTATTTCAACGCCAGCACGGTCGTTCCCTGTGGAAGAGGAAGCGGCGATCCGGTCTGCGGGTCGGCGCGGGACAGGCCTGCAGGAGATTGGGGCGCAAACCTGAGACCCGGGGTAAGTTCGGGGTATCGGCGGGTCAGGAAATCGAAAAAGCTCGACCCTTCGTCATGAGGGAAGAAGGGCACAGTCATGCCGTCAACTTGGCAAGCAGCGCTTGGGCCGAGTCCGCAGCCTCCAAAAGCTCGCGGGTCAACGCCTCGGTCCCGCGCATGGGTTCCATCAAAGGAATTCGTTTCACCGTCGTATTGCCCACATCGAACAACACGGACGTCCAGCTTGCACCGTAGACCGCCGTCGGATACTTGGCCACACATCGCCCGCGGAAGTATGCCCGAGTGCCGGTCGGCGGAGTCCGTTCCGCTCTCGCGATGTCCTCGTCCAGCACGATGCGCTCGATCATATTGCTCCGCTCGAGCGTATAGTACAAGCCTTTATCGGGACGCACGTCATGGTACTGGAGATCCATGAGCCGCACACGAGGATCGTCCCACCCGCAGCCTTTTTTCTCCATGTAGGACTCGATCATGTGTCGCTTGGCCACCCAATCGAGCTCACGCACAAGGAGCCTCGGATCGCGCTCGAGCTTGCCGAGCACGTCCTCCCACCGGACGAGCACGTCTTTGGTGACCTGCGGTAACTCATGGCAGGCGTAATAGTCCATCGCCGCAGTCAGGTAAGCCCGTTGGATCTCGATGGCCGTGCTCACGCCCCCATTAGACAGCTTGAGCGTGTCCTTCATCAACAGATCGCGCGACACTTGTTTGACCGCCCTGACCGGATCTTCGAACTCGAAGTCGGGCAGCTCGCCGCCGCCTTCCAGGAGGTCGAGCAGGATGGACAGCGTGCCCACTTTCAAATAGGTCGACACCTCCGCCATGTTCGCGTCGCCGACGATGACGTGGAGTCGCCGGTACTTGGCGAGGTCGGCATGCGGTTCATCCCTCGAGTTGATGATGGGGCGCTTCACCATCGTGTTCAGATCGACCAGGCACTCAAAAAAGTCCGACCGCTGCGCGATCTGATATTCACACGGCGCCGTCTGATTTTCCGCCCCGACTTTACCGGCGCCCGCGAAGATTTGGCGCGTGACGAGAAAAGGCGTCAAGACGCGCACGATTCGCTCGAACGGCACGCGTCGCGAGACGAGGTAGTTCTCGTGGTAGCCGTAACTGTTGCCTTTCCCGTCGGAGTTGTTCTTGTAGAGCACGAAGAACTCGCGACCACGGGCCTGGCTGACACCGTCCAAACTCTTCGCCATGATGCGCTCGCCGACCCGCTCGAACACGACGACTTCTCGAGGGTTCGTGCATTCGGGCGTGGAGTATTCCGGATGAGCCCCGTCCACGTAGAGGCGTCCGCCGTTCGCCAGGAGTTTGTTGAGCTGACGATTGTAATCCGGGCCCGGCCGCTCGCGCTCACCCTCGACCTCGAACCCCCGCGCGTCGAGCAGGGGGTTCTCGTTCTCATAGTCCCAGATCGCATGCGGGGCCGGCAGCGCAGGATAAGACCCGATGAGATGAATGGAGTTGGACACAGGGTCGATGGCCGCCGCTTCGCGGCTGGCGATGCCGAATTCAGTCTCCGTGCCGACGACTCGCGGCACTATGCTCGGAGATGACATGTCTGGCATAGGTCAGCGGGCTTACAAGTAGTGGCCGGTGGTGACGGTCTCGATCTGCCGGGATTCCGAGGGGCCGCCGCTGATCGTGCGGATGTGCACGATCTTCTCGCCCTTCTTGCCGGCGACCTTGGCCCAGTCGTCCGGATTGGTCGTGTTGGGAAGGTCTTCGTGCTCTTTGAACTCTTCGCGAATCGCGCGGACCAGATCCTCGGCTCGGAGGCCGGTCCCTTCCTTCGCGATCGCCCGCTTGACCGCATACTTCTTGGCCCGTGAGACGATGCCTTCGATCAGCGCGCCGCTCGCGAAATCCTTGAAGTACAGCGTTTCTTTCTCGCCGTTCTGGTACGTCACCTCAATGAACTTGTTCTCGTCCGAAGTGGCGTACATCGCGCCGACGGTTTGTTCGATCGCGGCGTTCACCAAAGCCGTCACGTCTCCGCCGAATCGTTGCACTTCGTCCTCGGCGAACGGCAGATCCGGCGTCACGTATTTGGAGAAGATGTCGCGCGCCGCCGCGGCATCGGGGCGGCCGACTTTGACCTTCACGTCCAACCGGCCGGCCCGCAAGACCGCCGGGTCGATAAGGTCCTGCCGATTGCTCGCGCCGATCACGATGACGTTGCGCAGGCGCTCGACCCCGTCGATCTCCGACAGGAATTGCGGGACGATCGTCGATTCCACGTCCGAAGAAATGCCCGAGCCGCGCGTGCGGAATAACGCATCCATCTCATCGAAGAAGACGATGACGGGATGCCCCTCGTCCGCCCGCTCCTTCGCCTTCCTGAACACCTCCCGAACCTGGCGCTCCGATTCGCCCACGTACTTGCTCAGCAACTCCGGCCCTTTGACGTGCAAGAAGTAGCTTCGCAACTGCTTGCCTGTCAAATGGCCCATCTTTTTCGCGATCGAGTTCGCGACCGCCTTGGCGATGAGGGTTTTGCCGCAACCCGGAGGCCCATAGAGCAGCACCCCCTTGGGGGCGCTCAATTTGAAGCTCGAGAAGAGCTCGGGGTACAGGAACGGCAATTCGACCGCATCCCTCACGTGCTCGATTTCCTTCTGCAGCCCGCCGATCTGTTCGTAGCCGACGTCCGGCACTTCTTCTAGGACCAACTCCTCCGCTTCAGACTTCGGCAGTTTTTCGATTACGTAGCCGGAACGCGGATCGTACAAGAGATGATCGCCGACGCTGAGCCGCTCGATGAGCAAGGGCTCGCCGAGTTCCGCGACTTTCTCTTCGTCGAAATGCAAGGTCACCAGAGCGCGGGACCCCTCCAACACATCTTTGAGGCGGACGACCTCACCCTGGCCGTCGAAGCCTCGCGCTTCAATGACGTTCAGGGCCTCGTTCAGAATGACCTCCTGGCCCTTCTTCAGCTCCTTGGCTTTGATGGAGGGGTGCACGCTGACCTTCATCTTGCGCCCGGACACGTAAACGGTCGCCGTCCCGTCCGTATTCAATCCTGAAAAGATTCCGTAGGACGAAGGGGGCGCCGTGAGTTTTTCCACTTCGGCTCGGAGAGCCTCGATCTGCACCTTCGCTTCCTGGAGGGTGGCGACCAGCTTCTCGTTCTGCTTGGTGGCTTGCTCGAGTTGATAACGGGATTGGTACAGCCGGCGGATTTCTTCTTCCATCGACTGGATCTGCACCCGCAGCTTTTCCATCTCTCTGGCGTGTTCGTCGTTACGATGGATCACTGTTGCCTCTCGATCGGATACACGTTTGGCAATCTTCGTAACGGACTCACGGAGGGAACGTAACCGGCTTGGGCTTTCTTTCCCATTGGCCATCTCGAAAACCGTCAACGCCCGCCAAAGCCTTGCCAGTCAATGCTGTTCACGTCGTGAAGATAATATCACCCGATTGCCGGGCAAAGTCAACTGCGTGAAAGGAACTCGCATGAATGTGACGCACATTTTGCTCTCGCGACCCTAATCCCCGAGCGCGACAACACGTCGATCGACCTTACGCGGGATCGGCAACGGCGTCGAGGAGTGCACGCGTCGCACGCGTCACATCGTCCGCACCGAGGATGGCGGAGACGACGGCAACGCCGGAGGCGCCGGCTCGTCTCACGTCCCGCGCGCGGGATGCGGTGATTCCTCCGATGGCGAACACCGGCACGCGCGCGCGCCGCGCGGCCTCCTCGACGCTCGACAACCCCAGCGGAGCACCGTACGCCCGCTTCGACGGCGTCTCGTATACCGGGCCGAGGACGACGAAGTCTGCGCCGTCTGATTCGGCTCGGAGCACCTCTTCCACGCTGTGAGTCGAGACGCCCACAAGTTGGTTCGGTCCGAGTAGTCGGCGCGCGACCGCCGCCGGCAACCCTTCCGCGGGCAGATGCACCCCACTGGCTCCGATGACTTTGGCCAGATCAATCCGATCGTTGAGCAAGAACGTCGCTCCGAAGGATTTCGCGAGGTCGCGGATCTGCCCCGCGATCGTCATCAGGGGTCTCGTCGCGAGATCCTTTTCGCGCAGTTGCACAGCGGTCACGCCGGCGCGCAGCGCTTCCTCTATGAGGGAGACGAGCGCTCTACCCTTGGTCTGATGCCGGTCTGTGACCAGGTAGAGGCGGAAATCAACGGAAGGCATCAGCGCGAGTTCTGAGTGTAAAGTCTTGAGTTCTGAGTTGAGTAGAGGCGGCAAAGAACCGGCTCTTGTGGCCTCCTCGAATTTGACATCTCGATCAGCGCTCTTGACTCAGAACTCGGCACTCAGCACTGAACACTTTTCTAGAGCATTCCTTCGATGGGACTGCTGGCGGTCGCGTAGAGTTTGCGCGGGATGCGACCGGCTTTATAAGCCAGTCGGCCGGCATGCACGGCATATTTCATCGCTTCTGCCATCGCGATCGGATCCTGCGCGCCCGCAATAGCGGTATTCATCAGGACCGCATCCGCCCCCAGCTCCATCGCGAGGGCGGCGTCCGACGCCGTGCCCACACCGGCATCCACGATGACCGGCACTTTGACGGACTCCATCAGAATCTTCAAATTGTAGGGGTTGCGAATTCCGAGTCCTGAACCGATCGGAGCCGCCAGCGGCATCACCGCCGGGCATCCGACGTCGACCAGACGCTTGGCCACGACCGGATCGTCGTTCGTATACGGTAGGACCACGAAGCCTTCCTTGACCAGGATCTTGGCCGCTTCGACCAAGCCCGCCGTGTCGGGAAACAAGGTTCGCTCATCGCCGATCACCTCGAGCTTGACGAGATCGGACACCCCTGCTGCCCTCGCCAGTTGCGCGTACCGGACGGCATCCTCGACGGTGTAACAGCCCGCCGTGTTCGGGAGAATCGTATAATTCTTCGGGTCGAGATAATCGAGCAAGTTTTCCCGGGACCGGTCCGTGATGTTCACCCGACGCACGGCCACAGTCACGACATCGGCCCCAGAGGCTTCGATGGCTTTCTGAGTCTCGACAAAATTTTTGTATTTGCCTGTGCCGACCCAGAGGCGCGACCTGAATTCCCGGCCTGCGATGATGAGTTGATCGTTTGCCATCGTACACACTCCCAAAGGGTGATTTGGCGATTTGGTGATCTGGTGATTTTCAAATGTCCGGACACTTCACACAATCACTACATCACGAAATCATCCTTTCCCCTCCGCCCCCGATGAAACTGATGATTTCCACACGGTCGCCCTGTCGCAGGCGACAGGTTGGAAAGCGCTGACGATCGACGATTTCCAAGTTCAACTCGACGGCCACTCGCTCCGATTTGATGTCCAACTCATGCAACAAGTCTGCGACCGTCTGCCCCTCCGCCACGTACCTCGCTTGACCGTTCACCTGGATCTGGATCGGACTCGACATTTTGTGTCATCCTAGGTGAGGCAAAAACCGGTTGTCAACCGGCCGACCAAGCACCTTGGAGCCGGCAGGCGCATCCATGTTCGAGGTCAACAACCGTCTCGCGGTTTTGTTTCAGGCCTACGCCGACCGGCTGGCCACGCAGCGGGCCAACCCCTATCGTGTGCGCGCCTACCGGCGCGCCGCCGACTCGGTCCGGGCATTGGAGGAGGACATCCGAGACGTGGCGGGCCGAGGCGAGCTCCAAGTCATCGCCGGGATCGGGAAAGACCTATCGGAGAAGATTCAGGAGTTCCTGGCGACGGGCAGCTTCCGGGATTTTGACGCGCTCAGCTCCCCGCTGCCGACCGAGGTGGCGGCATGGGAGACGCTCCCTGGATTCTCGGCGGCGCTGGTCGGCTATCTCCACCATCGACTCGGGATCAGCACGTTGGAGGACCTTGAAGCCCTGGTCCGATCTCACCTGCTGAGAACCGCGCCCGGCTTCACCGGATCAGAAGAAGACCTTCTGGCCGCTCTCCAGAGCCGACGTGCGGCTATGACGAAGATGGACGGAGCTCCTTGAAGATTTTCCAGCTCTTGAGGAGTTCCACGGCCTTCTGGAGCTGGACATCATCCTCCGCCGCGGCTTCGCCACCGGCCTCGCCGAGCGCCGGCGGCATGGCTCCATTTTTCTTCGTCTGCTCGTCGGCGGGCTTCGGAGGTTGTGCCGCCCCGTCTTTCGCAGCCGGCGGTTTGCCGGAGGCCTTGGCTTCGGATTCCTTCTCAGTCGCCGCCTTGGCCACCACCGGCGGTTGGGGCTTGACGATGATGTCAGGAGTGATACCCGTCGATTGGATGGAACGTCCCTTCGGCGTGTAATACTTGGCCGTGGTGAGACGGAGTCCGGATCCATCGCCGAGCGGTAGAATCGTTTGCACCGAGCCCTTGCCGAATGTGGTCGTTCCGACGACGACGGCTCGTCCCCAGTCTTGGAGGGCTCCCGCGACAATCTCGGAGGCGCTCGCGGACCCCTCGTTGACAAGCACGATCATCGGATAATCGTCGAGCTGTTCCTTGGTCTTCGAGAGCCACTCATCCTTTTTCCCGTCGCGGCCCTTCGTATAGACGATCAATTTGCCGTTGCCCACGAACTGCTCCGAGACGTCTACCGCCGCGGTCAGCAAGCCGCCCGGATTGTTGCGAACATCGAGGATGGTGGCTTGGAGCTTCTGTTCCTTGAATTGTTTCAACACGCGGCTGAGGTCTTTGCCGGTCGATTCCTGAAATTGTGTCAGCCGCACGTAACCGATCATGTTGTCGATGACTTTGGACTTGACGCTTTCGATCTTGATGATGTCGCGTATCAGCGAGAAGACGAGCGGGTCCGCAACCCCGTCGCGCTGGATGGTGAGACTGACCTTCGTGCCTCTGGGTCCGCGCATTTTCTGTACGGCGTCCATCAGCGTCAGATCCTTCGTGGGCTCTTCATTCACCTTGGTGATGAAATCTCCGGCCTTGATCCCTGCCCGGTGTGCCGGCGTCCCTTCAATCGGCGCGATGACGGCAAGACGGTTGTCTTTCACCCCGATTTGAATCCCGACACCGCCGAATTCCCCCTTCGTTTCAACCTGCATCTCCTTGTACATTTCGGGAGTCATGTAGGCGGAATGGGGGTCGAGGGTCGACAACATGCCGCGGATCGCGCCCTGGACCAAATCCTTCGGTTTGGTCTCATCCACATAATGTTTCTGAATCTGATTGAGGACATCGGTGAATAACTGGAGGTCGGGGTAGACCTCGGTGGCGTGCCCCGTCCGCTCCCAGCCCTTGCCGATCATAATGCCCGCCACGAGGGCAACCACGATCAAGGGGCCGAGATACCATATTCTGCGCCGTGGATGTTGTTCCATAGTCCTGACTTCCTTTCCTCGCGGGCAGGCTGCTGAAGCAGTCAGCCTTCTCAAGCACCAGCGCGAGTCATTTGGTGTTCGTCGATGCGCGAACTATCGAAGGTCCTATGACCTTCTCCCCGCCCTTCACCGTTTCGCCAGCCAGGTGAGGGGATCGACCGCCTCCGCTCCTTCGCGCAATTCGAAGTACAGGGTGTTCTCGCCGATCATACCGGTATCCCCGGTTTCACCGATCGTCTGCCCGGCGTCGATTCGCTCCCCCACCGTCGTCAGAATTTTTGACGCATGCGCGTAGAGCGAGAAGAAGCCGTTGGCATGGTCCATAATTATAACCAGTCCGTAGCCTTTCAACCAGTCCGCATAAACGACCGTCCCAGGCATCACGGCGCGGATGGCGCTCCCCTCCGGCGTCCTGATCTCGATCCCCTTCCGTTGGATATACGTGTTGAACGTGGGGTGCTTTTGGCGCCCGAAAAAAGAGATGACCTTCCCATCGGTCGGCCACGGTAAAGTGCCCTTGACGCCCTTGGACAGGAACGCACCGGACGGTGGACGGGCTGCGAGCGCCCGCCGGCGTTGTTCGAGTTCTTTGAGCAGGCTGTCCAGGCGCGTCGCGGACCGCTCCATCTCTTCCACCGCCCGGTCGAACGATTCTTTCTCCTGGGTGATCTTCGCCAGCACAACCCGCTTCTCCTTCTGCACCACCTTGATTTCTTTCAATTTCTTTTCCGTGCTCTCCCGGTACGCCAACATGCCGGCTCGCGCTTCCTCACGCTGACGCTCGGCTTCTTCCAGACGACCCACATCGCCCCGATACGCCTCGACGATCGCGTATTCACGTTGCGAGACAGCCGAGAGATATTGAAACCGCCGCTGGAAGTCCCCGTAAGAAGTGGAGGCCAGCAAGACCTTCAGGTCACCGAATCGCCCTTCGATATACTGCGTCCGAAGACGGGCCAGGATCGCCGCCTTACGCTGCTCGATCCGCTGTTTGATGGTGGCGATCTGCTCGGTGATCTGGTCGATTTCCCGGTCTTTCTTACGCAGTTTCCGCGTCGTCTCCTGATGTTGCTGACGAAGATCGGCCAGCCGCTGATCGAGCGACTGTATGGCCTGCAGCACCGATTCCCGTTTTTTCCCCGCCTCGTCGGCATGCTTGCGGGTTTCTTCGATCTTGTCTTTGAGCTGTTCGAGCGTCCTGCGTTCCTGCTCGATCTTGTCGGCGATAACCTCCGCGCGATTTTTTTCCGCGTAAGCCGGACACTCCGTCACCGCCCAGACCACCGACGCCAGCGCGAGGTTCAGCCAGAGTCGAATCACTCGCGCCCCTCCCCGAACCGGATGAGCGAGACGTAGCTGCCCGCACAGCCCAAGCCCACGCCGACGAGCACCAAAATCGCGCAGACCTGGACCGGGAAAAACCTCAACAGCGGATGGACGACTTGAAGCTTGTGCGTCATGTGAATTTGACGGCTGAACCACTCGAAGGCGATCCAGAGGATGCCCAACGAGAGCGCGCTCCCCAATGCGCCCAACAAGGCCCCTTCCAATAGATAAGGCACGTGGAGAAACGCTCTCGTCGCGCCGATGAGGCGCAGGATCGCCAGTTCGTCGCGCCGAGCATACAGCGTCAACCGAATCGTGTTGGCGATGATCGTGACGGATGCCGTGGAGAGAATGAGCCCCACACCGATCGCGGCCAGCTCGATGTAGCGAACGATGGCGGCCAACATGTCGATCCAGTCCCGGCTGTACTCGACCTGGCTGACTCCATCCATCCCCTTGACACGTTCCGCCCAGCGGTTCACCGAATCCGGCGATCGAAACTGCGGCGCCAGCGTGACGACAAACGAAGCCGGCAAGGGATTCAGTCCTAATCCTTGAAGCAGCTGCGAATCGGACGGAAACTGGAGCTGAAAGTCCCGCAGGGCCTGCTCCTTCGACACGTAGGTCAGCGCCGCCACGGCACTGTCCCCTTTGAGCCGCTGTTCCAGCTCGGCCAACGCGCCGGCAGACAGGTCGTCCTGCACATAGACTCCCGCTTTGATGTCGTTCTGCAGCGAAGCGGCCAGGCTCCGGAGATTCAAATAGAGCAACAGGAAGACGCCGACACACGCGAACGTGAAAGCGGTGGTCACGATGGCGACGACCGTGATCGCGCGGTTGACACGGACGTTTCCGTAGGCTTCCCGGAGCAGGTAAAAAAGGCGCCTCATACCGCCACTCGAGGTTCGACGAGCAGGGTTCCCTGGACCAGCGTCACGACACGGCGATTGACTTGGGCCATGACCTGAGGATCGTGGGTCGCCACCACGACGGTCGTCCCGCGCGCGTTGATGAGCTTGAAGAGCTCGATGATTTCATTCGTTAACTCGGGATCCAGGTTCCCGGTGGGTTCGTCCGCGAGCAAGATGATGGGCCCGTTGACGATCGCCCGAGCGATACAGACCCTCTGCTGCTCCCCGGTCGACAACGTCGCCGGCCATTGGTCTTTCTTGTGCTCCACGCCCACGGCCCGTAAGGCTTCGGTCACTTTACGCTTGATCTCGCTGCCCGACGCGCCCTGGACCACGAGCGGCAACGCCACATTGCCGAACACCGTCTTCTTGGGCAACAGGCGAAAATCCTGAAAGACCACGCCGATCCGTCGCCGCAGATAGGGAACCTCCGAGGGCGTCAGTTTGGTCACGTTCCGACCTTGCACGAAAATTTGCCCGTCATCCGGCCGTTCGGCTCCGATGAGCAGTCGGAGCAACGTCGACTTCCCGGCCCCGCTGGGCCCCATCAGGAGGACGAATTCGCCTTTCTCGATCTCGAGCGTGACGTCCGAGAGCGCCGGCCGCCGGTCGTAGTACTTTGTCACGTGGATGAGCTGGATCATGGCAAGTGGTCAGCGGTCGTCAACGATCGCTCCCGGACGATCGTTCACCAACGCAAATCATCCGCGGGCACCTGAAACGCATCCGGAATATGCTCGAGGACGACGGCGGTCGAACCGGTTGATTCTATCAGGATCACGTCAAACCGGCACGGACGATTCGGTTCTCGGCACGATGACAGATAGCGGGCCGCCTGGCGCACGACCCGCATTTGCTTTCGTCCATCGACCGCATGGATCGCACCCCCGAAGGCGCCGCTCCCACGGGCTTTCACTTCGACGAACACCAAGACCCCTCGGTCGTCGGCCACGAGATCCAGCTCGCCCGTACGAGAGCGCAGGTTTCGTTCGAGAATGCGAAACCCCTTCCCCCGCAAGTAGCGCTCAGCTTCCGATTCGCCTGCCTGACCAATCTCGCGAGTCGAGCGGCGCATCGCCCGTCATCTTACCTCCGTGGAACAACCTGAGAGGACCGACGCACCGATCCTCTGCGCCAAGCACTCTTGCACGGGGCGAAACGACAATCGATGAATGGCGCAGGGTCCGTGTTGCCTGAGCAGGCGGAGGTGTTCCGCCGTCCCATATCCCTTGTGAGCCAGAAAGTTGTACTGGGGGTAGTCCCGATGGTAGTCCGCCATGAGTCGATCGCGGGTCACCTTCGCAATGATCGAAGCCGCCGCAATGGAGACCGAGAGCAAGTCGCCCTTGATCACGGCCCGTTGCTGGATCGGAAGATTCGGAAGGGTGACGGCATCGATGAGGAGAAAATCCGGGCGCGGAACGAGGCCCCCGACGGCGCGGTGCATGGCAAGCCTGGTGGCCTCCAAGATGTCGGTGCGATCGATTTCGCGTTCGCTTGCGAGGCCGATCCCCACGGCAATGGCGCGGGCATGAATCTCCTCAAAGAGTCGCTCGCGTTCAGGCTCGGGGACTTGTTTTGAATCGTTCAGCCCGGCAATACCGGCCGTTCGAGGAAGGAGCACGGCGGCGGCGACAACAGGACCGGCCCACGGACCACGTCCGGCTTCATCGAGACCGGCAACCAGGTGATAGCCGCATCGCCGGGCTTCACGCTCAAACCAGTCCGTGGGGCCCGTCGCTTCTCTGGGGGTCTGCTCGGTCAGCGCATCCTCCCCGCTAGATGACGACACGCGTCGAAAATCGGCTAGCGCGCATTATTCATGACGGTTCGTCACGAAATTGCAGAGTCGCGTGCGAGACGGGCGCGTGGAGCCGCGAGGAAGGGAGGCATACTAATCACCCGTTGCAAGCTGCGGAGCAACGGGTCCCCGGTATGTTGCCCGACCGAGCGGCGAGCCCGCCCGGCTGCGTGCCGAAAGACTGCACGCAGCCCTGTCGCAGCAGCGAATCTGCAATTGCAGCAGAACCGTTCATGAATAATGCGCGCTAGGCCTGACCCACTCCGGCCGGCTCGGGCGACTCTTCCGCCTTCGGCGAGGTCTCGGTCGTCCTGGTCTCGGCCGCGAACTCGCGGTCTTCGACCTTGGCGAACTTGCCCTTCTTCTCACGCAGGTAGTACAGCTTGGCGCGGCGCACACGACCTTGCCGCACGACATCGATCTTCGTCACGATCGGGGAATGAAGCGGGAAGATCCGCTCGACTCCCACTCCATAGGACATCTTGCGCACGGTGAAGGTTTCTCCGTTCAACGATCCCTTCCGCGCGATGACCGTCCCCTCGAACACCTGGATCCGTTCCTTCTCGCCTTCAACGACTTTTACGTGCACGCGTACCGTATCCCCGATTTCGAATTTCGGGACGTGCTTCTTCGTCAACGACTGCTGAATCCGTTCGAGCCGATTCATATCCCTTACCCCTCCTCCCCACACCGCACGGACGCGTCCGCCCCCGTGTCGACAATCTCTTTCAACAGTTCCCTATCTTCCGCGCTGAGCCGACGGTCCCGCAACAGATCGGGACGCTTCAGATAGGTGTTGCGCAGCGCTTCCCGACGCCGCCACCGCCGAATCTCCTCATGGTGTCCGGACAACAGCACCTCCGGCACCCTCAAGCCCCCGTAGGTGACCGGCCTCGTGTAGTGCGGATACTCCAGCAACGCCTCCGCGAACGACTCTTCGCAAACGGACTCAGCATCCCCCAATACGCCGGGGATCAAGCGCGCCGCCGCGTCGATCATGACCAAGGCGGGAAGCTCTCCTCCCGTCAGGACATAGTCGCCGATGGAGACCTCCTCCGGCTGCAGGCCCAGCCGCACGCGCTCATCGATCCCTTCATAATGACCGCAGATGAAGACGAGTCGCCTCGTCTCCTCCGAGAGGTTCTTGGCCGTCTCCTGGGTGAAGGGTCGTCCCTGGGGTGACGGCATGATCAGACGCAACATGCCGCCGACTTCCGTTTCCCCGTACTCTTTGCGCAGCGCCTCCACGGCCAGAAAGATCGGTTCGGCCTTCATGACCATCCCCGCTCCACCGCCGTAAGGCACGTCGTCGGCGGTCCGATGCCGGTCCTGCGTATAGTCGCGCAGATTGCTCACCCGCACCTCAAGCAAGCCCTTCTCCTGGGCGCGTTTGAGGATGCTCTGCCTCAGCACGGGCGCCACGAGGTCGGGAAACAGGGTGAGAATCTCACACTTCATGCGCATCCTCGACCAGGCTATAGTCCACCCGGATCGCCATGGATCGATCGGAAAGGTCCACCAGGGCGACCGCCTGTTTCGTAGCGGGGATCAACCGCTCGCGCGTGCCGTCCCGAACCACGAGCACATGGTTGCCGGAAAGATCCCAGACTTCTTCCAGACAGCCGAGCGGGCGCCCGCGGTCATCGCGAACGGACAGGCCGATCAAGTCACCCACGTAATACTGACCGTCAGGCAGGGGTGGTGAACTCGAACGCGGCACTTGCAACAGCGCGGCCTTGAACCCGGCGGCTTCCTCAGGAGATGAAAACGCGTCGAAGCCGAGAATATACGCACGGCCAGCCTTTCGGACCCGTGTCACCCGTGCGTGGATCATTCGTCCGCTGGGCGCCACTAAGGTCACGCTGGTCAGGTGCTCGAATCGCCCTGGCGCATCGGTGAGCGACTGCACGCGGACTTCTCCAAGAACCCCGAAGGGCCGCTCGATCCGCCCGATGGTAATAAAATCAGTCGTACCGTTCATGAGACGTACAGAAAAGCTTTCAGCTTTGAAGCTACCGACCGCATCCGAACTTGCCCACTGATTGGCGACGGCTGATTACGTATTTATGATGCTTGTGCCTTCGCCGCTTTCTCAGCCTCGAACTGCTTCCACACGCCAGCTCGCTTTAGCAAGGTTCTGACGGTCACCGACGGCTGGGCCCCCTGCTTGAGCCATTTGAGCACACGATCCTGCTTCAATTCCGGCACCGCCGGTTCCTTCAACGGATCGAACGTGCCCAATATTTCCAAGAACCGCCCGTCGCGGGGCATGCGAGAATCCGCCGCGACCACTCGATACAGGGGACGTTTGTGTCGCCCCGTCCGTGAAAGTCGTAAATGAACAGCCACCGTTTCCTCCTTTAGCAAGCAGCTATCAGCTATTAGCTAACAGCTATGAGCTTGCGGTTCTTTCACCTCGACCGCAGAAGCTGCGCGAGCTGCCGTCGCCCGCCTGATCCCGACAATGCCTTGGCCATCTTTTTGGCGGACAGGAATTGTTTCAAGAGCCGGTTGACCTCTTGGACGCTGGTCCCGCTCCCACGCGCGATGCGCTTTTTCCTGCTCCCGTTGATGATCGTATGGTCCCGCCGTTCGCGCGGAGTCATCGAATCGATGATCGCCCCCACGCGTTTCATCTCGCGTTCCGGCAGACCGTCACTGGTCAAGTCCTTCAACCGTTGACCGCCCGGCAACATGCCCAACAACTGCTCAAACGAACCCAGCTTGTTCACCTGCCCGAGCTGTTCTCGGAAATCTTCCAACGTGAAGGTGTTGCTGGTCAGCTTCCGTCTCGCGGTTTCTGCCTCTTCCCTGGAAAACGCTTCCTGCGCTTTCTCGATAAAGGAGAGCACATCTCCCATCCCCAGGATTCGCGAGGCGATGCGGTCCGGGTGAAAGACCTCCAACGCATCCGGCTTCTCACCGACACCAAGAAACTTGATCGGTTTCCCCGTCACCGCCCGGATCGACAGCACCGCCCCTCCCCGGGCATCGCCCTCGACCTTGGTGAGGATGACACCCGTCAACCCGACCCGCTGGTCGAACTGGCCGGCCATGTTCACGGCATCTTGTCCGGTCATGGCATCGGCGACCAGCAGGACCTCCTGCGGACGGAGGGCTTGTTTGACCGCCACCAGCTCGGCCATGAGTTCATCGTCGATGTGGAGACGGCCTCCCGTGTCGAGGATGACCACCTCGTAACCCAGATCACGTCCCCGTTCCACGCCCGCCCGGCAGATACCGACGACATCGGCCAGCGTGGCCTGCGTCTGGTCGAACCGATGGACGTCGATCCCGAGGTCGCGGCCCAGGCTGGCCAGTTGATCTCCCGCAGCCGGCCGCCGGGGGTCGGCAGCGACCAACAGCACACGCTTCCCCTGCCCTTTGAAGAGTTTTCCCAGCTTGCCGCAGGTGGTCGTCTTCCCCGCGCCCTGGAGCCCCACCATCATGATCACTGTAGGCGGCTGAGAGGATAAGCTCAGCCCGGCCCGCTCCCGGCCCAGCATGTCGCGCAGCTCATCCCAGACCACCTTGACCACCTGGTGGCCGGGGGTGAGACTCTGCATGACTTCTTGCCCGACCGCCTTGACACGGACCCGCTCGACGAAGTCCTTGACGACCTTGAAATTCACGTCCGCTTCCAGGAGCGCGAGGCGGACCTCTTTCAACGCGTCGCCGATGTTCTGCTCCGTGAGCACACCCTGCCCACGCAGTTTCTTGAGAATTTTGTCGAACTTCTCGCTCAGCGCGTCGAGCATGGGACCTTAAACGAAAAAGGCAACCGAAGCCTCAGCCCAGGAGCCTGTCCGACATTGCCCTTAGTCGCGAGGCGAAGGAGGCGCGGGCATATGCGCGACCCCAGGCTCTGAAAAACCGGAGGCGTATTCGCTGGAATACGGTGAGGATTTTTCAGAGCCGAGAACAATGCAGATGCCTGTGCATCATTCGCCGCAGCAGAAGGGACAGTGTCGGACAGGCTCCAAAATCTCCGATCGCCTCGAAAAATCTGAAAAAAGTGCACCGCGCAGTTTAATCGAGGGGGGTAAAGAAGTCAATCCTTCGTATTGAGTTGTGTCAACCCAATATAGAAATGTCCTCTTTCTCCCAAAGTAGAAATGTCCGGGT
>JBBIJI010000048.1:0-26481 GCA_037446055.1 Nitrospiraceae bacterium
GCCTGCGGGTAGAAGCCTACGGCACCGTGGATGAGCTGAACGCCTCGGTCGGCGTTGTGCGGGCGATGAACGCCGAGACAGGTGGGACTCGCGTGCAGGCGACGCAACTGGAAGAGGAACTCCGTTGGATTCAGAACAAACTGTTCGACGTGGGAGGAATCCTTGCAACGGTCCCCGGTCAGGAATTCACAAACATGCCGCAGATCAAGGAACAAGACGTCGTGAGGCTGGAGAAGTTGATCGATCGCTGCCAAAAAGATCTGATACCGCTCAAGGAATTCATCCTTCCTGGCGGGGGGAAGGTGTCGGGATTCCTCCACCAAGCTCGCACAATCTGCCGCCGAGCCGAACGAGTCTGTGTGCGTCTCGCACGGGAAGAGCCAGTGGACGCGGTCATCATCAAGTTCGTGAATCGCCTGAGCGATGCGTTGTTTGTCTTGGCGCGCTGGGCGGCAAAAACACAGGGCGAGCCGGAGTTTCTGTGGGAGCGGACTGTAACAAAGAGTGATGAGTGATGGGTGAGGGGTGATGAGTGGGAAGAACGAAACGGAACACATCACGGCTTATTCTTGTGCTTGGCGGGGCCAGTTCGGGAAAGAGCCAGGTGGCCCTGCGGTTGGCCGGCAACAGAACACCTCGCGCCTTCGTGGCGACTGGCCAGGCGCTCGATCAAGAGATGACCGAGCGGATCAAGCGGCATCAGGCTGCTCGCTCTGCCGACTGGACGACTGCCGAAGTGCCGGTCGATCTTGCCGACTGGTTCAGGAAGCAGGGCAGGGAGTATCGCACCATCGTACTGGATTGCCTGACCTTGTGGTTGGGCAACCTGCGGGGGCGACGTGTCCGTGACTCGGCCGTTCCCGATCGCGTCACCGATCTGCTCGACGCGGTGCGATCAACATCGGCCCGCGTCGTGATGGTGAGCAACGAACTCGGGCTGGGACTGGTGCCGGCGAGCCGGGCTACTCGATCGTTCCGCGATCTGGCAGGGCTGGTGAATCAGCAAGTCGCGGCGGAGGCGGACGAAGTCTATTTCGTCGTCAGTGGTCTGCCGATTCAAATCAAATGACAACTTCCAAATGCAAAATACCGGTCCAATGTTTTCATGTTGAATTTTTCATTTCCAGGCTGGGAATCACATATGACGCTTCAGGAGGCCATAGACCGCATTCAACCTGTTGACGCCCAGATGCGGCGGCATGCGCAGGCGCGTCTCGACCGATTGACGAAGCCGCTTGGCAGCCTAGGGCGGCTCGAAGAGTTGGCGGCGCAGTATGTGATGATCACGGGCGAGATGAAGCCAAACGTCCCGCGCGGGGTCGTCTTCACCTTTGCTGCTGATCACGGAGTGACAACGGAAGGGATCAGCGCCTATCCGCGCGAGGTCACGCCGCAGATGGTCTTGAACTTCCTGCGCGGCGGAGCGGGCGTCAATGTCCTGGCGCGTCATGTGGGGGTGGAGGTTCGTGTCGTGGATATCGGGGTTGCCTACGACTTCGGTTCGGTTCCGGAACTCATCGGCGCGAAGGTCATGCCTGGAACGAACAATCTCCTCTCGGAACCGGCCATGAGCCGAGAACAGGCGGAACAGGCGGTCATGGTGGGGATCGATCTGGCCACGCAGGCAGCGGAGGAGGGAATCGGTCTGATCGGAACGGGCGACATGGGGATCGGTAACACGACTGCCAGCGCGGCGATCACCGCGGTGATGACCGGGAGGCCGGTGGCGGACGTCACAGGGCGAGGGACCGGAATCGATGATGCGGCTCATGCGCGGAAGGTGTCGGTGATCCAACAGGCGTTGGAACTCCATCGGCCCAATCGTGCGGATGCGCTCGATGTCCTCGCCAAAGTCGGCGGACTGGAAATCGGCGGCTTAGCCGGGTTGATCCTTGGCGCTGCAGCGGCCCGTGTGCCCGTGGTGTTGGACGGATTCATCGCCGGGGCTGCGGCCTTGATTGCCATCGGGCTTATACCGATCTGCTCCGAGTATCTCATCGCCTCCCATCGCTCGGTCGAGCGTGGTCATCAGGCGGTCCTCGATCACGTCGGACTGAAACCGCTCCTCGATCTCGATCTCCGCCTCGGGGAGGGCACCGGCGCCTGCCTCGGCATGAGCCTGGTCTTTGCAGCCATCAAAATTCTGACGGAAATGGCCACCTTCGACGAAGCGGGAGTCTCGAAAAAAAGCGAGTAGCCGATAGCGAACAGCTAACCCCAATCCGAAAACAATTCTGCGGTTCTGAGGAGGAGATCCTCGCGGGTGGCGCGGTGAACGGGGCGCCCCACCGCGCGCACCGGAAGAGGCGGGGCGCCCATTGCTCCCCATGAGGCAATGGGCCATGGGGATGGGTGGAGTGAGCACGGTGGGGCTGTTCGCCCGGGTACCCGTTGCCAGTTCCGATGCAACGGGTGGTGGACCCGCTAAACAGCCATGCGATGCCGAACTTATTTTCGGATTTGGGCTAACGGCTCGTTCAGGCCATTCGCCATTCGCTGCTCGCTATTAGCTATCACATGACACGTCATTTCCTCATTGCCTGGCAATTCCTCACCGCCGTACCACTCAGCCGGAGCCACCATGAGCCGGCGCCTGACGAGCTGGCTGGCTCGATGGCCTGGTATCCCTTCATTGGAATGTTGCTCGGCGGGCTATTGGCCGCCACCGACTTCTTTCTGTCTACATGGTTGTCTATCGAGGTTGCGAGCGGGGTTCTGATCCTCTTGCTGGTCGGACTGACGCGAGGCCTGCACCAAGACGGATTGGCGGATACGCTGGACGGATTGGCTGGTGGACGGACGCCAACTGACCGCTTGGCCATTATGCGCGATCCTAGAATCGGCGCCATCGGCGCCACAGGACTCTTTCTTTCATTGCTGCTGCGTTACGCTGCGCTCGTCTCGTTGCCCGACTCGAGCCGGTTCCCTGTGCTCCTTTGCCTGCCCGCGATCGGCCGATGGACCATGGTGCTCGGAGCGTGGGGGGCTCCATACGCCAGGACGGAAAGTGGATTGGCGGCTCCCTTCCTGATGCATCTCTCATTGCGTCATATCATAGCGGCGACAGCCCTGGTCGGAGGCCTGTTGCTCTGGGCCATCGGGAGCCGGGGAGCTATCGCAAGCGTGGTCATGGGAGCCGCTCTCAGCCGGTTGCTGACCTTCTCCTGTCGCCGGTTCTTCGGCGGCATCACCGGAGACACGCTCGGCGCAACCAATGAAATCGTCGAAATCACATTCCTCATTGCAGCGCCTCTTCTTCTGGTGGACATGTGATGATCACCGGAGATTTCGTCTTGGTCTGTGCGCTCGATGCGGCGATTGGCGATCCGCGCTGGCTCCCGCACCCGGTTCGATGGATGGGTCTGGCCGTCATGTGGTTCGAACGAAGAGCGCGGGCGCTCTGTCGCTCGGCGCAAAGTCTTCGACGCGGCGGCATTGTCCTGGCGCTGGGACTTCCTTTGTTGTCCTATCTGGCCGGGTGGCTGCTGATCGCGTGTGCCGACGTCATGCATGTCTGGGCGGGAAGAGGCGTTGGGATTTTCCTCGCCGTCACCACTTTGGCCTGGCGGGATTTGGTCGATCATGTGGGCGCGGTCTCGAATGCGTTGAAGGCAGGCTCGCTTCCACAGGCGCGACAGGCTGTTGCGCTCATCGTCGGTCGAGACACGGAGACTCTAACGGAGGTGGAGGTCGTCCGGGCGACGGTCGAAACCTTGGCGGAAAGCACCTCCGATGGCGTCATCGCTCCTTTGTTCTATCTCATACTGGGCGGTGCACCCTTGGCGCTTGCCTACAAGGCGATCAATACCCTCGATTCGATGATCGGACATCGTGACGAGCGGTACCGGGACTTCGGATGGGCTTCGGCACGGCTGGATGACGTGGCGAACTGGATCCCCGCACGCGTGACAGCGGGTCTGATCGTGATCGCAGCGGGGCTCGTTCGCGGGGTCGGCTCGGCGCGACGGAGTTGGCACACTCTGCTTCGTGACGGCCACAAACACCCGAGTCCCAACAGCGGGAGGCCGGAAGCGGCCATGGCCGGGGCATTGAGCGTTCAGCTTGGGGGCGTGAACCGGTACGATGGCGTCGCCGTGGAACGGCCGCATCTTGGGGATGTGCTGGAGCCTCTGATCGCTCACCATATCGTTTGTGCGCAGACGACCATGACGGTGGCGTATCTCCTGGCGATCGCCGGGGCAGTGGCGGTTCTCTGGCTATGAGCATGAAGGATGGTCATGGCGGTAACGTGCATGCCGCCGCGCGAGAGCTGTGCCGGCCTGTCGGAAACATTCTTGATTTCAGCGCGAGCATCAATCCGCTTGGACCATCGCCGCGGGCGCTTCGCGCAATTGGGGAAGGGTTCTCTCTCCTTGCTCATTATCCTGATCCTGAATGCTGGGCCTTGCGGCGATCGCTCGCCTCGCGCTGGAAGCTTTCGCCGGAGCAGATCGTTGTCGGAAACGGTGCGACCGAATTGATCCATCTGCTTCCTCGATCGCTTGCGATCAAAGAGGCGTTGATCATCGGCCCGACATTCTCAGAGTACGCCCATGCGGTCACTCGCGCTGGAGGCCGAACGCGCACGCTTCTGGCAGACCGACGCGAGGGGTATCAGCCTCCGCTGGAGAGAGCGATCCGTCTGTTCAAATCTAGCCGCAACGGTCGTGGGTCGATCGATGCGATCGTCCTCTGCCATCCCAACAGTCCGACTGGACAGGCTTGCGAGGCGGCGGTAGTGCGCTCGTTGGTCCGGGAGGCGGATCGTTTGGGGATATGGACCATTCTCGACGAGACCTTCATCGAGTATTGCGAAGAGCGATCGATGCTCTCCGAGCTCACGACGTTCTCGCGTCTGGTCGTCTTGAGGAGTTTCACGAAATTCTATGCGCTGCCGGGGCTCCGCATCGGGTATTTGGCTGGCTCCGAGCAGGCCGCCTCTCTCGTGAGGGATCTCCAGCCTCCCTGGTCCGTCAATACTCTGGCCCAGGTTGCCGCGGAGGCCTCGTTCAGTGATCGGCGCCACGCCCGGCGCAGCCTTCTTTGCATGGAACAAGAACGGGATCGTCTCGTGGGGCTCTTGGGTTCGGTGCCTGGACTGACCCTGTTCCCTTCACAAGCCAATTTTCTGCTTGTGGAACTGCCCGGGTCTCATCAGGCCGTTCGGATTACGATGGCGCTTAGGCGGCAGGGCCTATTGATTCGGGACTGCTCGTGCGTACCAGGACTTAATCATCGCACAGTGAGGGTTGCCGTCCGCACGAGGCGAGAGAATAATCGACTAGTCGCTGCGCTGAAAGGATTGCTGGGGTGATTGGCATATGCGGCCATCGGCAGGTGGTTACGTCAAGACCGCACATCGCATCGTCCGGGATACGTTGGTGATTGATCTGAGCTTGGTCCATCGAGTGCTTTCTTCAGCCCCACGGAGCGGCGGATTGGTCAGAGCCCGTTCCATCCTCAACCATCAAGTCGCGGCCAACCCTGTCGCTCAAAGGCCTCTGTTTCACGGCAAAACAAACGGTCGAACCAAATGGAGCGATCCGGCGCGCTATCTCGGAACTCTTGCCTGGGACCTCGACGCGGAACCTCCTTGCGTCGGTCTCATGACGGCAGTGCCCATGAAGCGATTGGTGGCGTTGCGCGAAGAATCCAATGGCATCTGGGTCGAATGCTTTTGTACCGTCGGGGTAACGAATGCGGCGAGGGCCGGTGAACCGGCTGTCTTTAAGGGGTCAGGACGGCGATGTTGCGAAGCCGGGACCATCAATATCATTCTCATTACGAATGCGAACCTGTCAGTTCCAGCGATGGTGGGGGCGGTGCAGGTGGCGACGGAAAGCAAGACGGCGGCCTTAATGGATCGTGGAGTTCCAAGTCGGGCTGGTCATGGCGGCGCCACCGGAACCGGCACGGATGCCGTCGTCGTCGCCTGCCGCCTTCGCGGCGGACCCCGAATTCAGTACAGCGGGACTCATACCGAGATCGGCGCCATGATCGGCCGGTTGGTCGGCCGATGCGTTCAGACTGGATTAACGCGTGCTGCAAGCGCGTGAAGCGTCTGAATCCGTAGATGAGATACGCTTCACGAGATACACACTCTAGCCGATTCCGCAACGAGCCGTCATGAACAGTACGGGGTAAGACGGTCATGCCTGCCCGAAGTTTCATGATTCAAGGGACTGGTTCTCATGTAGGCAAGTCGGTCCTGGTGGCGGCGCTGTGTCGGTTGTTTCTGCGGCGTGGGTTCCGTGTGGCGCCATTCAAAGCCCAGAACATGTCGAACAACTCCTTCGTGACGCCGGATGGGAAGGAGATCGGACGGGCTCAGGCGGTGCAGGCTGCCGCGTGTCGTCTGCCGCCCCGCAGCGATTTCAACCCCATCTTAATCAAGCCGTCTGGCGAACAGGATGCGCAGTTGGTCGTGAACGGCGAAGTGGCCGGCCGGCTCACGGCATCGGACTTCGGACGAGTCAAACGAGAATTCGAAGGGGCGGTTCAAGCCTCGTTCAAGCGCCTCCGCGATGAGTTCGATTTGATCGTCTTGGAAGGAGCGGGGAGCCCGGCCGAGGTCAATTTGCGGGCCCACGATGTCGTGAACATGCACATGGCGAAGATTGCTGGGGCGCCGGTGGTTTTGGTCGGGGACATTGACCGAGGCGGGGTACTGGCCTCGCTGGTGGGAACGATGGAGTTGCTGGCTGCCGATGAGCAGGCGCTGGTCAAGGGATTCCTCGTCAATAAGTTTCGAGGGGTAAGGGAGTTGCTTATGCCGGGGATCAAAATCGTCGAGGACAAGATTCAGCGGCCTTGTCTTGGGATTGTGGCGTTCTCGCAGGAGATCGACCTGCCCGAAGAGGATGCTATCGTCTGGAACCAAGGGAACCGGTCTACCACTCACGATCATCTACTCACAGTCGGTGTTGTAGACGTGCCTTGCCTGTCGAACTTTACGGATTTCGACCCACTGACGTGTGAACCAGACGTGACTTTGCACCGCATCGCCGATCAGGACTCGCACGTTCCGGATCTCCTGATCTTTCCCGGCACGAAGCATACAATGCAGGCGTTGCGTTTGATTCAAGAACGACGGATCGATCGGCTGGCGTGGCGCGTGCTGGACCGAGGCGGCGTCGTCATGGGTATCTGCGGCGGCTATCAGATTTTAGGGCAGACCATTCGCGATCCCGACCGGGTCGAGGCTCTTGAGGAACATGCCCAGGGGCTAGGTCTGTTGGATGTCGAGACGACCTTTTATCCCAAGAAGGTGACCGTTCAAGTCTCAGGGCGTCACCGGCCATCCGACTCGAAAGTCGAAGGGTACGAGGTGCACATGGGACAGACAACTCGCGGCAAGGGAGTTCAGCCGTTCCTGGAAGTGAAGTCTCCCCAGGACTCATCTTTTCACCCGGAGGGCGCGATGACCATGGATGGTCGAGTGGCTGGCACCTATGTGCATGGGCTCTTCGACGAACCAGTCTTTCGTCGGCACATCCTAAATTCTTTACGGGAAAGACGCGGGTGGAAGCCCCTCTCGCCCTCACAGCATCCGAGTTTAGACCAACGGCTCGACCGATGGGCCGACTTCGTGGAATCGCATATCGATCTGGCAGGTTTAATAGACGTGATGGCTCGCTAAGGGGGAAGTGTCCGCGAGCAGAGGAGATGATTCTGACAAGCAGCGAAAGACACCGAATGACCCAGCCATCGCGAAGAGGGGGCCGGCGGTGAATTCGAATGGACTATGAATGCGCAATATGGCAAGGCGCGCGTGAGCTGAAACGGCTACGTCGTTCTTTGGATGTCCCGAATTCGTCACTCTGTGCACAACTGTGTCCAGTCGTGACTAGAACTGTCACGATGACAGCATAGGCAGAAATGATCCCGCCTGGGCGAATTTGACGGCAAAGGGAGACATTCGGCTCCTCCCGGACAAACCCGCTACAAGTGCACACTAAATGGTATGGAAGTTGCGGTCCCGCCGATTCCTCTGTCGTCGGCAGCACGATATTTCAGTCGCCGACTGATTCCCACTCGATGAGATCAAGAAGACGCCCGTGCAGAATTTCGTCGATTGCTTGCGCACTGAAGTCAAACGGCTACACTACGACCGTGACGGAGCACCAAGAGCACTGAACGAGGAGGATTGCTATGAATGCGCGCATGTCTTCGCTGATACTGAGCGTTGGATTCTCATCCCTCCTTCTCCTGTCGGTGACGCCTGCCGGAGCCGGCGAGGAGGCTGAGACTGCTGAACTCCTCATCACGCTCCTCAAGACGGGGCGGAGCGTCGTGTCCGAAAACCAGGCGCTGATCAACGACGCCTCCAAAGGGAACAAGGGGTTCACCGATGATTTTCTGGCGCAGCAAGTCGTCGAAAAGTTCAAGGCGAAAACCAAGATCGATTTGACCCGAGCCCAAGGACTTCCTCAGGGGCCGCTGCTGCTGAGCTTGCTTGAGGCTGAAAAAGAGGTGGTGGCGGAGGCGCAACCGGTCATCAACAAGCAGGGAGTCGGATTCAAGAACTTCCTGCCGGCCGTGTTCGCCAGAAAGTCCGGGGAGCGGTTCTATAAGAAAACCGGCATTCGCCTCAAGCTGACGGGGATCGACTACCGGAACCCCAACAACAAACCGGACGATTTCGAGATGGAAGTGCTCCGAATGTTCTCGGACCCGCGCCATCCCAAGGGCCAGCAATACACCAAGGCGACGATGCTGGGCGGGAAGCCGGTCCTGCGCGTGATGGACCCGGAATATGCGGGCGCTTCGTGCCTCTCCTGCCATGGGGTACCGAGGGGTGAGCGGGACATCACCGGGATGAAGAAGGAAGGCTGGAAAGAAGGCGATCTGGCAGGGGCGATCAGCATCGTCATGCCGATGCGGTAGTGAGCAGTGGTCGATTGAAGCAGGTTCTTCTAACAACACTTAAGAGGAGGAAGGTTTGTCATGAGCAAGATCGTTGTGGTCGATGATTCTTATGCGGAGCTCCAGATGATCGAGGGTTACCTGAAGGGGGCGAACCACACCGTGGTCTCCTATCCGAATACGGAAAAGCTGGAGGACAAGCTGGCCGTGGAAAAGCCGGACCTCATCGTGCTGGACGTCGTCATGCCGGGGCGAAACGGTTTCCAGGCCTGCCGCGATCTCAAGAACGACGATCGGTTCAAGAACATCCCGATCATCCTTTGCACGTCGAAAAGCGGCGACAGCGACAAGTTCTGGGGGCAGCAACAAGGCGCGAACGGCTACGTCACGAAGCCGTTCAAAGCGGAAGATCTCCTGGCCGCCGTGAAGCGCGCGTTGAATTGATGCGGGAAATGCAAGGAACCGTGAAGCACGAGAGGCTATGATCATGACACCACCCTCGGAGACGACGATTCAACCGAGAGGCACAAGTCACGCCCCTTCGCAGACAGAAAGCTCGATCAGGGTTTGCGTGGCGAGTCTCGGGGGAGAACTCTTCGCCATCGACCTGAAGTACGTCCGCGAGGTGTTCGAGGTCGAGCATGTCACGCCTGTGCCGGGGATGCCGTCGACGTTGACCGGTGTCGCCAACCTCAGAGGCGCCGTCATTCCCGTAGCCGATTTGCGTCCGGTCCTGAGTCTCGGCTCGCACGCCACGCCGCAGAAATTTGCGATTGTGGTGCGACATGAAACCCAACAAATCGGACTGTTGGTGGATAACGTGCCAGAGATCAGAACGGTTCGCCGCGACGATTTTCTCACGACGGCGGCGGGAGGGACGCCGAAAGCGCGTCCCTTCGTGTCGTCGATCCTTCGTGTCGAAGATCGCATGAGCGGAGTGGTGGAAGTGCCCACATTGTTGGCCTGCGTGGAGACAGGAAGCAATTGAGCGGCATGTCCTGAGCGCAGTGACAAGGCCAAGGTCGGTGGAGGACGGCATAGCTGAACCCCACGCACTCGCGGGGGCCGTCGAGAAGGAGGACGGTTATGGCAAGGCAAGGCAAGGATAGCAAGGAGGTCAAAGTCAGAGGAGGGGTGCAAGCCTGGTTTGCGAGTCTCAACACGCAGGCCAAGCTGATGACGGGGTTCGGCGTGGTCAGCGTGATCATCGTCGCCATGACGGCGGTCGGGGCCGTGTCATTGCAGCAACTCGCGGCTCAGTCCCAAGCGGTGTACGTGGATTACTCCGTGCCGCTCGCCGAGTTCAACGAGATGGGGACCGCGCTCACCCGTCACCGACAGCTTCTGTTGGACTTGGCTGCCAGCACGAGAAAGTCCGACTTCGAAGCGGACGTGGTTCGCCTCGCTCCGGAAAAGGAACGGGTGCTGAAGACACTCGCCGAGTACGAAACCACGGCGCTTCGCGTCTCTAAGTCCGGACGCGACGAAGCGAAAGACCTCCAGCAATTGAAACCGGCGCTCAAGGCTTATTTCGAGCAGGCGGAAGGCGGGCTCAGCGCCATGGCCGAGAGCTTCAACAACAAGAACCTGACATCCGAACAGGTCGACGACATGCGGGCGCTGGGTAGACAGGCGCTCATCGTGAACGTGACGCCGGCCTTCGAACAGGCGGTAAAGCGACACCTCGAGCAGGTGACCACGATGAAAGAGATCGCGAGCGACCTCAACGAGGACGCGAAATCGATCGCCAGCAACGGCCGCTACGTTCTGGTCTTCGGCGGCCTCGTCGCCGTGGGGCTCGGGTTGGGTATCGGGTACTGGTTGGCCCGGTACTTTGCGAGGAACGTCGTCCACATCGCGCAAGTCGCCGAACAAGCGGCTGCGGGCAACTATCAAGCCCGCGCGAAAATCGGTTCCAAGGACGAGTTGGGCCAAATGGCCACCTCGTTCAATACCATGCTCGACCGAATCACGGCCCTCGTGACGTCGGAAGAAGAACGAGACATGATGCAGAAGCGCCTCATGCAATTCCTTGTGCTGGTCTCGGAGGTCGGCAAAGGGGACCTGACCAAGCGCGGCGAAGTCACTGCCGACACCTTCGGCAACCTGGCGGACGGTTTCAACTTGATGATCACGCGGTTCGGCCAATTGCTCAAACAGGTCCGAGAGGCAGCCGAGCGCGTCAACCGCTCCGCGGGTACCGTCCGCGATACGGCGGGACAGATGGCCAGTACGGCCCGCCACCAGGCCGAAGAATCCGTCAAGACGCTCGCTCAGGTCGAGCAACTCGCAGCCTCCATGCGCAAGGTCTCTGAGACCGCGGGAGCCTCATCGGAGTCCGCCAAGCAGGTGCTTCAAGCGACGGAACGAGGCAACCACGCCGTGCAAGAGACCGTGCGCGACATGCAAAGTATCCGAGGTGCCGTGCAACGTATGTCTAAGCAAGTCAAAGCGCTGGGCGATCGTTCCTTGGAAATTTCTCAAATCGTGTCGACCATCCGCGAAATCGCCAATCAGACGAACTTGCTCGCGCTCAACGCCGCGATCGAGGCGGCGGGGGCCGGCGAAGCCGGCGCGCGATTCGCCGTCGTCGCCGACCAAGTCCGGAAGCTGGCCGAAAGCTCGACCCAAGCGACGCGCGAAATCGCGGATTTGGTGAAGGTGATTCAGGGCGAAACGCAGGACGCGGTCGTCGCCATGGAACAGGAAACGCAAGCGGTGGAAGCGGGATCGGCCTCCGCGCTCAGAACCGGCGATGTGTTCAAAGAAATTTCCGACATCGCCAAACGATCGGCGGAACTCGCCCAAACCATCGCCGGCTCGGCGGCCCAGCAGACTGCATCGACGGATCAGGTGGGCCGCGCAATTAAAGAGTTCACGGGCGGGACCGTGGCCACGCAGAAGGCCACGGACGCGACGCGAGCCACCGTCGAAGACATGGCCAAACTGGCCGAATCGCTCACCGCATCGGTCGCGCAGTTCAAACTCGCCTGACCACTGTCGGGCAGCGGTCGCGCTGCAACGGAGTGTGCGCCATGAGCAACGATTTCGACCGGCAGGCTTTGATCAGCATCTTCGTGGCGGAGGCCACGGACGGTATGACGAGCCTCCGGCAGGTGCTCAACCCCGGCGACGGCGCTCTGCCGAGCGCTGAAGTCCTGCAAGGACAGTATATCGTCGGGCATAAGATCCGCGGGGCGGCCGCCCTGTATGGATTTACGGCCTTGGCTCAACTGGCGGAACTGCTCGAGACGATGCTCGAGCAGGCCCATACGATTTCACCCTCGGGCTGGCCACGCGCAGTGGAGACCATCCGGGAGCTGGTGGCCCACTTCCAGTCGCAGGTCGACAGGATCGGCAAAGGGGGCGGGGAGGATCAACAGGCGGCGGAACAGTGGAAAACCCGCTGCGCTCCATTCCTCTCCCAGCAGACGCCATCCGATGCGACACTCGGTCCTCAGGACTCTTCGAGCGAGGACTATTTGGTTCCTAACATCGATGCGGAGGTGCTCTCCTATTTTGGACCGGAGGTCCAGGAGTATCTGGACTCGATGGGGGAACTCCTGCGCCGTGTCCAGGGCGACCCGCAGGACCGGGATTCGATCCACCAGTTGTTTCGCACCGCGCACACCTTGAAAGGGTCCGCTCATACCGTCGGGTTTCGCGTCATCGGCGACCTCGCCCACCCGATCGAGGACTGTTACGTCGCAGTCAAGGAGGGCCGCCTGCCTATGAGCCAAGAGTTGGCGGTCCTCACTCAGAAGGCGATGGAGATCGTCCGCATTCTCATGCGTCGTGATCCGGCAAACCTCGGGCATCTCCGGCAGGAGGTGCCCGCGCTCCAGGAGGCTTTGCGGCAGCTCGAACAGGGGCAACCGGTCGCTCTGTCGCCCGCCCTCGTGGCGGGCGTCTTCGGGATGAGCGCACAGGACTCAGCTTCTTCCACCGCGCGGACTCAACCCGCCCCTGACCGGGTCGGCCTTGCAGTCATCGATGAGAATGCCTTGTCGGATACGTACCTGATCCCGAATCTCGATCCGGAAGTGCTGTCCTATTTCGCGCCGGAGGCCCACGAATATCTGGAGACGCTGGAGGCCTTGCTCCTCCGGTTGGAACGGGAACCCGAGAATTCCGAACTCATCCATCAGCTCTTTCGTGCGGCGCATACGCTTAAGGGGTCGGCCCATACGGTCGGATTCCAGGCGATCGGCGATCTCTTGCACGACGTCGAGGACTACATGGGCGCGGTGCGCGAGGGGAAGATGGCTGTGGTGAGCGGTCACGCAGACCTCTTGCTGCGCGCGGTCGACGTGGTCAGAACTTTGATGCGACGTGACCCCGGCCAGGTCAGGGAGACGAGGCAGCGATTCGCTTCCGTCATGCGCGATCTGAGGCGCCTGAGCGACGGAGTTCCGTCCGAGGCTGTGAGCGTCATCTCCAGCGCGATGCAAACGGCGCCGCCGCCGGCTGCCGCAGAGGCCTCCGGTCAACAAGACTCGGAGACGCAGAAAGGCCAAGAATCGCGCACGGGTGATGACCGCGCAGTGATCCGCGTCAGCAGCGAACGGTTGGAACGGCTGCTCAACCTGGTCGGCGAGTTGGTGATCGGACGCGGACGGTTGGAACAGCGCCTTCGGGTGTTGGAACAGCTCTCCCTCCAAGTGTTGAGCTGCAAGAATCGGCTGGTGGATGCGGTCCAAACCTTTCAAGAAAAGCACATGTTCAACCTCCCGACGCAGTCGACAGGCTCGGTCGAGGCGGGCGGGCAGGCCTTCGCCGGAACGGAGGACTTCGGGGCCCTCGAGTTCGACAAGTACGACGACTTCAACATCCTGGCTCGTCGGATCAGCGAGGTGACGGCTGACATTTCCGAGTCCATGTCCCAGCTCAACTCGTCGATCCGTCGTTCCCACGAGGACATGAGCCAGTTGCAGCAACTGACGTTGGGCATGCGGGATGAGATCGCCAGGGCGCGCATGGTGCCGATCGGGACACCGTTCACACGCTTCCGTCGTGCGGTTCGAGAAACGTCTCGATCGACCGCGAAAGAAGTCACGCTCGTGACCTCCGGCGAGCATACGGAAGTGGATACCAATGTTGTGGAACGTTTGGTCGATCCCCTTATCCATCTCGTCCGCAATGCCGTCTATCACGGGATCGAACCGACCGCCGTGCGTCTGGCCAAGGGAAAGCCGATGGCCGGCACGGTCTACTTGCATGCGGCGCATCGGGGCAATGAAGTCGTGATCGAGGTTGAAGATGACGGCGCCGGCCTTGATATCGAAAAGATCCGCACGAAGGCGGTCGAGAGGGGGGTCGTACGGGCGGATGTTGCGAAATTGTTGACGGAGTCCGAAGTCATCAAGTTCATCTTTCTGCCGGGGTTCTCGACCGCCGAGAAAGTCGGGGAGCAGGCAGGTCGGGGCGTGGGCTTGGACGTGGTGAAGCGCGTGATCGAGTCGATGAACGGACACCTGGAGGTGGAATCCGTCGTCGGCATCGGCACCAAGTTCATCCTTCACCTCCCGCTGACGCTGCTGATCAGCACGGCCTTGCTGGTGCGGGTAGGTACACAGCGGTATGCGATCCCACTGCAAAGCGTCCGTGAAGTCACGATGCCTTCCCCCGGGTCCCTCCAGCAGGTGGCCGAACGGACATTGTTACAGGTCGGGGACGAGGCTGTGGAAGTGCAGTCGTTGCACGAAATGCTCGGACAGGAAGCTCCCCCGGTCGGAGCGCCGACGCCCATTGTTCTGGTCAGAACCATGGCAGGAGTGCGAGGCCTCGCCGTCGATGAGTTGTTGGGTCGCCAAGAAATCGTCATCAAGAAGCTGGGGACGCTCAAGGCCTTGGAACGGTCGTACTTCGGCGGCGCTACGATCGACCCCGAGGGGCGCGTGGTGCTGGTGTTGGATGCCGGCCGTCTGGGTGGCAAGGACCAAGGCGGCGCGGGTCCGACCCTCGATTCGCCCGAGGCCCAGTTCTCAGAGCCGGACCTGCCGGCGCTGCCGAGCCCTCCACAAGATCGGCCTTCAGGCGAGCTGCCGCTGCTTCTCATGGACGACTCCTTGAGTGTCCGCAAGTTCGTCAGCCGGATGCTCGAGTCAGCGGGCTATGAGGTGGAGACGGCCGTGGATGGTGAAGAAGGCTTGCGCATGGCCAATGAACGGACATATCAACTCATCATCACCGACCTGGAAATGCCGAAGATGAACGGTTACGAGGTCATTCAGGCCCTGCGCAGTCGCCCGCAAACGCAGAAAGTGCCCATCATGGTCATGACCACCAGGGCAGGCGATAAGCACCGGCAAATGGCGATGAATATCGGCGCCAACGCCTACATCGCCAAACCGGTCGAAGAGCGAGCCTTGATCCGCGAGGTGCAGCGGTGGATCGGGCGAGAGGCTGGCGTCAAGTCCTGACAGGTTTTATCGTCACGCTGCGGTAGGAGGGTGGCGGAGGCCGCCATGAGTCTTCATGGGCACAAGACCGTCGCCGCGACAGTTTCCGGCTCGGTCAGTCGTTTTCTCATCGTCCGACTCGCGACCGTCGACATGGCGCTGCCCTCCGGGTTGGTCCGAAGCATCCTCCCACTTGGCGACGTCGATGGCGGCGAGGTGACGCTCGTGGATGAAAGCTATCCGGTCACCGATCTGGCCGGTCGGTTGGGGTTGCCGCACGTCATGAAAAGCACGCAGGCTCGCCTGATACTCTGTTCGATGGGCGGCCGGCGCGGCGCGTTTCCCGTCGACTCCGTTGCCGGTCTCGTGGACGTCCAACGGTCCCAGGTGGTTCCTCTCGCAAGACAGTTTCGTGGCCAGGAACGTCAATGGTTTCAGGGGTTGTTTCCGTTTGAAGAAACCGGAGCGCTGGTGGTCAATGTCGATTGGGTGGTCAAGGGTGCCGACCGTCCTTCGCCTGCGAGAGTGGAACAATCGGCCGCCGCCGTGGCTCCGTCTCGGCCGCAAGACAAACCGCGCGTCATCGATGTCGGCGGGATTCAACTCGAAGAGGCGACGGATGCTGAGAACGCACCGTGGGCCGCAATCTAAACCGACCGCCAAGACCGGGAGCTATGTGCTCTTCAGCGTCGGGGGCAGACGCTTGGCTGTGCACGTCGGAGAAGTGGGCGGTGTCGGGCCGTGGCCCAGGACCATGCGCGTACCGAGCCAGACGCCTCATGTTTACGCCGTGGCTCGTCAGGACAAGCAGCTCATTCCGGTATTCGACCTGGCCGAGCGTCTTGGTGTCCAGATCCAGGGATCGGCGCCGCTCTGTTTGATCATCAGGCAGCCGGATGGCCTGATGGCGATCTGTGTGGACGAGGACGTTCCGTCCCTGACGACCATCGAGTTGAGCGCGATTCGGCCGAGCCAGTCTTCGGATTGTGCGGTGGTGGGCTCGTTCCACCAAGGCGACGAAGAAGTGCCTATCTATGCGCTCGACAAGCTAGGGCTGGAGACCGGCAGCGAGCAGCGTCGATAATCCAAAAGCGAGCGGGGTAAGCAGCGAAGGAGAAACCGTATGCCCACAGTGCTGGTGGCTGACGATAGTATCGCCGTCCGCAAGGTTGCCGAGCGTCTCCTGAAGGAAGCCGGGTTCGGTGTGATCTTGGCAGCCAATGGAGAAGAGGCGCTGTCCTTGTTGGCGAACGCTCGCCCCGACCTGGTGGTGTCCGATGTGATCATGCCGGACAAGAGCGGATTCGAAGTCTGTGCGCACATCCGTTCACAAGCGGCTCTGGCGGACTTGCCGGTGCTGCTCATATCCGGGATCGTGAACGACGACGTCACCAGACAGGCGACAGCCTGTCAGGCCGACGGCGTGTTGAAGAAACCGTTTCAGGGGACATCCCTCAAAGATAGGGTGATGCAGTTGCTGGCGACCCGCCGGACGCAGGCGGTCCTGCCCGCGGCTCCGTCGGTTCCACCCGCAGCCCCGTCGGTCCCTCTCTCAGGCTCCGTCTCGACTGCCGAACCATCGAAGGCCTATCGGATTACCGAAGAGCAGCTCAGCGCGCTGCGCCAGTCGGTCGCGCACCTCAAAGATCTGGAGTCGGCGCTGGAAGAGGAGCGGGACCGGTCGCGGCGTCTGGCCGAGCAAGTTGAGGCGGCCCAACGAGAGGCGGAGCGAGCACACGAGTTCGAGCGTGCATTGGTCGACGAACGGAACCGGGTGTCCCAATTGACGCAGCGGGTCGCCGAGTTGGAGCGCCAAGCGCGACGCGTGGCTGAGCTGGATGCTGCACTGACGGCGGAGCGGGACGCCGCCAGTCAACTCATCGAACAACTCACTGTGACTGAAGAAAAGGCCAGACGGCTGGAAGATCTCGAAACGCAGGTGGCGGAGGAACGGCGGCAAGCCGCAGCACTTGAGGCACAGTCGGCTGAGATTGAGCGGATCACGCGGCGATTGACGGAAGTCGAAGCCGAATTGGCGACGGAGCAAGCGCGAGCGACTCATTTGGCGCAGCAGGTTGCCGCTGCGGAACAGGCTCAGGTCCGAAGCGGAGAGCTCGAACGGCTGCTGCAGGCTGAACGGGCCAAGGTGACGAAGTTGGAGAAGCGAGCCGCGGAAGCCGAACAAACCCTAGCCCAGGCCAAAGAACGGGAGCAGGTTCTGACGGGTGAAGTGGAGAAAGTACGTCAACAGGTCAAGGCGATGGAGAAAGCCATCGGTGAAGAGCGGCAACGCGTCGATCTTCAAACGAAACGCGCGTCGGAGGCTGAACTCGCAGCCAATCAGGCCACTCGGCGGTTCGACGACATGGCCAAGAAGCTCGGGGAAATCGCGGGGCTGGCTTCTCAGTTAGGCGCCGGAAAAGGGCGACGGTAGTCGGCAGGTCGGTATGGCCCCACACGATGGCGATGCCTTCGAGAAAGAGCTGCTGGAGCTGTTTGCGCAGGAAGCACAGGAGTGGATTCAGCAGGTCGCCGCAGCCGTCGGCGAGCTCTCCATCCCTCTCCCACCCACCCAACGTGCGATCCACTGTGAGACCATCAGCCGGTGCTTGACCAATCTGGGTGGGTCTGCCGCAACCGTCAATTTGCCCACCGTGGAGCGAGCGGCCTTCGCCTTGCTCCCGTTTGTCGATCTTTTCCGCAAGTCCTCGGATACAGAGGCCGCTGGCGACTTGGAAGCCATTCGGAGCAACCTTGCGCATCTTGTTGCATCCCTTCGGGAGGCCACGGGAGCCTCCTTCGATCTCACTGCCGGGCCTGCGCAAGCTGGCCGCGACGACACCGAAAAAAAGTGGGGGCAGTTCGTGATAAAACTCTCCGACCTCCGGGAGAGACAGGGCGCGTCTTCCGAAGGATCGCGACATCTGGCTGACCGTCTTCTGCTTCATCTCGAAGAGGCGCGTCGACGCCAGGATTCTCCGCTGACCGTTGAGGATATTCGCTTATGGCTCAAGCAGCGGGAAACCGAGGATGCCGCGTTGCTGCAAGCGGTGGAGGAGCATTTTCCGATCGTGGCGGCCAAGGTAGCCAAATTGAAGCAGGCCTGCGGGACAAGCTCTTCGGCGAATGAGGGGTGGGGGCCCACGCTGGACAAAGTGTCCAAGCTGACGATCGCGGCGCAGCGCGTGAGCGCGATCCCGATCCAGACCTTCCTCAGTGGACTCCAGTCATTTCTCCTGATCGTAAGCCAAAAACGCTTGATGGTAGCGGCCAAGAAAGTTGAGGCTATTGAGGCCCGCATCCAAGCCATGGTGAGGATGGCACACCGATGGGTGGACGCAGGGAACGCAGAGCGGGCGGCTATCGGGAACCTTCTGTCCATATAGGCTCCTGTCAGGGTCTCTTCATCGCCACACCTGCCGGACCGTCATTTCATTCAAGGGACGACCGAGATGGGGCGTCGATCCTCCACAGAACAGTGCGATCACGTGCAAGAGAGAGAGGGACTCACCAACACCCCTGACACTCCTGAGCATTGCTACGAAGAATATTGGCACCTCAAGCGGCGTCCGTTCGAAAACGTGCCCGATCCGCGATTTTATTTTCCCTCGGAGAAACACGAAACCGCCCGGCAACGGGTGCTCTTCGGCATTCAGCGGCACAAGGGCGCGGTGATGCTCACCGGCGGGATCGGATGCGGGAAAACCTTATTGAGTCGCGCGCTCATCATGAGTCTTCCGCGAGCGCAGTACGATGTCGCCTTAGTGGCCAACCCCGCGCTTCCCGCGTCAGAATTTTTTCGGGAGATCCTTCATCAGTTCGGACTGGATGATACGGGCAGCAAGGTCGCGATGCTCCATCGGCTGGACGACCGGCTGCTCGGCAATGCACGGGCCGGAATCGACACGGTCCTCGTCGTCGACGAAGCCCAGGCGATCCGATCCGACCGGGTCTTCGAGGAGCTCCGCCTGCTGATGAATTTCCAGCTCAATGATCGCCCTCTCATGACCCTTGTGCTCCTGGGACAACCTGAGCTCCGTGCTCGAGTCGCACGGATTCCGCAGATGAATCAGCGCATCGCGGTGCGCTATCACCTTGAACCCTTTACACCGGATGAGACGTGCGCGTACATTCGGGCAAGAATGACGGCGGCGGGAGTACAGCGAGAAGTTTTCACCGAAGAAGCCATCGGAAGCATCTTCGAGCTTAGCAGCGGGGTTTCACGCGTGATCAACACCCTGTGTGACTGGTGTTTGCTGTTCGGTGCAATGCAGCGGCTTCGCGCCATCGACGCGACGCTGGTCGCCGAGGCGGCACGTGCCTTGTAATGAAACCGCACTCCGTGAGAACCTCCTTCACCCCTTCTCCCGCTGGCCCAATGCCGCCTCGTAGGAACATCTGCTTGCAAGCGATCGAGCCTTGCTGAGCAGAACACGGTCGATCGGCTGTTGCCGTTCCGTCGTGCATGTGGTCCGTTTAACCCAGCCGGAGGTCCTGGAGGGCGTTATGCAACGGGCCTAGCAAGAACTCTCTCGTGGCCAGGCTTCCGTCGCTGCGCCGGTCATCGGGCGCATCCTTGCCCGATCTCGAGAAGCTGGATCAGCTTCTTCCTCAGCGAGGTGCAGCGTGGATGCGTCGCCCATGACGCTGTTCCTCGCCGGCCTGCGCTCATTCGCCTTTGTCGCGACTGCTTGTCCGGCGTCATGCCTTTTCCAGCGACTCGAAGCCGTGAACGCCTAGCTTGCTTCCTTCAATCCCACAGGCGGGAGCATAGGTGGAACTCAGAACGCTCGAACGTGCTGCTGTCAGCGAAATACTTCCGCAGTCACGAGCCCAACAGGTCTCCGTGTCCCCTGTGACGCGAAACCCATCACCACAAGAGATCGATGCCTGTCGTCACATCCGTACTTGTTTAGTCTGCGAAATGCGGAGTAACAGTAGAACATCTTTCAGCTCTACCAGATATAGGGGGAGTGGACTCGATACACCAAGGGACTTTAAGTCCTTGCACTTGCGTCGAATTTCCTGCACAGAACGTAGGCAAATTGTTGCTGCCTGCCGGTGGTGAGGGAGCGGTACATCAATACACAAGGCTGTACACAGGCAGTCCACAGAACTTGTGGACTGGCAGGGCACGTAAGCTGGAACGTGTAGCTCATGTCTTCGCATGGATTGCGGCGATCTGCATTGAGGCACCGGTATGGCCGACATTTGTAGCGAATTTGCGCGTGATCGATTGCGAATCGGACGACAGCGACTGCCCTTCCAACGACGCGATGACTGAATTGACTGATAGAGGAGCACCCTCTCGTGCACGGACCGTGAAACGACCGCTCCCGTCAGCAATTTGTGAACTGAAGAGTACAACGCCTGTATAATCTGGAGAGCGTGCACAAGAATGTACAGCTAGATAGGACAGGTGAGAGCAAGCAGTGATCTCCGCACCTCAATTTCCATTTTCGTGCTTTGACGGATCGTGATTGCCGATGCCGAAACTGGTGACCGAAAAGCGTTTGGAAGGAGTGGTCGAGCAGGCCAGAAATTATGTCAAGGTGCATATCCTGTTTCCGTCCGGGCTCCTGGGCCTTATCTTCATCGTCTCGAGCCTCGGCGCGCTCGGATATCAACTGCTCGGGACCGATTCGTATACATGGGGCACATTCGGGGAGAGTACCGGTCTTCTGGTCGCCGGAGGCGTGTTGGGTTGGGCCCAAGCTCGGTATCATCAATACGTCCTGCATCACCACCCGGTAGTCTTTGCCTCGCGTATGCGGACTTCAGGGGAAGCGAAAAAGGGACGGCACAGACGAGATACAAGCGTCCCCACATCAGTTCCCCCGGGGCGCCGATGGATTCCTCTCTATTATTGTCTTGGAATTCTCGCCTTGGCCGGCTTGTCCCTTCTCGCCACGGTCTATGGGCACGTTTCAGGCGTCGCAGCCGCTCTGCTGCCGTGGGGAGGATTCTTCTGGGCCAAGCTCTTTTTCTGGCGGGGAATGATCAAATGAACGGTTCCCGCTGGTGGGTACGGGAGGGGAGGTGGTTCGGGCCCCATCCCGTGTCGAGCGACGCCCGACCTAGACAATCCGTTTTCTGGCGGGTTTTTTGTGCTTGCCGACGCGGCCGCTTTGCCGCTGCTCCAAGACCTGAAGGCGAGCCGCAAGATCGCGAACCTGTTGCCGCAATTCCGGCAGCTTGGGAATGAGGGCCTGCACCCTGAGCCAGGCCTCATGCGGCATGGCCGGAGCGCCCGACACGACCTGATTGCCGTCGAGATCGCGGGTCACTCCTGATCGGGCGGCGATCATCACGTGGTCGCCGATCCGGAGATGATCCGCCAGCCCTGCCTGTCCTCCGATCATGACGTGGTGTCCCACCGCAGTGCTGCCGGCGATGCCCACCTGTGCGACGACGATACTGTCCTCGCCGACGACGACGTTATGCGCGACCTGTACCAGGTTATCGACCTTGGTGCCGCGTCGGATGACCGTCCGACCGAACGTCGCTCGGTCGACCGTGACGTTGGCACCGAGTTCCACGTCGTCTTCGATCGTCACGCCGCCGACCTGCGGAATTTTCTGGTGTTTACCCTGATGTCGGACATAGCCGAACCCGTCGCTCCCGACGACCGTCCCGCTGTGAATGATCACCCGTGCCCCGATCGTACATCCCTCCCGAACGACGACGTTCGGGTAGAGGACCGAATCATCGCCGATCGTACTATCCGCTCCGACGAAGACACCGGGATAGAGGGTGACGCGCGAACCGATCGCCGCGCGATCGCCCAACGTCACGAACGGCCAGATCGACACATCCTGCCCGATCGTCACGTCCTGCCCTCGAGCGATGTCCTGCGCGATCCCTCGAGGTTTGTAGGGAGCCACGAAGAATCGTTCCACGATGCGGGCAAATGCATAGGCGGGATGAGGGACGACGACCTGCGGTCGTGCGAGCTCAGCGATATGCCGAGCCACGACAAAGGCGGTCGCCTTCGACGACAGGGCGGCCTTCATGTGACGATCGTCGGCGATATAGGCCAGATCGCCGGGACCTGCCTCCTCCAAGCTGGCGACGCCGAAGATCGCCGTGTCGGAAGCCCCATGCAGGTCGCCGCCGGTCAGTTGCTGCACATCGCGGAGGAGGAGGGGAGTCTGCACTGGTGGAGATGTCACCGATTATGTCTTCTTTCGTTTGGGTGTCGGGGGTGAGGGCTTTCGACTCGTCGCCGAATCGGAGGAACGGGTTTTCTCCACGTAGGCCACCACATGCCCGACGGTCGTCAAAGCGGGAAGATCGCTGTCAGGAATCTGCAGGTCGAACACCTCCTCGATCTTGTACAGGAGTTCGATAATCGCCATGGAGTCCAATCCCAGGTCGTTGCGCAGGTGATGAGACAACGAAATGGACCGTGAGTCACGGCGGAGATACTGAGCCAAGGCTGCGACGACTTCTTCGGCGATCGGTCGGTTCGTGGCCATGATGAATAGACAACTATAAGACCGTTCCTGCTTCGTCGGCAGACGATCGAAGTCCCGTCAGAGTCGAGTTCCGTACTTCGTCAGCACGAGGGCCGCATTATTGCTTCCGAAGCCGAACGCATTCAAGAGCGCCACCTTTACCGACCGTTCCTGTACGTGGACCGATAGGCCCGCCAAGCGGCAGGCGGGATCAGGGTCCTCGTAGTTCGCCGTCGGATGCAGTGTCCCCGTGGAGAGACCGAGCACGGTGGCGATCGCGCCGATCGCGCCGGCGGCCCCCAGTGTATGTCCCACGAGCGACTTTGTGGCGTTGACCGCGATTCGATCAGTCTGTTTCCCGAAGACGCTCCGGATCGCTTTCGCCTCGACGGCGTCTCCGACCGGAGTCGACGTGGCGTGCGCATTGATGTAGTCCACCAGTCGGGGTGCAAGCCCCGCGTCGTGAAGCGCCAGACGCATCGTGCGCGCCACATCCGCGCCGTCTTCTTTGGGGATCACCATGTGATAGGCCTCGCTGGTCGCGGCGTAGCCGGCAACTTCTGCGTAGATCTTGGCCTTCCGGCGCTTGGCGTGAGGCAATGACTCCAGGATGAGAGCGCCGGCGCCTTCTCCCATCGCAAAGCCGTCACGCTGGCGATCGAAGGGTCGAGAGGCGCGGGTCGGCTCATCGTTGAAGCGTGACGAGAGCGCGCGCAGCGAACAAAAGCCGGCGAACACGAGAGGGGTGAGGCTTGCGTCGGCTCCCACCGTGATCACCACGTCAGCGCGACCGTGACGAATGCAGTGCATCGCCTCGCCCAGCGCGTGGGCGCTCGACGAGCACGCGGTCGAAATCGTCAGATTCGGTCCCTTGGCCCCGTAGGCCATGGCCACGATGCCCGAGGCGGAATTCAGCGTGATCGTAGGGATGAAGTTCGGGTG
This sequence comes from Nitrospiraceae bacterium, assembly GCA_037446055.1. GTDB lineage: Bacteria > Nitrospirota > Nitrospiria > Nitrospirales > Nitrospiraceae > JBBIJI01. The sequence continues at coordinate 23,666 of JBBIJI010000048.1, forward strand.
GACACGATGGGGTTTCAAGGTCTGGTACAACTGGGTCAGTTCGCGCTCTCCCATGACCATCCCGCCCATTCCCGCTCCAACGAAGACCCCCACGCGGTGCGGATCTTCGCGGGAAAGTCCCAGGTCCGCGTCCGCGAGCGCCTCCTTGACGGCGACGAGGGCGAACTGGGCGTAGCGATCGACTCGATCGGCCTGAGCGGGGGGAAGAAAGCGTTCAGGGTGGAAATCAAGAATCTGCCCGGCCACCTGGCTCCGATAGCCTCCGATCGGGAACGGATCGAAGCCTTCGATGCGGGAGATGCCCGAGTGGCCAGCCAACGCCGCTTTCCAGAAATTATCCACCCCGATTCCAAGGGAGGACACGATGCCTAACCCGGTGATAACGACGCGGTTCTTCATTGAGACAAAGCGACCGATGATGAAACAAGACAGTTCATATCGAAGGTACGTGTGCGAGTCAATGGGGCGCGCTCGGCGGCGCGCTTTCAATATCGGAGTTTGAGGAGAAGATAGCCCCCGAGGGCAAGGAACATCAGATTGGCCATCCAGCCGGCCAGCAGCGGATGGAAGACACCGCTTCGCCCCAACGCGATGTTGACGGAGTGCACGGCCCAATAGCAAAAGCCGAGCACCATGGCCTGGCCGATCCCGATGGCCATGCCGCTCCCTCGCCGATCGCGGCCTTGCAAGCTCATGGCGATCCCCACGAGCACCATGATCACCGTCACGAAGGGGAACGCCACGCGCCCGTAATAATCGGTCTGGTACCGCGTCGCGCTCGCCCCTTCATAGCGGAGCCGCTGTACATAGGCTCTCAGCTCGCGGAACGTCATCATGTCAGACTCGACGGACAGCCAGGTGGTAAAGTCGTCCGGAATCAATGAGAGGTCGATGCGGCGTTCCGGGAACGTCGTCAACTGAACGGTTCCGTCGGCCAGAAAGAGGCGTTGCATCCCGTCGCGCAGGGTCCAGTGGCCGTCGACATGTTGCGCCTGCTGGGCTTCGGTCATCCAGTCCAAGCGTGAGTCTTCATCGAGATGGAACAGACGGACTCCGCGTAGGGTTTCGCCGCCCGCGTCGACCGATTGCACGTTCATGAGCGTGCGTGGACCGATGCGCGTCCAGGGATGAGGAGTTCTCAGCGCGGCTTGAGGCGGTTTCTTCTCGATGCGCGTGAGTCGGACCTCGTCGGCTTTGCCGTTCGCGAGGGGAATGACGGTCGAACTGAAGGCAAGCAGGATGATGGCGACTGCGACCCCGAAGACGAGGAAAGGGCCCGCCAGGGTGAAGAGGCTGATCCCGCAGCTTCTCATGGCCGTGATCTCCCGATTCCGCGAGAGCATACCGAGCGTCAAGAGCGTGGCCATCAAGACGGCCAGGGGAGCAATCTGGAACGATATGCCGGGCATTCGTAACAGGAAAAAGAACAACACATCGGCGACCTCCGCGTCTAAACGGAGAAACCGCCTGATTTTTTCGAAAAAATCGATCACCAGATAAAGCGTCATGAGCGACGCAAAACACATCGCGAAAATTTTTGCGTATTCTCGAAGCAGGTAGCGAAAGAGAATGGTCATCCGAGCTTCTATCTCCTGTTCATCTGAACGAATGCGGCGACCGTGACGGCGAAAAAGATCCCGTTCGGGAGCCACGCGCCGACCAGAGGCGGGACGACCAGCGTCGTGACCAAGAATTCCCCCGCGACGTTCAGGACATAGTACACGATGATGATCAGCACGCCGACGGCAAACCCGCCGATGCGGCCCGAACGTTTCGAGACGATCCCCACCGGGACACCCAGGATGCAGAACAGCAGGGCGGCAACCGGAAACGCCACGTCTTTGTAATATTCCACCAGGCGGCGGAGCGCATTCACGTCTTTCCACTCCGATCGATCAAGCTGCTCGAGGACGGCGGAGAGGGGAGGACGTTCCTCCGGCGCATAGAGGGCGGGGTTCAGCCCGATCCTGACGTCGTAACTGGAGAAGGACACTTGGTCATACTGCGCGATCTCATCGGGCCGGTTGTGAATCACCCCGTTCATCAGTCGGAGGGTCACGTGGTTCCCTTCCGGATCGGTGAGCACTTGATAATCTTGCGCGGCGATGACCCGCGGCTCGTCCCCGTTGCGTTCGTCCGATACGAAGACTCCGTGATGCCCCTTCACGGTGCGTGCCTCGGGGACGAAAATGACCATCTTCGGAACGGGTTCGTTAAACACGCCCTTATCGAGAGAGAGCAACAGCTCGTCACGCAAGAGGTTGAGCGCCACTTTTTTCAGGTTCACGTTGGTCCACGGTTGCCCCCATTGCGAGAGGGCCAGGGTCAAGCCGAACACGAGTCCGGCGAACACGAAAACCGACCGGGACAGTCGCAACAGACTGAGTCCCGCCGATCGCATGGCCACCAGCTCTTTATCGAATGACAGCCGGCCGAAGGCGGTAATGGAGGCAATGATGCCGGCGATCGGCAACGTCAGCACCAGGAACGATGGGAGAAGGTTGGCAAAGACCTTCAGGACGGACAGAAAGGCGATCCCTTTTGAGACCAGAAGCTCGACCAATCGGAGGAGTTCCCGGGTCAGGAGAATGAAGCACAGGGCTCCCAGGCTGATGCCGAAAGGAGCCAACAGTTCCGCGAAGATATACCGGTCGAGGATCCTCCACATCGATGGGATCGGCCAGGTTGTACTCGATGACACTATAGGCAACTTAAGGACCCATGTAAACACGACCGCTTATTGATGCAGGCTCGACAAGCGCTGTAATCCCAAAGTGAGAATGTCCGCTTTCACCAAAATAGCAATGTCCTCTTCA
>JBBIJI010000049.1:0-26058 GCA_037446055.1 Nitrospiraceae bacterium
ATGAGGCGTTGCTGGCAGCGGTCTCGATCGACCCGGTGCTCTACGGGCGTCTCGGAGTCTCGGAAGTCCCGGCTCTCGCGATCGTGAAAGGGGACCATGATGCGGTGGTGATCGGCTCGACTTCCGTTCGCCATCTATTGGAGGTCCTGGCGCGGGAAGAGAGACCCTATCGCGCGCTCGCGGAGTGGTTTGACCGGCGCCAGCGAGGGTTCCTGCAAGGAGGACCGACGAGTGAACCGCAACCGAGCCTCCCGATGCCGAGCGGGCATCAGCGGATCCGCACGGACTCTCCGACCTGGTCGATTGCCGAACGCGACATGAAACAAGTGCTGAGCGACGCAGTGGCCAGGGCGGATTGGACGGCGATCAAACGCCGTGCGGAGGACGCGACGGCTCGGAAGATCCATCGAGGCCCGCATCTTCCCTTGCCGGACGCTCAGCAACCTCGCAGCTTCCTCATGGATGCGACCGTGCAATTTCCTGATGACGTGACGGATCCGAAGACCGGCGCCCTCTATATCAAAGCCGGCTCGACCGTGAATCCGCTCGACAAGGTGAAGCTCCCCTATACGCTCATCTTCTTCAACGGCCACTCGCAGGAACAGGTGCAATGGGTTCAGCACTACCTCCTGGCTCACGAGGACCGTCCGATGAAACTGCTCGTGACGGAAGGGGATGTGGGTCCGCTCGGTCGGCTGTTGCATCGTCCGGTCTACTGGGCGAATCAGCTCATGTATGAGCGGTTCGGCGTGGTCGCTGTCCCGAGTCTCGTGACGCAGGAAGGCAATCGATTCCGGGTTCAGGAGATCGTGCCATGAGACAGGAACTAGCAGAACGCTTGTGGCCGGCTGATCGGCAGGAGCGGGCATCGGTTCAGCGGGGCTCCAGGCCAACAGCCCTCGCTGGACTGCTCCTGCTGTTCGCGGTGCTCCTGGGCGGAATTATGCCGGACTCCGCAGAAGCCGTCTGCCCGAAGAACACGAATATCCTGGCCGACACCCTGGTGAAGACCTGCTGGGAATGCATGTTTCCCATCAGTCTCTTCGGATTCACGCTCACGGAAGTCGGAGAGGACTCGACTCGTCCCGCCGTCGGGCCGGGGATCTCCGCCGTCTATCCGCCTCAGCTCTGCGGCTGTGTCTGTCTCACGCCGTACCTCTGTGTCCCGGGCATACCGCTTGGCATTTGGGAGCCGGTCCGACTGGTCGAAATCGTCCGCACGCCCCTGTGCTTTCCTGCTCTCAACGGGATCACGCTGGGGCCCGAGTTCGTGTTCGAGGGACGAGGGTCGGCCAACACCAACATGGATTCCTCCGACCTGGACTTCACCTTCTACCATTCACACTTCTACATCTTTCCCCTGTGGGCCATCGTCGGGATCGCGGTGGACTGGGCCTGTGTCAACCCCAGCGCCGTGGGCGACGAGATTGATCTCGCGTACCTGTCTGAGATCGACCCCTCCTGGAATGATGACCTGCTGGCGCTGATTCTGTTCCCGGAAGCCCTCTTGGTGGGGAATCCGCTCACCGTCGCGGCCTGCGCCGCCGATTCCCTTGCCGCGTCAGCCGGGTTTCCCATCGATCCCCTGTTCTGGTGCGCTGGAAGCCTCGGGTTGATGTACCCGACGACGGGCAATGTGTCGGAGTCGAGCGGGCAGCTCAAACCGGCGGCGCTCGCCATGTCGCGCCTGCTCGCCCGGCTGGCCCGCTTCGGCACCGAGTTCTACACGGCGGGAGACGGGCCGTTGATCTGCACGGACTTCCCGACCGGCCTGATCGTGAAGAGCCAGTACAAATACCAGCTGCTCTATCCCATCCCCAATGTCCCGGCTCCCTGTTGTCAGCCGATCGGTCGAACGGTGCTGATGTGGGGGATGGGCAAGATGGTGCCGGTGATCGGAGAAGACTTCGTTTTTCTTCTGTGGAAGCTGCAGCGTTGCTGTCTGCTGTAGCGAGCCCTGCTGGACGCGGTCGTTTAGCTCCATGGCTCTCCGGCGATGGGCGACTGTGCAACGACGACTCAGAATGGAGCCTGGTTTCAGGTGGAGTAGGACTGTGAGAAAACCAATCCTGCGAGGATTCATCGTGATGGTCTGTGCGGTGCTCGCGCCGGTCGTCGTGTGGGCCGGGTCTCTCCCTGACAAGAATCCGTCCTCTTCCCAATTGGCAAACCCATTTTATGAGCGAGCCAGGGAGGGATGGTTCTGGTATCAGGATCCGATCACGGAAGAAGAGGAGGCGGTTCAAACACCGGTGACGTTGGGCACTCTTCCGCTCGAAGCCTGGCTGGACCCAGCCAAGTATCGGAGCCTCCTCAAGCGGGTCCCCATCGAACAGGAAGACTTGAGCACGCTGCCGGCGGGGATGCTGAGGGAGTTGGCCTCGGCCAAACGCGAGGCTGCTTTGGATGCCCCCACTCCGGAGACCGTGAAGACGTACATCATCGCGCAACGCGCCGTGTTCAAGCGCTCCGAGGACTTCACGTCCATGTGGCAGTTGGCGATGTTTACGAACCCGCAGCTCGATTTTGCGACCGAGCATCCGACCTCGCAGTTCGGCCACGACGTGGAGGTCCAGGCGACGCACGAGGTGGACGAGCGGCTCCTCTCATCCGCTCGGGCGAACCATGTCGGCCTGTTCTTCTTCTTCACGTCCACCTGTCGCTTTTGCCAGGAACAGTCGAAGATTCTGAAGCTGTTCTCCGATACCTACCGGATCGAGGTCTTTCCGGTCACCCTGGACGGGCAGGGGCTGAAGGAATTCCCGAAGGCTGCAGCGGACAACGGCATGGCCGAACGCGTCTCGCTGCAGAAAGTCCCGACGATCTATCTCGCGATTCCCCAGGAGAACTTCCTGGTCGCGATCGGCTCCGGCGTCATGACGTTCAACGAGCTTCGCGAGCGCGTGCTGACGATCCTGAAGCAGCGCCCGCACTTGATGACCAAAGCAGGCGATTCGTAACACCCTGAAGAGGTCGCTATGACAGCGCGCACACTGCGGACCCTGTTCATTGCCGGCGCGATGGTCTGGATGCCGGCCGTCGCCTCGGCTCAGAGCCTCAACGATTCCCTCCAGACCATGTTCGATAGCTGGGGCGTCGTCAGCACGGCGACACCAGGAGCCTATGAGAGCCAGAGCCGCGGGTATCTCGCCGCGGGCGCCTACTCGATCCGGCTGAACAACGACAACTTCTCGCTCTGGAATATCAACCCGCCACGGTTCCGGCGTGGCTGCGCCGGCATCGACACCTACCTGGGCAGCTTCTCCTACGCCAAGCTGAGCCGGTACGTCGATATGCTCCAGCAGTTCGGCGGGTCCGTGGTGCTGGGCTATGCCTTCCAGTTAGCGATGAAGGAGCTCTGCGAGACCTGCTCGAACGTCCTGAATATGATCGAGACCGCGTCGCGGTCGTTGAATGCGCTGGGCCGGATTCAACCCTGCCAGGCCGGCCAGGAAGTGGGGGAAGCGCTCGCCCAGAGCATGAGGGATCCGGACAAGCTCAACCAGTTTGCGTACAGGAAATGGCAGCAGTTCAAGACCCAAACCGGCATCACCGGGGACCCGTGGGAAGATCGGGACAGCGCCCAGGACAATACCTCGGCCGATGCGGCAGCGGCGCTGAAGGGCACGGAATACGACATCACGGGGAATCTCGTCTGGAACGTCCTGAAACAGGCGGGGGTGGAAGATCAGACCGCGCGCATCATCATGTCGACGACCGGCACGATCATTGTGAATGACCAGGGCCAGTCCGAGTATCATCCGCCCACGATCAAGTTCTCGGACTTGATCGACGTGGTCCCGGCGGAGACCGTCCGGGTCTATGCCTGCACCGATGATCCCACCCAATGCCTCCAGATCCAACCTCAGAATGAAACCGCCATGGAAGGGTTCAAGAGCCGGACGGCGACGGCGCTGCAGAACATCGTGACCAATATCTATAGTAAGACCGCGATGAGCGCGGCGGATGTGACGCTGGTGAACATGAGCCCGATCCCGGTGCTGAAGATCTTGACGGATTACGGGCATCCGAATGAAGTCGCGACGCAGTTGGTACGGATGACGAGCGAAGTGGTGGCCATCGAAATGGCGATTCAATGGATGGAGTGGGCCGTCAATAACGCGATCCAGCAGGGGGCCAAGATCAAACAGCTCAAGCCCAGCTTCGCCGTGGATACGGCGGAATTCCGGAAAGAGGCGCACGAGGTGCTCGCCGAAGCCTACGCCGAGGCAGCGAAGCGTTCGGCCCACCTCCAGAATATCTACAACGTCACGAAGATGGCCCTGGAGCAGGGACAGTATCGCACGGCCCGGTAGGGTGCCGGTGAGCTGAGGCCGGAGCGGACAGCCAATGTGGCAGATCTTTACGTTCGGGAACGGGGATGTCATCGCGGCGGTGATCACGGGCCTCAAGGTGATGATGACCACGGGGGCCTATGAAAGCCTCTTCAGGCTCGGCCTGCTCGGGTTGGTGGTCTTCGCCCTGCTCCATGTGACCTTCAACCGTCGCTTTCTCGGCCCAATGCTGATCGGCGCGGTCGGGCTTCTGTACGCCTCGGTATTCGTGACGGCCGACGTCTCGATCGAAGATCAGGTGAATCCGGCGGTGCCCGATACCATCGTGACCGGGGTGCCGGTGCTGATCGCGTTTCCAGCCTACGTCTCCGGTCAGGTGGGGTATCACCTGACCTCCATCACCGAGACGGCGCTCTTGTTGCCGACCGGCTATCGTTCCACAGGGTCGGTGATCAACCGGCCGTTGTTCGAGACGCAGAAGCTGCTCGACTTCACGCTCCCCGACAGCGATCTGTGGAAAAACCTCGTCCAGTACCTTATGAACTGCACGCTGAAGGAGATCGACTACAACCAACTGAACCGCACGGCTGTGGAGAAAGCGACCGATGCCCTGGGCGCGATCGCTGCGACGAATCCAGCCTTGAGCTCTCCCTGGTATCAGAATGGCAATATCCAGCCCGCTGCGCAGCTCTGCACGGACTTCTACGCGAACGTCATCACGCCAGGCTTTACGACGCCGGCGCCCGAATACCTGGAAGCCACCCAGAAGCTGCGTTCGTCGCTCGGTGCGGACCCTGCGACTCCTGGAGACGAGTTGCCGCTCATCGATCAGCTCCGGACGACCCTGCTCGCCGTGCCGGGACAGACCTCGGACCAGGTCCTGCGGAATATCGTGATCGTGAAGGCCTGGAAGGAGGCATGGGCCCAGAGGGCCAAGACGATGAACGATGTGCCGTCGGCAGTGAAGCTGGCCCAGGAGGCCACGACCCAGGATTTGAAGTATCAGGCCTATACCAAGTCCTATATCGCCGCGAAGTTCCTCCCCGTGCTCCGAACGGTCGCGGAAGGCCTGGTGTATCTGGTCACCCCGTTCATCGCCGTGATGGCCCTGTCGGGCTCCATGACTCGGGTGCTGGGACTCTACGGCCGAAGCTTCGCGTGGCTCGCCATGTGGGGACCGCTCTATGCAGTCGTGAACTTCGTCATGTATTTCGAAGCCAACGCCAAGCTCAAGGACCTCGTCATCAATTCGGGGTTCGCCGACGCCATCACGTTCAATTCGTTCGACCCGATCAGAGAGTACATCGTCGGCATCAATTCCATGGCGGCGGATCTGACGCTGGCGGTGCCGGCCGTGGCCTGGGGCCTGGTCTGGGCAGGAGGGAATCTCGCATCTTCTCTCACCGGCAGTCTCTCCGCTCCCCTCTCTGCCGCCGGCCAGGAAGCAGGGCAGTTCGCTCGTGGTCAGGGGCAGGTCATGTCGGAAGCATCGTCCTATGTGATGGAGCCGGTTCGGATGGGGACCGCAGGTCGTCCCGGATCGCAAGAGAGCTATACGGTACCGGTCGGCCTCGGCGGCCTGCGGGTCGATGCGCAAACGGGGGTCTCCACCCTGCATCACGCTGATGGCGGGACGACCCGCATCGGGGCGAACGGCATGGTCACGTACCAAGGGCCGACGGGAGGGTTCTCGCGGCGAGCGAGCGAGAAATCGCCCACCGGAGGCTGGTACGACAGTGGGGCGTTCCGTCGCGAAGAGTTCGATCGCGCGGCCGGCCGGATAGTGCAGAAACAGTTCGAAGTCCGCGGGGCCACGATCGACAAGAGTTTCAGCTACGAGCAGGATGGTGTCTTCCACTCGGTCCGGGAAGAGTATAACCAGGAAACGGGAAAGACCGTCCGCCGCGTGGATGCATCGATCAAGGATGGCGTGAGCCGGGTGGAGACGAGCACGCAGTGGGGGCCGCAACAGGTCAGCGAAACGGGTCCTGTTATGGCCTGGGCGGTCCATCCCGATGGCCGGCAGGAACCGGTCACCGGCACCCTCTCACGGTCAGGGCTGAGCCTCGGCCAGGAGGACTTCTGGGGCGAAGGGCAGTTGGTGACCTCCGGCGACGGCCCGACCCGCGAGTACAAGGGGCGACTCACCGGACAGAAGATCAACGGGATTCCGGTCTTCGCCGTCTCGCAGGGTGGATATAAAGAGGGTGTCGTCGGGGAGGTGCTGAGAGAGGATGCCAATCTCCGCTATTACCACAGCGCAGACGGCGGCACCTTTTATACTCGCGATGCGGCGGAGAGCATTGACGTGCGCAAACTGGACGGGGAGATGGAGACGATTCAGGGCAAGGCGAGGGAATTCGGTCGTGTGACCGTGGGATCAGATGGAAAGTTCCAGCACAGTCCGCTCACGTATGAAATCGAGAGCACAAAGGGCGACCGCAAGGCTGCCTATTCAGGGGAGATCCATGTCGATGCCGAGGGAAAGAGGTTTCTCCAAGCGACGGCGGGCGGGACGGAGCGGGGCAACAAGGATCGCTTCGTCGATGCGGGGATGGAGTATGTCTACAAGACCGGCGACAACGGCGGCAAGAGCTACACCGCGGATGGCGTGAGACTTCAACGGATCATCGGGCTTCTTCCTGAGAATGAGGCGGTGATCAGGCAGGTGGCCACGCACGAGGAAGGGAACGTGATCCAGCTTGCCAACGGCCAGGAGCGGCGAATCCCCACGTCGGTCAGTCTGTCCTATTCAATTCCCGGAGGGGTGACGAAGTCCCTGACCGGCAACTATGACCACCAGGGAGATTTTCACATCGCTGCCGGGCAGAGCAGGGAGGGGGTGGAATTTCTGACGCTCGACCAGCATGGTGGGCAGGAGGTTGCCGTCCGCGGCGTGAAGAGCAATCAGACGGGCGAAGCAGTCTTCAGCCACGCTGAAGGAGGCAGGAAAACGGAGCTCTGGGATTATGTCTCAAGCGTGATGGGATGGCAGGAAAAGGAACAGTACCTCAAGGATAAGCCGATCGAGTGGACCGACGGGACGACTGGCCAGACCCACAAGGGGCATTTCTTCGGGCTGTTCGATAAGGAGGGGAGTCTCCTGGAGGGAAGCGTGGTCAACGATCTGCGGAGCCAGGCGTTCGTGATGAAGCAAAATCCGCTGACGAAAGAATATGAGACCGGCTTCATCGACATGCATCAAGATCCTGCTTCGCATGCCTCCGTGGCGACCTACACGACCCTCTCCACGGAACAGATCGGTGCGGACGGGACCGCTCGGACATTGACGCTGGGCCCACAATCGGGGGATGGCACGAGAGAAGTCCTGTCGGATATTGGAACGGGCGGGAGGAAGACCGACCTGTTCCATGACTACACCCATGAAACAGGCGGGCATTTCGTCGAGCGGTTCGAGGAATTCCATCGGACGCAGGGTGGGACTCTCTCCGAACTGCATAACACGCGGATGTTCAGCGGGACCAAGTGGATCCCCGATCCCGTCCATCAGGGGCAACATCATCCCGTGCAGATGCGCGGCTTCATGGATGAACAGGGGAATGTAGTCTACGCCGAATTCCAGAGCGGCCAGTATGGGAAGACGTGGAACTACAAGGTGGTCGATGGAAAGGCACAATGGGGTGTGGCCGAGACGGCTCAGCCCACGTATGGTGGACCGGGGGTGACGAATTTCCGTTCCCTTTCCAAGAACGAGGTGGAATCAAGTGGTCTGGTTTCCAGTCAGTTCATAAGCCCGCAGGGGAAGCTGTTATTTGAGGAAGGCAAATCAGGGGTCAATATTGTAGAGATGGATTCGTATAAGCAGATCTTGCAGCGACGTGTTGATATCGGAGCCGAGTATCCTGTCTTTGGGCATTGGGATGCGAAAGATTTCACCAACGAAGAGAGCGGTGCCAAACAAGCTTTGAAAGCGATAGGGGCGGGCAGAACAGCAGTTGACATTGTAACGGGTGCGGGTAATTTGGCAATGACGGGTCGGCGACTTGGTGGGGCATTCGGACCCGCAACCGGCGCCGCAGGTCCAAAAGGAGGACCACCACCTAACACTTCACCGCAGAGGATGGAGGACCTCCAGAGGTTCCAGGAGGATCTTACTCATGCACTCAAGAAAAGCGGGATCGACATTACGGGAGCGACGGGCACTGGTAAGAACAGTCAACCGTGATTCCTTCGCGTCAATAGGAATGCTTCACCCGTCTGGCGGCCTGGGAGCAGTGTTGATTGTCATGCCAGGTGACAGCGGGGAATAGCTACTCTTCTTAATTGAGGTAAACTCTTGTCCTGACGTCATGTAGGTGCATCTGCGATGAAGTTGATCGGATTAGAGGCCCTGTGGCGGGGGCTGAAGGATTGGTGGGCTGGCCTTGGGTGGAATCGCCCTGCACCAGAGTTTTCTGCAGAAATGTTGGATCCAGATCCTGCGAGACAACCTTCGGATGTTAATCCAACGACACTGTTACCTATGTACGACGAAGACATGGATGTGTCGATGACCCTGTATGGATTTGAGGAAGATGACAACTGATCCATAGCCGAAGCAACGGCGCTTCCCGCAATTGCAACTGGCTGACGACTTGTGCGTTGTATGTCATAACCTTTGACGACATGCGCGACGGTCGCTGAAAAGTTGGTCACCGTACATCGCCAGGGAAAAGTAAAAGAGTGAGGTGTTGCAACAGTTGGCAATCATGAGTATCTGTTAGTAGACACCATCCGCTGGTTTGCCTATACTTTGATCGCTGTTGGCCCCGTAGCGAGGAATCTAAGTCGTGAGAGAGCCGTCTCAGACGGGTGCTTCTCGGTCAATTCTTACCATCGGGCTCATTCTTTGTTTTCTGTTGCTCAGTAGTGTGATGCCCCCGATCACCGTGCTGGACACGCACGATCACTCGCACCATCATCCAGCGTCCCATAGCACTTTCTCCTGTTTCTTGTCATGCGTGGCTGGCCAGATCGTCACCCAGACTGGCTGGATTTTCGGTCCTCAGTCCGTCCCGGTTGCGATCGCCTCAGTTGTGACCCCGGTCGAACAGGATGTTGCCCCTTCCGAGACCTCATTCTCGCGCGGTCCTCCGGTTTCCTCCGTCTAGTTCATCTCAAGACAGTCAGGGCGAAGGTCGATGTGCCGATCGAGCAAGGCGTACCATGGGGGATGCCGTCGCAGCCGTATTCCTGCATGACTAGGCGAATGACTTTTTCTGGATGGGTATTAATCATTAGATTTGAGGAAGAAGCATGGATGCGCTGAAGACTGTAGTGGATGTAGGGGTTATTGGCCTGCTGAGCACGTTGAGCCTCTGGGCAGTCGCGATCGCCATCGAACGCTGGTTGTTCTTCCGCAGCGTGGACATGTCGGCGTTCCCCAACCTCCAACTGTTTGAGATCGCCTTGACGAGACATCTGGTGGTGATCGGCACCGTCGCAGCCAATGCTCCCTATATCGGGCTCCTTGGAACTGTGCTGGGTATCATGTTGACCTTTCACACAATGGGCACCTCGGGGACCATGGCCGTGAACACGATCATGGTCGGCCTGAGTCTGGCCCTCAAAGCGACTGCCGTTGGCCTGCTCGTGGCTATTCCGTGCGTGGTGCTGAACAACGTACTGCGCCGTCGGGTCAGCGAACTCGTGACACTGTACAAGGTTCGTCATGGAGCGTGAGATCGCACAGATCAACGTGATTCCACTCGTCGACGTGATGCTGGTCTTGTTGGTGATCGTGTTGACGACCGCCACATTCATTACGACCGGCACAGTTCCGGTCGATCTGGCCAAGGCCAAAGAAGCGGGAGACCGACGGGATGTTCCCTTGGTCATCACGCTGACCGGTGAAGGCAGGCTCTATCTCAACGACCGGCCAGTGGCAGCGGAAGGATTAGAGCCTCTGCTGAGTTCGCAGCCGCGCGAGTTGCTCGTCATAGTTCGTGCGGACCGTGTCACCGTGCTGGAGCGGTTCGTGCGGGTCGTGGACGAGGTCCGCTCACTGGGTTTCAATCAGGTCAGCTTGGAGGTGATTCGATTATGAGAGTGTTGTCGTGCGGGTCTCCGTGGAGAACTCAACGAAACCTGATGAATCTCGCAGTGGGGGCTGTGGCGATCCTGCTGCTTGTATCGGACACGGCTTGGGCGCAGGCCATGGCGGACAAAGCCGACCGGTTGTTTTCGGCGGTGGTCACCGACAGCCAAGGCGTCGAAACCGAAGTGAAGAACCTTATCTTTTACTGGGAAGAAAAGGTGAGCGAGACCGCTTTTGTGCCGCATGAACTCAAACATATGCCGGTCAAGCGAGGGACTGCCACGGTCAACGTCAAGTTCGACACGATCAAACAGATCGAAGCGCGACCGCATGGCGAAAAGGGCCTGCCGTTCCTCACCATCGCGCTGACGAACGGCAAGAGCGCGGAGTTCGTGGCTGCAATGAACGGGAGTTTCCGCGGGGAGTCGGATTTCGGACAAGTCGATATTCCCGTGAACGCGGTCTCCAAGGTGATATTCAAGTGACTTCGGACCGTCGACTTGATGTTCAGGCCTGGGTCATCTCGGGGGTGTTGCACGGCCTCGTGTTGGTCGCGGCATTCGCTCTCGTCAGTCAGGTGCGACCGCTGCGTTCTCAAGATACGTTTCGGTGGGAGGTGTCACTCGTCGAGGCTACGAAGGTGGAGCCGGACGCACAGCGGATGGAGGCCTTGCCGACATCGAGCCCGCCGAGGTCACAGGTCAAACCACAGGTCCGGGGCATGGTCCCCCAGATGATCACACGCCACGTGCACACTGAGGCGTCGGAACAGGTGGTTCAGCGGGATGTTCCGCAAGTCGTGGAGGCTCCCAAACCGATCGAGCGGACAGAGGGGATTCAGACCCGACAGGACCCGGTGGCGCAAGAAGTTCGCGGCGTGCAGGCAGAAGACCGTCAGGCACATCGCATAGTGGAGCGGGTGCTTGAGTCGACCGTTCAGTCCGCGATGGTCGTGCAGGCCCCGAACACCACGGCATCAGATTCGGAAATCATCGAGTCGGCATCCCCGGTGAGCGTGCCCTTAACCGAGGTACAGAAGGGTGTCCATGGACCTGTCAGTGCGTCGGCGATGACGCCTCTTGAACCTGTTCAACGGTCAGTGGTCGGGAATCCCCGCATCGAGACGAAAGGTGATGTGCAATCCATCGTCAGTCAATTTGTAAGTGAGGCGGCCGAACCGGTTCAGCAGGGCGGAGGAACCATCGTGGCTAAACCTGTCGAGGCACGGAGGGTCCCGGCTGTGGTGGACGGTCATGCACTCGATCAACAACCCGGGATGTCGGCGGTACTCACCGGGGGCGAGCATGCGACGCAGAGTGATATGACGGTGACGGAGGCAATGCAACCCCGTCCGTCGATGCGAGCAGACTATGGGTGGCTGGCAGAGTCACTCTGGCGACGGGTGGCCGAGCTCAAGCGGTATCCAAGCTCAGCACGCCTCAATGGGTGGGAAGGACGGGTAGTGTTGCGAGCGGTCATTCGCTCGGATGGTCATCTCGCAGATATCAGTGTGCAGAACAGCTCTGGTTACGATGCACTCGACAAAGCGGCGATCGAAGCGGTACGGCTGGCCTGTCCGCTGCACATGAAACATGAATTAGGTCGGCCGGAAGTGGCGGTGAGCTTGCCCATCGTGTATAGCCTGTCGCACTGATGGGCCGAGGAACGAAAGATGGGTGACACATACGCGAGGGGATGTGCCATGCAACGACATCTAGTCTTGCTCGTCTTCTTGATCCTGATCGCCACCCCTGCCCTGTCAGGGGACAACTCGGCGATCACCAGCGATGCGAAGCGAGAGGCACGCATTCGGGAACTTCAACGTGAACAGGCGCGGATCGAACAAGAACTGCTCGATCTTCGAAAACGACCGGAGGGTGTGGCGCGATCCACCGCTCCCCGGAGCGACCTGACAGAGCAACCGACGAGGAATATGAAGGAATCGCTCGAGTCCCTGCCCGGAGTGAGTGCGCGCCAGGGGCCAAGCGCGCGTGACGTTCAGCTCTCCATTCGCGGAGCCAAATGAGTGGGCGGCGATGATGCAAGGTTGGGAGAACCATGTGCGACGCGGCTGTGTCCCCGTGATGGTAAGTGTCGCGCTCGTCGTCTCATCGGCCGGAGCGGTCTCGCCCGAAGCGGCAATCACCTTCGGCCCAAAGCTGGTCAGCACTCACAATGTGAGGAATCTCGTGGGGCCCTCCGTGCAGATTGATAACCGGGGTGTCATCTCGTTGGCATGGATGGAGGAAGACAAAGACACGCGCACCGTATTCTACGCGCGTACCGAGCCGGCGAGTGACGGCTTGGGGTTGCCGGTCAAGGTGAATCGTCCGGAGGAGTCGCCTTATTCCCGGCAGGAGGCACCTGCGCTGGTCGTCAATGGCGACAACGTGTTCATTTCCTGGGCGCTGACGCATCCGAAGATCAGCCCAGACAAGCCTTTTGCCAACGAACTGCGCCTCAGCCGCTCATCGGATGGAGGGCGCACGTTCGCGCCGTCCGTACTGGTGAACGACGACGACCAGGTGATCCCGCACAGTTTCGATGCGCTCCACAGCAGTCCAAACGGGCCGCTCTACATCTCCTGGATCGATGGCCGCGAAGGCAAGAAAGAGCCGGCGACGTTCGTGGCGCAATCAACTGACGACGGCCAAACTGTCGGGCGCAACGTGAAGCTTGATGAAAACACCTGCGTCTGCTGCCGCACGGCTCTGGCGACGGGACCGGACGGCACGATCTACGTCGCCTGGCGGAAAATACTCCCCGGCGATGTGCGGGAAACCGTCGTCGCGCGCTCGACCGACGGAGGGCACTCGTTCTCGCCGCCGGTCATTGTCGGGCAGGATGGCTGGGTGTTTCCGGGCTGTCCGCATCGTCCGGCTTCGTTAGGCGTTGACCGTCAGGGGCGACTCTATGTCGCCTGGTATACCGAGGGGGCAGACGAGACGCCAGCGATCTATCTCGCTTACTCGGATGACCGCGGCCAGACTTTTTCGTCCAAACAGAAACTGAACGTCTCGAAGGGAACGTTTCCCGATCACCCACAGATGGCCGTGGATCCGGCTGGGCGGGTGATTGTCGTCTGGGAGGAACAGTCGCCGGTTCGGCGCGAAGTGGTCGTGCGCCTCTCCCTGGATCGCGGCAGGACCTTCACGGTGCCCCGGAAGCTCAATGAGAAAAAAGGGCAAAGTCCAGCCGTTGCCATGAATGCGCAGGGACTCGCCGCGCTGGCCTGGATGGAACATGCAATGCCGGGGCATAAGCTGGTTGTGCAGACCTTGCAACTCCCAACCGCCGCGGTCACAGGGAATCATGCCGTCCAGTAAGGCTGGTTGCCGTGGAAGACAGGGCGTCAGCGCCATGGTGGCTCTCCTGGTGGGGTGCCTGCTCTGGAGCGAGGCCGTTCCGATCAGGGCATGGGCTGCAGGGAGTGAGGCGTTTGCTGCATTGAAAATGAGCCGGCTGCCAGACGGCATGGCCATGGTGCCGTTCGAGTTGCGCGCGCTCGATGGCTCGGTGGTTCGCTCCGGAGATCTCAGCGGCAAGATCGTCCTGATGAATTTCTGGGCGACCTGGTGTGGCCCCTGCAAAGAAGAAATGCCCGCGCTCGCTCGGCTACAAAGGCGCCTCGATCCAGACCGGTTCGCGCTCGTGACCATTACGACTGATCTGCAACATCAAGCGATCGCACAGTTCCTTGCGCGGCTAGGTATCGCCCTTCCGGTCCTGTTCGATCGGGATCAGGAGGTCTCACGGCAGTTCATGGTGCGGGGGTTGCCGACCACGGTGTTGATCGGGCCTTATGGCATGCTGCTCGGACGGGCCGTGGGGCCTCGGGCGTGGGACAGTCCGGAGGCAGTCGCCCTGATGCGTGAGGTCATGGAGGAGAGTCGGTGAGAAAGTGGGCGGGACCGCTCGCCGCGCTGGTGGCGACGCTTTATCTTACCTTATCGGTGAGCGCCGCTGCCTGCCTCCTGACGCACGCGTCAGCCTCACGCACCAGTCACCATCATCATGACACTAGCGGAGTTGCTCATTCCGCTCTCTGCCTCTGGGTCTGTCAGGCCCAACCGACGGTTGATCTGCCTGCCACGGCGTTGCCGGCCACTTTCCTTCACGTGGTTGCCTTGCTGCTGTTAGGCGGTATGGTCCTGTTGTCGACTCCTTTCAATCTGCCTCGTCAATCTCGCGCGCCTCCTCATCGGTAAATCCTCAGCCAACGCAACGTCGAGTGAATCAGGCGCCACGCCAGCGCGGCCTGCCTTCGTGTGGGCAAGGATCGCCTGGTTATTCTTCTATTGATCATGGGGGTGAGTCAGGAAGGAGTGCAAGGTTATGGCGTGTTGGAAGGAACGCATCAGGAGGTACGGGATCATCGCGGTCATTGCGTTTGTGAGTGGAGTGGGGACAACCGGTATTTCCACGGCTGAGGAGCCGTCGCGACCAGCCGAAGGGCGCACCACGCGTGAGCAAGAACTGCGCGAGCAATTGAAAAGTATTCTGCAAGAACTGGAGGAACTCCAGAAAGCGCGTGAGGAAACCGTACCCGCCACCGAGCGGCCCAGCGTGGTGAAAGAGCAGATCGAGCCCAAGGGCCCGGAAGAAGTCCCGAAGGTCGAGCTTTCCGACATCAGTATTGTCAGCACGCGCGTTCAGAAGCGGCCTGAGGGGATTACCCTCTCGGCCACGCCCCGGTCTGAGTACGACTCTCAACCGACGAGACACATGAGGGAGTCTCTGGAGTCGCTGCCCGGCGTCATCATTCGCCAGGCGAACGGACCGCGCGACTTCAGCATCTCGATTCGCGGCTCGGGAACGAAAACCACCTTCGCGATCAGGGATCTGAAACTCTATGAAGATGGCATCATCCAGACCCAGTCCGATGGTCTTTCTCGCCTTGATATCCATGACCCCTGGTTCATGCGGAGCGTGGAAGTGACGCGGGGCGCGTCGTCTTCGCTGTATGACAACTATGCGCTCGGCGGGATGGTCCATTTCCGGACTCGACGCGGCAGCGACATCAACGGGTTCGAGTCGTTCCTTAGCGGCGGGTCGTACGGCTATCAGAAGTACGCGTTTGCCGTCGGACAGCAGACCGACACTGTCGATATTTCGATGTTCGCGAGCCAGGCGGCGGAGGACGGATTCATCCGGCACAGCAACTACAACACTCAGACCCTGAACTTCAATTTCCGCGTCAAGGTGGATGACAAACAGAACCTGTACTTCAAGGCGATCACGAACTGGCTGGATACAAACGTGCCGACACGGCTCACTCAAGCACAGTTCAATGCCGACCCTCGGCAGGCGGGTGGAACGAATCCATTCAACAATGCGGTGCAACTCGCGCAACGGCGCCTCGACCGGCGAACCATTATCGGAGGGCTGTACGAACGGCAGATTGATGCGAACACCGTGCTGACGATGGAAGCCGACTACGACGTCAAGGATATCAACCAGACGTTCACGCAGATCGGTGACGCCGTCAATCCGAACTACAAACACTACACGGACCTGCGGCACGATGGCCGCCTGTTCGACATGCCCCTCCGGAGCTACGTGGGATTTTTTGTCAACAATATGGAACAGGAATCGAATTCTTTCAGGAATCTTGGCGATTTTCAGGGGACACGGGGTACCCTCGCGCAGAATAGTCGAGGGACCATCCGGAACATCGGCGGACGAGTGCGTGAGGAGTTGGAGTTCGCGCCGAAGTTCATCCTCGCGGGGGGCTTGGGTTTTGAGCAGTCGATGGTGAGCGTGCAGACCATCGGGTACACGGCGGCGGGTGCCGTCCAAAGCCGGGCGGGTGCGGACCGGACCTTTTATAACTGGGCGCCTGAGCTCTCGCTCACCTGGAAACCGGCCGAGGGCTATCGCCACTGGGTCCGGGGTTCGACAGGGTATGCGATTCCCGGCTTCGGGAATCTGACCACTGGGCTTGACGGCTTGGCGGGAACCAACTTCGCGCTCAAGCCGCAGAAGAACGTCAATGTCGAGATCGGGACAGATTCCAAACTGCGCGAGACGTTCTCGGTGCAGTTGGTCGGCTTCTGGGTGTTCTTCCGTGATGAAATCATCAACCAGGTGAACTCGACGACCGGCGGGTCCTTTGCGGTCAACGCTGATTCGTCGGAATACAGAGGGATCGAGTTGTCCTATGACTGGCGCCCGTGGCCAGGGTGGCGGTTTTCCGGTGCCTACACCCATATCGACGCGCGGTACATCAACTTCACCGATCAATTTGCGGTCGGTGGTGTTGGTCCAGTGACTCAAGTTGTCCAGGACGGGAAGAAAGTCCCCAACGTGGTGCGCGACGTGCTCAACTTCAAGGAAGAGTACGACCATCCATCGGGCTGGGGGGGCTGGTTTGAGACGAGCTACTGGAACAGTTATTTCTTGAACAACGCGAACACCGTCGGCGCTCCGGCTTACTGGCTGTTGAACGCCAATATTCATAAAACGTTTGAATTCAAGAATCGGTACGTCCGCTTTGCGAAGTTCTACGCGGAGCTTGATAACATCCTCGACAAAACGTACGTGGCCTCCGGCAACGTGATAGCCGACAGCACGCCGGACGCGCAGAAGACTCTCTTCTTTGCCGGGTATGGCCGGGCCTTTTACGCAGGGGTGACATTGGGGCTGTTCTGACTGTGCTTCTCGTGATGGAGCCGCCGCAACGTGAGCGAGATACAGGCGAGTCGATGGCGCGCATGGAGAGAGGCGCAGGAGGTGGGCGATGGGCAAGGTGCTGTTACGAGTGGATGAAGCGGCGCACCTGCTCAATGTGAGCCGGTGGACGATCTACCGGTGGGTGGCAGAAGGTCGCTTGAAAGCAACGAAGATCGGCAGAGGGAGTTTGCGCGTGTTCAAGGACTCAGTGGAGACACTTGTAGACCAAGGCCGGACGGATCCTATGGGGGATGCGGGTGCGCTACCGGGCGCTTCATCCTCAGGGAAACCCGCTCGAGGGGGCGAAGTGTGCCGGACGAGGAAGAGGTCATCAGGGCGAGGAAGTCGGTAGACGCACCCCGTACACCATACATTTTGTAGTAACTATTCGTAGCTGTCGGTAGACAGACGACCTGTTCTTCGGTACAAGCGTCGTCACCTGGCAGAGGTTCTAGCGCTTGGTGGACATGATATCCGGTACTCGATTTCATCGGACTGCACTCCTGGCGACCGGAGTGACGCTGTTGTACCTGGGCGTGATGCTGTTCGCCTCGGCTTGCACGGTCGGTCATGAAGTTCCGTCTGCCGGGCACCACCAGCATACCGATCAGCCGCTGCATTCCGCTCTGTGCGCCTGGGCTTGCCAGGCCAATCAGCAGACGAGCTTCGTGCCGTCGCCGCAGCATTTACCGCCCGTGTTGGTCCTGCTGAGCCCTCTCCTGGTTCCATCTTTCGTGGTCCGGCTTGTTCCGTTCCGCTCCCTCCGTCTTCGAGGTCCACCGCAGTAACGCCTTCCTGAGCCGGCCGCACGACTGCCGGTGTCCGTTACAGCCAATCAATCGAATCCTCTAGCGACGAGGCAGGTTGCCGCTCGAGGGAAGGGCTCTCTGATGCCTGTCCGAGGGAGCACGTTCAACGCGCTTCTGGAATCCGGATGCCAGATGGTCTCATGTCCTCCATTGAGGACAGTGTGACGTGAAATTCCCAGGTCCGAGTCTGAAGGCCTCTCCATGCTCGGACCCGGTCGGGGCGCAGGTTTGTTCCTCCTGGGCCTCTGCCCCGACCCTTTTTCGTGTGGGACGAGGGTCTACGACTGCGGAAACAGGAAAGGAGCCGGCATGAAGCGGGTGATGGTACTCGGTGTGATCTCGATGATGGTCGGCCTCTGCGGGAGTCCCATGACTCACGCGGAAGACACGCGCTCTCCCCCTGTAAATCAGCAGGGGCGAGAGCTGGTCCGGACGATCCTCCAGATCGGAGGACGATTCTGCGAGTATGTCCGGAGCGATGTCGAAGCGGCCTTACGGCGGTTCGAAGCCGTGCAAGCGGTGGAATTCCTCAATAACCATGGCACGGTACTCGTGCAATTCGAGCGGTCGGCTCTCTCCGGAGCGTTTGGCCGAATCAGTTGAACGGGCATTAGTCGGTGGCTGGGGTTGCAGGGCCTGGGTGGACCGGGGAGAGGGCCGGCGTGCCATGTCGTTGAAAGGAGGCTGAGATGCAGGTGCGTACGGTCATAGGGCTGTTCGTTGCCGTGATGACGGCGCTAGTGGCCCAGCCAGCGCTCGCGGACGATGCTACCACCACTCTCATGCTGGGGGGACGATTCTGCGAGTTCTATCCCAGGGAGATCACGAATGCACTCACGGGCGTGAAAGGGGTGAAAGTCGTCGATCTCCAGAAGCTCAAGGGCCACGCGGTGGTGACACACGACGGCACAGTGAAACCTGAAGCGCTAGTGGCGGCGATGAAGACCGTGAAGGGTACCAGGATGGGGATGGAGTGGTTCTGCACAGCGGAGGCCATGAAGTAGACCCTGAAACGAGGGGATCAACGAAACCGACTGAGGAGGAAGCAGATGCACGGGCAGACTTCGGGGAAGCATCGATACACGAGAGTGGCAATTGTTCTGATTCTGTCCGGTCTTGCCCTGGGGGTGGGGAGCTTGACCAGTTTGGTCTGGACGGCCGAGCAGGCGAAGCTCCCCCAAGACGGGGAAATTCCCCTTCCTTCCAACTACAAGACCTGGCCGATATTTCTCTCGTCGGTGCAGCGGGCCGATGTGAGCCAAGTGCGGGACATTTACTTGAACCCCACCGGCGCCAGTGCCTCATATGGCCAGGTGTTTCCGGATGGAACCGTGATGGTTATGGAACTTTACCACGCGACAACCGATGGCGAGTCGCTACGCACTGACAGTGGTGGGCAGCCCGTGAGAAGGGATCTCGCCAAGGTGTTTGTGATGCAAAAGGAGCGGGGCTGGGGCCAGAACGTCCCCGACAATCTCAAAAGCGGCAATTGGATGTTCGCGGCCTATGGTTCTGACGGGAAAGCCCTGGCTGAAGACTTTTCGAAATGCCGGGCCTGTCACATCCCGCTGGCGCAGAAGGATTTCGTGCACCGGTACGATGAGTATTTCGAGAAGCGGGGACATCACTGAATGTGAAAACTGATCTGGAACCGGGGCGTGTGTCCGGCCTACCTCCGATGCATGCCTCGACAGGGGGAGTGCCGGATATGGCGCTCCCCCGCCACGTCGTTCCCTGAGGTGTGAGATGGAGATGGAGCAGCCGTTGTTGCGCGTCCATGAAGCCGCGCGACTTCTGAATGTCAGCAAGTGGACAATCTACCGCTGGATTGAGGAGGGCCGTTTACACGGTACGAAACTGGGACGCGGGAGTGTCAGGATCTTTCCCGCCTCCATTGCGTTGCTGATCGACACATATCGGACGACCCCAGTCCCGCTGTTGTCGACTGCGCCGGCGGAGCTCGTTCAGATGGACGCTGTGCGTGTGCTGAAACGGAGATGACGTTACCGCTGAATGAACACCATCACATGCACCGAGCAGGCTGATCCCATGATGAGCCCACGTGGCTCGTCATATCGGCGGTCACATGGTCTGTGGCGGATGGAGGCTATGCTTATGTGATGGACACCGTCGTCGCGGTGACCGAGAGCCAGATCCAGGTGAAAACGAACGAGGGGAGAATCGTCTCGCTGCGGGTCATGCCGAACACGACTTGTCGAGGACACAGCATCGGCATGAGCAGGTCCAGAGGCACGATCGGCGATCGGGTGATCATCGAAGTACCAGAAAGCGGGCCGGAGCCGGCAGCCGGTGAAATCAGGTGCCTATCGGCTGAGAAACGATGAATGTTGATTGGGTCTTCGTTCGGGCATTGGTGTGGGGTCCGAGCTGGGCGGCTTCCTTGCTCGGATCGATCCGGGGCGGGACGCGTGACTGCCTCCCCCGCCCCGGTCCCTTCACCCGTGTAGGTAAAACAAGGGCGGTGGAATCCAGCGACTATGACACGGGTCCGGGCGTTGTGCACTCTTCTCTCGGACCCCCACCGGGGTGGGATGGCGGCCTCCCATCCGCACCCCGGCCCTTCGGGGTGCGATGAGGTGATCGATGCCTGAAATTCTTGAAGTGGCCAGCGAGGCCCGTGTGAGCGTGGGAAGCACAAGCGGCGTCAGTAACGATCTGCTCAGCGTTGTGATCGTTCGGCTGCTGACGGTGGCACTTGCAATCATGGCGCAGCGGATACCAGGCCGATCCCACACATTTGGTCCCGGCGTTCCGAAAGGCTATCAAAGCTGGCCGGCGATCGAGGCCGACCCGGGAACAGGACACACCTGCCAACGGCTGAAGTTTTATGTCTCCCCCAAGGGTGCGGCCACTGCCGAGGATGAAGCCTTTCCCGTCGGGACGGCGTTGGTGATGGAAGCCGGCGCATCGCCCGACAGCGACGGCGAACGTCCCCTGCCGGTCTTCGTGATGGGGAAAGTTTCGAGCATCAAGATTTTTCTCGCCCATTCGGAAGACACGGTACAACACCGTCAAGCAGGTGGATCACCTGGCCGGAAGGGGCTTGATCCGGGCCTGGTTCCTGCGATTGTAGAGCGCGCACACCGTGCAGGCCTGCGGGTGTCGGCGCATGTCGAGACTGCCGCCGATTTCCGGGTGGCTCTGTTGGCGGGCGTCGACGAACTCGCGCATGTACCCGGGGGGGTTCTGGGGGCCGACCGACCAGGCTTCGCGGATGGTGCTGACTGAAGAAGATGCGCGCCTCGCTGCCAGCGCCGGAGTGGTCGTCACGACTACCACCGTCGCAATGAGACCTGCGCAGGGTGGGCACGCGCACCACTCGCCGCATCACCCCTCGCATGCCGCACAGGGTCAGAACGATCATGGCTTCTCGATGGACTCCACGGTTTGGCAGCGGGCGACGGATATGCAGATCCACAACATTCGATTGCTTCATCGCCACGGCGTGAGGCTCGCGATCGGCAGCGATCATGCCGAGACATCCTTGGCCGAAGCCCTGCATCTGCACGAGCTCGGCCTGTTTGATAATCTGACGTTACTGAGACTCTGGTGCGAAGACACGCCGCGAACGATTCTTCCGGACCGGCGGATCGGCCGCCTTGACGAAGGGTACGAAGCCAGCCTTCTCGTGTTGAGCGACAATCCGATTGAGCATTTCCAGGCGGTCACCGACATTGTCTTCCGGATGAAACAAGGGCGGGTACTCCATGCAGGACCATGAGAGCTAGAGTGCACGCCTCGTGCGGGAGGCCGTTACTGAACACACGGACTATGTGTAGCAGACGTGTGTACGTAGCTGCACACGTCGGTAGACGCCAAAATCATGAGCATCTATAAGTTCGGTGGCTTGGGAGGGTAGTCCATGCGTCTGAGAATCGGAACGGTTCTTGGGAGCTGCTTACTGGCAATAAATGTTTCGGCTTATGCGCAGGATGCAAGGCTGGAGCGTTTGCTCAGGGTGCAGGTCTTCAACAAAGCGTTCGAGGGATTTGACCACTATTCTGTCACGATCGTGGAGGAGCAGGCCCAAGTGGACGGTTTGCGTGAAGTCACGGTGGTGGCGAGCGGGAAATACCTGGATCACACCAAACGGTTGAAAGTCGTATTCCTGATCGTGGGCGATCAGGTGATCGGAGGGCAGGTGTTGGAAGGCACGGACTTGCCGCCGTGTCGGGCTCCGATTGAATCACGGGCGTCGGCGCTCTAACTGTCATTCTTCGGAAGGAGGAGGTTTTCTATGCTGACGAGCACTCAGCTGGGAATTGTCGTGGGTGCGTGTCTCCTGATGGGGGGATCCTCCGCTTGGGCACTACAAGCGGGCGGCGTGGAAGTCGGTGATCTGGAGACAGGATCTGTCGTTGGTCAACCATTCAAAGAACTGGAGGTCGATGCTCAACTGTTTGCCATCGATTTCGGGAAACTCAAGAGCTGGTATCCTCCGGTCACGATTCTCGATTTTAAAGTCCGTCCGGGCCGACCGGTCCTCCTGAAGGTCACGAACAATTCTGCTGTCGAGCGGGGATTTCAAATGACGGACGCAGTGAATGCCGGCTCACCATTCGTGCTCAAAGCCGAGGTCGTCTTGAAGCCGGGCGAAACCAAGTACATCGGCGTCGAGTCAGCCATTCAATGCGCTCTTCGGGAGCGGTCCGTCCACATAAGGGATCAAATGGTAAGGCGATGGCATCTGAACGGAGCGTGGGACTGTTGCGCGCACCCGCCAGAGTCACGAGCGGTAACTCGATTATGGTGCACTTCAGGTTCGCATCCGTCATTTTCCTACCAGAAGGAGGAGGAACCATGACACGGATTGGTCGGCTTCTTGCGGGCTTGGCGTTGGCCGGTCTGATCGTCGGCGTGCCCGCCCTTGAGGTCTTGGCAGACGGTGAGGCCAGCCACGTTAAAGAAACGATCAGGCATGCCAAGGAAGGAATCGCGCATGAGAAGGAAGCGATCAAGCATCTGGAAGAATCAATCAAGGCCAGCGGCGATGCGCATGCGAAGGAAGCGTTGGAGCATGCAAAGGAAGCCGTCAAGCACGCTGAGGAATCTCTTGGCCATGCTGAACAAGCCGTGAACCACCAGAAGGGGAAAGGCAGGTGATCCTCTAGCGACAGGCAACAAATTCGTTGCGGTGCGGCAATGGTTCGCCAGCCTGTTTCAGCCTGCGGTATCTGTGACGCTGAATTGTTCTAGAGAACGCGGCCTAATGCCGGCAGGATGTTTTGCGCGCTTTAGCGGTGAGGAGCCTCAAGTCCTCGGAGAGCATTGAGGCCATAGGGAATGCGGTGGTGAGAGTGACTGGGAGGCGGATCGTTCCGAGGACTTCTCCAGACGGGATCGACGATACTTGCAGGATAAGTTCGGGTGCGGTCTGAGTGGTCTCAAGATGTCCCGTGATCAGAACCGTGGCAGGAATCCAACGTCCGAGCGCGATTTGTTGGCCGTCATGGACCCGGCCGCTGAGTTGAAACTGTTGTTCCTCAGCAATTCTGGCTTTGATTGGATCATCCGCCACGAAACAGATCTGTGCCTGCAAGAAGTGGCTGGCGAGAGCCGCCTTGGTGACTTCTTCGAGGACGGGAGGGAATCCTTGCAGTGTGCCGACTTGCACGACGACTGGATCCGGCCAGCGCTGGGCTGGAATGGAATGGATCACGGACTGGTAAGCTTTGGTGAGCTGTTCCGGTGAGACGTCGATCATCGTCGTGGCGGTATGTCGTCCCTGCCTGTATGTCACGTCCAATTTCCCTGCCTGCACCCTTTCTGACTCAGCCTGCCTCTGGTCCCTCCGCACGAGATGAGCCAGTCGGACAACTGTTGCCCCGCCGGAGATCGGATACGAAGCGAGTAAACCTGCCTGTCCTTCCCATGTCACCTCGACCACGCCTCCCTTAACCGGTTCCCATCGTTCCGTTAGCTCCATCGTGCGACGAACGTTGGTGGGCAAGGAGATGAAGCCGTCGAGGGGTTCTCGCATGAAGAGTCGCCGACAGCCGTAGTGCATCGGCTCGTCCGAAGCGTAGCCGAGCGTGAGCGCATACCTGATCAAGCCGTAGGGACATTGGAAAAGTCCGGGAACGAGCGAGAGAGGCGAGAAGGCGTAGCGGCGGTATCGTTGCGGTGTTTCTGTCTGAATAGCAGTGGTGATGACTATCGCTTGTTCGATGGCCAGAGTCCAGCCCAGATGATCTGGGTGCACTTCTGTCCTGATCCGATAGTGGCCGGTGGGATGGCGGTCGAGCTCGAACGTGCGGGTCTGGGGAGGGCCTGCGACCTCGGGGACAAGCTCCGCACACCCTGCGAGAACGAGGCTACTAAGGAGGAGGAAGGATCGACTGGTTCTCATTGTGTGATGAGCCATCCCTCACGCCTCGTATCGTTGTGGGGCGCGATGTCCGCCTGTGGGCGAACTGCGGGAAGGATGGTGTCGCGGATCTGCGCGCTCACGGTGTCGAGAAATTCGCCCCACTGCCCCGGTGGAGCTTCCACGATGAGATGCGCGAGAATCTCACCAGTCTCGATGGATGCGATGCTCGTCGTAGCGAGGTAGCCCTGGTCCTGGAGATTCCGATAGGACACGCGAGCGAGAAGGGTTGCACCGGACCATTGCCCGATTCCGTTCCGTGCCGAGTCCCGATAGCGGCCTTGATGTTGAGCCGTCAGGAGGTCTT
Organism: Nitrospiraceae bacterium; assembly: GCA_037446055.1. Taxonomy (GTDB): domain Bacteria; phylum Nitrospirota; class Nitrospiria; order Nitrospirales; family Nitrospiraceae; genus JBBIJI01. The sequence goes on from JBBIJI010000049.1 coordinate 24,509, forward strand.
CGGTTTCGGCGAGAAGATCGTCGCGCACGACGACAGCCAGACCCGACCGAGCAAGGTGTCGTAGCAGATGCCTCGCGATCGCGTGCGTTTCAGGAGCGGCACCATCTCCATCGGGTTCCACGACGGTTCGGATTCTGATCGCCGATGGCCACCGGTCGGCGGGGGAGCGGGCCGATTCCTGCTCGATGGCAGTGCGGAGCATCGCGCTGGTCAACGGGATCGGATGAGAGATGAGAGGGCCTCCTGGTTGCCGTAGCTGAACCTCTGCGCGGCCGGAAAGGTGATCGGTGATCTCGATGCCCTGCCGAATGAGCAGGTCTGCGATCCAGCGAGCCCGGAACATGATCGTGGTCTGCTCCAGGCTCAGAGGAATGTCGATGCCGAGAGGATCCTTGTCAAGGAGCTGCCACACCAGCGCAAGAGAACCAGTCGTCACGGGCTGATCCTCCTCTTCAATCCGGCGATCCAGCCTGACATCGTTTCGCATCAGCATTGCTTCGGAAGAGTAGGCCTCGCCGCCGCTGGCCAGCGAGCAAGGTTCATAGAGGGCCGGTCGGCGCCACATGGGGGCGCCGGGATCAGCGAAAGCGAGTCCTGTCATCCCTAAAAGTCCCCACGTCGGACATGTGATCCACCCTGCCACGAATTTTGGAATTCTCCAGGTTTTCGCAGCCGGATAGACCCTGGTCTTCCACGTTTCCTGCTGCGTCACGTCGACATACCGTCGGATCCGTTGGACCGGCTGGACGGACCACCCAAGGCCATCCGTGTGGGTGGTGATTCGGAGTTCCGGAGGGCCGACAGGCTCAGTGCGGTGAATGACCGGCACCTGATGAACGTGGTCGAGGCTGACCGGTTGTTCGATCGGCGCGCAGTGCGTCAGTACCAGGAAGACAAACCAGGGGAATAATGTCCGGGAGGCCCGTAGTTCTTCAGCGGGAACTCGCTTTCGATGACCCATTTCTGCCTCGGTAGCAACCAGCTGATGCGCAGCTCCAGAACTAATACAGGAGCAGAGGCGAAACGCAAGCCAAGGCGGAAGGGGCAAGTTGGCAGTCACGGGCGCGTCGAACTGGGGGAAAGCCCCTGACAGCGGCGGGAGTAATACAAAGGACGGAGGAAGGAAGCCGGCTTGATGGAGAAGATCGGGGACTTCGTGCTGGGTCGGGTTGTGAAGGCCTTACCGGACCGGGACAGTTACCTCATCCTGATCAATGGCACGCAGCCCTTCGCCGTGCTTCCGAAGCAGTATGCTGACCGGCCCTATCGGGTCAAGGACACGATCTCGGCAGCGGTGTACCGGCTGGGTGAGGTGTATCCGGTCCTGTCCCAGCGGTGTCCCCATTATATCCGCCGTATTTCGGAATCCATCCTCCGTCCTGTGTTGGCGGATGGTGCAGTCCGTATCCGTCGGGTCGCCACGGGCCTTTGGTCGCCGTTTGTCAAGATCGCCGTGGAGAGTGAAGAGGGAGTCGACCCGGTCAGGTTGTGTCTGCCTTACCGTCAGAGCTACGCCAGCTATACCCGACTGATGGTGTCGTTTGTCCGGT
>JBBIJI010000050.1:0-24510 GCA_037446055.1 Nitrospiraceae bacterium
ACGTACACGACCCTTATGCATGCTGCCATGGTGGGCGAAAAGATATCATTGAGCTGTTACTCGAGCGTGGCGCTGACGTCAACGCCGGTTCCAGGGTCTTTGGCTCTCCCCTCATGAATGCCGTGAGAGGTGGGCATACCTCTGCTGTGCGGGTGCTCCTTGCCCATGGGGCTGATGTGCATGCCACGCGCACCGCGGATAATGCGACTCCGTTATCCATCGCAAATAGCCAACGAGAATCAACCATCATTCGGCTCTTGAAGGCAGCTGGGGCCAAGTAAATTAAACCGAAACCGCTTCTCACTGCCCAGTTAGAAGAAGACAAGTCGATAAAGCTGGCACGCAATCGGATTGCCTTTGCCAGCGCCGCAGAAGCAGAAGCGGCCGGGTATAGGCAGGTCCGGAACCGCCCGTGAGTTGACTATATCGGTATATTGATATATATTGGCACCGCGAGTGCTTGGCGACTGCGCTGGCAGGAGGCGTGACGATGGCTCTCTGGAACAAAAACCGCGATTTGTCTTCCCTGGAGGAAGACATTTTGACACTCCTTCAGTCGAAGGAATTATATGGCCTCGATATCCTCAAGGCGTTGGAGGACGCCACGGGGGGAAAGCGAAAAATCGGGTTTGGATCTCTTTATCCCACCCTGCACAAGCTGGAAAAACGGGGTTTGCTCAAGGCTCGATGGGGGGAAGATACCCCAGAAGAACGGGCGGGCGCGCGGCGACGGTATTACAAAATTACGGCACAGGGGCAGAGCGCCCTTCGGCAGGTGACGCAGATGAGGGCAACTCTTCTTCAGTGGAAGCCGAGCTTGCTTCCAAGTTGAACAAATGAAAGGCAGAGCTCATGGATGAGGAACAGCGTGACATCGAGCGATTTAAGTTTGCAGATTTTGATTCAGTAAGAGATGTCGATGCCCTGAGCAGCTGTGATTCGCTAGAGGCGGCGGATCAATATTGCGATATGCCCGACGTGCTACCGGCCTCCATCAGTGGATCGTTCCAGGTGTCTGTCGAAATAGGAAAAGCGTCGGACGACAAGCCGGACACATTTGAAGCGCAATCTCGCGTGCAGTGGGACAAACTTCACGAATTGATCCATGAGCATTTGCCACGTATCACTCCGAAAGGTGAACCTCCAGGCATAGGCTTAGCGGCCGAGAGCGACTCAAGAATAGAGAGGATGGCGAGGACTCTTGCTTATCTCCTGCCGCGATCAGCGCAAGAAGAATGGGTTGGCGACTTTCGGGAATCCGTGTGCGACCTTCGGCAGTCCGGTCGGTCAAATCTTAGTGTGCTTCTTATCGCGGGAGGGAAATTTCTGCTGATGTTTCTCGCCCTCACCCGCGTTCGAGTTCAAGACCTCATTGCACCACGACAGAGAAAGACACCTGAATAGCGACAGAATCTACGCCGTTATCGGTTCCCCCTGCGCGGCTTGAAACCTCTCGCAACATATGCCCTCAATCGCACCCTTTCCAAGGAAGTGCCGCTATGAGCACACCACGCGCAGACTTCTCATCTGGGTCGTCTTGTTAATGTACCTCAGGGTGTCGGTGCTTCTAATGCGAAGGCTCTTCCTAGGCAAGATATATTAGCAAGAGAAAGTTGCGAAGCTCGTCGTCCAGTAAGGGTAACTTAAGTCAGATCAGCTGACAGCATCCCTAGAAATGGATTCACGCCGGCAGTGTGATGCCTGGGGTACAGGCTAAGAACGCTTCGCACAGCATGAAACGAACTTTCGAGCTTCAGGCATCGTAGGCGGATACGGAACGAGAAAACTGTTCGCGTCGTACGGCGGTCGAAACGAAAGCCATTTCCGCTCGGGAACTCGACTTTGTCCCATTCGGGAATGTCGTCCATACCCACTGTGGACAAACGTTCTGCGGCATTATGGCCTCCTAGATGCGTTACGCGTAGCACGACGGAACGAGTCCTAAGAGCACGGTGTCCCATGCTGACCATTCCAGCGTAGGTCTATCTTATCCTTTCCAAGCAGTGCTGGTCGCTCCCATCGGCGTTGTCGGTTAGCTCCGCCTCGCCATGAGGCGATCCACCAAGGTGCGGAAGTCGGGTCGGCCCATCAATCGTTGGAAGGACGAGTCGGTGCGGGGATCCGGCATCTGTTCGCCGGCGTTCACGTTGTGCCGATAGCGAAAGGCTGTCTTGAGTGCGCGGATCGCTTCAGCATCAGCTTGCATTTCGGCATAGGTGCAGGCCAGGTTGTAATAAAACATGGGATACTGCGCGTCGATGCTGACGCCATATTCAAAGGTGGCCTTGGCGTCGGCCAGCCGTCCAGTCAGACCATAGGCCATTCCGAGATTGTCAACGAGGACGCGCCAGTAGGTTTTCTCGAGTTGAGGGGACGCTTTTTCAAGATCAACGGCTTGCTGGTAGAAGGGAATTGCCTGCGTGTACCGGTTTTGCAAATAGTACACGCTGCCTTTCTTAAACAGCTCGAGGCTCGAGGCCGGGCTTCCTGGCGCTGGGCGATTGCGTTGGGCCGGATCGTCAATCAGCTGAATCGTGCTGAGCACGCGGTCGAAGAGCGGCGCCTCAGCGGCCTTGTATAAGACCTTCGAGAGGTGGATGTCGGCATAGGTGTTCCCCTGAGCGAGACAGGTGCGGACATTCCTTTGCTCGACGTGAACGCCTTGGGTCTCCGCAATCGTGTACTCCAACCGGGGAATGGCACTCGCCGTATCGAACGTGACGTCGTGGCCGCGCACCACGAACGGGCCATTCTTGAGTTGAGCCAAGTGTGCAACACAGCCTTGACGGGACGCAGCGGATGGACCACGCTCAAGAGTAACCGAGACGATCACACCCGTCTGAGGATGGGTGGCCATCAGATAGCGGCGCCCATCCGCTTTCATTTCATCCGCATCGGTGTGAAACCCCGACAGCTCCAGCGACAGTCCTCCCGGACTATTGAGAAATGCGACGATCGTCCGAGTCGTAGTCGGAGTCGAAGCGGGCTGCACGGTCCCAATCGTTAAGAACCGTGGGCGCGTGACGATCTGCGTCCCGTCGACGATATCCGTGACCACTCCGGCTTGCACCAACTCCTCCGTAGTGGGCGTCCACATCTCATAAGCCGGCGTGCCCATGGCTTTGTCGACAAAGGGCTGAGCCACGCCATGCGCGAGCATGTAGCGTTTATCCAGATCATTTTCTCCTTGCGCCATCATGTCCGGAAGGCCGGGAATGTGTCCCCGATGAAAGCCCAGTTGGGCGTCTTTGTGTAACATGCGCTGTGAGCCAGCCAGAAAGATATTCGTGCAGGCGCTCTGGCAATGGTCGACTGCATAGGTCGAGAGTCCGCGCCGTTCAATAAGTGCTTGTAGCTTTCGCGCTTCTCCTAAGAGGCCACCCTGGGAACTCAGACCAACCACTTCTACGCCCGGATGTGTACGAAGTTGCTGTGCCACGGCTTGGGCGAGCCCTAAACCGATCCCGCCTTCGACTCGAAGCATATTGCCGTCGGGTGACAGGCTGACGGTGTACCGGTAGGCCTCGGTGCGGAGGGCGACTTTGGCCATTTCCGTATACGCAGGTACCCAAAAGGGAACAGTGATGAGGGTGACGACAAGGCCGAGCACGACGATGCCTTGGGTGCACCGACCCCACAACCGGCCGCATCCTGTGGCGAGTGAGTTCCGTGCTGCGCGCCAGAGTCCGACCATCTGCCAGGGGGAGATGACGAACATGTGAAGGAACTTGATAGCCGTCAAGACTTGATGGACGAGCAGGGGAGAGGCGGTCGTCTCTTGGCGGTTGGCCAGCAGCTGCTGCATGATTCCGAGCGCAATATCGACGAGCATGTTGGTGAGCCAGAAAGAATGGGCTAGCGACAGTTCGCCTCGCCAATAGCGGGCCACATAATGCTGGGCTTGGCGCTGCCGCGGAGGTGTCAGTGTTATCCGGGGCTCGGTGCGTACGTCTTCGGTTGAGCTGGCTTGGGCTGAGAATGATGTGGCGTCTTGGTTGGAGGGGCGATACGCCGGCAACGGCTGGCCACATTTACACCGCATACTGGTGATCGGGCTCTTGGTTTGGCATTTACCGCAAGTCTTGTACAAAGCCATCACTCATCTCCCTTGCAGCACAACCGTGCTGAGAACTATTTCCTAGGTATGCAACGGAGTGTACCGAAAAAGTGGAACTTGTCGAGTGACCCACTCGTTCTGTCCGGTTCTGAGCATAAACATGCCAAAAATTGCCCGACGGAGACCCCTGGTATACTGTCCTCTGGAAACCTTATGAACGAAGGGAATCGCATGCGCAGGATCCGTCGCATTCTCTGGGGCGTTCTGGCCGTTTCCATGTTGGGGTATGCCGGCTATTCCTCAGGAACCGCGTGGCAGAACAGTTCCGCCACACTCTGCCACCTGACGTTTGTGCCGTTTGGAGATTTCTCAGAAGCGCTGCTCCAGGATAGCGCTCAGCAGGTGGAGCGCACCTTCGGAATGAGGGTCACGGTCCACCGGCCGGTTCCCATCGGTGAACAGGCTGTCAATTATGAGCGGGGGCAGCTCAGCGGTGACCGGCTGATCGGTCTGATGAAACAAGCAGTGCCCGACCAGGCGGCCAATCCAGCGGTCATGTTGGTCGGGTTTACACGGGGTGACATGTACCTCGAACACAAGAATTGGCGGTTTGCGTTTGCAGGCCGGGAGGCGGGTCGCTTTGCGGTCATCTCGACCGCACGGATGGATCCTGAGACGTTTGGCTTACCTCGAAACGAGGAAATCGTGCGCGCACGGCTCCGGAAAATGGTCCTGAAACAGGTGGGGTTGTATTTTTATGGGTTGCCCGAACGGCAGGACAAAGCCAGCGTGTTGTACTCGCCCATTCTGGGGATAGACGACCTGGATGAGATTGCTTCCGACTTGGATGCGACGGATCGCGGACGCTTGTCGAAGAAGGGCTGTCACCTGTAAGTGGCCGACTTGCGTGCCCTGAGGCTTGATCCTTTCTCGCTCTCCTTCCTTGTATGCGCTGTCCTCAGGCGCGCCCATGCCGTCTGTGGTTCGTCCCGGTCTCTTTCAATTGTCAGTGGGAGTACTCTGCAGCGCTCGTTCTGTCCCGCCCTCCTTTTGCACACGCAGAAATCCAAGCCATTGTCACAGAAGCCACCTGCACCATGGGTGATAGTAAAACGCCATCTCTTGCGGAGGCGCTGGTTCTTTAAAAGGTCAAACAAACGGCACTGGTACAGGCCGGAACGTACGTGGAGAGGTACAGGCATGTGAGAAATTGTGATGTGGCGGTAGATGAATTAAGACGATGGCAGGCGGCGTCCTGGAAACCGAACTCATGAAGAAGGAACACACGACGTCGAGCCGCAGGCGGTGGACGAACCATGGCGATCGAAGGCTACGGTCGGGCGATCGCGGGAAGCAGTCTTTCAAGGAGGTCCGCCAACGTCTGTCGTTCCTCCTTGGTGAGCTGTTGCGTCGCTGCGCCAAGCTGGCGTTCCCATGGCAGCTTCGCACTGGTTGCCCGTGCGCCTTTGGCGGTCAAGGCGATGATGACCGATCGTTTATCGGCACTGCTTCGCTTTTTGGTGAGCAAGCCCTTTCGTGTCATTTGTCGGATCGCTTCAGATGCTGTGGGGAGATTGACGGACAACGCCTGTGAAAGATCGGTCGGTCTCGCTGAGTGGTCGGGGTGCTGCGATAAAAAGTGGAGCATCTGCTGTTTCAGCGATCCCAGCTCGCCGGCACGGCCGCTGCGGCGCCACGGGCGGCTTTGGGTTTCAAACGCGATTTTTGAGAGCCCGGCCACGATGCGGGTCGGAATCGAGGCGATGTTCGTATCCGGTCCGGGCGGTGCCCAGCCATCCATCACACCTTCCATGTCTGGCGAGGGTGGACGCGCCTCGAGCGGATTGATCGGAAACAGGTCCCATCGATGATCGGACGTGCTGGAGGGACCGTGAAAGCTCCGTGGAGGAGTGATCATAATGCGCTGCCCGTCCTTCTCGAAAAGGAGATGATACCCCTCTTCCAGATGACGCAAGCAGGTTTGTAGCAGACCTAGAGCGGAGGAGAGAAGCTCCTGTCGGGTCCGTAGGCCCAGAGTGCCGCCCATGGCCTCCAGAAGCGCCATCGCGTCTTGATCGCAGCGAAACATGACCTTGGCGGTGTGTTTCATCTCTGGTCGCAAGGAAGCTCCTGATTGTGTAGCAAGTACGGTTGTGCCGACGTGTCGATGAGCATGACTGTTCACACCATCGTATGGCTGAAGCGTTTCAATTCTGCCGGGGAGAGGATACCACACCATCTATCGTGGACACAGTCAGGGGTTGGTAACATCGTCCTGATCCGTAGTAGGCCGTTGCCAAGCACCACAACTCAGCCGCCTCCCTCTGCCGAAAGGGGACATGCAAGCACGGATCATCGTGTCGGCTTCCGCCAATTGAATCGGCCGCGTTGACTTTTTACGCACCGGCAGTCAAGCATACCGGCCATGGCGACCTTTACCTACAAGGCGGCGAGGCCCAGCGGCGCCACGCTCGACGGCCAGATCGAGGGAGATGATGAGCGAGCGGTGAAGACCAAGCTGGAGAGTGATGGCTATATTGTGCTCGCGATACAGAGTCGCGACAAGAGCGCAAACGCTCGGTCGGGCAGGTGGCGATTCGGCCGAGCCCTCCCGCTTCATGAAGTCTTGGTCTTCAATCAGGAACTCTTGGCGCTGTTGAGGGCTGGACTGGCCGTCCTGCGCGTGTGGGATCTCCTCATTGAGCGCGCGACTCCGGCGGAGTTTCAGCAGGCGCTTCGTGTGGTCCGTGAAGACATTCGGGGCGGGAGTGCCATGTCCGAAGCGCTTGCCAAGCACCCACAATATTTTAATGAACTGTATGTCGCGACCGTTCGTGCGGGTGAACAGTCCGGCAATCTCCCTGAAGTGCTGCAACGCTACATCGCCTATTTGAAACTGATGATGGAGTTGAAGCAGAAGGTGGGGAAGGCGCTCGCCTATCCGGCCTTCCTCGTCTTGGTCGGCTTCGGGGTGATCGGGTTTCTCGTGGGCTACGTGATGCCGACCTTCGTGAGCGTGTATGGCGAATCGGCACAGGCGTTGCCGGGAGCTACCCAGGCGCTCCTCGATCTCATCGGAGCAGTCAACCGGCACTTTGTGCCAGGGCTGGTCCTGCTGATCGGCGCCATCGTCGGGCTCAAAGCCTATCGCGCCACGGACGCCGGCCGGCTGACCACCGATCGCTTGTTGCTCTCGGCGCCGGGGGTCGGGGTCATTCTCACGTATCATCATACCGTTCAGTTGATCCGCACGCTGGGCACCGTGCTGGCGGGCGGGATACCCGCGGTCGAAGCACTGCAGATTGCAGGCGGGGCTGTGTCCAATCGATATATGGCCAGGGGAGTGACTGAAGCGGTCGAGCGAATTCGGGAAGGGACGACGATGGCTTCAGCGATCGCTGCGCAACAGATCCTGCCGAAGCTCGCGACCGAGATGATTGCGGTCGGCGAAGAAACCGGATCGCTCGAAACGATGCTGCGAGACATCGCCGAGTTTTATGAAGGCACGCTGGACCTCAAGCTGACCCGCATGACGACGTGGATCGAACCGGTTCTCCTCCTCGCGATGGGCGTGATCGTCGGCACCATCGTCATTATCATGTACCTGCCCGTGTTTCAGATGGCGGGGACCATCCAATAGTGTTCCGTCATCTCGGCGAATCAACAATCTTGGCTGCACCCCTCTCCACTGCAAGCGCTCATCCTTATGCTGGCAGGGACTACGTAGTTGCTCTCCCCCCAAGTAACTACTAGCCAGATGGGCTAGCCCATCTGGCTACGGTAAAAAGAGGGGATTGCAAGGATTCGAAAGAATTCGTAAGGTCGCTCGCGCTTCAGACATCCCGCAGTGGAGGACGCGACCTTGCGCGACTGCAGTAGCCGACGTAGCGATGCACCGCCGCCTGGAGACACGACGACTACTATCGTGGCTTCATCTCACTCATCTTCGATAAGGCGCTCCCTGTGCATAGCCCTAGCAGTGCTCCTGACTTTCATTGGTACGCTGCCCGCCTTTGCGCAGAACACGCCCGATCAGCTGCTCTTGGGCCCGAAGCAATATCTCCGCAGCAGCGGCGCCCCGAACGAATATACCGACACGGTGACAGTTCCGACGAGCGTCGGCGCGCCGGTTCTCCTCCACATCGTCAACGGTGAGAGCAACGGACAGAATCGCATCTCCTCCGCCTGGATCACCGTCAACAACGTGCAGGTGGCCGGGCCGGCGGACTTTGGCCAACAGGTGGCGATCGTCGATCGCACGATCACGCTGAATCCGGGGAGTAATACACTCAAGGTCAAACTTGCGAGCACGCCGGGGGCCTCTCTCACGATCAGCGTGTACGGCACCAAGATCCTGCCGACCCCGACGACGCTCACACCCAACCCCTTGAACCTGACCACAGGCTCTTCCGGCACCCTGACCGCCACGATCGCGCCATCACCGACCACGGCCGGGAGTCTAGCCGTAACCAGCAGCAATCCAGGCGTCGCCGCCGTGCCAAACAGCGTGCCGTTTGCCGTGAATCAAACGAGCGTTGCCGTTCCCGTGACCGCCGTCGGGGTGGGCAACGCCCAGATCACCGTCACGCTCAACGGCGGCTCGGCGAGCGCGACGGTCGATGTCAGCGCCGCGCCGTCCACGATCGCGAGTCTCCAGCCGCCGTCGCAGCTGATCACCCAAGGCGGGAGCGGCACCCTGACCGTGACCATCAGCGCGGCCCAGAGCACGGACACGACCGTCACGGTCACGAGCAGCGCCGCCGGCATTGCGTCGGTCCCGGCCACCGTCACCGTGCCGGCCGGCCAGACCAGCGCGCCGATCACCGTGTCGGCCAATACGCCGGGCACCGCCGTCATCACGGCGAGCCTCAACGGGACCAGCGCCAGCAGCACCATCACCGTGACGCCGAATCTGCCGACCATCGTGGCGTTGGAGCCGCCCACGACCAGCATCAATCTGGGCGCCACGGGCAGCCTCACCGTGAAGATCAGCGCCGTGCAATCGAGTCCGACGACGATACAAGTCACAGCGGCGCCGTCAGGGATCGTCACGGTCCCGGCCACGGTCATCGTACCGGCCGGGCAATTGACCGCGCCGCTACCCTTCACCGCCGCGGCGCTCGGCACGGCCATGGTGCATGTCAGTCTCAACGGCTCGATGGCCGAATCGGCGGTGCAAGTCACCCCGCCGCCTCCGGCTGTCGCGTCGTTGCTCCCCTCGCCCTTGCCGCTCGTCGTGGGAGCCCATGGCACGCTCACCGTCACGCTCAATGCGGGGCAATTGACCAACACTGCAGTCACGCTTGCGGTCGATCAGCCGAGCCTCCTCCAAGTGCCGGCTGTCGTCACCGTGCCGGTCGGGCAGACGCAGGCCTCCTTCACCGTCACGGGCTTGGCGGTGGGCGCCGCCACGGTCACGGCGAGTTTGAACGGCACGGCCAAGAGCGCGCTTGTCCAGGTGCAACCACCGCCGCCGGAAGTGGTCTCGTTGCTCCCGAATCCGCTGCCGTTGCAACAGGGGGCGACGGGGAGTCTGATCCTTACGATCAACGCGGCCCAGCTGAGCGACACGATGATTCCGCTCGGGAACTCCGCCCCGACGATCGTGCAGATTCCAGGCTCTGTGACGGTCCCAGCCAATCAATTGAGTGCGACGATTCCGGTGACCGCCCTCTTGGACGGCACCGCCACCATCACGGCGGCGATCAATGGCTCCATGGTGAGCAGCCTGGTCCAGGTCACGCCGCCGCCGCCGATCGTGGCGAGTCTCACCACCGTCCCGCCCGATCCTGCGGGCACCGTGCTCACGAGACCGAAAGGTAAACCGGGTACCTTGCGGGTCGCGCTCGATCGTGCGCCGACGGATGTGGCCGTGGTGACGCTCACCAGCAGCACCACAACCGTGGCCCAGGTCCCGGCCACGGTGACCGTCGCCGCCGGACAATTGACCGCCGATTTCCCGATCAATACGGTGGGGGAGGGGACCGCCACGATCACCGCAAGTCTGAATGGAGGATCAGCCACGGCCACGGTCAACGTCACGCCGGCCGAATTGGTGCTGCTGACGCTCTCACCACAAGATCTCACGTTGTTCGTGGGCGAAACCCAACAGATGACGGCCACCGCGACATTGACGGACGGGACGACGCAGGATCTCACCTCGGATACCCGCCTCGTATGGCAGTCTACGAATCAAACCGTCGCCACGATCACCAGCGGCGGCCTCCTCAATGCCCTCGCCGTCGGCGCGAGCACCATCCGCGCCACCTTCACGCCGACGACGGGACCACCCACGATCGTCGAAACCAGTCTCACGGTCCTCACGCCCCCGGCCTTGACGCTCACCGCCACGCCGGCGACGGTGGCTGTGGGGCAAGCGCTCTCGGTCACGGTGACCAGCGTCCGAGTGGCCGGCTTTGGCGGGCTGCCAGTCACCATTACGTCCAGCGGCACGGGGGCGGTGTCGCATGCGACCACCGTCACAATTCCAGAGAATCAGACTTCCGTGCAGTTCGTCGTCACCGGAGTGACGGCCGGCTCCGTGACCCTGACCGCGACCGCGCCGATCCGGACGCCGGGGACGTTGGCGCTGACAGTCACACCGGCGCCGCCGACGATCACCAGCTTCACGCCGGGCACCGGCGTGATCGGCACGGCGGTCACCATCACGGGGACCAATTTGCTCGGTAGTGGACCTGGTAGCACGACGGTGAAATTCAATACGACGAACGCGATCATCACTTCCGTCAATGCGACGACTATCACCACCACCGTGCCGTTGGGTGCCACGACCGGCCTTATTTCCGTGCAAACTCCGGGCGGCACGGCGGCGAGCGCCCTACCTTTCACCGTGCAGAATGCGCTCGACTTCACGCTGCTTCCCTTGCCGGGCGCAGTCAATGTCGCGCGCGTGGGCAATACGACGTATCAGGTGAAGGTCACCAATGCCGGCCCATCGTCCTTTACGGGCTTTGTGAATCTGAACGTCAGCGGGCTGCCGGCCGGAGTGACCGCAACATTTAATCCCCCGCAAGCGACCGTCAATCAGGCCAGCACCTTGCTGCTCACCTCCACGGCAGCCTCGACACCCGGTACGTATCCGTTGCTGCTCACCGGCTCAGGCACGGTGGATGGGGGCATCGTCCAGCGAACGGCACAAGTACAGTTGACGATTCTTCCGGCCGGCACTTCGACGCTCAGTGGCCGCGTCCTGGCGGCAAAAGACTCTGTGCCGATCGCCGGCGTGACGGTGAAGTTGAATGCGTTGACGGCGGTCACCGACGCGGGCGGGAACTTCTTGATGCAGAACGTGCCGGCTGGCTCGCAGATCGTGTTCGTGGACGGGGCGTCAGCCTCAAGCGCCTCCGTGCTCTATCCCATCGTCCCGATTCCGGTCACGATCGTCAGTGGGCAAGACAATCGCCTGCCATGGCCGGCTTATCTCCATGAGATGAGTCAGGACTACACGCCGATCAATCCCTCCCAAGACACGTTGGTGACCGATGCAAAAGTGCCGAACTTCATGCTCCGAATTCCCGCCGGCGCGCAAATCATCGGCTGGGATGGACAGCCGAACACTCGTGTCGCGGTGACGGTGGTGCCCATCGAGCGGAATGCATTGGCGCCGTTCCCCGATTTAGGTGACGGCAAGTTGCCAACAGATCTGTTCCTGTTCAATTTCGGCAAACCCGGCGGCGGCAACCCCACGCAACCGATTCCCATCATTCTTCCGAACACGTGGGGCAACGATCCTGGCACGGTGGTCGATCTCTATTACTACGATGAATCGTTGACGCCGGATGCGAATTCCAACCAATGGAAAATGTTCGGCCAGGGCAGAGTGAGCGCCGACGGCACCAAGATTATTCCTGACCCTGGCGTAGGGATTCCCAAGTTCTGCTGCGGCGGGGGCGGAGCACGGGTCCCGCCGCCACCACCGCCACCAGATCCCACACCACTCCCCACAGGAACGGACCCGGTCATTCTAACTACGGGTCAGTTTATCAACGAGACGATGGATCTTGTTCTGCCCGGACGGATCCCCGTTGTCATTCGGCGCGCTTATCGAAGCCCGGAAATCGGCTTTAGTCCGGTTCCAACGTTGGGACTCTTTGGGCGTCGGACCACGTTACTGAACTACAACGAAACGCTGCGCCTCTCAGGGACACAAGCCCTCGCCTATGTCAGCAACTTTGGTCGCGCGCTGTTGTCGTTTCAAGCCGATAGCACGTTCTCAACAACAACCTCGACGAGAATGCGCGGGCTGGTGGCAACCCGAAACTTAGATGGGACGGCGCAAATCAGATTGAAAGACGGTACGCAGAAACTGTTCGATGCGAACGGATTCCTCGTTGCCATTAAGGATCGTAATGGCAATACCGTGACCATCATGAGAGATGGTTCGGGACGTATTAGCCAAATCCAAGAACCGGCGGGGCGAGCGATCACGTTCCAATATGACGGTGTAAATCGCATCACCCAAATCACCGATCCCATCGGGCGGACGGTGCAATATGCGTACGATGGCGCGGGCCGACTTGCGCAGGTCACAAACCCCGAAGGCGGCATCACGAGCTATACGTATGACTCCGCCGATCGTATGCTGACCGTCACCGATGCCCGCGGGATTACCTATCTGACGAATCAATACGATGCGGCCGGTCGCGTGGTCCGACAAACGCAGGCGGACACGGGCGTCTGGAATCTGGCCTACACGCTTACAGGAGGCCGCGTGACGCAAACGATCATCACCGATCCGCGTGGCAATCCGACTATCCATCGATTCAATGCGCAGGGCGGAGAAGTCGAACCCGTGGATGCGTTCGGCCAGCCAACCAGGCGGACGTTCGACTTCGCAACGAATCTGCTCACGGAGATCCGGGATCCGCTGAACCGGCTCACGAAGCTGACCTATGATCTCAATGGCAACGTCACGAGCCTGCTCGATCCGCAAGGCAATGCCTCGCTGTTGGAATATGAACCAACGTTCAACCGCGTGACGAAGATTACCGATGCCCTCAATCAGTTGACGCGCTTTACCTACGATCCGGCGAACGGCAACTTACTCTCGACGATCGACCCGCTCAACCATGCGACGAGCATCGCGTACAACCAATTCGGCCAGCCGATCAGTGTGACAGACGCGCTGGGTAACACGACGACATTCGAGTACGACGACGTGGGCGATCTCATTGCCGCCGTCGATCCCCTGGGCAACCGGACGCTCCGCTTCTACGACGCGGTGTCCCGTCTCATTGCGCTGGTCGATCCACGCGGCAAGACGACCCAATTCACGTACGATGCCTTGAACCGGGTCAGCGAGATACGAGATACGAACGACGGGCGGACGAGTTTTACGTATGATCCGAACGGCAATCTCCTGACGGTCACGGACGCCAAGAGCCAGACGACCCGCTATACTTATGACAACATGGATCGCCTGGCCACGCGAACCGATGCGCTCAATCGGACAGAAACCTATCAGTACGATCTCGCGGGCAATCTAACTCAATTCACCGATCGGAAGAATCAAGTCACCACCTTCCAGTACGATGCGTTAAATCGGCGTATCCAAGCTCAGTACGCCGATGCCACCACCAATTTCACTTACGACACCGTTGGCCGGCTCCTGAGAGCGACGGACACGGCGCCTGGCGCCGGGACCATTGACTTCGCGTATGACATTCTGGATCGGTTAATCCAAGAAACAACTCCGCTCGGCACTGTGGCCTATCAGTACGATGTGCTGGGTCGCCGCACGGAGATGACAGCGAACGGCCAGCAGCCGACGAGCTATCAATATGATGCGGCATCACGATTGACGCGTGTTGCTCAGGGTTCACTCTTCGCTGCGCTCGGCTATGACAATGCCAATCGGCGGACGAGCCTCAGCTATTCCAACGGCACGACCACCAGCTATGCCTATGATCTTGCGTCGCGTCTGACGAATATTTCCCACAATGGCCCCAGCGGCATCATCGAAGCCTTGACCTACACCTACGATGCGGCAGGCAATCGGCTCAGTCAGCTGCGTGCGAATGGGACAGCGAGTTTGTTACCCACCGCCGTCACCTCCGCCACGTATGATGCAGCCAATGAACAGACGCAGTTTGCTGGAGCTACGCTCCAGTATGACGCGAATGGAAATCTCACAAGCGATGGCGTGAACACGTATCAGTGGGATGAGCGGAATCGGCTCCTGTCGATGAGCGGAGGGGCAAGCGCGAGCTTTAACTATGACGCGCTCGGACGGCGAACGAGCAAGACGATCAACGGGGTGAGCACGCAGTTCGTCTACGATGGGAACGACATCATTGCAGAGATCGGAAGCGGGGCCGTCGGCACCAACTACCTGCGCAGTTTGAACATTGATGAGCCATTCATCCGGCAAGCTGGAACCGGTAACGAGCACTATCACACGGATGCACTGGGCAGCAGTCTCTCGCTGAGCAATGTCCAAGGTGCTTCAGTATCGGTTTACGCCTATGAGCCGTTCGGTAAGACAGCAGTAACAGGTACGAGTCCAAATCCGTTGCAATTCACAGGGCGAGAGAATGATGCGATAGAGGTTTACAATTATCGGGCAAGGTACTATAGCACAATACTCCATCGCTTCATTCAAGAGGATCCGATCGAAACACTTCCGATAGGGTCTCAAGTATTAAATCGTTACTCCTATGTTTACAACGATCCATTGTCGTATCGAGACCCGTCTGGGCAAATAGCCCAGATTCCCCCGCTTCTAGTAACTGGTGCCATAATGGGAGGTATTGGTGCTGCAACTGGGGCGATCGCCCAGGGTGTCCCTGTGTTTTCAGCTCAGTTTGCAGCGCTAACAACACTCGGAATAGCTAATGGTATTGCAGCTGGTGCCTTTGCAAGCGTTGGCGTGCCAATACCGCCAGCAGCATTTGGAGCGATCACTTCCGGAGTAAGCAATTTCATTTCTCAGACTATCTCCGGAAGGAAACCAGTAAACATAGGTTCAGTTGCAGGAGCTGCAGTGGGAGGAGGCGCTGCGGGAGCGGCAAAGGCATTTATTCAGGGACAACTTTCGCAAGCGGCTGCAGCCTCGGGAGGAACTTTATCTCCAGCCGTGGCAAATGCGTTGGGATCTGGTTTGGGTTTAGCCCCTCAAGTGGGACTCCCAGCGATTGGAGCGAGTATCGGCGGAGCTGTTGCCGGGCCGTAAACATTGGGAAATATCTTTCTTATCAGAACTGACAATCCAAATGTGAAGAGAGGTACACGGTTAATAAAATGAACAAATCTTTGCTCGCGGTATTAGCCTGGATTGGTCCGATCATTGGGCCATTCCTCCTTGGCATTCGCGGTGAGAGTGCTTCAGCTTTCGAGAAGTTCTGCTATGTCACGATGATAGGTCCTTTGGCCATTCTTGCTCTTTATCTCCGTTATGTGGAGGACAAGAGGGGCATCCTGAAAGAACCGGATTCCACAGCTAGACGTGTTCATCTGGAGGAAAAATGGGTTGGGTTTCGCAAACTGCTAATCATTCTTCTCATGGCTTCATGTGTTTCTGTAGGCACAGCCGCATGGTTATTACTCCGTCGATGAAAGCGAAAGAATAAGCGAAAGGAAGAAAAGGGTCTTGCAATCAAACAGTTGCGGCTGCTAGTCCCCATCCATGGCCGTCGGCTACGCGTTAAATTCCCCTGAACGGTCTAACGCAAGCGACCGTCAATCAGGCCAGCACCTTGCTGCTCACCTCCACGGCTTCGGCAACACCTGGCACCTATCCGCTGCTCATCACCGGATCAGGCACGGTAGATGGGGGCATCGTCCAGCGAACGGCACAAGTACAGTTGACGATTCTTCCGGCCGGCACTTCGACGCTCAGTGGCCGCGTCCTGGCGGCAAAAGACTCTGTGCCGATCGCCGGCGTGACGGTGAAGTTGAATGCGTTGACGGCGGTCACCGACGCGGGCGGGAACTTCTTGATGCAGAACGTGCCGGCTGGCTCGCAGATCGTGTTCGTGGACGGGGCGTCAGCCTCAAGCGCCTCCGTGCTCTATCCGATCGTGCCGATTCCGGTCACGATCGTGAGCGGCCAGAACAACACCTTGCCCTGGCAGGTCTTTCTGCATGAGATGAGCCGGAACTACACGCCGATTACACCGGGTCAGGACACCATTGTGACCGACCAGAAGATTCCGAACTTCGTCATGCGGATTCCAGCCGGCGCACAGATCATTGGATGGGATGGGCAACCGAACACGCAAATTTCTGTGAGCGCGGTCGCGGCGGACCGGAATGCGCTGGCGCCGTTGCCGAACTTCGGCCCAGGGTCCGTATTCTCCGATTTGTATTTGTTCAACTTCGGTAAGCCGGGCGGGGGCAATCCCACCCAGCCGATCCCGGTCATTTTCCCGAACGACCTTGGTGGCGTGCCGGGCGATCGCGTGGAGCTGTACTACTACGATGAATCGTTGACGCCCGATCCCAATTCAAACACCTGGAAGAAGTACGGTGACGGCACGGTCAGTCCCGACGGTCGTTCGATTATTCCAGATCCCGGCGTCGGCATTCCGAAATTCTGCTGCGGCGGAGGCGGCGCGCGCCTCCCGCCGCCGTTCAATCCACCGTGTGATGCATTGAACTGTGGCAAGGGCGGCGATCCCGTCATCTTGAGTACAGGCCAGTTCGCGATTGAACAGACGGACTTGGTGCTGCCTGGCCGCATTCCCGTTGCCATTCGGAGAGGATATCGGTCTCCGGAGCCGGGCGGCAATTTCAGCCCTGCGCCGAATCTGGGATCCTTTGGGCAACGATCGCTGTTACTCGAATACGAAGATCGCCTCGCACCGGCCCAAATGTTTCGCGGTGGGGCGCGGCCTCGTCCGGAGGAAGTGGGGAACTTGGCCTACGCGACCAATTTTGGAGTAGCGTTGCTGCCGCGGCAATTGGACGGCACCTATTCGTCCTCATCGAATGCGGTGCGGGGATCTGTGGCGCGAATGAATTCGGATGGCAGCACACAGATCCGATTTAAAGATGGGATGATCAAGCGATTTGATACGAACGGTCGCCTCATTGAGATTGCCGATCGCAACGACAACCGCGTCACGATCGTTCGCGACCCATCGGGCCGGATTACTGAAATCAGGGAACCGGCCGGACGAGCCCTGACAGTGACCTATGATGCCTCCGGACGAATCGCGGAAATCCAAGATCCGATCGGCCGTCGGGTGCAGTACCAATACACCGCGTCCGGACCGTCCGGTCTCCTTTCCTCCGTCACCAATCCTGCCGGCGGCGTGACCAGCTATACTTACAATACGAGTGGGCAATTACTCTCGGTGACCGACGCCCGACAGATCACCTACCTCACGAATGAGTATAACGCGGCCGGGCGTGTGTTCAGGCAAACGCAGGCCGACGGAGGAGTGTGGAATTACGCATACACGGAAGCCGGAGGACGTCTCACGCAGACGGTGCTCGCCGATCCTCTCACCCATAGCTCGATTCATCGGTTCAATAGCCGGGGATACGAGGTGGAGATGGTTGATGCGTTGGGACAGGCCACCAGGAACACTCTGGACTTCACCACCAACCAACGGTTGGAAATCCGCGATCCACTCAATCGGCTGACCAAGTACACGTATGACCCCTTCGGAAATGTGAATTCGATTCTCGATCCCCAACAGAATCCCACGCTCTTTGAATACGAAACGAATTTCAATCGCGTGACTAAGATCACGGATGCCCTGAACCAAAACACACGATTCACGTATGATCCAGCTACCGGCAATCTACTCACCACGACCGACCCACTCAACCATGCCAGGGCCATCAGCTACAACCAGTTTGGCCAACCCATCAGCGTGACCGATGCGCTGAATCAGACAACGGCCTTCGAATACGACGATGTGGGGAACCTGATTGCGACGACCGACCCGCTCGGTAACCGCACCCTCCGGTTCTACGATGCCGTGTCGCGGCTCATCGCACTCGTCGATCCACGCGGCAAGAGCACGCAGTTCACCTATGACGCGCTCAACCGCGTCACACAAATCCAAGACGCCCTCAATGGCACCACCAGCTTTACCTATGACCCGAACGGGAATCTCCTCACCGTCACGGACGCCAAGACCCAGACGACCAGCTATACTTATGACAACATGGATCGGCTGGCCACGCGGACAGACGCGCTCAACCGGATAGAGAGTTATCAGTACGATCTCGCCGGGAACCTCACCCAGTTCACGGATCGTAAGAACCAAGTGACTACGTTCCAGTACGATGCCCTGAACAGGAGAACAAGTGCGACCTATGCCGATGCGACGACGACGTTTGTGTACGACACAGTGGGAAGATTGGTGAAGGCGAATGACACTGCCCCCGGCGCCGGGACCATCGATTTCGCCTACGACATTCTGGATCGGCTGATTCAGGAAACGACCCCGCAGGGCACAGTCGCCTATCAGTACGACGTGCTGGGTCGTCGCACGCACATGACGGCCAATGGGCAGCAGCCTACGACCTATCAATACGATGCAGCCTCCCGGTTGATCCAGGTCGCCCAAGGCAGCCTGGTGGTCGGATTGGGCTATGACTACGCGAACCGGCGGACATCCTTGAGTTATCCGAACGGGACTTCGACCAGCTATACGTACGACGTGGCATCGAGGCTCACAAATATTTTTCATCAAGGACCGTCGGGCGTGATTGAAAACCTGGCCTATGTCTACGACGCGGCGGGGAATCGGACCAGCCTGACGAGAACCAACGCTGTTGCGTCGCTCTTGCCGGCGGCGGTGGCGAGTGCCACCTACGATGCGGCGAATGAACAGACGGCGTTCGGTGGCGCGATGCTCACCTATGATGCGAACGGCAATCTCACCAACGATGGCGTGAACACCTATCAGTGGGATGCGCGGAATCGGTTGACCGGCGTCACTGGTGGGTCAACGGCTACCTTTGCCTACGATCTGCTAGGACGGCGAGTGATCAAGACCATCAATGGCGTGGCGTCACAGTTTCTGTACGACCGCAACGATATTGCAGCTGAGATCGGCGGCGGCGCTGTTGGAGCAAACTATCTACGTTCACTCGATATCGATGAGCCGTTCATTCGACAAGCGGGAACAGGGGATGAGCACTACCGTACCGATGCACTCGGTAGCAGTCTGATGTTGAGCAACGAGCAAGGTGGTTCGGCAACGGCATACACTTACGAGCCGTTTGGGAAAACAACCATGTCCGGCGCATCATCGAATGTTTTGCAGTACACGGGACGGGAGAACGATGGGACGGGGCTGCACTACTATAGGCTTCGCTATTATTCTCCACTTCGTGCTCGATTTATCTTGGAAGACCCGTTGCAGTTATTAAGCGGTGACACCAATTTTTATGGGTATATCTCACAAGACCCGCTCAACAGAAGAGATCCCTATGGGCTAATAGGTTACCCGGGGGCTGCACTCTTAGGTTGCACCTCTGGGCTCATTGGAGGGGTTGGCGGAAGAAAACCAATCATTGGCGGGATTGTCGGTGGTCTGGTCGGCTGTAGCTATTCACCATTAATCGTAGGCCTACAGCTACTTCCCGCGGCCAAAGGATTGAGCATAGGTCTGGGGGCTTATATCGGAGCAGTAAGTGGTGCAGCAACAGCAGCAGCGCAGGGTGGAAACCTAACAGATATTGCTATTGGAGCCGCTGGTGGTGCAGTAGGAGGAGCAATTAGCGGTGCCATTTCCAATCCATTTTTAAGCACAGCGTCTGGTCAGCTTGGAGCTGCGATTCTATCTAGCGTTGCTAATTCATTAGCAAGATGATGAACACGCTTGGAGTCCTCAGAATTGCCGGTGCGCTTACAGTAGGCGGTCTTTGTTTTTACTTCCTCCTACGTTCTGATAAGCAGGCAAGGCAAGTAATCGATTCGTGGAGGAAGCAAGGTCACATTAAAGAAAGTGAGTATCAGGATGCTGTTAAGAGGATGACGGTGCGCATGCGCGTTGGATATGGATTTCTCATGATACTTTCCTTGGGGCTGGCAGCCATTTATCTCGCGCAGCTTCTCAGCGGTGGAAACTAAATACGCGAGGAGAAAAACTAAAGGTCGGGAATGATTTTAAGGGAAGGACAGGCCTGGTCGAGAACGAAGTAATAAGGAAAGAAAATAGGGGCAAGCTGGATTTCCAATGATGGCTGTAACTGTACGAGAACCGATGAGTGCTGAGCAAAGAAGGGGTACGACTAATCGCGCCACGAAGATCACCGATGCCCTGAATCAGAACACTCGGTTCACCTATGATCTGGCGAACGGCAACTTGCTCTCAGTCATTGATCCCCTTACGCACGCGACGAATATCAGTTACAACCAATTCGGTCAGCCGACCAGCGTGACCGATGCGCTGAATCACACCACCACATTCGAGTACGACGAGGTCGGCAATCTCATTAAGACAGTTGATCCCCTGGGCAACCGGACCTTGCGATTCTATGACGCGGTCTCACGCTTGCTAGCGATAGTCGATGCGAGAGGCAAGAGCACGACCTTTACGTATGACAATCTCAACCGTGTCACCCAGATCCAGGATGCGATCAATGGCCTCACCAGCTTTGCCTATGATCCCAACGGCAATCTCCTGACCGTCACCGATGCGAAGAATCAGACCACGACGTATACGTATGACAACATGGATCGTCTGGCCACCAGAAAGGATGCGCTCAATCGCACGGAGAGTTATCAATACGATCTCGCTGGGAACCTGACCCAGTTCACCGATCGCAAGAACCAAGTGACCACGTTCCAATACGACGCACTCGATCGCTGGAGGCTCGCGACCTATGCCGACAGCACCACCGTCGCGGTGACCTACGATGCTGTGGGCAACGTTACCAGGCTCGCCGACAGTGCTAGCGGTGACATCGAGTGGGCCTATGACGTCCTCGATCGCGTGACACAGGAAGTCACGCCGCAGGGGATCGTGCGCTATACCTACGACGCCATTGATCGCCGGCTCTCCCTGCGGGCCAACGCGCAGCAGCCCGTGACCTA
Source organism: Nitrospiraceae bacterium (assembly GCA_037446055.1). Classification (GTDB taxonomy): domain Bacteria; phylum Nitrospirota; class Nitrospiria; order Nitrospirales; family Nitrospiraceae; genus JBBIJI01. Next base: position 21,078 of record JBBIJI010000050.1, read on the forward strand.
TGGCTACGATGCCAATTCGCAACTGTCGCAGGTGACCCAGGGCACATTGTCTGCGACCTTGACGCACGATGCGGTAGGACGCCGCACCCAGTTGCAACGGTCTAACGGGGTCGCCACGATGTACAACTATGATCCGGCATCACGCCTCCTTGGGATGACCCATGCCAAGGGGAGCACGATCCTTGAGCAAATTTCGCACGGATTCGATCCAGCGGATAACAAGACGCAGGTGGCCCAACTCATTCAGGCTGCCACGGCCTTGCCGCCGGCTGTCACCGCCGCCTACGACGCAGCCAATCAACAGGCGCAATTCGCCGGCGCGACATTGGGCTATGACAACAACGGGAATCTCACCACCGACGACACCAACACCTATGTGTGGGATGCCCGTGATCGGTTGATCGGCATCAGCGGCGGGACAACGGCCACCTTCAGCTACGATGCGTTGGATCGGCGAATTGCCAAGACGATCAACGGGGCAACCTCGACGTACCAGTATGACGGGGCCGATGTCGTCACCGAATCCGGGACGACGAACGCCAGCTACCTCAGCACATTGAATATCGACGAGCCTCTCGTTCGTCAGGCTTCAAATGGCAACGAGTATTACCATGCTGACGATCTCGGCTCGACGATCGCCTTGAGCGACGATACCGGCGCGGTCACGACTCGTTACACCTACGGGCCGTTTGGCGAAGCCACGATCACGGGGGCCTCGACCAATCCGTTCCAATTCACTGGGCGGGAAAACGATGGTACGGGTTTCTATTACTTGCGTGCGAGGTACTATAGCTCAACTTTGCACAGGTTTATCACGCAGGACTCTATGACTCTTGGGGAAAGCTTTAGGGCTCAGCAGATAGTTGAGGCTGAATCGGTTTCCGGTGAGATCTCAAAAGAAGATGAAATTGTCTTGCTCATGCATTCCGCGATTCTCTCCAACCCTGTGCTCCAGCATCCTTACCTATACGGCTTAAACAATCCACTTAGATTTACGGATCCCAGTGGAGAATTAGTTCCTCAGGTCGTTGGTTGTGTGATAGGCGCTGGTGTCAGTATTGGGTTGGATGTGTATTCCAAAAAGAAAATAAGTTTGCTGCGCGCTGGACTAGGGTGTGCGTTAGGTGCGGGTGGTGGGTATCTAGCCTCGATTGCAAACGCAAACAGATATCTTCGTATCGGATTCGGCAGGCATGGTGGTAATCGGGTGTTTAGGCTTGCAGGTAAGTGGGTGCAAACACTCACCGGGAGATCCCACATAGACATCTGGAGGGGAGGTCCGTTGTAGCAATGCCGCTAACCGACTTTCAAAAGAATTTACTTCGAGATGTAGAGAGTCTCTTGGGGAACATTCCCCATTTGGAACGCGGAGCCTTTCAGGAAGTAGTTGGCAAGCGAGAAACATATCTGAAGGCTACTGTGAAAGCACCGCGGCATGTCGTCGAGATTTACATATACGAGGACGAAGCAGGTTACTTACTTGAAGGAGGAGAGTGGACGATTTTCGAAAAGCCTGATTATTCCTCACCTGATGAGCTAATCAGAACCTTCTTGGCAAGCCTTCGCGAGAAATTGGGTGCAACGGAAAAATAGCCTGTTCAATCTGTATGTCGAGGATGGCCATGAACGGGACGGACACGAGGTGAAGAAAAAGGTGTCAGGGTGAAGAAAAAGGTGGAAGAAAAAGGTGTCAGGGACCATTTTCATGATGGGCAAAGGTGAAAACTAATGGGCCGCCCGCTACGCATGGCACCCGGTGAGTTCGTGTATCACGTGTTGAACCGTGCGAATGGACGCGTGCCGCTGTTTGAAACCGACGGCGATTATGCCGCCTTTGAACGGGTCTTGACTGAAGCTTGTGGACGGATCGCGATGCGCCTCCTCGCGTACTGTGTGATGCCGAACCACTGGCATCTGGTGCTCTGGCCGCGGCAGGGCGGTGATCTCTCCCGCTTTATGGGATGGCTCACGTTGACGCACACGCAACGGTGGCATGCCCATCATCACACGGTCGGACATGGCCATCTCTATCAAGGCCGCTTCAAGTCGTTTGTCGTGGAACAGAACGACCATCTATTAACGGTCTGTCGGTATGTCGAGCGCAATGCGCTGCGGGCGGGCCTCGTGGCGCGCGCGGAACAGTGGCGGTGGGGGAGTGCGTGGCAACGCGTGGGCGGAGCGAGCGAGGTGCCGCTCAGCGAGGGGCCGCTCAGCGAGGGGCCGGTGGAACGGCCGGCGGAGTGGGTCGCATGGGTGAACAGTCCGCAGACGGATGCGGAACTCGCTGCCATTCGTCAGAGCGTGACGAAGGGACAACCGTTCGGGAATTCGCATTGGATTGAACAGATGGCGATGCTCTGGTCACTCGGCTCGACACTGCGGTTTCGCGGGCGGCCCAGGAAAGAACTGGTGAGAAATGGTTCCTGACACCTTTTCTCTCACCGCTTGATCAATGATGGAATTAATACCTATTTTTGGGATGCTCGGAATAGGCTTGTGGGGTTTAGTGGTCAAACTACAGCGGCGTTCAGCTACGATGTTCTAGGACGGAGAACATTGAAATCTGTAGATGGTGCAACGACAAGCTATCTCTATGATGAGAAGGACATCTTTCAGGAAATCAGCAGCGGGGCCTTAGGCGCCGCTTATTTGCACGGTACAAACCTGGATCAAGTATTCACTCGAATATCGGCTGACACCGAGTTTTACTATCCTGATGCACTTGGGACAGGTGTCAGAAATTCTCCTTTGACCGTGTCTCGTTGACAGGGGAGCCTGCACTGGCCAGTAATCGTCGGCAAGGCGGAGTTTTGTGGTAAAAACGAAACGCCGTTCCAGGACTGCCTTGAACGGCGTTTTCAAACGGCTGGCTTGTGTTTTGCTCTCTCGCGCGCCCGACAGGACTTGAACCTGTAACCCCCGTAGTCTGCGGCTCCTCCTTTTAATCCAAAAAAATGCAGAGGTGCCTTGTGGTGCGGAAATCTGCGACCGTTGCGCCGCCGACGTGATCGGCATGGACGCCGGCGAACACAAGGTTCTGATGCGCGCGTGCATTCGGCTCTACCAAGACTGCGCGGACAGTTGCGCGCTTTCGGTTCGATGGATGAGCCGGCTGGCCCTTTCTACCGAGTCGCTCTACCGCCTCTGCACCGACGTGTGCGAGCGTCATGCGCCCCATCATGCGCTGTGCGCGGAATGCCGTCGCTGCGCGAACGCCTGCCGGGATGGCGGGCGCTATGCCTTATCTTCCTCTGGTCAGGTGCCCTTGGACAACCATTTGGACAACCAATCGGGCAAAAAATGCCTAAGAATGCCTAAAAAGTAGGCAATCAAGAGTCTAGCTGAGATGTACGAATTCTCTAATTCTATGAAGGGGATGTGGTGCCGAGGGACAGAATCGAACTGTCGACACCAGCCTTTTCAGGGCTGTGCT
>JBBIJI010000051.1:0-23784 GCA_037446055.1 Nitrospiraceae bacterium
TAACGCGTCATACGTGAAGGTGGTGGTGTGATTCAAAGCATCCGTGCTCGTGAGCACGAGCCCCCGGCTGTCATACGTGAAGGTGGTCACCTTGTTGTCCGCATCGGTGATCGCGGTCGGGTTGCCCTGGGCGTCATAGGTGATGGCGGTCGTGTGGTTCAGCGGGTCCGTGATGCTGGTGACCTGATTGAACGTGGGTTCATACGTGAACGTGGTCGTGGCGGCGATCGCCGGCTCGGTGCTCGCGAGTAGGTTGCCCTTCGTGTCATAGATCATCGTCGTGACGGCGCCGTTGGGCCGGGTGATCGCGGTCGGGTTGCCTTGGGCGTCCCGCTGAATCGTCGTGATGCGGCTTAAGGCATCCGTCTGTTTGGTCACGCGCCCGAAGGCATCGGTCTCGAAGCTCGTCGTGTGGTTCCGCCCGTCGGTAAAGGAGGCGGCATGGACCGCCGCCCCAAGCGCCGCCGGATTGCCTTGGGTCCCCTGGCCCGCGGCCAGGTTCGGGACCGCGACGCGCTGACTCGGCGAGAGCTTCCGCGTCTCACTGGTCGGGAACGTGGCCTGGGTAAAGCGGCCGGTGTAATCGTAGGCGTACTGGAAGACCTTGCCGCGCGCATCCGTCCGTTGGGTCAATCGGTGCTGCGGATCGTAGGTGAAGCTCACCTGCGTACTGTCCGCATAGGTAACGCGGGTGAGATGGTTGCTGGAGTCCATTTGGACCTGGGTCACCCCTCCGGCCGGATCTATGATGGAGGACAGCTTGCCAGCGGTGTACCCGAACGTGGTGACCTGGCCGACCGGATCGGTGATCGTCGTCACACGGCCCTGGCCGTCATAGGTATAGCTGGTCTGGTTATTGTTCCGATCGCGGACACTGGTTTGCAGGCCCTGCGCATTGAACTGAGAGGTGGTGCCGTCCTTCAGCCTCCGCGTGTAAGTCCCGTCCGCATGCTTCGTGATCGTGGAGAAGTCGCCCGAGGGGCCGTGATAGGTGGCCGTGCCGCCCGAGGCCGGTGGGGCAATGCGAAAGCCCGGCGCTTGCGCCAGGAACGCGATGGTGTTCAGGAAGACGGTCTGGTTCTGGCCCGCCGTGTAGTTGTTGACGGTCGGATGGCCCGAGGCAAAGACCTCTTCCTCCCCGATCAACACGGCCCGGCCCAGGCCGGAGAAGCCCGCGCCCGGTTGCAGGGAGAGGACCGCGCGCCCCTGGGCATGGTCGGCGATCACGGTGGCCAACCCGGGCCAGTCGAAAACCCGATGGCCGCCGAGCACGAGCGGGGCCGTCACGGTGCCGAAGGTGCCCAGCGCCAGCGGCGAGGCCAGGCCCGCCGCCGTGAGGCTCGCCGTCGGGATGTTGCTGAACAGCCCGCTGAAGGTCCCCAAGAGCACGGGGCGAGCGGTGGCAAACCAGGTGCTCACCTCCAACAGCGCGCCGCCTTCGGCCACGAACTGCTCCAGCGCCGCGACCTCGCTCGCGGTAAGGGGACTCACCGTGTCGTTGAGGACAAAGACGTCGACGCCGGTGAGGGCCGCTGCGGTGATGGTCTGGATGCCGGCGCCGAAAGTCACCGGCCGCTGGACGATCCCGGTCGGGCCAAAGTTGGCGGGATTCTGCAGATCCGCTTTCGCCTGGCTGAACATCGGCCCACCCACGAAGCTCATGCTGACGCCGCTCACGGAAGCACTGCGCGCCACGTTGAAACTTTGGATCACGATCGGCCGCCCGCTCTGGCCGAAGAGCTTGGTCGTGCCTCCACCCTCGGCCAAGACGAGATGATCGTCCGTTTGAGGATAGAGCCGATCGAGGCCCTCCAAGGTCCAGCCTGCGCCAAAGGCGCTCTGCTGCTCGTTGCGGATGAGCGTGAAGGCCTTCACGCCGCCCCCGATGCTGGATTGCGGATAGTTGGAGAACACCATCAGCTCGTAGGGGTAGAGACCGGTCGCGAGACTGCTCCCGTCCATCTGCAGGCCCAGCCGGAAGGTGTTGTCCACCCCCTGCGGCAAGGTGGTGGCGGTCCAGTAGCGGTCCGCCCCCTGCTGGACACCGCCGACGGTGAGGCGGGCGGAGAAGGTTTGCGGGACGAAAACCCGGCCGCTCAAGAAGGTATCCGCCGGCAGGATCGGCCGCACGTCCGCGGTGGTGGACTGATAGCGGAGCGTGAGGTCGCGCGTGACGCCGAGCGTGCGCACGCCCGGGATGACGAGCTGCTGCGTCAGATTTCCTTCGGTCAGGTCCGCGCGCGATTTCAGTTGGCACTCCGTACACGGGCCTCGTTGGTCGCCCCCCGAGACGCCCGGCACGACCCCGGCGGGCAAGGCAAAATGCCAGGCGGATTTGCGGACCCCGCCGCTGACGGTCTCGACCCGCTGGCCATCCGCGCTCACGCGCATGAACGCCACCGCATGGAAGTTCCCCGTATCGGGGGAGAGCGACCAGAGATTGAGCTCCGTGTTCGGGCCCAGATTATCCACGTTCGGGAACGTGATCGCCGCTGGGGGTTCGAACACCACGCCCGCGGGCTGAATCGTGACCGAGAGCCCCGGCTTGAGCTCGATCGGCCGCGACTCCGGCCGGCCATACTCCGGCACCGGGCTGATCGTGAGCTGGCCGGTGTAGGGCGTGCCGTCGGCGTTCTTGGCCGTGCCGGCGGGAATCGTCACGGTGACGTTGAGCGTGGCGCTCGTGAGGATCGTGGTGGCCGCGGGATTCACGGTGACCGCCGTGGCGGCGTCGATGGGCGGCAAGGTCAGCGGCTGCACGAGTTGATTGCTCACGTTGGCGATGATATCGACTGGTGCCACGAGGTTGGCGAAGTTCTGCGGCAGCCCGGTGACGACGAGCTGTTGGCGGCCCGTCGGCATGCCGGCCGAGGTGAGGGTAAAGGTGCCGTCGGCGGCGGTGGTCGTGCTGAGCGCGGTCCCCAGGAGCGAGACGGCCAGGTTGGCGAGCGGATGCTGCGAGGTGTCATCCACCCGCCCCGTGAGGCTCGTCACGCCGCCCGGCGGCGCGCCGGTCACGGTGATGGTGATGGTCTCCGAAGACGACAGCATGCCGTCACTGGCCAGGAAGGTGAGCGAGATCGTCCCGACCTGGGTCTCGTCCGGCGTGAAGGTGAAGACGCCGGTCTGCGTGTGGAAACTCGCATGGGCCGGCAGTGGCAACGGCGTCACGGCGAAACTGATCGGATCGTTGTTGGGATCGGTGGCGGTGACGGTGAAGGTGAGCGTGCTGCCCAGCGCCACGGTCTGGTTGCCGATCGGGGCGAGGGCCGGGGGATTGAAGACGGTGAAGTTGTTGGCGCTGGTCCCCGTGCCGCCAGCGGTGGTGCCGGCGATGGGACCCGTCAGGGCCCCCGCCGGCACCGTGGCGGTGAGGGAGGTGGGGCTCGTCACGGTGAAGCTCGCTGCCGCCACGCCGTTGAAGGTGACGGCCGTCACGTTCACAAAATTGGTGCCCGTGACCGCCACGACATCCCCGGCCTTGCCGGCGGTCGGGGTGAAGCCCGTGATCGCCGGCGGGCCAACCGTCACAAGGGTGGCATCGAAGCGGGCGTTGCGCGTGGTCGCATCGAAGTAGAGCCGCAGGCCCACGGCATTGTTATGGCCCGGACACTTCGTGTCGTCCGGATTGGTGCCGATGCGGGTGGAGAGCCTGACCGAAAGCGTCTCCGTGGTGCCGTTGAACGGCGTCGCGGGCACGGAACCGAAGGCCACCGTGACTTCTTTGGCCTGGTTCGCGTTGCGCACGAGGCCGGTGATGCAGCGCGTCAAGCCGGTTGCGAGCACGGCGCTGTTCTTGAGCACTTCCGCGCGCAGGTCGAACTGCGTGCCCTGGTCGTCGCTGTTCTTGAGCCCCAGCCAGACGTGCAGGTCGCTCAGCGCTGTGAGCGTGCCGGTGGTGAGCCCCGCTGCCGCCGGCCAGGTGCCGATGTCCTTCCACGGATTGCCGCCGCTAAAGTTCACGCCGGCCGAGTCGCGGAATTTCGCGCTCGTGGCCGTCGGCGCGGTGGTGTCGAGCACCAGCGTGGGCGGGTTGTTATCCGGCCCGGTGCCGTGGAGGAAGAACTCCGTCGGCGTCTGGGCTTGCGCGGGGAGCACAGTACCGAGTGAGCAAGCCACAGCGAGCAGTGTGAGGAAGGCGCTGGAGCGCGCCGGTCGACGAGACGTCACGAATCCCCCCTGGCTGAATGGGTCTGGGGGCGTAGCCTAGGGCATCCGCCCGTCCCTGTCACCTGGCGGATCCGCCAGGTACGTCAAGAATTGGTGCTATTTTCCCCCTACGGTCGAAGCCCTCTGCTCGCTCGCCTGAAGTGCGCGCGGTCGGTGATGCAAATCGAGAGATTGATCAAAGACAACTAGGGCTTCCGGCGGACGAATCCTTCGCCGGGGGCCTGCCTCCCACAGGCAGGACGAGAGGAGGATTCGTATGCATGTGAACGAATGGTTGCGACTCATCGCCGGTGTCGTCGTGTTGGCGGCGCTCGTGCTCGGCGCCACGGTCCATCCCTCGTGGAACTATTTGGCCGCGTTCGTGGCGGTGAACTTGATTCAATCCGCCTTTACCGGCTGGTGCCCGATGATGACGCTCTTGAGACAGTTGGGTGTGCCGGAGTGACAGAACCGAGCGAATCCTTGTCCGCGCACTCTGTCTGCGTTAGGTAGGAGGAAGTCTGATCCGCGCAAGACTCTGAGAGGGGTGGTTCCTCTCGTGAAGGAAGGAGCGTATCGATGAGCGTTGATAGGCGACAGGCATTCCAGACTCGACTGTTCCTGAGCCTGGCCGTGCTGCTGCTCGTGGCGGCAGGGGCGTCGACGGAAAGTTGGGCGGTGCGTGAGCTCAGGTTAGCCCAGGCGTTGGAGCTGGCCGAGCAGCAGAGCCCGGTGCTGAAGGCCTCACGCCAGGATCTCCAGTCCGCCGACGCCCAGCGGGCCATCGCGCGCGCGGCCTATCTCCCCAAGGTCGATGCGGTCGAGGGATGGACCAACACCAACAATCCCGCCCAGGCGTTCGCGATCCAACTGAACCAGGGGCGGTTCACGCAGGCCGGGTTCGATATCAATACGCTGAATCGGCCGGGCTCCATCGAAAACTACCGTTCCGCGCTCAACCTGACCCAGCCGATTTACAACGGAGGGCGCGAAGGCCTGGGGGTGAAAATCGCCGATCTGGGCCAGATCGCTTCCGAGGAAGGGTTCGAGGCCACGCGGCAACGAGTCTTCTTCGCCGTCACCAAAGCCTATTATGATCTGGTGCTGGCGAAGGGGGCGTTGAAGATCGCGAAAGAAACCGTCCAAATCGCGGAAGCCAACGCGAAGCAAATCAGCTCCCGTTTCAAGGCCGGGTCGACCGTCAAGTCGGACGTGCTGCAGGCGGAAGTGCGGCTGGCGACGGTGCGGGAAGAAGCGATTCGCGCGGAGCAAATGGTCAGGATTGCCGGAGTGGCGCTCCGTCACGTGATCGGGTTGGATGAGCCGGTCGACGCGACCGAGGGGTTCGGAGGCGCAAGCACGAGTCAACCCGCGCTGGAGGAGGTCGTTGCGTCCGCGCTCGACGCGCGCCCGGACTATCGCATCCTGGGGGTCGAGCTGCGGAAAGCGGAGATGCAGACCAAGATGGCCAAGTCCACCTACCTGCCGAATTTCAATCTCCAGGGCAGCTATGAAAACAACAGCACCTTTCCGCTGGGTCCCAACGGACAAAACAACTACGGCGCCTTCGGAGTCTTGAGCGTGAATCTCTTCAACGGGATGAGCGACGCGGCGCACGTGCGAAAGGCCAAGGCCCTCGAAGAGAAATCCAGAGAGATCATGGCGGCCAAGCGTCGCGAGATTGAAGTCGAAGTGGTGGAAGCCTATTATGGCCTCGCTGCCGCGCGCGAACGGATCGCGGTAACCGAAAGCGCCGTGGCTCAAGGGGAAGAAAACCTGCGCATTCTCCGCAATCGTTACGAGTCGGGGATCGCCTCCGTGATCGATCTCCTGACCGCCGAGCTGGTCCTGAATCAGGCGAAGCAAAACCGTCTCCGAGCGCTGTATGACGAGCGGATCGGGCAGGCGAAGCAGCAACTGGCGGCGGGACAATTTCCCAGGGCCACCGGTTCAGGTCGAGGTTGAGGATCTGGTGCAGTGAGTAGTTTATCGGCTCTTCAGGATGTCATGTGGCTGGCCGTGAGTGAGTTTCGGCGTGGGGCTCGCGCTTCCCCGCTTCCCGGAGCGACCCTTCCGGATCTTGCCGAGCGGAAGACCTTCCGAAATTCCCGCGGCCACGGTTTTGCGACCGTGGCGCCTTGGTCAGTTTCGGCTTTCCTGCTCGACAAGTCCTCGGTGGGGACCCCGCTCCTCCAGCGAGGTCAGCGCTCACCCCACGCCGAACACAAAGTGATCCCCACGAAACCGGGCACAGCCAGTTTCTTGAGGAGCCCGGTGCGTGAGCGCCGGGCAGGCGGGGCATTGGCACGGTTTCTCGTCTCGACCTTGGCTCTGGCCATGACCCTTGCTGTTGGAGCGGGCGGCTGCGGGAGTCGCGAGGAATCCCAACCTGCCGCATCAACGACGAGCCGCGAGAGCCTCAAGGCTCGGGTGGAGGAAGTCCGCGCCGTGCAGTTTCCGATCGTCGTGGAGGTGACCGGGCAGGTGGCGGCGGTAACCCAGGCCACGCTCTCGAGCAAGATCCAGGGGATGGTCCTCGAAGTCAGGGTCCGTGAGGGAACCCTGGTTTCGAAGGGGCAGATTTTGGTGACGCTCGACAGCCGTGATCTCCGTGCGAACCTGGCGCGGGCGGACGCCGAACTGGAAAACGCAAAGGCCCACCTGGCCAGGATGAAACGACTTTATGCCCAAGAGTCGGTCGCCAAGCAGGAACTGGACAATGCCACGCGGAGCTTCAAGGTGGCGGAAGCGACGAAACAGGCGGCGCAAGCCCAGTTGAGCTACACGGTGATCAAAGCGCCGTTCGACGGCATCGTGACCGAGAAAAGGATCGAAGTCGGCGAACTGGCTGCGCCCGGACAACCGATGCTCAAGATCGAGGATCCCAAGCGCGCGCGGCTCGAGGCGACGGTCGCGGAAGGCGACCTGCGGTCCGTGACCCTTGGCGGCAAGGTTCCGATCGTCATCGATGCGCTCGGAGAGCAGCCGTTGACCGGCACGGTCGCGCAAGTGCTGCCCTCGGGCGATCCGGCGACGCATACCTTTCTCGTGAAAGTGGATCTGCCGTCCACGCCGGGACTCCGTACCGGCATGTTCGGGCGCATGCAGCTCGGCAAGGGCTCGAGCCAGACCTTGGCGATTTCCAAGCCGGGCATCATTGAACGGGGGCAGCTCACAGGTGTCTTCGTCGTCGGGCAGGACAACATCATGAGACTCCGCTGGGTCAAAGTGGGTCGGACCCGCGGCACCAGCGTGGAGATCTTGTCGGGTCTCAACCCCGGCGAGCGCGTCTTGGCTGATGCCACGCAGGGGCAAGACGGCGGCCGTGTCGAAATCACGGAAGTCGTCGCCGTGCCGGCGCCCCAGAAACCGTGACACGTGACGCGTGATGAGTGGCGAGGCAAGAATTCCTTCCGTGAATGATCACTCGTCGCCCTTCACCCGTTACGGCCTGTCCGGCCGTATCGCCGCCCTGTTCATCACCAGCAAGCTGACTCCCCTCATCATCATCGCCTCTCTCCTCCTCGGCGGTGTGGCCGTTTTCGTGACCCCGCGAGAGGAAGAACCGCAGATCCGCGTCCCCATGGCGGACGTTTTTCTCCCGTTCCCGGGTGCGTCGGCCAAGATCGTTGAAGAACAGCTCACCAAGCCTCTGGAGCGAAAGATATCCGAGATCAAGGGAGTAGAGTACGTCTATTCGATGTCGAAACCGGGCGGTGCCTTGCTCGTCGTGAGGTTTTACGTCGGCGAGCCGCTGGAGCAGAGTTTGGTGGATCTGTACGACAAGCTCATGGCGAACCAGGACGTGATCCCGCCCGGCGCCGGACCGTTTCAGGTCAAACCGCGGGACATCAATGACGTTCCGATCACGACCGTCACGCTTTCCAGCGACCGGTACTCGGACCTCCAGCTCCGCCAGATGGCTCAACATGTGTTGGAGGAGATCAAGAAAGTGCCCGGGACGTCCAGCGGATTCATTGTCGGGGGCAGCCAGCGCCAACTCACCGTCCAGTTGGACCCCAGCCGCCTCAAGGCTTACGGCCTGACACCGCTGCACGTAGCCGCGGTCATCAGAGGCGAAAACGTCGCATTGCCGGCGGGGCGGTTTCAAAGCGAGAACCGCGATTATGTTCTGGAGACGGGCCGTTTCATCCGCTCACGCGAGGACTTGGAGTCGCTTGTGCTGGGAGTGTCCGAGCAGCGGCCGGTCTATCTTCGCCAGGTCGCGGAGGTTGCAGACGGTCCGGGTGAAACGACCCGTTATGTCTGGTTCGGTGATGGCCCGGCGGGATTCCCCTCACCTCCTCCTACCCAAGGGGAGAGGGATGGGGTGAGAGGTGAGACTCAAGCCGTCACCGTGGCGATCGCCAAACAGGCCGGAACCAACGCGGTCACGGTGTCCAAGCAGGTCTTGCAGAAAGTCGATGAGCTGAAAGGGACGCTGTTGCCGTCCGATGTTCGCGTGACCATCACGCGGGATTACGGGGCCACCGCGAACGAGAAAGCCGATGAGTTGCTGTGGCATCTTCTGATCGCCGTCGTGGCGGTCGTGGTGTTTCTGGCCGTGGCGCTGGGGCCGCGCCCGGCGATGGTCGTCTCGATCGCGATCCCGCTCACGCTGGCGCTGACCCTGTTCGCTTCGATGCTGATCGGCTACACGATCAACCGCGTGACTTTGTTCGCGCTGATCTTTTCGATCGGTATCCTGGTGGATGACGCGATCGTCGTGGTCGAGAATACCTATCGCCATTTGATCAGGCGACTGTGGCCGCATCGGGAAGCCTCCATCTATGCGGTCGATGAAGTCGGCAACCCGACGATCCTGGCCACCTTCACGGTCATCGCGGCGCTCTTGCCGATGGCTTTCGTGTCCGGCTTGATGGGACCTTACATGCGGCCGATACCGGTCAACGCCTCGCTGGCGATGGTTGTTTCCTTGCTCGTGGCCTTCGTCGTCATTCCCTGGTTCTGCCAGAAATGTTATCGGGAGGGGGCCGTGATGAAGGTCGAGCGTGAGGACGAATTCGAGCGAAGCCGGCTCTATCGTTTCTACCGAGGTCTGCTCGCGCCGATCCTCCGCCATCCCTGTCTGATGGTCGCTGTGTTGGGGGGCGTCGGCCTCATGCTGCTCGGGTCGGTGGCGTTATTTTATACCCGGCACGTGGCCGTCAAGATGTTGCCGTTCGACAACAAGAGCGAGCTTCAACTGGTGATCGACATGCCGGAAGGGACCACGCTGGAAGAGACGGCGCGCGTCGCAAGGGCGCTCACGCAATATGTCGCGACGGTACCCGAAGTTCGCGACTACCAGGCTTATGTCGGCACGGCCTCCCCGTTCAATTTCAACGGCCTGGTGCGGCATTATTTCTTGCGCGATCAGCCGCATCAGGGCGACGTCCAGATCAATCTGGCTCCGAAGGAAGACCGCCGGGCGCAAAGCCACGAGATCGCCCGGCGGATACGCCCTGAGGTCCACAGCATCGCCCGGCGGTATGGGGCCAACGTCAAGGTCGTCGAGGTGCCGCCTGGCCCGCCGGTCCAGTCGGTCCTCGTGGCGGAAATCTACGGGCCTGACTACGATCGGCAGACCGCCGTGGCGCGCGAGGTGCGGCGGCTCTTCGAGAGCACCCCCGGCGTCGTCGACGTGGATGATTCGATCGAGACGGATCAGACCAAGTATCTCTTCACGGTCGATCGGGCCAAAGCGGCGCTCGCGGGCGTGCCTTCGGAGGAGATCATCAAGACGATCCGCATGGGACTGGAAGGGGCCAAGATCGGGCTGGTGCATCTGCCGTTGGAGAAGGAACCGGTCCAGATCGAATTGCGTCTGCCGTTGGTGGAACGCACGGGCTTGGAACATTTCGGCGAGATCGGCATGAAAAGCGCGTCCGGCGGCATCGTGCAGCTCTCCGAGTTGCTGAAGGTCGAGCAAACGCTCGTGGAAAGGACCATCTATCACAAGAATCAAAAGCCGGTGGTCTACGTGGTTGGAGACGTGGGCGGCCCCGGGGCGGAGCGAGCCGAGAGCCCTGTCTACGGCGTGCTCGGGGTGGGGAAGAAGCTGAAAGAGTTGACGCTGCCCGACGGGTACATGATCGAAGAGCACTATGCGGCGCAACCCTGGTCGGAAGAACGGGCCTCCTTGAAATGGGACGGGGAGTGGCACATCACGTACGAGACGTTCCGCGACATGGGGATGGCCTTCGCCGTAGCGATGGTGTTGATCTACCTCCTGATCGTCGGCGAGTTCCAGTCTTTCCTGGCGCCCATCATCATCATGGCGCCGATTCCCCTGACCTTGATCGGGATCTTGCCCGGCCACTGGCTCACCGGCTCGTACTTTACGGCGACTTCGATGATCGGGTTCATCGCCCTGGCCGGGATCATCGTGCGCAATTCTATTCTCTTGGTCGATTTCATTCGGCTGGAACAAACGCAGGGCGTTCCGGTGGCGGAAGCGGTGATCCGCGCCGGGGCGATCCGGACGAGGCCGATTCTGCTCACCGCCGCGGCGCTCATGGTCGGCGCTTCGGTGATCATTCTCGACCCGATCTTCCAGGGCCTGGCGGTGTCCCTGCTGTTCGGCGTCGGAGCGGCGACGCTGCTGACGCTGATCGTGATCCCGGTGCTCTACTACAGCCTGATCGGCGACCGGGAGAGAAGAGCGCGCGTGGCTCAAGCGATTCAGTCGGAGGAGGCAGCGGGGCTTCGGGACCGAGTTCCGGCGAATCCCGACCCTTCTCCGATGGGGGTCGACGGGCCGTCCGTGAGTCGTTAGAATGCGCTGGCTTCATGCTTCACCGTGGACATCACCGCGAATGGACAGGGAGGTTGATCGATGACGCGCCGTTCATCCAGACCCTATCATCTTGCTGCAGGCCTGGGTTTATGCGTGCTGACGCTGGCCGCCGGGCTGCACCCGGCCCATGCATCCTCGGCCGGCTATGCGCCGCACGGGACCGTGACGATCGACGGGGTCAGCGTGCCCGACATCGGTCCCTTGCCGACGTCGGTGCCCACACCGTCCACGAATCTTAATTACAAGGCCAAGGTGGAATTAGGGAAGCAACTCTACTTCGACGGCCGCTTGTCCAAGAACGGGGCGATCTCCTGCGCCTTCTGCCACAATCCGGGTACCGGCTTCGCCGATCCACGCCAAACGTCGATCGGCATTGGCGGCGGGGTCGGCGGACGCCAGGCTCCGACGGTCTATAACACCGCGTTCAACCACTTGCAGTTCTGGGACGGCCGCGCGCGGTCGCTCGAGGAACAGGCGATCGGCCCCATCCAAAATCCGATCGAGATGGGCGAGACGCATGAGAACGTGGTGCGCAAGCTCAACAGGATCAAGGGCTACCAGCAGCAATTCCGCGCGGTGTTCGGAACGGACGTGAGCCTGCAGGGTATCGCCGACGCGATCGCGGCCTACGAACGAACGGTCATTTCCACCAACTCGGCGTTCGACAGATACGTCGCGGGCGATCAGAAGGCAATGGACGAGTCCGCCGTGCGGGGTATGGCTCTCTTCAAAGGCAAGGCGCGCTGCGTCCTTTGCCACAACGGCCCTAATTTCACCGACAACCACTTCCACAACCTCGGTGTGCCTCAAGTGGGGCCGATGAAAGAAGACCTTGGCCGGTACTACGTCACGAAGGCCGAGAAGGACAAGGGCGCGTTCAAGACCCCCACCTTGCGCAGCATCGCCGAGACGGCGCCTTACATGCACGATGGCGCCTTCAAGACGCTCGAAGAGGTCGTGGACTTTCTGAACAATGGAGGTGGAGCGAACCAGAACCTCAGCGCGCTGATCAAGCCGCTCAACCTCACCGCGGAGGAAAAAGCCGACCTGGTCGCGTTTCTCAAAGCCTTGACCGGCGAACCGATCAAGTTCGAGCTGCCGAAGCTACCGAAATAAGGGGCTGGGGCGAGCGAGCCCGCCGTGTTCGCGATTCAGCGGGCGGTCGACGTCGAGGTCTCGCTGCCTTCGGTCTGTTGTTTGATGAATTCCTCGAGCAACCGACGAGCCTCGGTTTCCATCTCGTGAAAGGCGAAGCCGGCTCGATCATGCGATGCCCAGATCACCGTGCCCTTGACTCGAACGTTTCCCGCCATTCCCGGCAATTCGATGTGAAGCTGTGCCAGGTCACCGATGGGCACCTGGTGCGGTAGTTTCGAGACAGCCAGCCCGCCGACGCTGACGTCGGATGCGAACGCATCCGCTCGCCGTCCTCCGGAGACGACCACGCGCCCGCTGGTCGGCACGCGAGCTGTCCTTCGCAGATCGACCCGCTGCCACGAGGCCTCTTCTTTCGTGCCGAACACCCGATAGACCGTCAAGGGCCGCTCCTTGCCCTTGAGTTGAAGGCTGCCGGCCCGTTGCGTCCAGAAGCGGTCGCTGAGACAGACCTGCGTGGTTTCAGCGATCAAGATACGACAGGGGCTCTGGCGAGGGTCCGGGCCTTCGAGATCCTTTTCATAGCTTTCGAGCCGGGCCGCGGTGTTCACCGTATCGCCGATCGTCGTGAATTTCAGCCGCTCCGCGCTGCCTACGCAGCCGGCCACCACCTCGCCGGTACAGATGCCGATCCTCATGGCGACGGCCGGCAGGCCCTGCGCTTGCCACTGGGCGTTGAGCCGCTGCAGCTCCTTGCCCATGGCCAGCGCGCACTCGACCGCGTTGACGGCGTCCTGTGCCCGCTCGGCCTCTGAGGTGCGGGCGAAGGGGACGCCGAAGTTCGCCTTGATGGCGTCGCCGAAGTAATCGTCCACGACGCCTCCATATCGCATGACGAGCTTGGCCATGACCTCCATGTAGTCGTTGATCCAATCCATCAGCGCGTGCGTGTCCATCCGTTCGGAAATGCCGGTGAAGCCCTTGAGGTCGGTAAACAGGACGGTTGCCACGAGCTTCTGCGAGCTCAGGCGGCCGCCCGAGAGGAAGGCGTCGCGTTGAGCCCAAATTGCGCCCGCGACTTCCGGCGAGACGTGCCTGGAAAAGAGCTGCATCAACATGGTCCGCTGCCGCTTCTCCAGAATGAAATTCTCCAAGAGCGTGGCGCCAAAGCCCAATAGCAGCGCAGTCGGCACGGGATACGCAGCGATGACGAGACGCGATCCCGCGAACAGCCCATACGTAAGGACAAGACACCCGATTCCGAGTGCCCCGACGAGGAGCAGAGCGAGGACCGGTCGGTAACGGAGCGTCAGCCATACGGCCGCGATCGCTCCGGCTAACGTCAGCATGATCGTCACACCGGCCGGCGCCCGGCGCAGCGCAATCCCTCGCAACAGGGTTTCCAGGAAATTGGCCTGAATCTCGACGCCCGGCATATCTCCCCGAGGGGCGAAGGGAGTGGGAAAAAGATCATGGAGCACCGGGCTGGTTGCCCCCACGAGGACGATCTTTCCGGTGAATGCGGCCGGAGAGACCTCGCCCCGTAGGATCCGATAATAGGGGATCGTCGGGTAAGATTTGGGTCCCCCGCGAAAATTGATCAGCACCTCATGCCCTGGAGTCGGCGCTCGCTGAACACCGACCTTGGCCGCCACGTGCGCGAGCGCTAGGGCGAAGCTGGGGAACCGTTGCCCCTGGTAGCTGTGGTCGATCTCCGCGGCCCGGACGAACGCGTCATCATCGACGAGGAAGTTGACGAGGCCGAATCCGGCGGCTTTCTCCCGCAACACCGGGATGGGCGGATTGATGTCCTCCTTGCGGTAAGCGGCCTCCTCGATCGCGGTCAATGCCGCGGCGAGCACCACGTTCCCCCCTCGCTCAATGGCCTCGGCGAACGTCCGATCATCCTCGGGTCCTCCGGCTGAGGGCTCCGGGAATGCGATGTCGAAACCCACAGCGGCCGGATGCCCGGCATTCAGTCTGTCGAGCAATTCCGCATGGAGCTTGCGTGGCCAGGGCCAGGCGAGGTTGAGCTCATCGAAAGAATCTTCGCCGATCGAGACGATCACGATCGGGGATTGAGGCGGCTCAGCCCCGCGCAGGGCAAAGAGCAGGTTGACGGCTTTCAGCTCGAGGATTGCGAACAGGCCGAGGGCCGAGGCCAGCAGCGTGGCAACTGCAATCAGCACTCCGCGCGTCAAGGCCTTTGTCGCTGGTCGGTCGCCGAGCATGTCTGCACAACCTCCCGGAAATGGTCTGACGTTCTGCGCAGTGCGGGAGGAGTGTACCCGATTTCCCAAGCCATCCGCTACGGCGCTCGCGCAGGGACATCAGAGGAAAAAGAGGAGTCCGAAACGTAGTCCGTCGGATTATCGACAGAGCAATCGTTCGGAAACGGGCGTGGGCGCTACCCTCTCGGCGATGCCTGGGTGGTCGGCTGGCAGATCGGAAGCACGAGGGTGAAGGTCGTTCCCACGCCCAGCGTGCTTTCGACCGAGACCGTGCCACCGTGAGCGTCGATGACGTCTTTGACGATCTTCGTCCCTAACCCTGTCCCGCCGGGTTTCCGACTGATTGTTCGAGTGGTAAAGAGACGATCGCGGATTTCCGGCGGCATGCCTCGGCCCGTATCCCTGACCCAGAGGACAATGGATCGGTCCTCGGGCCTGTGTTCCCCGCGGATGGTAATCGATCCTCCATCCGGCATTTCCGGGATCGCGTTGTTGACGAGGTTGTAAAACACGTTGAAGATTCGTCGCTCGTCGGCCTGAATCGGCGGCAACGTATCGAGTTGCTCCGTGATGAGGGCGATCCCCTTCTTGCTCGCGATAAGACGCAAGGTCTTGATCACGTTGTCGACGACGACGGACAGACGACATCGCTCGAACGTGGGAGGGGTGCTCAAGTTCTTGACGCAATCCCCGATTTCTCTCACTCGTTCTTCGATTCGGTAGGTGGCGTTCGTCAGCATCTCGCCGATCTCCGCACACAAGTCTTGGCTCGACTTGAGCCGTTCCGACTCTTGCGGCGGAAGCCGTGCGAACAATTCCTTGAGCTCGTCACGCAACAGTCCGGACCCGGTCACGATCGGCATCAGCAGGTTCTTGACCTCGTGCCCGATGTCGCCAAGGGAGCGAGCGACCTCAGCCAATTTCGCTTCCTGTTCGAGCTTCGCATGGAGCTTCTTGTTCCATTCGGCGAGATCGCCCGCATGTGCCTTGACGGCGTCGTGAAGGGTTTTGACCCTGAGGAGCGAGCGCACGCGAGCGAGCAGCTCCTGCTTCTGTATCGGTTTGGTCAGAAAATCGTCCGCTCCCGCTTCGATCCCGTGGAGCCGTTCTTGGACGGGGTCGAGCGCGGTGACCATGATGACGGGAAGGAGGGCCGTATCCGGGCTGTCGCGGACCCGCCGGCAGATATCGTACCCGCTCAAGCCTGGCATCATGACGTCCAACACGAGCAGATCAGGGCGCTCGGTTGAGAGGATGTCTAAGGCCGTCACTCCGGAATCTGCCGTGATGACCGAGTACTGGTTTGCCCTCAAGAAATCTGAGAGCAGGAGGAGATTGTCGGGCGAGTCGTCAACGACCAGGATTGTCCCGTTGTTCATTCTCCATAGTCCGATTAACTGGGACGCTCAGTGCAGAGGAGGGGGCAACATGAACAAGGGGTACCATCGACCGATGAAATGGTACCCCTCGCCGTTCCTGGCTCAGGTCAGGTCTTGAACTCGTCCTTCCACACGCGGTTCTTGGCGACCTTGTTCACGACGGCTTTGAGTTTTTCCGGTTCGACGGGCTTGACCAAGTAGTCTGCGACACCGTCTTTCATGAGCTTGGTGGCGTTGCCAACGTCGGGCTTGCCGGTCATGACCACGATGGGCACGGATGGGAACTGCGATCGGAACCATGCGATTGCCTCATTGCCCCCGACCTTCGGCATGTGGATATCGCAGACGATGACGTCCACCATGAGAGGATTGTCTCCGGACTTGATCGCCTTGATCCCTTGCTCACCGTCCTCGGCCTCGACCACATCGTATCCGGCTTTTTGCAAAGTCAGCCGAACTGATTTTCTGACGTCCGCTTCGTCGTCCACAACCAATACTCGTCCTAATGGCATAGTGCCCTCCTCTGGTTGGTGAGTGTGGTGCCGTGATATGCAAGAAGGTTTGGGCTGGTCGGAATCGGAGGTTTCAACACCGCGACCATGCATGTATCCTAGGTAGGGCTGCCGGATATCACAATCAATTTCTCATTTTTCTCAAAGTCAGAAGACCCGCTCGGCAGGATGATCGGCACAGAAGGGTAGCGCAGGAGGAAATGCCCGATGAGGTCTTGGCAGCCTATCTTTGGCATGTCCAGATCACACAGCAGCGCGTCCAACGACGACCCATGATCTCCCGTGGCCATCAGCTTGATCGCCTCCTGGCCGTCTCTACGGCGGACAGGACATCATGGCCGGCCCGTGTGAGCACGACCCGCACCATATCGCGAACGGAGGGGTCGTCAACCACCATCAGCACGCCCGCGACATCCATAGCTTCTCCAATGGCCTGGCTTCGCGGCGACACGGCCAGAATGGAGCGCTGTCGAGGGAAAAGCTAGAGGGAGTTAGAAAGGGAAGAATGACCGGATCTTTTAGAAGAACACCTGGAGCGGTTTATCCAATGGCGACAGAAGAAGGCTATGCCTTAAGAGCCGCCGGTACGCACGAAGTGAGAATTGTATTTTACTTGAGGTATTGAATATCCCCGCGCACATTTGAGGCGCGGGGTCGAACGAAGTTCTGTTTGGTGGGCCGTGTAGGGGTCGAACCTACGGCCCGCTGATTAAGAGTCAGCACCAGCACTTACTCTCAGGTACTATCACTTACCACACCTCTTGACACTTCAACGAGTTGTGATTACGGTCCTCCTCTAGATTACGGTCTAGACCCCGACGTTTCGCGCTCTCGTGTCTACACAGCGTCTACATTTCGGCCCGCTGATTAGATCGTGGTGAGCGAGAAGTCAACGCGCACGGAGGACGCGTCCATGCCAAAACTCACGAAACGCCTCATCGATGACACGCCTTTCCCATCCTCCGGACAAGTCTTTATCCGAGACTGCGTGCTTCGCGGTTTCGCGTTACGAGTGACGAAGGGAACGAAGACCTTTGTCCTGGAGAAACGTGTCAGAGGGAGGGTCAGGCGAATCACGATCGGTCCGTATGGTCCTCTCACGGTTGAACAGGCTCGCAAATTGGCGGAGGCTCATGTCGGCGCAATCGCGCAAGGAGAAGATCCAGCGCAAATACGCCAAGACAGGATCAAGGAACCGACCTTTGGCGACCTGGCCCTATTGTACGAGCAACGGCATCTCCCCATGAAGAGGTCGGCGAGGGACGACCGAAGCATGCTGGACACGCATCTCAAGGAGTTGAAGACGCGCAAGTTATCCGATATTAGCCGGAATGATATTGTCCTGCTGCATTCAAAGATCGGGGAGACGGCGCCCTATCGCGCGAATCGAGCCGTAGCCCTGCTCAGAAAGATGTTCAACCTGGCCAAGGACTGGGGAATGTTTCAGGGGGAGAATCCTGCAACCAGAATTCATTTCTTCAAAGAAAAAGAACGGGATCGTTTCGTGCGGCCCGATGAATTTCCTCGTCTGTTTGCCGCCATCCTCGAAGAACCGGATGAATATGTACGCGGGGCTTTTTTCACGTACCTGTTCACTGGGGCTCGCCGCGAAGAGGTGCTCACGATGCGGTGGGAGGATATCAGCTTGGAGCAAGCCGAGTGGCGTATCCCACAGACAAAGGCTGATCGCCCGCACGTGCTTCCCCTTGCGGGACCGCTCCTCGCCGTCTTGAGCAAGCTTCCGCGACAAGACGGGAATCCCTATGTGTTCGCCGGGCGCAATGGGTCCCATCGAGTGAACATCAAACGGGCCTGGGGCCGTATTCGGACCAAGGGAGGCGTCTCGGATGTCAGACTTCACGATCTCCGGCGCACCGTGGGATCATGGCTAGCCGGCAGCGGGGAAAGCCTTCAGTTGATCGGGGCGGTCCTCAACCACAGCAACATCAGCACGACAAGAATCTATGCACGACTGGACCTTGATCCGCTGCGCAGAGCCTTGGAACAGAATGCGAGCAAGATGTTGCTGACGGTGCACCAGCATTTCGAACGCAAAGGAGAACGGAAGCAGAGAAGGAGATCAATTCCCACGCCGTCGCTCCCAGCACTACAGCGGCTTGTGAGCGCGGCTACCAATTAGTTTCTGTAGCAGAACACACTGTGACAGTACCCACGTCGTTTCTTCTGGACTCACTTAAGGCGATCGACTCCACAGGAGCGGTTAAGCGGGAAAGCCGAAACGGCAAACCGTGGTAGGGACGGTCTAACGGCGTCACAAGCCAGCAGGACGACAAGCCCGTACGTCCATACGACGGCCATCCAACTTGCCAAATCGTAACAGTATAGCTATAAATTATGGTTATATTTGCACATTTTGACAAGTCTTACTTGCCAATTAGTGCACAAATAACTATATTATATGGTTATGAATGCGCAAAACGGCAATAGCTCTCCTCTAGACTTTTTCTCAAGCCATCCCGTGTTCACGCACGAGGAGTTCCTCGTAGCCCACGCGCAAGCGAAGGGGCGCAGCCGCCACACGAGCAACAACCTCCTCGCCCATCATCTGGCGACGGGTCGTCTCGTGCGCGTCCGGCGTGGTCTCTACGCGACTGTTCCCCGCGGCGTCGAACCGAAGGCAGCCGTGGTGGACCCGTACCTCGTGGTCACAAAGCTGGCCGATGATGCGGTCGTCGCCTACCATGCGGCGTTGCAGTTCCACGGGAAGGCCTACTCTGTCTCGAACCGGTTCACATACCTCTCGCGCCGCCGGGCCCGTCCGTTTCGCTTTCGCCAGGCTGAGTTCATCCCCGTTCAGCTCCCTGCCCCGTTGCGTCAGCTTCCCGATGCCGGTGGAGGCATCACCGAACAACGGCATGCGGGCGGGGTGGTTCGGGTGACGACGTTCGAGCGAACCCTGGTCGATGTGCTCGACGTGCCCGAACACGGGGGCGGCTGGGAAGAGATCTGGCGCTCACTGGAGGCTGTCGAGTTTTTTGACCTCGACGCTGTCGTGGAATACGCGCTCAAGCTGGGCTCGGCGCTCACTGTGGCTCGTGTCGGGTTCTTCCTGGAGCAGCATCGCGACAAGCTCATGGTCGAGGAGCGACATCTAGAAGCGTTGCGTTCCCACGCGCCGGCGCAGCCTCGCTATCTGGATCGGCGACGAGAGCCGGGCAAGCTGCTGTCGCGATGGAACCTCGTTGTGCCGGAGCGCGTGCTGTCCCGTGCCTGGGCGGAGGTCGCATGAACCTCACACTGGAGGAGTTGCAGCGAGAAGCCGCAGCCACCGGCTTTCTCAGCGAGACGCTTGAGAAGGCCCTCCGCTTGCTGGCCCTGCTCGATGCCTTGCGGAGCCACCCGTTTCTCCGACCCCGCATCGCGCTCAAGGGGGGCACGGCGCTCAACCTCTTCGTCTTCGACGTGCCGCGCCTCTCTGTCGATATCGATCTCAATTACATTGGCGCCGTCGACCGCGAAGTCATGGTGGCCGAACGGCCCAAAGTCGAGCAGGCGGTGCAGGCGGTGTGCGGCCGCGAAGGGCTCCGGGTCATGCGAGTTCCCGGAGAGCATGCCGGCGGAAAATGGCGCCTCACCTATGCGTCGGCCTCCGGCCAGCCAGGGAATCTCGAACTCGACATCAATTTCTTGCTCCGCACGCCGCTCTGGCCGGCGCGGCCTTCCGACTCACGTCCGGTCGGATTCTACCGGGCGAAGGAAGTGCCCATGCTGGACCTCCACGAACTCGCGGGCGGGAAGCTCGCCGCCTTGTTCTCGCGAACGGCGAGCCGCGATCTCTTCGATGCGTGTAAGCTGCTCCGGCGAGACGATCTCGACCGGATCAAGCTGCGCCTCGCGTTCGTCGTGTACGGCGGGGCGAACCGAAGGGATTGGCGGACAGTCTCCCCCGACGATGTGAAGGTAGACCCAGTTGAGTTACAGAGCCAGCTCTTGCCGACGCTCCACACTACGACGGAGGAGTCGCCGACCAATGTCGCCGCGTGGGGCAAGAAGCTCGTGTCCGAATGTCACGACCTATTGAAGACTGTGCTGCCCCTTACTGCCGAGGAGCAGGAATTCATCACACGCCTGAACGACCGAGGGGAGATCGCACCAGAGCTGCTCACGAGCGATCCCGCGATGCAGGCGACGATCCGTGAGCACCCTGCGCTCCGCTGGAAGGCGCTCAACGTTCGAGAGCATCGTGATAGGCAGGAAGACGCGTAGGCGAGGTCGTGAGAGCGTCGAAAGGCTATCGGTGCCGTTTTGACTTACAATCAACCGCCTGGAGTGTGACGGCCTTTCTTGCGGAGGGCGCGCGCGGATTTCTTCGTATGTCGCATCAGCCGCCGCCGGGACCTCGACGTTAACCCTCCCACGCCTGCGAAGGTTCCCGGTCTCTTTGCCAGTCATGCTGTTGACGGTGATTGGAGTTGGCATACTGGCTTGACACTGGATCGCTGATAAACAGCACATCCCCCCGTTATCTCCCTAGGACTCCACAGTTAGGAGCTTGTTTTGTTCGAACCATGCGCAGAGCTCCTGAGAGAATTCGTCAAGCACCACCTTCTCGAGTGGTGCACGGTTGCTCTTTCCCGCGAGGGCTGAAAGGTCTGTTGAGGAAACGATGAAAAAGAGATAGCTCTGAATATCTGACTTCCAAACTTCATGGAGAGATTTAATCAGATGCGAAACGTCTGTAAGTCGAATAACTTTCTTTCCGCCTTCTGGTTTTCGGATCAAAAATTCCAATTTCGCCACAGGCTCTGATTCTGTCGAAAGACTGCTTTCGCTGAATGGCTCGAACCTGTTTACTGTGACAAACGCCCGGCCCACGATTTCCCTGTCATCCAGCTGAGCAGAGAAGAAATTCTTCACCTTACCATATGGAATCTCAACGCCGATCTTGGAGAACTTATCGTGAAACTCTTTAAACACATCCTTGGGCGCGGCATTCTTGAGCTGCCGCAGGATCGTGTTGAAGAACTGGTCCTCCCGCACTTCCATTAGATCCTTCCCCGAGACGCGAAAATATTGAGTTCCTGCAGAAGATGATGTCCTTGGCATACAGATTTTGGCCCGCAGCAGTTGATTGAACTTCAAATAGTTCGGGTGCGTCTTCCAAAGCGAGAAGCCTCTTTTCGCCCGGTTTATGATGACATCGAGATACACAATGGCCTGCTTTACCTCGGGCGTTGGGTCACCGAGACTCTTCAGGTCGATGAAGGCTTTGTAAAATACATCCCAGAGCCATACCTCGTTACAGATAAATCCATCACGATATGCGTACCTCGTGTAGTGGAAGTACTCAAGCTTGAACTTTTCCTTGTGAAGCTCGGCTAATTCCGTCTTCAGGCGCAACAGGCTCTCTAACGCTTTGGACAGGCAGGCGTTAAAGTACTTTATGCTGTGATGATAATAAAGCCACTTGTGGAGCTTATAGCGTTCAAGAAGAAAATCTTCTACCGGGCTGATGCTCGCATCGGTTGGCGCAATCAACAACGTTGGCCCACTTTTCCTCTCGACGATATCTATTCTGACGGACTCAATAAGACGATCCACGTCATAATGGCCAAAGCCGATCCCGCTGGTGTACCCATCTCGGCGCAAGTAATCCCCACGATCAACGTCAATATCTGAATCAACCAGGTCGAAAAGCGAACTGAGGAGGCTATTTCCTTTCAACTGGTTCTTGTGGCGATAGAGTCCCTTAATCGCTTCGAAGTAGAGACGATCACATTCAGTGACAAAGGCTTCTCTAAGACCGCCGATTCCTTCAGTAATGATTTTGTATCCTATGTACTCGTGGAGTTTGCAGTTACGAGCCTTAAACTCATCAAAATCGCTCTGGCCGAGTAGTTCTCTCTCAAAAGGCTCCAAAGCTTCCTCGCCGAGATGCGAAAAGGGGAGGTGCCCAATGTCGTGGAGCAGGCCAAGAAGTCGGACTAGCTGGACCATGAAATTGGCCAGTTCACGAAGTTCGGATTTCTGCATCCTGCCAAGTTCGTGCTTATCAATTTTGCACTCAGCGATGAGATCGAGATATGTTTGACGCGAGAGAATGGTCTCCAGAGACTCACAAAACCCGCTCAGAAGTGTCCGAAGCACTTCGTCTCTCGAATTTTCAACTGCGGCTGTCATGACCTTGCCGGCTAGGTGGCATACTCCAATGGAGTGCTCAAAACGTGAACCGCGTAATGCGGGGTAGGTGTAGAAGGCAAGACCATTCTGTGTGATAAAGCGAAGGCGCTGGAAAACGGACGTTTCGATTATCTTCCGCTCAAGATCCGTAAGTGCGACGTACCCGTAAATGGGATCTTTTATGAGGACACTTAATTCTAAAGGAAAGGCCATCCTACCGAACTCCTTTGCCGATCTATTCTAAAGAAGCCTGGACCATATTCTCAGGCCGACTCTTCAGACTACAATGCTTTGGCTTCTCCAAAGTCCACTGAATGCTTTCAGATTGTTTCAGAGTGGCCACAAAAAGAAATTCAGCAACGATCCGCGAGCATTCTGCGCTCCGCTGGAAGGCGCTCAACGTTCGCCAGCATTCGCGATGCGCAAGAAGATGCATGCGTGAAAACGCCAAAGCAGCGAAAGGCTCCCGGTACCGATTTGACTTGCATCTTCCGTCCCCAATATGTGAATTCCCATCTCTGGTTTTCTTAAGGTTCTCCAGTGTCATCGGAAATGATCATTGTGCAAGACCAGTCGGGACTCGTTGCCTCGATCTTGACAATTGAGATGCCGTGTGGCCGAACACTTTGAAGTGCCCTGAACACCTTAAGGCCTCGCTCGGTATGAATGCGCGCGACGATCAGAATTTTGCCATTTTGTCTACAGAACGGTACGAGCTTTTCTTGGATGACTGCTCTCAGGCAATCAGCTGCTTTCCCTTTCGCGGCCGAAGCGACTCTTGCAAGGGAAGAGATGTTCACAATGTGCGGGGAACTAGGCAATGGATTCGGGTGAATACCAACGAGCAAGTAGGGATCGTTTTGCAATTGCGCCACATAGTAAATGCGCTCGTTCCTCGGCAGAGCCCATGCAGGCTTACCGCCGTCAATATTTGCTTTTTCTGCGTGGAAGGCCTCCCTCACATTCTGGAGGCCTTCACATGACAAGCCTCTGAGCAAGGTATCCGTCTCATGAGAGGAAAGCTCAGCGACTTGAATCACCGTAAGCCTCCTCGCTCTTTAGTCTGACACCGCCCGCGCTTGCTCTGGCACCGCTAGTTGCATCTTCTATCCTTCCTTAAGATGAGGTAGGACGTTGAGGGCCTGGACTTGCCTATCTGGTAGAGAGCATAAAGATATTCCTCGCCTGCGCGGCGGCTTTCATGTTTTTGTCATTGGTGATAAGGATGGCGTTGTATTCAAGAGCCGACTCCAGGATGGCTTGATCACGGCCAATGCTAGACCCCTCAACAAGATTGCCTGCCTCCTCAATCTGGATACGGCCTACGGCGGCGAAATCGGCTAGCTTACCTAACTCTGCTTTCCCGCCCTGAGTATCACACTCTTGTCGCACGGTTGCATGAAGCAGCATGGTGAAGCTTTCAAACCTAAATCCTGCAGCGAACTAGCATGAGAAGCTCTTCAAGGCCACAAGCGTTG